>LUJO01000022.1 GCA_001689405.1 Candidatus Homeothermus arabinoxylanisolvens | reverse complement strand
TTATAATTAGGAAGCGTTTTGCTTATCTTGCGAATGAAAACCTGAGAAATTTTCAACGTATGCAAGAGATAACAAAATGGTTCTCACGCTTAGCGTGGGCTGCTATTTTCATATCTTGCATACAAGGTTTTCTCAGGACCATCATTCGAAGATGTGGTAAATCAGTCCACGTTTTCTTGTATTTTATTTATGGTCGAGAGGACTGTAAGACCGCCTAAAGCGTTATGCTTATGAAAAAATATCTTTTTTTATTAATCTGCTGTATCAGTCTAATTGTACCCACATCATTAGCTTATGCTGAACCATTACCTCAAACATGTAACTATAATAGTCCTTGTTATTATGAAGGTTTAGCACAAATTCCGGGTTATGGAACAGTAAGTATCGTAGTTAAAGATAGTAATAACGGGAAAAAAGTAGCAGTGGTAACCAAAAGCAATTTTGCCAATATTGCAGTAGGATCAGTTCATTACATATATAAATGTAATTACAATGGCTACAATTACACCTTTAAAGCAGGTAATTTCGATTGTTATTTTCAAGCTAATTTTTAATTAATCTATATTTAGAATGAGGCTGTGTCATAATGAATTAACGCAGCCTCATTTATTTTGATAAATTTAAGATTAAATGCAAAACAGAATATAGTACAGTCGAAGGAATCTTAATATTAAAACGACAGCAACGATTGTTGCATTTTATGCATCATTCAAGATATGTTTGTATCCTATTTAAGCTTGTATCGGAGCAGACCGCCGCAGTTGTCGGCAACCTCTTCAATTATCCCACGGCATACTGTCTCCGAAAGTTTTATCTTAGTGCCTACTGCGATAAAATCAGAGATTGCGGGGTTTCCGGTGCCGTTGACTGATGTGGCGTGCTCGCCATTATAGCCTTCCGTAGAAAGAGTAAGGTCATAGGCAGGAGCAAGATGCCATCGCCATTTACCGGCAGTATCGCGACGCACTATAAAACTGAAATTCTTGCAATGATCATCCTTGTTATCAACCAGATAATTGAATACCATGCGACGGAACATCTCCTTCACGTCCTCGCTATCTTGTGTAAGAAATCCGGTCAATGCAAGTAAATTGCTATAGTCAAGTACAGGATTTCCGAGCGATATACACAACAGGCCACCGGAGGTAGCGGTATGCAGTCTTTCGCCGGAATCGGTAAGATCAAAACGTCGGGAGGCAAAGTATTTGTCGTTCAACAGTTTAAAATCGGGAATCGTTATGCCGCACTTACGTGCCGCTTCGTTGTATTTATATTCCTGCACTCCTATATCTTTCGGGTCATAAATATGCCTGAACTTGACGAGCCAGTGTCCTTCACTGTCTGAGAACACCGATTTGGGCCTTGCCCCTCCGCTGTTCCCGCTATTGAAAAGCAATAACTCGGCATCGTCATCCTGACGCTCACGAAGCACCTCCAGAGCCTTTTGCTGGAGCATATCGAAATTATCAGTCTCCTCACCAACCACAATATTTGATACCGGTGCGTAAGTCAATGCCCCCATGCCGCCGCTGCCGATGATGCTCAATCGGTCAAGCGCCGACAAATCGGAGTCATTTATACCTTCACGCAACAATGCCTTATGGAGAAGATAGCGGCCATAACCATCGGGAAGACTATCCTCAAATATACCGAAATCTCCGCTGAATGGTGTCGGTTTAGCCACAAAAACGCCCGGCCTCAACGGTAGCTCCAGCGGAGAAATACTGAAACCGTCAACAAGCCACTTGCGGTCATATTCAAATACACATAAGCGGTTGTCGGGCGTCAGCGATATCGTGCCGACATCCCGGTCATGGTATTTCACATATAATTTGTCAATATTCTTCATAGGTGTGAGGCTTTCGTGGGTATGCTTTCTTCTTGCCTGTATTTCTGCGGATTTGCTCAAGCTCATCCATAGTGGAGTACTTGGGAGTGGAAAAAATGTCGCGTATCTCTTGCAGATAATTCAGCGATATAGCGAGAAGTACAAGATTTTTCAGCGATATGAGACCCTTCTGTTCAAAACGTGTGATATTGGCAAGAGCCACACCCGATTTCTCAGCCACAGCCTCTCTTGTCAGTCCACGCTCCACACGCCGGTGGCGGAAATCCTCCGCCAACTTACGCGATATATCGTCGGCGTCAGTTAGAGTATAGCCGTCCAAAACTGATAACATATTATCTGAAACGCTCATATCCGACCAAATAGTAATTAAATATTATCAGTTACAAATATAGTCATTTTATTGAATACTCGCAAAAAATGTACATGCAACATTAACCTTTAAGCTTCACTGCGGCCGTCCGCTTCCCTACTTCAACGGGTGGCTGTTGGTGATGTCGTTGAAGGTGCTTTCGACAGCCTGCTTCTCTGACTGAGGCTCGTCGCCTCGGTTTATTATGTACTCCTCGTAGTAAGCAAGCAGCAGCGTGGTAAGCGGGAGGGCTATTATCATGCCTATTAGCCCGAGCAGGGTGCCCCATACCGACAACGACAGCAGTATTATGGCAGGATTGAGTCCCATAGCCTTACCCATGATTTTCGGTGTGAGGATGTAGTCGCATATGCACTGGCTTACTACATAAACCAACAGACACTTGCCGAGTTCGGGCCAGAAAGCCACCTCTCCGCTCATAGATGAGATGAGACATATCAGAGCCACCGGTATGAGGGTGATGTACTGAAAATAGGGTATCAGGTACAGTATGCCTACAACTATGCCGAGCACTATGGCAAGCGGAAGCCCTATGATTGAAAAACCGATACAGTAAAATATGGCGGCAAAGAACGCTATCAGCGCCTGACCGCGGAAGTAGCGGTTCATACTGTTCTTGATGTCATCGCCCACCTTATAGGCTATAGGACGCAGCTTGGGAGGGACAAGCAGTCTGAATCCCTTCATAAGCCGCTTGTAGTCGATAAGCACAAATATGACGTAAATGAATGTCAGAAACCATTCGAGCACATGGAGCACAAAGTCGATTGACTCCGATATGAACGTCGTGCCTTTATCGATTATCGTATCGAAGTGCTCGCCTTCAAGCGTATCTACCAGCCGTTCGAGGTTTATGTTATTGCGTATATAGTCGTGCAGCCGTTCGGGTATAAGAGGTATCGAGGCATTGGTGTTGGCGGAGTAGTTTCTGAGCATCTGTGCCAATTGGTGGGTCTCGTTAATGACCGACGGCACGAATATATAACACAATATACCCAATATGACAGTAACCTCAAACAGAGTGACAAAAGTGGCTACCACACGGCCTTTCAGATGGAGCAGCTTGCAGTTGAACTCCAGTATCGGGTCAAGAATGTAGGCTATAAGGCACGCGAGGCAAAACGGAAGAAGTACGTTCTTGAGTATATTGACAAGCCACACAAGGCCCACGACCAAAGCGACCGTAATAAGTATACGGACTACACGGTCAAAGGTAAAAGGACGTGAAGACGACATGACTGCAAGTTTGTAAAGTTCCTCATTCTCAAAAGTTGATACTTTAATAATGATTAAACCTTACAAAAAGTTCTTGCACCGGCGCGGGCAGCTTCAATCTAAATTCTGAATACCAGCCTCTTTTCCTTGTTTTGCTCAGCTTCACCTCGTGTATATCGGAGCCGCAGCGCACTTATTATGCCGGGCAATGAATGGTATACATCTGATGAAATTTAAAAGTTCAACCGGATTTGCGCCTTATCCCTAATTGGACCTGTAGGTTAAATCAGGCACAAAAAAAATTACCCGTCGTCACGACGAATAATCTTCTTAACCTTAAATCTAATACCATGAAAAACACATTGCAAAGGTAATGCATTTTATGTTATAAAACATACTTTTTTAATAGATATTATCATATTTAACATATTTTTACTCGAACAGCCACCATGCGGCAGCGGCATAAGAGAGTACCAAAAGTGATAAAACTATAATACTCAAATCCTTACGTGCCGCATAGGTCTTATAAGCACAATACACGCTTAAAAGAGCGTATATAGGAAATATGTATATCAATACCAAGTATTCGTCCTTACCGTCGGGATAATTCGATATGACAAAAGGCCACGAAAAAAGCGGCAACAGCAGTATAATCATAATTACAGTCACCCACACGGGAGGACGCCGGTTGTCATTGTTGCCCATAATACTTCATTTTTTATTGTCGATTGATTTTTTATACTCGGCCACGGTTATCTTTATACCCTCTTCAAGCGAAAACCGCGGATTGAAACCGAAATCGGCCTTTGCCTCCGATATGTCGGCACTCCAGTTGCGCTGTTTCATTATCTTGTACTTGTCGGAGTTGAGGGTTGAGGGCTTCAGCTTGGCCACTCCGTATTTTTCAGCTACGAATGATGCTATTTTGGTGACCCACAGGGGCAGCCGTACCGGAATGACAAATTTCTTGCCGAGAGCGCGTGCCACGATGGAGCGAAACTCCTTTTGCGTATAAGCCCTGTCCTCGCTTATTATATACTTTTTATGGATCCTGCCCTTTTCAAGCGCCTCAAACACGGCATCGACAAGATCCTCCACATAGATAAAAGTAAGCAGCTGCTTGCGGAAACCTACGCCGAAGTCCCAGTGGCTGTCTATGCACTTTATCATCATCAGGTAGTCCTGCTCGTGCGGACCGTATACGCCGGTAGGTCTGAATATGATCCACGGCAATCCCGAGGTCATCTCAAGAAGGGTCTCGGCCTTTATCTTCGACACTCCGTAGCGGGTATTGGGGTCGGGTATCATCGAGGACGTATAAGGTGTATACCCCTTCTCGTCGCCGGGGCCGAGAGCACTCAGGCTGCTCATGTACAGAAAACGTTCCGGAACCTTGTCACACGACTTCAGGGCCTCGACGGTATTTTTAAGATAGCCGTAATTTATGCGGTTGAAATCGGAGTAATTGGTCACTTTCGTTGCCCCGAGATTATACACTATCCAATCCCATTTTTCGCCCTGCGGCAATGCGGAGTCAAAAGCCTCGGCAATGGCCTCCGGCGAGTCATAGTCAAGTATCAGAAACTTCAGGCGGTCATCGTCAAGATAACGGCGCGATGTGCTCTCCCTGACGCCGACCCATGTCTCGTAACCTAAGTCAAGGCTTTTACGGGCCATAAATCCGCCTATAAAACCTCCGGCACCTATGATAAGTACACGTTTCATAGCCACGTATCAGTTTTTTCTGACCGGGTCGCAGGTAAGCCCTACCCCGAGCTTTTTGAATATCTTGTGGTCCACCTCGCCGAGCATGACCGTGGAATGTACCTGACAGCCTGCAAGTTCGGGCAGTTTCTCAAGCGCACGGCGGCAGTTGTCGTCATGGGTGCTCAACACCGACAGGGCCACAAGTACCTCATCGGTATGCAGACGCGGATTGTGGCTGCGCAGATAGTTTATCTTGGTGTGCTGAATAGGCTCTATCATGTACTGCGGTATAAGCTTGACGCCGTGGTCTATACCTGCCAGATGCTTTATGGCGTTCAGGATAAGCGCGGCACTCGGACCGAGCAGGGCGCTCGTCTCGGCGGTAATGATAGTACCGTCTGACAGCTCTATGGCCGAACAAGGCACACCGGAGCGCTCGGCACGTTCTTTTGCAGCGACTGTGGTCTTGCGATAGGCCGTGGTTATCTTTGACTGCTTCATCAGCAGGGCTATCTTGTTGACCTCGCTGTCATTGCCGTCGCCCAGAGCAAGACGGTTGAGAGCCGTATAATAACGTCGTATAATCTCGTTCTTGGAAGCCTCGCGACATACTTCGTCATCGTTTATACAGAAGCCCACCATATTGACTCCCATGTCGGTCGGCGACTTGTAGGGATTCTCACCGTAGATACCCTCGAAAAGAGAGTTAAGCACCGGAAATATCTCTATATCGCGGTTATAGTTTATGGCAGTCTTACCGTAGGCCTCAAGATGAAACGGATCTATCATGTTTACGTCATTGAGGTCGGCGGTGGCGGCTTCGTAAGCTATGTTTACCGGATGCTTGAGCGGAAGGCTCCATACAGGAAATGTCTCAAATTTGGCATATCCGGCCTCAATACCGCGCTTGTGCTCGTTGTAAAGCTGGCTAAGACACACGGCCATCTTGCCGCTGCCCGGACCCGGAGCTGTGACTATGACGAGCGGACGGGTCGTCTCAACATAATCGTTTCGCCCAAAACCCTCTTCCGAAGCTATAAGATCGACATTGGTCGGATAACCGTCTATAGTATAATGATAATAGGTAGTTATGCCCATACGTTCAAGACGCCGGCGAAAAGCGTCGGCACTGCTCTGTCCGTTATAATGGGTTATGACTACCGAACTCACAAGAAAACCGCGGTTCTGAAACTCCGTGCGCAGACGCAGCACGTCCATGTCATAAGTTATGCCGAGGTCGCTGCGCACTTTGTTTTTCTCTATGTCAAGCGCGCTGATCACTATCACTATCTCTGCATGGTCACACAGTTGAGAGAGCATACGCAACTTGCTGTCAGGCTGAAAGCCCGGCAGAACCCTGCTCGCGTGATGATCGTCAAATAACTTTCCTCCAAGCTCAAGATAAAGCTTATTGCCAAACTTGGCAATCCGTTCCCTGATGTGTCGGGACTGTATTTCGAGATATTTCTCGTTGTCAAAGCCGTATTTCATAACGGATTACAAAGTTACAAGTTTTTGGCGTTAATACAACCGTGTTTCATACATTTTTTATCGCATCTGTCAAAGAGTGACCCCTGACTTGAATATGGCTATATCCTTTGCCCCGTTGAGCTCATGACGCAATGCCTCACCGTTGGCTGTAGCCATGACTTTATCAGTGAGCCGCGACAAGGCGGAGTCCCGGGACTCTCCGTTCACTATATCACCCGCATTGAAGTCAATCCAGTTTGATTTACGAACTGACAATGGAGTGTTGGTCGATATCTTGAGTGTAGGCACAAAAGTGCCGAAAGGTGTGCCGCGTCCTGTAGTGAACAGCACCATATGACATCCTGAAAGAGCCAGCGCCGTCGACGCCACGAGGTCATTGCCGGGAGCCTGTATTATGTTAAGTCCCGGTTTTGTCACTGCCGACGCGTATGGAAGCACGTCCGTCACCGGTGAGGAGCCCCCTTTCTGCACACATCCAAGTGATTTTTCCTCCAGCGTGGTTATACCACCCGCTTTGTTGCCGGGCGAAGGATTTTCATATATAGGCTGTCCGTAAGAGCGGAAATAATCCTTAAAGCCGTTAATCAGGCTCACCATACTGTCAAATACACCTCTATCCACAGCCCGGTCCATGAGTATGGTCTCGGCACCAAACATTTCCGGCACCTCGGTCAACACGGTAGTACCCCCCATACTTACAATAAGGTCCGAGAAGCGGCCTACGAGAGGATTGGCGGTTATACCCGACAACCCGTCGCTGCCGCCGCACTTCAGCCCTATTTTAAGCATACTTGCAGGAAGCGGCCGCCTCATGTCGCCGTTCATTCTCAATGCGAGTTCCCTGCATATCTCAAAGCCTGCCGACACCTCGTCATCAACATCCTGAGCGTTAAGAAAGCGTATGCGCGAGGCGTCAAAATCGCCCATCTCGTCGCGTAAGGCCGCTATGCCGTTATTCTCGCATCCGAGACCGAGCACAAGCACGCCGCCGGCATTAGGATGCTTTGCCAATGCAGCGAGAGCCTTGCGTGTGTTGGCATGATCATCGCCAAGCTGCGAACAGCCGTAATTGTGCGTATATGCGCGTACATCGTCTATGTTGTGCAGGTCGCACTCTTTCCTTATGCGGTCGGCTATGGCACACGCGACTCCGTTCACACACCCTACGGTCGGCACTATCCACAATTCATTGCGTATGCCCATATTACCGTCGGCACGCAGGTAACCGTTTATATAAGGAGCATCACTGTCCGCCCTTTCTGACACATACGACTTGCCGGCATGATATTCATATCCTACATCAGGTCCGAGCGATGTGGCAAGGTTATGACTGTGAACCCATTGACCGGGTGCTATCGAAGTCGTGGCATGACCTATGGGATAACCGTATTTTATTACGCTCTCTCCTTTGTCTATAGGACGCAATGCAAATTTATGACCCTGCGGAATATCCTCCGACAGAACCACTCCCTCAAACATATCGCCTTTATGCAGGTCGCCCGCTATGGCTACCGCCACATTGTCGGCGTCGTGTATTTTTAATACTCTATTCATTTGTCACAGGTATTTAAAAACCGCTTCAACGACTTTTCAATGCCCTCGGTCATGATTGCTTCAAGGTACTCCCCCGCTCTTTGTGAAAATCCCGGCACAATCTTCTCGAAGTTCTCTGTAAATATACCGCTTTCAGTTATCTTCCTTATAATCTCACCGTACCCGCCGCCATCGGCCCATATGCTTCGTATGATATCCATATGCCCGGCGTCATCCTCCGCCGTGAAGTCGCTGACGGGTGAATACAGAGCCATAAGCGCGGCAAAGCTGAACAGTTCAAAATCAGCCATGCGGCCTTTCTTATTCCAAAAGTCGCGCACGGTGGGAAAATTGCGGGCCTCCCACTTTGACAGCGAGTTAAGCGCTATCGACTTAAGCATATGACGCATGAACGGATTATAGAAACGTTCAAGTATACTTTTTGAAAAGTCGCGTAACTCCGACCTGTCGCCGTCAATGACAGGAAGTACCTCGCGCTCCACCATAGAATTTACAAATCGGTTTATATCATGATTTTCAAATGCATCGAGAACCGTGTCGCAACCTGAAAGCAACCCTATGGCCACCATGCCCGTATGTGAACCGTTAAGAATACGTACTTTCTTCTCGCGGAAAGCTTTAATGTCAGGCATGAACAGCACATTGAGTCCGGCCTTGTCGAGAGGCAATTCTTTCCGTACCTCGGCATACTCCTCACACCCTATGGCCCATAAATGGAATAATTCGCCTTTCACCACAAGTTTATCGTAAGAACCGAGTTCATTTCTCACCTCATCTGCAGCATCGGAAGGAAAACCTGACACAATACGGTCTACAAGTGTATTGCAGAATATACATGAGCCTTTTACCCACTCCGAGAACTCCGTATCAAGATGTGCGGCTTCAGCATGTCGAAGCACATACTCGCGCAGTGTGGATCCGTTGTTCTCTATAAGCTCACAGCATAAGAATACAAGACCTTTAGTGCGGTCGCCGTTAAAGTGTTTGAAGCGACGATACAGAAGCGAAGTTATCTTACCGGGAAAAGTAGCCGGTATCTCCGCAAAAATATCATCGTTCTCATAACGTATGCCCGCCTCGGTAGTGTTGGATATGACAAACCTCAGTGACGGCGATAATATATAATCTTTATAACGTTGAAAGTCAACAGCCGGCGAAAACGCGTCGGTCACGCATTTTACAAGACGTTTTTCCGATTTTGGCCTGCCCTCCTCAATTCCTTCGAGCCACACATGATACGTACAGTCCTGCGACTGCATACTCTTTATGGTGGAGTTTTCCTTGAATCTGGGCGATACTACAGCTACAGAACTGTCTATGACCCCTTTTTCATTGGCTATGTCAAGCATCCAGTCGACAAACGCACGAAGAAAATTGCCTTCACCAAACTGCAGTATCCTTACAGGACGCGCGTATCTATCCATATCCGACACAATTAAATATTGTAGTTATTTATGTATTGTTACCGTGTACAAAATTATTTATAAAAACAGAAAAAATAAAATATCAATAAACTGACATAATAAACCTATAGGCATTTATGATTGTTTTATAATCATGAATGTGTGACCATTACCAAACTCAATAAAAAATTACGTAATTATGGAATTTCTAACAAATGACAAACTTACAATTGTAGGCGCGGCCGGAATGATAGGCTCCAATATGGCCCAGACCGCACTGATGATGCACCTTACTCCCAACATATGTCTGTATGATCCGTATGCCCCCGCTCTTGAAGGAGTGGCCGAGGAGATGTTTCACTGCGCGTTTGAAGGAGTGAATATCACTTTTACCTCCGACATAAAAGAGGCCCTCACCGATGCCAAATACATAATATCGTCAGGAGGAGCCGCACGTAAGGCCGGCATGACCCGCGAGGATCTTCTTAAGGGCAATGCCCAGATAGCCGAACAATTCGGTAAGGATGTACGCAAGTATTGTCCTGATGTAAAGCATATAGTGGTTGTATTCAACCCCGCTGACATAACCGGACTTATAACACTTATATACTCGGGTGTAAAACCCTCGTGTGTCACCACTCTCGCCGCTCTTGACAGTACACGTCTGCAAAGCGAGCTGGCAAAATATTTCAAGGTTCCCGCTTCGGAAATAAACAACTCACGTACCTACGGCGGCCACGGCGAGCAGATGGCCGTATTTGAATCGACAACCACCGTAAAAGGCAAGCCTCTGAAAGAACTTATCGATGAGGGCATACTGCCCGCTGCCGATTGGGAAGCATTGAAGACAAGAGTCATACAAGGCGGTAAAAAAATAATAGAACTTCGCGGACGTTCATCATTCCAGAGCCCGGCATATCTGTCGATAGAGATGATAGCCGCCGCCATGGGTGGAAAGCCTTTCCGCTGGCCCGCCGGCACATATGTCAACGACGACAGGTTCAAACATATAATGATGGCTATGGAGACCTCCATAACCAAAGACGGAGTCACCTACAAGGAAGTAAGCGGCACTCCGGAAGAAAACAAAGAACTCGAGAAAAGTTACGAACACCTCTGCAAATTACGTGACGAGGTTATAGAAATGGGTGTGCTGCCGCGTATAGAAGAGTGGCACAAGCTCAATCCGTATATTGACAATCTCACCAAATAAATAAAGTTAAATATAATCGATACATCCGTCGCGCCATCTTTTATTACGGAGGGCATGATGGATGTATTTTTTTATATGTCAATAAATATGTCGATAACCCTTGATAAGTTTTAAGCAATTTTTGACAACTTGATTTGCATTTCATCTAAAAATAAACAATACGGCACAGCGTCGACACAATCAAAATAAGTTGCAAAATAAATATGGCCCTTTTATAGACCGTAAAATCTACACTTATCAACCTTCATAATGTAATTTTTTATTTACATACAGTGTTATCAACAGCATGTAAATAAAGTATTCAAACAGCTAAATATAAGTCATTTAACATGTAGATAACATAACAATAACGGCAATTCTTCAAGTAATAACTTATTATGCAACAAAACGCCTTTAATTTTATCTTTACTATCAACATCAACAACTACTACCCCAAAAGAAAATTCTAAAAGAAAAAATCCAATAAAAATAAAAAGTGATGTTGATGACAACAGCCCGACGCCACTCATTATATATAAAAGGAAAAAATGTCGTATCTTTGCAATCAGTAGATTAATAAAGTATTGAATAATGGAATCAAGTACTGAAAAATGCTATGTGCCCGTGACTGAGTCAGCTTCACCTGATATTGAAGATATCAGGGAGGAGATATTCCGGCTCAAGAAAGAGAAGAACGCGGTTATACTCGCTCATTATTATCAGAAAGGCGAGATTCAGGACATAGCCGATTATATCGGCGACAGCCTCGCTTTGGCGCAGATAGCGTCAAAACTTACTCAACCGGTCATAGTACTGTGCGGAGTGAACTTCATGGGTGAGACGGCAAAGATACTTTGTCCTGACAAAACGGTGCTTATTCCCGACATGGACGCCGGATGTTCGTTGGCCGACAGTTGCGATGCCGGAGAGTTCAAGAAGTTCATTGACGATAATCCGGGTCATACCGTGATCAGCTACGTCAATACTTCAGCCGGCGTTAAGGCTCTCACCGATGTTCTTGTCACTTCATCCAACGCAAGGCAGATAGTGGAGAGTTTTCCGGAGGACACACCTATTATATTCGGTCCCGACCGTAATCTCGGCAACTACATAAATTCCGTGACCGGACGCAACATGAAGCTGTGGAACGGCGCCTGTCATGTACATGAACAATTCTCGATCGAAAAGATAGCCGAGCTGAAGCGTCAGCATCCGTCGGCAAAAGTACTCGCTCATCCGGAGTGCAAGAAGCAACTGCTTATACTCGCCGATAAGGTGGGTTCTACGGCAGCTCTTCTCAATTATGCCGTAAACAGCGATGCAAGTGAGTTTATAGTGGCTACGGAGAGCGGTATAATACACGAGATGCAGAAGCGTTGTCCCGACAAGACATTCATACCCGCTCCTCCAAATGACTCAACCTGCGCATGCAACGACTGCTCCTACATGAAGCTGAACACTATGGAGAAGTTGTATAACTGTCTTAAAAACGAAAGCCCTAAAGTGGAAGTCGATCCGGAGATAGCTGAGAAGGCACGTCGTCCTATAGAGCGTATGCTTGAGATAAGCGAAAAATTAGGAATATAAATAAAACTACCGTATAAAAATGGAATACAATCACAGAGACATAGAGAGCCGCTGGCAGAAATATTGGAAAGACAACAGCGTATACAAAGCCGAAATAGACAAGTCGAGACCTAAATTTTATGTGCTTGACATGTTTCCTTATCCGTCGGGTGCCGGACTTCATGTAGGTCATCCGCTCGGATATATAGCAAGCGACATATTTTCACGCTACAAGCGTCTGCAGGGTTTCAACGTTCTTCATCCTATGGGCTACGATGCCTACGGACTTCCTGCAGAACAGTATGCCATACAGACCGGTCAGCATCCCGAGGTTACCACCCGTCAGAACATAGACCGTTATCGTAGTCAGCTTGACAAGATAGGGTTCTGTTATGACTGGGACCGTGAGATCAAGACCTGCGATCCAGAGTATTATAAGTGGACGCAGTGGGCCTTCATGCAGATGTTTAACAGTTACTATGACAAAAATGCCGATAAGGCTATGCCTGTAGCTGACCTTGTAGCCGCATTTGAGAAAAACGGCACGAAAGAAGTGAATGCCGCCTGTGGTAAGGAACTTCAGTTTACGGCTGACGAATGGAAGGCTTACTCCGAAAAGGAGAAAAACGATATATTGATGAACTATCGTATAGCTTACCTCGGCAATACTATGGTAAACTGGTGTCCGAAGCTCGGTACGGTACTTGCCAATGACGAGGTGAGCGAGGGTCTGTCGATCAGAGGCGGTTATCCGGTAGAGCAGAAGCTCATGTATCAGTGGTGTCTTCGTGTGTCGGCTTATGCGCAGCGGTTGCTCGACGGTCTTGAACGTATAGACTGGACCGATTCACTCAAGGAGACACAGCGCAACTGGATAGGACGTTCCGAAGGTGCCGAGATGCGCTTCAAGATAGCTGACAGCGATGTAGAGCTGGAAATATTCACTACACGCGCCGATACCGTATTCGGTGTGACTTTCATGGTACTTGCTCCTGAAAGCGCGTATGTGGATATGATAACGACTCCTGACCGTAAGGAGGCTGTGGATGCCTATATAAACGAAGTCAAGCACAAGACCGAGCGTGAGCGTATGATAGAGAAGAACGTATCGGGTGTGTTTACCGGTGCTTATGCCATCAATCCTCTTACCGGTAAGAAGATACCGGTGTGGGTGAGCGATTATGTACTTGCAGGCTACGGTACGGGTGCCATAATGGCCGTACCGGCCCACGACAGCCGCGACTATGCTTTTGCCAAGCATTTCGATCTGCCTGTCATACCGCTTATAGAGGGTTGCGACGTAAGCGAGGAAAGTTTCGACGCCAAGTCGGGTAAAATGATAAATTCGGCGGGCGAGGAGCTTAATCTTAACGGCATGGAGGTAAAGGATGCCATAGCCGCTACAAAACGTTTTATAGAACAGAAAGGCATAGGCAAGGTCAAGGTGAATTACCGTCTGCGCGACGCCATATTCAGCCGTCAGCGTTACTGGGGCGAGCCGTTCCCCGTATATTACAAGGACGGTATTCCTCATCTGCTTGACGAGAGCAAGTTGCCGTTGCTTCTGCCCGAGGTGGACAAATTTCTTCCTACCGAGACAGGGGAGCCTCCTCTGGGACGTGCCAAAGAATGGCATACCGAGGACGGCTATCAGCTCGAACTGAACACTATGCCCGGTTTTGCAGGTTCGTCGGCTTACTATCTCCGCTATATGGATCCGCACAATGACAAGGCGCTTGTGTCGGAAGAGGCCAACGGTTACTGGCAGGATGTGGACCTTTATATCGGCGGTACCGAACACGCTACAGGACACCTTATATACAGCCGTTTCTGGAATAAATTTCTTTACGACCTCGGTAAGGTAGTGAAGGACGAGCCTTTCAAGAAGCTCATAAATCAGGGTATGATACAGGGTCGCTCCAACTTCGTATACCGTATTAAAGACACCGATACTTTTGTGTCGTCGGGTCTGAAGAAGGATTACGATGTGACTCCCATACATGTCGATGTCAACATAGTAAGCAATGATATACTTGACTTGGATAAATTCCGTGCATGGCGTCCTGAGTTTAACGATGCGGAGTTTATACTTGAGGACGGAAAGTATGTGTGCGGCTATGCCGTGGAGAAGATGTCCAAGTCCATGTTCAATGTTGTCAATCCCGACGACATAGTGGAGCGTTACGGTGCCGATACGCTGCGTCTGTACGAGATGTTCCTCGGTCCGCTGGAGCAGAGCAAGCCGTGGGATACTAACGGCATAGACGGTGTGAATCGCTTCCTGAAGCGCATGTGGGGTCTTTTCTATAAAGGCGATACAATGCTTGTAAACGATGACAAACCTTCGAAAGAGGCTCTTAAAGCGCTTCACAAGCTCATCAAAAAGGTGACTTGGGATATAGAGAACTTCTCTTACAACACATCCATAGCCGCTTTCATGATATGTGTCAACGATCTTACCTCGATGAAGTGTCACAGCAAGGAGGTACTTGAACATCTCCTTGTGGTACTTGCTCCGTTTGCCCCGCATATCACGGAGGAGTTATGGCACGCCATAGGCAATTCGGGCAGTATATGCGACGCCAAGTGGCCTGAATACAATGAGGATTATCTTAAAGAGGATACGGTAACCATGGCGGTGTCATTTAACGGTAAGGCGCGCTTCAATATCGAAGTGGCCGCCGATACTCCGCGCGAGGAGGTAGAGAAGATAGCTCTCGAACACGAAGGCGCGGCCAAGTGGCTTGAAGGCAAGTCGGTAAAGAAGATTATCGTCGTTCCCGGAAAGATAGTGAACATAGTCATAGGATAAAGCCTGTAAACAATAACTGCAAAATATATAGCTCATGACGAGAAGAATAGTGTTTGCCACCAATAACGCTCACAAACTTGAAGAGATAAGAGCCATACTCGGTGAGGATTTTCAAGTACTCGGTCTGAGCGATATAGGCTGTAATGAGGATATACCCGAGACCGCCGATACGCTTGAGGGAAATGCCGAGATAAAGGCAAGATACGTAAAAGAGCATTACGGCTATGACTGTTTTGCCGATGATACGGGTCTTGAAGTCGAGGCGCTCGGAGGCGCTCCCGGTGTGTATTCGGCCCGCTATGCCGGTCCGGGGCATGACTCGGCGGCTAATGTGGCTCTTCTTCTGAAAAATCTTGAGGGCAAGAGCGACAGAGCCGCGCGTTTCCGCACTGTCATAGCGCTTGTGGAGGGCGATAAAATCACTCTTGTCGACGGTGTGGTAGAAGGCCGTATCATAGATGAATTGCGCGGTGACAACGGCTTCGGCTACGACCCGATATTTGTTCCGGAGGGTTACGACAAGACATTTGCCGAGATGGACTCGAAGGAGAAGAATTCGATAAGCCACAGAGCACGTGCTACCGCCGGACTTAAGAATATACTTGTCAGTTGACGGCCGTGGCATCAACTTGTAGGTCCGTTGTATCGGCCATCGTTTTTTTGGTCTTGTCATTGTTCGTTATGACAAGACCCCTGTCGTTGTACGGTGATGTGCCGGTAGGGGAGTGGCGCTACTATAACAATTACGGTCTCGGCACCTGTAAGGTCATCGACAGCAAGGATAAGGTGTATTATGTATGCGACCGTAATCTGTACGCTTACGATAAAAAAAGCGGGGAGACTTACGGATACCATCCTTTAAACGGATTAAGCGATGTATCGGTCGACGATATATTCTACGATAATCTTCACAGACAGCTTGTAGTGCTGTATGACAACGGCAATATAGATGTGATTACAGACACCGGCGATATTGTGAATATAGGCGATATCAAGGATGCCTCGCATATAGTTGACCGCTCGCTCAATGACGTTGCTTTCTCGGGACGCGACTGCTATGTGGCCTGTAATTTCGGCATAGTCAGGATAGATCTTGAGGATTTTCTTGTCAAAGAGTCGGCTGTGTTCAACAGGCCGGTTACGGCAATTGCCGTAATTGATGGAAAGCTTGTCGTGTCAGTTGACGGACGGCTTATGTACCGTCCCGATGATGTGCGCCTTTCCGATATTGACAGGTATGTTGTCTTGGATCAGTCCGGTGCCGTGTCGATGGAGGCTGTGTCTGACAGGCTTCTGATTGCCACCGACGGTAAGGTTTCATATTCGGTGGAATTGGATTTTGCAGAGGGCAGGGCGGTCAGGAAGAGAATAGCCGTGGCATCGGACTATGTCATGATATGTGACGGCAAGGCCCTTCTTGCAAACCGCGACGAATACGGTATTGTAGACGCATCAGGCACGGTAAAGACATATAAGATACCTGAAAACGTTAGAAAACATGGCAATACACGTTGTCATTCTATAACATCCGACGGAAGCATGTGGTATATAAACACATGCGGTCTCGGACACTTTACGGCTGAAGGTGTTGTAGACTCTTCGCCTGTTAGACCGCAGGCCACATTTCTTGACACCGGGGCTTGGTATATCACCGCCGACCCGTTGAATGACCGGATTTATGTGTCTAACCGCAGCTCGCGCAATGACCTGCGTTTTTACAACGAAAACGGTCCTATGACGCTTACCGGGATTGAAGCGGGATTTCCTCGCGATATTACGCCGGCTTCCGATGAGGTGACTCTGCGTAACCCCAACTCGGGAGGCAGGCTTAAGACAGGTTTTAATATGGCGGTTGACCGTAAGGAGGAGGGAGTGATTTATATAGGCACTTGGTATGAAGGCATTTTCAGATTCAAGGATGGTAAGCAGACCGACAAATATGACTGGACAAATATGCCTGCGGAGCTTGACTATATACTTGCTTTTCCTGCCGTAGCCATCGATTCGCAGAATAATCTGTGGTGTTACGGTTACAATGCCAAAGGCGCCGTCACAGTTGCCGTATTGCCTGATTCTCGGCGCACGCCGGGGAGTGTCACCGCAGCTGACTGGATAGTGCTCGACATAGACGGTTTCGGCTCGTTCGATGCCAGAAATACCATAATACTTCCGTGCATGTCGCCGCAGAATAAGGACATAGTGCTTATATCTGACGGATACCGCGACCATAACCTTGTCACCTATCATACGGGGTCGGGGATTGAAAGTATTTCCGATGACCGGTATAACGTCAGAAACCTGTTCTATGACCAAGACGGCAAGCCGTTTGGTCCGGCATGTATTTTCTCAATGGCCGAAGACAAGTCGGGAGCCGTATGGGTAGGTACTGACGACGGAGTGTTTGTCATAAGAGATCCGGCCGATATGCTTGATGAGAATTGCCGCATAGAGCGTGTTAAAGTACCGAGAAACGACGGAACGTCATATGCCGACTACCTGCTCGGCAATATGAGCGTGACGGCCGTGTCGGTCGACGGAAGCAACCGCAAGTGGTTCGGCACTAACAGTTCGGGCGTCTACGTGGTAAGCGCCGACGGCAAGGAGATACTCGACAATTTCAATACATCCAACGGTTTTCTGCCTTCCGACGAGGTGCTCTCGCTTCTGTGCGATCCTCACGGCAACTCGGTCTATATAGGCACACGTGCGGGAGTGGTGGAGTATGGCTGCGATGCTCTTCCCGCCGCCGAAGACTACTCTGAAATATCGGCTTATCCCAATCCGGTACGTCCCGGTTATGCCGGTGACGTTATTATAAAAGGTCTTAAAGAGAACTCTCTCGTCAAGATAGCAGATGCGGCCGGAAATGTGTTTTATCAGACACGTTCGCAGGGAGGAATGGCGCGTTGGAATGTAGCTTCATCGTCGGGCCGGCGGGCGGCTACGGGAGTATATTATGTGCTTGTGTCGTCGGCTGACAGCCGACACGACAGCGTGGTGACAAAAATATTGGTTGTAAATTAAAAAAGTAAAAAATATGTATTTATTTCCGTCCAAATAGCTATATTTGGCGTTAATAAACTGACCCTATAATTGTACGTCGATTATGAAACTGAAATATATTGATGAAAACGATAAGTGTTACGGCATAACAGGTATGGCCATAAGCATGGTGGTATGGGATGCCGAAAATGTGCTTGCGGCCGTATCTCTTGATTCTCCCGCCGATGAAACGGTCGAGTTTACTCCCGATTTCTATTATAACGGCAATCCGGGGCTGTCAGCCAAAGTATCGTGGAATCATATATTGCAGCATTATCAGGTGACTATGGGCATGCTTTTGGGCAACATACTCTGTCGAAGCTATGTACTCCATCATAACGATGTCACGGCCGACATGCGCAAGGAGCTTCTTGAGCTTTTCGACAACGAAGGACGCGAGACGTGCTCCCTTGAAAGCGACGAGATAGAGCGCATGTTCAACAAGAGCTACAATTACCTTTACAGAGTGTTCAATCACACGGGCGTTCAGGATGTTGCCCATGATTTTGCGCGCGAGCTTAAAAAGCAGCGCAGACTCACACGCGGTGAGGTCATGGAGCGGTTGCGTTCGCTGAGCATGCTTTAGAGCTGTCCTTGCTCCACCATGACGCATACGCGTTCTATTATGGCGTCATCCTTGTTTTTGTCGGGTAGATAGGAGCTTTTAAGGTTTACGCCGAAGAAGCGCCCGAATGTCTGCCAGAAACCTGCGCGGAATGTGCCTAAAAAGGCTTTCAGTATCGAATAACTGCTTTGGTTGGTCTCGCGGTTTATCAGCTTCACAAGCATTTTGCCCTGCGACTTGGTAAACTTTTTCAGCTCGGGTTTGTACTGGGCAAATATCTCTTTCTCCATCTGTGCCAGATAATCCTCGCGCTCTTTCTGGGTAGGGAAGGTCTCTATGTATTCATACGTCTCAAGCAGCGTCTCGGCTATCAGTTTGGCGTAGGGCAGCGTACGTTTGACATCGCGTACCGTACGCCAGTAAAACTGCTCCTGCTTCTTGTTTTTGAATTTCAGCTGCGGAAATACGGTGATATTGTTGAACACGACCATCATCAGTGTGTCGCCATTTTCGTCGACGAAATGATACCGGCCCTTGACCTCTTTCTGTCGCGGATCGGGAGGCAGCGGCACACCGTTGGTGTCGGTTTTTTGCGCACCGACTCCAAGCACCCCCGATATGATTATCAACAGAAAGAAAAATATCCTCATATATTATATAACGCTGTGTGTCCCCTGAATTGTATATTAATGAATGTTAATGATTTACAGGGGGATAATCGACGGTGTAGTGCAGTCCGCGCGACTCTTTGCGTTCCATAGCCTGACGCATAATCAGATATCCTACGTTGATTATATTGCGCAGTTCGCATATCTCGCGGCTTGCTTTGGAGCGTTTGAACAGGCGCTCGGTCTCTTCATACAGTATGTCGAGGCGGTTCCATGCACGTTTCAACCGCAGGTCGCTGCGCACTATGCCTACGTAGGTCGACATTATCTGTCCTACTTCCTTTATGCTCTGGGTTATGAGCACCATCTCCTCGGGATGGCGTGTGCCCTCGTCATTCCATTCAGGCACGTCATGACGGTATGTGTAGTGGTCCTTGACCTCCATTGCGTGGCGGGCGGCTGCGTCGGCATATACTACGGCCTCTATCAGCGAGTTGGAAGCGAGGCGGTTGCCTCCGTGAAGCCCGGTGCATGAACATTCGCCCACTGCGTAGAGGCGTTTGATCGATGACTCTCCGTTTGTGTCCACTTTTATTCCGCCGCAAAGGTAGTGGGCGGCCGGAGCCACCGGTATGTAGTCTTTTGTTATGTCGATGCCGAGTGACAGACACTTCTGATATATGTTGGGGAAGTGCTTCTTGGTCTCTTCAGGATCCTTGTGGGTCACGTCGAGATATACATGGTCGTCGCCGTACAGCTTCATTTCCGAGTCTATGGCACGGGCCACTATGTCGCGGGGCGCGAGTGACAGACGCGGGTCATACTTGTGCATGAACTCTTCGCCGCGCAGATTGCGCAGTACCGCTCCGTATCCTCTCATGGCTTCCGTTATAAGGAACGACGGGCGGTCGCCGGGGTGGTACAGCGCGGTGGGGTGAAACTGGATGAATTCCATGTCCTTCACCGTGCCTTTAGCGCGGTATACCATGGCTATGCCGTCGCCCGTGGCTACAAGCGGGTTGGTGGTCGTGGTGTAGACCGCTCCGACTCCTCCGGTGGCCATAAGCGTGACTTTGGCAAGGAAGGTGTCGACTTTTCCGGTCTCCGGATCGAGTACATATGCGCCGTAGCATGTTATGTCGGGTGTACGGCGTGTCACTATCTTGCCGAGATGATGCTGGGTTATTATCTCGATGGCGAAGCGTCCTTCGTATATGTCGATGTTCTTATCGGCTTTTACAGCCTTTATGAGGCTCTCCTGTATCTCGGCTCCGGTATTGTCTTTATGGTGCAGTATACGGAACTCGGAGTGGCCTCCCTCGCGGTGCAGGTCAAAGTCGCCGTTTTCGTTTTTGTCGAAGTTTACGCCCCAGTTTATAAGCGCTTTTATCTGCTCGGGCGCGCCTTTCACCACTTTTTCCACGGCTTCCCTGTCGCTAAGGAAGTCACCGGCTATCATGGTGTCTTCGATATGCTTGTCAAAGTTGTCTACTTCAAGATTGGTCACTGAAGCCACGCCTCCCTGAGCGAAATAAGTGTTGGCTTCTTCAAGGCCGGTCTTGCATATGAGCGCCACTCTGCCTGTACGGGCTACTTTAAGGGCGAAACTCATGCCGGCTATACCCGATCCTATAACGAGATAATCATATTCGTAAGTCATAGCTCAATGATTAATTATCAATCGCAAAGGTAATAAATTTTGAGCAATTGGCATCAAGTGTGTTTCAATACTCTGCGATTTTGACATTATGGCATGATTTTTGCCTAAGTATAAATACAGGCTGTTTTTACAATAGCGATAAAATAAGTATCTTTGTACACTGAAACATAAAAAGATAAAGAGATGTCGATTGATAATATCATAGCGCAGGCGGTGGCCCGTGCCGTCAACGCGCTTTACGGTGTAGAGACTGACCCGTCGTCAATAGTGCCGCAGACTACGAAAAAAGAGTTTGAAGGCAATCTTACAGTAGTGGTATTTCCGTGGGTGAAAGCCGCACGCAAGGCCCCCGAAGCCGTGGGCAAGGAGATAGGCGACTGGCTTGTGGACAACGAGCCGGCCGTAAACCGCTATAACGTTATAAAGGGTTTCCTGAACATAGTCATCGAACCCACATACTTCACGTCGATGTTGCACCACATAAGCGAGACTCCCGACTACGGCACCGTGCCCGTGACTCCCGAAAGTCCGCTGGTCATGGTGGAATACTCGTCGCCCAACACTAACAAGCCGCTCCATCTCGGACACATGCGCAACAATCTGCTCGGCTACAGCCTGTCGCAGATACTGAAGGCATGCGGCAACCGTGTTGTGAAGACCAACATAGTCAACGACCGCGGTATTCATATATGCAAGTCCATGCTTGCTTGGAAGAAGTGGGGCGAGGGTGCCACTCCCGAGTCGACCGGAAAGAAGGGCGACCACCTTATCGGCGACTTCTACGTGCTCTTTGACAAGCACTATAAGGCCGAGATAAAGAAGCTCATGGATGAAGGCATGTCGCAGGAAGAGGCCGAAAAGTCGTCGCCGCTCATGCTTGAGGCCCGCGAGATGCTGCGCCGCTGGGAGAGCAAAGACCCGGAAGTGCGCGGACTGTGGGAGATGATGAACAATTGGGTCTACGCAGGTTTCGACGCCACCTACAAGCGTCTCGGCGTTGACTTCGACAAGATATATTACGAGAGCGACACTTACCTCGAAGGTAAGGAGAAAGTGCTTGAGGGCCTTGAAAAGGGCATTATGTACCGCAAGGATGACGGATCGGTATGGGCCGACCTTACCGATGCCGGCCTTGACCACAAACTGCTTCTGCGCAGCGACGGCACGTCGGTGTACATGACGCAGGACATAGGTACGGCCAAGCTCCGCTATCAGGACTTCCCGATTGACAAGATGATTTATGTCGTGGGCAACGAGCAGAACTATCACTTCCAAGTGCTGTCGCTGCTTCTTGACCGTCTCGGCTTCAAGTGGGGCAAGGATCTCGTACACTTCTCCTACGGTATGGTAGAGCTCCCCGAAGGCAAGATGAAGAGCCGCGAGGGTACGGTGGTGGATGCCGACGACCTTATGGACGAGATGATCGAGGGCGCGCGCGAGGTATCGGCGGAGCGCGGCAAGGGCGATTTCACTCCCGGGGAGGCCGACGAGATAGCCCGTATAGTGGGTCTCGGAGCCTTGAAATACTTCCTGCTGAAGGTCGATCCGCGCAAGAACATGACTTTCAACCCCAAGGAGTCGATAGACTTCAACGGCAATACCGGACCGTTTATACAATACACCTACGCCCGCATACGTTCGGTGCTCCGCAAGGCCGCCGATGCGGGGTACAGACCTGAAGGATACGACGCCGTTGTGCCCAACGACAAGGAGATATCGCTTATACAGCATCTTGCCGATTATCCTTCGGTGGTTGCCGAGGCCGGACGCAGCTATTCGCCTGCGCTCATAGCCAACTACGTCTATGACCTTGTCAAGGAGTACAATCAGTTCTATCATGATTACTCTATACTTAACGAGGCCGATGAGGCTGTAAGATCAATGCGTCTCGCCCTGAGCGCCGAAGTGGCCGAAGTGGTCAAGAGCGGCATGTCGCTTCTTGGCATAGAGGTGCCCGAGCGCATGTAATAAATAAATTTAACATTTGTAACATTATATTTGACCGATATAAAACGTTATCTCTCTAAACATTTATCATTATGAATAATTACAACATGGATTCTTATGAATCGCAGGCGCTTGACACGAGAGTATCTCAAGTGATGAAGCGCGTTTACGTAAAGATGTTTCTTGCTCTGCTCGTGACCGGCGGTGCCGCATGGATATGTGCCGGCATTCCCGATCTCGTATATTTTCTTGCTTCACACCGCTGGGTATACTGGGGGCTGCTTATCGTTGAGCTTCTGATGGTGTTCGGCATCAGCGGAGCTGTAAATAAAATCAGTTCTCCCGTGGCTACGGTGCTGTTTTACGTTTACTCGTTGCTTAACGGAGTCACATTCGCTCTTATATTTGCCGCCTATACTCCGGTGTCTATCTTCAAGACATTCCTTATAACCGCAGGTGTATTCGGCGCCATGAGTGTATACGGCTATTTTACCAATCGCGACCTTACCAAGATAGGTTCGTTCCTGTTCATGGCCCTGATTGGTCTTATTATAGCAAGTGTCATTAACATATTCTGGGCCAACAGCACTCTTGAGTGGATTGTATCGATAGCCGGTGTCCTCATCTTCATCGGTCTTACGGCTTGGGATACCCAGAAAATCAAACAGATGGCACAGTACAACGCCATAGAGCCGTCGCGTCTGGCTACCATAGGCGCTTTGAGCCTCTATCTTGACTTCATCAACCTGTTCCTTTACCTGCTTCGTTTCTTCGGCTCGTCAAGAGACTAAGCGTCGGTTTTAGATATAATCTCGGCAAAATGGTAAAAAAATGCTGTTTTGCCGAGATTTTTTTGAAAAAACACCTTGAAAATTTTGGAGAATTAAAAATTCTGCATAACTTTGCACTCGCTAAACGACAGAGGTCGCTTGGTAAACTCTAAAAATGGTGCGTTAGTTCAGTTGGTTAGAATACATGCCTGTCACGCATGGGGTCACGGGTTCGAGTCCCGTACGCACCGCTGAGGAGAGAGGAAGAATGAGTAATTGTAGTGCTTCGGCTTACTTTTACTCATTCTTTTTTGTACCCCTCGAACCCCTCATCCCGGTTGAACTGCTGAATGCAGATTGGTACTGGCGTCCCTACCGGCCACAACCGATTTTTCCCTATTTGGGAGGTCAAACCGTAGGGTTACACGGGCTGCCGACAGACGCGTTAACATATGGTGCGTTTTTGCATTAACTAACATTAAATCGCGGATTAACGCGCACATTGTAAGCCATTTATGCTGAAAATAAACTGTTAATGCCCGATTGTACATAAAAACGGTATTTCATCGTATTATCTTTGCGGGAAACAATACTTAAACCAATCACGATATTATGAAACGTACACCGAAATTTGACAAGGCTTGGAGCGAGTCCATAGCCATGCTTCCCGCAGAACTTCAGCAACCCCTCATCGACGCCATCAAGGAGTATCAGTTGACAGCCACCGAGCCGTGTGACCTCAATCCCATAGCGCAATGTGTGTTCAATCTGCTTAAACCCGTCATAGACCGCCGTGCGAAGGCTGCATCCTATCAGCGCCGTCGCCGTGAGGCTGCCGCCGAGGTATACCGCGCACCTGCCACCATCGAGGCCGGACGTCTCGTCAAGCAGGACCGCAAATACATACGCCTCATAGCCAAGCGCTACAACCTCATACACCGCCACATCAAGTCGGAGATTGACCGCGTGTCGGCCATGCTGGCGGCGCACGGCATAGACCGCATACCGCTCTTCCTTTATAAGGAATATCTTGAACAGTATCTTGCCGGCAACGCTGCTCCCGTGATGCCCGATGCGCGTTGCTACAAAAACACCTGACGCCATTGTGCACGCAATGCAGCCTGTGCTCATGCCATAGAACGACGTAAAACCGGCGGGATCGAATTAAAATTGTCCTAAAAATATAATTGTATGGATATTTTTGCTGTTTTATAACATTTTGCTTGAAATATTAAAAATAATGCGTACATTTGCTAAAAATTTGGTAGGAATTTGTAATCATGCAATTTTATGGAAAAAATTGACAACCTTGATCGTAAAATACTCGAAATAGTGATGCGCAACGCCCGTATACCATCAAAGGATGTGGCTATGGAGTGCGGAGTGTCGCGCGCCGCCATACACCAGCGTCTGCAGCGCATGATCGACCTTAAGGTCATCACGGGTTCGGGTTACCATGTCAATCCCAAAGTGCTCGGTTATCGCACGTGTACTTACATAGGTGTTAATCTTGACCGCGGCGCCATGTATCGCGACGTAGTGCCGGAGCTTGAAAAGATACCCGAAATTGTTGAATGTCATTTCACTACCGGTCCTTACACTATGCTTATCAAGCTGTATGCCCGTGACAACGAGCATCTTATGGAGCTGCTGAATGACCGTATACAGACTATACACGGTGTCAACGGCACAGAGACCCTCATTTCGCTCGACAGCAGTATAGACCGCGAAATACCCATTAATTACGAATAATTCAATCTTGTAGCCGTACAGAGGCGGCAATTCAAAAAAAATCGTTATTTTTGTGTCATAAGATACGAAAATAATGCGACTTGTTATACAACGTGTGTCATCAGCTTCAGTAAGCGTCGACGGTAAACTCCATTCCGCCATCGACGGCGGTCTGCTCGTGCTCGTAGGCGTCGAAAACGGCGATAACGAGGCTGACATGCAGTGGCTCGCGGCCAAGACTGCGGCTTTGCGTATTTTTGACGATGAAAACGGGGTGATGAACCGCTCGGTGACTGATGTAGGAGGTGACGTGCTTGCCGTAAGTCAGTTCACTCTCACCGCCTCGACGCGCAAGGGCAACCGTCCGAGCTATATAAGGGCCGCCGGTCATGATGTGGCCGTGCCTCTTTATGAGGATTTCTGCAAGGAGGTGTCGCGGCTTACGGGCCGTGAGGTAAAGCGCGGCATATTCGGTGCCGACATGAAGGTAAGCCTTGTCAATGACGGGCCGGTAACTATAATAATCGATTCAAAGCTTAAGGAATGACCGTTATGGAGCATACTAAGGGTGATGAACTTTCAATCGGCGAGGCACAGCGTATAGTTGACAGCTGGATAACGACGGTAGGTGTGCGCTATTTTTCGCCATTGACCAATATGGCCATACTCGCCGAAGAGGTAGGAGAGGTGGCACGTATAATGGCGCGACGGTTCGGCGACCAGTCGTTTAAGGCCGGCGAGGCCGATACGTTGGGCGATGAACTTGCCGATGTCATGTGGGTGTTGATGGCTATCGCCAACCAGACCGGGGTGAATCTTACCGAGGCATTTTATAAAAATCTTGACAAGAAGACCGAACGAGACGCCTCGCGACACCGTTTAAATGATAAACTGAAAACAAAACAATAAACTCCATTTAGTTATGAGCGACAAATATCATGACACTGTGGCCGCATCAAAGGTTACTACCGATGACGCGGCAGTCAAGGCCGAAGTAGAAAAAATACTTTCGCAGCACTTGGATGAGAACATGAACAAGGATGTATACAAAGCTATACTTAACTGTATAGACCTCACCACTCTATCTACTACCGACTCGCCGCGTTCGGTGGCTGACTTCACGGAAAGGGTGAATGCATTTGACAACGAGCACCCCGAGCTGAAAAACGTGGCTGCCATATGTGTATATCCTAATTTTGCACAGCTTGTGCGCACGGTTCTCGATGTGTCGGATGTTAAGGTGGCCTGTGTGTCGGGCGCATTTCCTTCGGCACAGTCATTTCTTGAGGTCAAGATAGCAGAGACCGCGTTGGCCGTGGAAGGCGGTGCTGACGAAATAGACATTGTGTTCAATGTGGGCAATTATCTTGACGGTGACTGGGAGGAAGTAGCCGACGAAATCATAGAACAGAAGCACGCATGCCGTGACGCGCATCTGAAGGTCATACTTGAGACCGGTGCGTTGAAGACGGCCGAGAATATACGTAACGCTTCGGTGCTGTCGATGTATTCGGGCGCCGACTTTATCAAGACCTCGACGGGCAAGGTGTATGAAGGCGCGTCGCTTGAGGCCGCTTATGTCATGGCTCTGTGTATAAAGGAGTATTACGAGACTACGGGCAACAAGGTTGGTTTCAAGGCCGCCGGAGGCATATCGACCACTGCCGATGCCGTCAAGTACTACACGGTCATCAAGGAAGTGCTCGGCGAGGAATGGCTCGACAACTCACTGTTCCGCATAGGAGCGAGCCGTCTTGCCAACAATCTGCTCGGCGACATCTTGGGTGAAAACGTCAAGTGTTTTTAACTACAGTACATTATGCAGTATTGGGCATTGATCAATAACGTAAAAGTGGGTCCGCTTTACTTCGACCAGCTGTGTGCCATAGGAGTAAAGCGCGACACTCTTGTATGGCGCGAAGGGCTTCAGCAGTGGACTCCGGCTGAGAGAGTTCCGGAGCTTATGTCGCTTTTTCCGCAGCACGTGTCGCGCTTGGTGCCGTGTCCGCCTACCTATCTGGCGTGGGCGGTGGTGCTGACGCTGCTCTGCTGTCTGCCTGCCGGTATAGTGGCCATTGTCTACTCCTCAAACGTGGAGTCTAAGTATGCTCAGGGCGATCTTGCCGGAGCGCAGAAAGCCTCGCAAAACGCGCAGCTGTGGTGCATACTCTCGTTTGTGTTCGGTCTTCTGGGGCTTCCGTTTGCCTTTATTACCGGACTGCCGTTTAACTGGCTTGTATAGGGGATATGACTGCGGGTCGCAAGTATAACGTCGTGCTGCTTGTGTGTCTTGCGGCGGCATTGTTGTTGTGCGTGTATTTTTATTTCGACCCGAGCGACAGCGCGTTTTTTCCCAAGTGTCCGTTTCTCGTGCTGACCGGATGGCAATGTCCGGGATGCGGCAGCCAACGGGCCGTGCATGCACTGCTTCACGGCGATGTGGCCGGCGCATGGGGTTATAATGCGCTGCTTGTCGTAGCTATAGTGCCGGTGGGAATACTGCTTGCCGCGGAGATGCTCCGCAAGCGCCGGCCGAGGTTCTACCATGCGGTCAATTCGCAGTGGTCCATATGGGGGTGTTTTATCGTTATTACGGCATGGTGGATAGGCCGTAATATATTCTGATGTGTACGAGGCTGTGAAAGGCCTAAAATTCGCTGAAAAATACGGGTTTGATGACAAACCCTACGCGCAGTTGCGAGTGAAACTTGTTGTATTCGAGCAACCCCTCGCCGTAGCCGTTGTAAAACTGTAGAAAGAGGTACTGGTTTTCATTGTTTGAAAGCTTGTAGCTCAGCTCGACCACGGTATTGTAGTTGAGATTCCACCCCTTGCGCTTGGTGAGTATCAGTGACGCCCCGAAGCGTTTTGACAGGGTGTTGTAGCTCATGCCGAACTGGTACAGGCCGTAGTAGTCGAGCAGGTCGCGGTTGTTCTCTCCGTCCACTATGGGTATCCAGTACTTTCCGTAGATCATCATTGTAGGGTCGATGAATATGTTGGCCGCGAGCGATATGCGGTTCCATGAGCGGCTCGCTTTATGTGACCGGCCGTTGCTCTCGTGCTCGACAATAAGCGACAGCTTGCCGATAAAGCGGTTTTTTACGAATATCGGCTTCGTAAGACCTATACCCGGATTGAAGTTCAGGTCCGTCATGGGAAAAGACTTCTGGAGCACGTTCCAGAAGCACTTCTGAGTATAGAAAAGATACAGATACGTATGCCACGGGAGCACGCTCTTGGTGAGTCGCTGCGCCACGGATATCTGAAATTTGACGTTGGTGTTGGCTTTGGTGGCCTTCGGTCCTACCGACGGACCGAAAATGAAGTAATTGTCTTTGTAGAGTCCGAAGAAAGGGCTGTTGTCAAAGGCTTTGCGCACGCTGTCGGTGTCAATCACCTCACTCGGTGACTGACTTATGATCTGTGCCCGTGCGGCTACAACAGTAAATATAATAACACTTATAAGCAATAATCGTCGCATAGCTGTTGGTTGTCGATTGCAATTATAATGCTTCACAAAGTTAAAAAGTTTAAACCGGCACATAATATTTCAAAAGTACAATTTTATCGTCTATAATTCCGTTTTTTCTTTGAGAGGTGACGGGTTATGACTACCTTTGTAGTACACAATATAAATGTGAGTTAGCAGTGAAGATATTGAAGCTTTTATACATTCTTACTCTGGCGGTTATGGCCGTGGCCTGCGGCGATGACACGGAGTTTCGCGTGGCCGGTGAAGTACAGGGACTCGGTACCCGCAACATAAGTATGCTTTATGTGGCCGACGGTTCGGTGCGCTCGGTATCTACGGCGGCTATCGACGGCAAGTTTGACCTCCGGGGCAGCTCCGATGAGTATACTGTGGTGGAGCTGTTTGTCGGTGCCAAAGGCAATGTGCCTCTGGCGCGTATGCTCGCCAAGAACGGAGAGACCCTTCACTGCAAGCTCGACATAGAGGATCCGTCGAAAAACGAGATAAAAGGCAACGGACCCTCCGAACAGTGGAGCGGTTTTTTGAGAGAGAATGCGGCGGTGCTTAACGACGGCACCTCGGGAATGATTAACTCCTTAGTGACGAAATATGTGGACAGCCATCCCGATAATATAGTGTCGTCGCTGCTCATGCTTACCTCTTACAATTCGGTAAACAATGAGTCGCGCGCCGACTCGCTTTTTGCCGTGATAGCTCCCGAGGCGCGTCCCGCCAAGCTGGTCGACGATTACCGTCTGTTGCTGTCATACAACAACAGCGCTGCGCTGAACGCAAAAGTGAGGTCGTTTACGCTTTATTCGGTAGGAGACTCAATGGAGCGTTATTCACCGTATAAGTCGGGCTACTCGCTGCTTTATTTTACCGACGGCACCCAACGGTCCGATACCATAACGCGACAGATAAAGCGTCCTTACGACAGCTATTCACGCAAGCGGTTCAGAGTGGTGGAGGTGTCGTTTGCTCCCGACTCGGCGGCGTGGAAGCGTGCATCGGTCGACAGCCTCGGCTGGACCCGCGTATGGGCTCCCGGAGGCGTGGCCCACAACTCTTTTGACGCTCTCAACATACCGCGCATACCCTTTTACATTCTGGCTGACTCCAACGGCACTCAGGTGTATCGGGGCTCGGCGTTGCGTCAGGCCATAGACTCCCTTGACTCACGAATAAAAAAACGTACAAAGTGATGGATAAAGTACCTGCAGTATATCTTATACCGGTGATGCTGGGCGATACGGGGGCCGACCGTGTGTTGCCTCCCTTCAACCTTGAGGTCATCAGGGGGCTGCGGTATTTTATTGTCGAGAATCTAAGGTCGGCGCGGCGGTTTCTTAAACGGTGCGACCGGTCTATCGACATAGACTCGCTTGTCTTTGCGGAGCTGAACGAGCACACGCCCGTTGAAGCCGTGGCGGCTCTTTTGGCTCCTGCCGAAGCGGGCCATGACGTGGGTGTTATATCGGAGGCGGGATGTCCGGCCGTGGCCGACCCCGGCGCCGACGTGGTGGCTATTGCGCAGCAACGCGGTTACAGGGTGGTGCCTCTTGTGGGGCCGTCAAGTATACTTATGTCGCTCATGGGTTCGGGATTCAACGGCCAGAGCTTTGCTTTCAACGGTTATCTGCCTATCGATGCCGGAGCGCGCACGGCCAAGTTGAAGGAGATGGAGCGGCGCATACGGCATGAGCATCAGACACAGATATTCATAGAGACACCGTATCGAAACAACAGGCTTATCGGGGAGCTGTCGCACACTCTTCCGGGGTCGCTTAAGCTGTGTGTGGCCTCTGACATAACGGGTGAGCGCGAAAGTATAATCACGCGGCCGTTGTCGTACTGGAAGAGCGCTTCGTACAACTACGACAAGATACCGACTATATTTTTACTTTATAAATAATATACAGGGCAGACGATGACACGACGAGGCAAATATGATGCGTATGACTTTCCGGGGCTTTTCGATGAAGCCGAGTCCCGACTGTCGTACGAAGATGCGGCGCATGGCGAGCTTATCGAGAAGGTAAGGCTCACCGGCGGCCAGCCGTCTGTTTCATCGCCCGATGTGTCGCCGCTCGGACCTATCGTGGTGAGGCCCGTTCCCAACAAGATTGTGTTCATGTCGTTTGGCAGCGGCAGCAGCGGCAACTGCGCTTATATAGGTGACTCCGTATCGGGTTTCCTTATTGATGCCGGTGTCGAGCCGAAGCAGGTGGTGCATGGCCTTGCCGAGCACAACATATCGATGGACAGCGTGAGGGGCATATGTATAACGCATGACCACAGCGACCACATGCGCTATGCCTATACGCTTTTGAAGAAGTATCGCCACATGCGGTTGTACTGCACACCGCGCGCCATGAACGGCATAATGCGCCGACACAGTGTGTCGCGCCGGCTTCGCGACTACCATGTAAGCATATACAAGGAGATACCGTTTGCTCTCGGTAATTTTACTATAACGGCGTTTGAGGTCATGCACGACGGTACGGATAATGCCGGCTTTTATGTACAGCATGATGAGCGGGCGTTTGCGATAGCTACCGATCTGGGCTGCATTTCGGAACGTGTCGACTATTATATGCGTCGGGCCGATTATATCATGATAGAGAGCAACTATGACCTTAATATGCTGCTTTTCGGGCGCTATCCCGAGTATCTGAAGTCGCGGATACGCAATGTCAACGGACATCTTGACAACAAGATGACGGCCGAATATCTGGGCCGTGCATATTCGGAGCGTCTAAAATACGTATTTCTGTGTCATCTCAGTCAGGACAACAACACGCCCGAGATAGCTCTTGACGAGTCGCGCAAGGCACTTGAGGCGCTCGGCATCAAGGTGGGAGAGGGGAGAAATACTCCATCAGACTGCGCGTCGCATGTACAGCTCGTGGCGCTTCCGCGCTTTGACTGCTCACAACTTTACATACTGCGTCAGCAGTAGGAGCGACCGTGAAGTTTATTCCGGCGGGCTACACCGCTACTCCTGTTAACATGATTTAACCAAATGGTGAGGGGTAATAGTAGTATTGTATTTAAATTTGTAAGATACAAAATTTAAATACAAACGGGTACTTCTATGGGTGGAAAATTGTCGTATCTGCTGCGGAGCGGAAAGAACTCGAAGCAAAAATATTATGCTGTAAACTATCTGCGTCAACTGATACCTGAATTCATATTTGAGAAACGGCTTGAAAGGGTGCTCGAAAAGGCTTCGCGGCGTGTGGATTTTGACTATATAAAACGTAGAGTGGACTATTATAACAAGCTTGATAGACGGGTAGATTTGCCGGCCGATGCCATGTTGCTCAAGGAGCATGCCATACCTGAAAAGCAGAAAGTATATTACTTCGATACGTATGAGTACCTGCGGTGGTTTCCGAAAGAGTACCGTTGGGGATATTGTCCCGGCGACGTGACATTCATACCCGACTATCCGTCGATAGTCAAGAGCCGTCCTGTAGCGGGCGACAATGCGAACTCGGTTGTTATGAAGCTCGACAAGATACGCCACTTTCTGTTTGTAAAGGACCGGAAGAAGTTTGCTGACAAGAAGCCGATAGCTATATTTCGCGGCAAAGTGCGTGGTGAGCTTGGCGGCAAGGTGGGCGATAAGGAATTGCGTATGGACTTCATGCGTAAATTCTACGGAAACCCTGTCTGTGACGCGGGCGACGTGAGCCACGACACTACGCTGCCTCCGGAATGGCACCGCGAGAAGATGACCATAAGCGACCATCTCGACTATATGTTTATCATGGCGTTGGAGGGAAATGACGTGGCAAGCAATCTGAAGTGGGTCATGTCATCGAACTCTCTTGCAGTCATGCCGCGCCCCGTATATGAGACATGGTTTATGGAGGGACTTCTTGAACCGGGGGTGCACTATGTGGAGATAAAATCGGACTTCAGCGACCTTGAGGAGAAGATGCGTTACTATGCCTCGCACCCCGATGAGGCTCAGAAGATAATAGACAACGCCCACAGATATGTGGATCAGTTTCGCGACAAAGAACGTGAGGATTTAATATCATTACTTGTGCTTGACAAGTACTTCAGAATGACCGGTCAGAGTCAGATAAACCACTTTTGACGTAGCGTCACAGCTTAAGCATGCGCTTGATCTTGTTGCGTAGGGTGCGCGAGTCGATATAACGTTTGTGGGCATCGAGGGCTTCGGCCACAATTGTGTTTTCAGGCTCTCCCGATACCTGCGCGTAGTGGCGTGCCAAGCGTGCCGTCTCGTCGAAACTGTCTTGCATAGAGCGGAACATCGATATCAGTTTTTTTCGTGAGCTTACATTGAACGCCATGCGGTTTACATCGATGTAATAGTATTTGTAGCCGCTCTCGGGCGACCCGGTATATATGACATTGCCGGGGGAGAAATCCTTGTGCCATATGTGGGCCTGATGAAATTTGAGCATCTCTTGGGCAAGCCCGTGGAGCACGTGGTCGGCGTCGGGCTTCTCTTCCCAATAGCGCATATTGTTTCCCACCACCTCTTCGCAGATGTAATAGCTGTCGAGCAGTTTATTGCCCCGGCGCACTTCGGCGTAAGCTATTATGGCCGGGGTGCGGAAGCCGAGTTGCTGCAGCTTCTTTGAATTCAGATATGAGCGCTCGGCCTTGCTTTTGCGGAGTGTGGTATATACATAGGAATTGATGAAGCCGGGGCGCTTAAACGACTTTATTATAATGGGGCGGCTGTCGGTCTGCATACGGTAGACCGTGTTGCGTCCCTTATATATGACTTCCGTGTCCTCGGGTACGCCGTTTTTTACAATCGATTGTATCAGGGGGCGCATATGCTCGTAACGTGAACTTATATGGATTCTGTATTTAAGCATGGTTGTTGGTATTTGTATTTCTTGTAGTCACAAATTTACAATTTTTTTCGGATATTGCAATCTGTTCGTGATTTGTATGGAATAGGGTAGGGGAGAGGTGAGGCTTGTCGCGGCAAATCAAAGCCGGTGCCTGTGCCGGGCTGTTTTTTGTCTCTGACAATCGAAAAATCACGGATAATCTGCCACGAATGAAAAAATATTTGATTCTCGCGGGGTTATCTTTTGGACAATGCTTTGTGCCTTAGTGTGTTATGTGCTTTTGGGGCGTTTGCGGCATACTGTCGAAAAAACGGGCATAATTCAGAAATACGGGAAATTTGCACTAAATTTGTAAAAACTCTTGCAATGGCACTTAACTACATTTGGATAGCTTTCTTTTTAGTGGCATTTTTGGTCGCTTTGGGGAAAACTTTGTTTTTCGGAGATTTCAGTATCTGGAGTTCGATAATGAGCGCATCATTTTCGTCGGCTGCTACGGCGTTTGAGATTTCGCTCGGTCTTACGGGAATCCTGTCGTTATGGATGGGTCTTATGAAGATCGGTGAGCGCGGCGGCGTGATACAATTCTTCGGCCGTATGATAAGTCCGCTTTTCTGCCGCCTTTTTCCCGGTATACCCAAAGGTCATCCTGCCATGGGGTCGATATTCATGAACGTGTCGGCCAATATGCTTGGTCTTGACAATGCCGCCACACCTTTGGGCCTTAAGGCTATGCAGGAGATGCAGTCGCTTAACAAGCAGAAAGATACCGCCACCGACGCCATGCTTATGTTTTTGGTGCTCAATGCTTCGGGACTCTGTTTTATACCGATCGGTATTATGATGTACCGCGCACAGGCGGGCGCTTCCAATCCTACCGATGTGTTTCTGCCTATACTCTTGGCCACGTTCATAGCTACTTTCGTAGGTATAGTGGCGATGTGTATCAAACAGCGTATAAGGCTGTGGGACAAGGTCATGATAGCTTGGCTCGGAGGACTTGCGCTGTTGGTAGGCGGTATAGTATGGTTTTTCTCCTCACTGCCTAAGGAGGAGGTTGAGCTGTATTCTTCGTTTGTGGCTAATGTGTTGTTATTCAGCGTCATAATAATGTTTATATGTGCCGGGTTCAGAAAACGTGTAAACATGTATGACGCATTTATCGAGGGCGCCAAAGAGGGCTTCAAGACCGCCGTGATGATAATACCTTACCTTGTGGCGATACTTGTGGCGATAGGCATGTTTCGCGCTTCGGGAGCCATGGATGTGGTTACCGAGGCCATAGCATCGTGTTTCGCCTTCATCGGTCTTGATGCGGAGTGGGTGGGCGCTCTGCCTACCGCACTCATGAAGCCGCTGAGCGGCTCCGGCAGCCGCGGCATGATGGTCGATCTGATGAATACATACGGGCCTGACGCTTTTGTATCGCGGGTGTCGGCGGCCATTCAGGGGAGCACCGACACTACCTTCTACATACTCGCCGTATACTTCGGCAGTGTCGGAGTTGTAAAGACACGCTATGCGGTGCCTTATGCCCTGCTTGCCGATGCTGTAGGGTCGTTTGCCGGAGTCATAGCGGCATACCTGTTTTTCTCCTGATTTTTTCGCTTTGCGATATTGATGAAATTACGTACATTTGTATGTAATAATCAATTGTTATGGAGAATAGAATCGAGTGGCTTACCCGCAATACAGAGATGCCCGCAATTGATACCGGCCGACTTGAAAGCTGGCTTGGCAGAGTGGCTGCGGCCCACGGGCGCATTACGGGGCCGTTGGTGTACATATTTTGTGATGATGATGAGATAATCGATGTAAACCGTCGTTTCCTCAATCATGATTACTATACGGATATAATAACATTTGACTATTCGCGCGGCAGGCTCGTGAGCGGTGACATGTTCATTTCGCTCGATACGGTGAGGAGCAATGCGCAGTCGCTCGGAGTGAGCTATGACAGCGAGCTGCTCCGCGTCATAGTACACGGACTGCTCCACCTCTGCGGCATCAATGACAAGGGCCCCGGTGAGCGCGAGATTATGGAGCGTCATGAAGATGAGGCTCTTGCCATGCTGAATAGTGTTGAATAAGTGTAATATTACGGAGTGATATGAGATTTGACTACGATGTAATAGTGATTGGTGCCGGACATGCCGGCTGCGAGGCGGCGTCGGCCGCCGCGCGCATCGGCGCTTCCACGCTGCTCGTCACAATGGACATGAACAAGATAGCCCAGATGAGCTGCAATCCGGCCGTTGGCGGCATAGCCAAAGGGCAGATTGTACGTGAAATCGATGCTTTGGGCGGCATGATGGCCATAGTCACCGACCGTACGGCCATACAGTTCCGCATGCTTAACCGGTCGAAAGGGCCGGCCATGTGGAGCCCTCGCGCACAGAGCGACCGCATGAAGTTCAGCGCAGAGTGGCGCAGAATACTTGAAAACACCGAGAACCTATGCATGTGGCAGGACTCGGTGGCGTCGCTGCTTATCGAAGAGGGCATGGTGACGGGTGTAAAGACAGCTCTCGGCATTGTATTCCGGTCAAAAACCGTCGTGCTTACGGCAGGCACATTCCTCAATGGACTGATGCATGTGGGACGTGCGCAGGTCGAGGGCGGACGTGTGTCGGAACCGGCCTCGCACGGCATTACGGAGCAGCTCCGCGATCTTGGTTTCGCCACGGCCCGTATGAAAACCGGTACACCGGTGCGCATAGACGGACGCAGCGTGCACTGGGAGCTTACCGCTCCGCAGGCAGGCGATGACGACTTCCATAAATTCAGCTTCCTGCCTTGTGTACATCGCAAGCTCAGGCAGCGCGAATGTCATATAGTGTACACAAACACGGCTACTCACGATATACTGCGCGGAGGCTTGCCCGACTCGCCCCTCTACAACGGACAGATACAGAGCATAGGCCCGCGCTATTGTCCGAGCATAGAGACCAAGATTGTCACTTTCCCCGACAAGGAGGAGCATCAGCTCTTTCTTGAGCCGGAAGGCGAGGATACACAGGAGTTTTATCTTAACGGCTTCTCGTCATCGCTTCCTTTTGAAGTCCAGATAAACGCACTCATGACGGTACCGGCGCTGAAGGATGTGCAGATATACCGCCCCGGATACGCCATAGAATATGACTTTTTCGACCCTACGCAGCTTCATCACACTCTCGAAACGAAGTTGCTGTCCGGACTGTTCTTCGCCGGGCAGGTCAACGGTACGACCGGCTATGAGGAGGCGGCGGGGCAGGGGCTTGTAGCCGGAATCAACGCAGCCGCCGCCGCGCTCGGACGCGAGCCGTTTGTGCTCGGACGCGACGAGGCGTATATAGGTGTACTTATCGACGATCTTGTCACCAAAGGTGTCGACGAGCCTTACCGCATGTTTACGTCGCGTGCCGAATACCGTATACTGCTCCGTCAGGATGATGCCGACATGAGGCTTACTCCGAAGGGTTACGCTATAGGGCTTGCCACAAAAGAACGCTATGACTTGATGAGCGCCAAGCTCGAACAGCGCGATGCACTTATGGCGTTTATCAAAGAATTCTCGCTGAAACCGGCATTGATCAATCCCGCCTTGGAGGCGCTCGGCACATCGCCGCTGAAGCAGGGCGTGAAGCTATACGACCTCATACTGCGTCCTCAATTGTCGATCATGACGCTGTGCGACCATATAGCTCCGCTGCGCAAAGTCGTGGAGAGTATAGAGCCGGAGCGCCGCGAGGAGATAGTCGAGGCCGCCGAGATACTCATCAAGTATCAGGGCTATATCGACCGCGAGCGTCAGGTGGCCGACAAACTTCACCGTCTTGAAGAGCTTAAACTGAGGGGGCGCTTCGACTACGCATCAATCAAGGCGCTGTCGACGGAGGCCCGTCAGAAGCTCGAACGCATTCAGCCCGAGACTGTGGCTCAGGCAAGCCGAATACCCGGCATATCGCCCTCAGACATAAACATCCTCCTGCTGCTGATGGGACGGTGATTGTTTCACGTGAAACATATATAAACTAATAGTAGACAAATAATTAACACTATAAACTTTATGGAATACGTTAAGTCGAAAATCAGGGACGTATATGACTTCCCGAAGCCCGGAATTATATTCCGTGACCTCACAACAATGTTTAAGGACCCCCGTGCAATGCACATTGTCGGCTGGGACCTCGCGCAGCTTTACCGCGACAAAGGAGTGACGAAGGTGGTGGGCATAGAATCGCGCGGCTTCATAGGCGGTTCAATTCTCGCCTATGAGATAGGGGCCGGTTTCGTTCCCGCCCGCAAGCCGGGCAAACTTCCCGCCGATACGGTCAGCGCAAAGTTTGAAAAGGAGTATGGCTTTGATGAGATAGAGATACACCGCGATGCCATAACGCCCGATGACGTGGTAGTGATACATGACGACCTGCTTGCTACCGGCGGCACTATGGCCGCATGCTACGAACTTGTAAAAAGCATGAATCCCCGTAAGGTGTACATCAACTTCATCGTGGAGCTGAGCGCGCTCAAAGGCCGTGAGAATCTTCCCGCCGACGCCGAGGTTACGTCGCTCATAGTTTATTGACGCTAAAATACAGTTGACCGTTAATTGGCTAAAGTAGAAAAATCAAAGGAGCTGAAGGAGAAAATATCAATCCTTCCCGACACCCCCGGCTGCTATCTTTATTACGATGCGGAAGGCAACGTAATATATGTTGGCAAGGCCAAAAACCTGAAGCGCCGGGTGTCGTCATACTTCAACCGCACCCACGAGTCGGTGAGGACCATGCTGCTTGTGCGTAACATAGCCGACATGCGTTATATAGTCGTGCCGACGGAGCAGGACGCGCTCAATCTTGAAAACTCGCTTATAAAGGAGTACAAGCCGCACTATAATGTACTGCTCAAGGATGACAAGTCCTATCCGTGGATTGTCGTGACGAAGGAGCACTATCCGCGGGTGTTCCTCACGCGTACACGTATAAAGGACGGGTCGAAATACTTCGGTCCCTACACCAATGCGGGCGTGGCCAAGGCGGTGCTCAACCTTATACGCGAGCTGTATCCGGTGCGTACGTGCCGCCATGCCATTACCCCCGATTACGTGTCTAAAGGCAAGGGGCGTCTGTGTCTTGAATATCATCTTAAAAACTGCCTCGGCTGCTGCACCGGGCTTATCGGTCAGGCCGATTACGGCGAGATGATAGATCATGTGAAGCAGATATTGCGGGGCGACACTCAGGAGTTGCTCGACTACCTGCGGGCCGAGATGGAGAAGCTGGCCGCCGAACTCCGCTTTGAGGAGGCGCAGTTGCTTAAAGAGAAGTATGACCTCGTGGCCCGTTATCAGTCAAAGAGCGTCATCGTGAGCCAGACGCTCGACGACATTGACGTGTTTGGAGTGGACGATGACCGCGACATGGTATATGTAAACTACATGCACGTGCGCCGCGGAGCCATAGTGCGCAGTATAACGTTTGAGTACAAGCGCCGCCTTGACGAGCCGATAGAGGACATATTGGGCTACGCGATAACCGAGGCGGCCGAGAAGTTTGACCTGCTGTATGACGAGATTGTCGTACCGGTGAAGCCCTACATCGAACTGGAGGGAGTGATGTATACCATACCGCAGCGCGGCGACAAGATGAAGCTGCTCGAAGTGTCGACCCACAATGCGCGGCAGAACAAAGTCGACTCGCTCAAGATGATGGAGAAGCATGACCCGGAGAAGCGCGTGGAGCGTACGCTTGAGCGTATGAAGAGCGATTTCCGCCTGTCGGTGCTGCCCCGTCACGTGGAGTGTTTTGACAATTCAAATATACAGGGCACCAACCCCGTGGCCTCGTGTGTGGTGTTTCGCAATGCCAAGCCCTCCAAGCGCGACTACCGTCACTTCAATATCAAGACCGTCGAGGGGCCCGACGACTTTGCTTCGATGAAGGAGGTGCTTACCCGCCGCTACACACGCATGATGGAGGAGGGCGAGGAGCTGCCGCAGCTCATCGTGGTCGACGGCGGCAAGGGTCAGCTCAGCGCCGCTGTCGAGGCTCTTGACGACATGGGGCTGCGCGGCACGATAGCCGTGGTGGGCATAGCCAAGCGTCTTGAGGAGATATATTTCCCGGGCGACAGTGTCCCGCTCTATATCGACAAAAATTCCGAGTCGCTGCGTGTGGTCCAGCAGCTTCGCGACGAGGCTCACCGCTTCGGTATAACCCATCATCGCAACAGACGCAGTAAGGGCCAGATAGTCAGTGAGTTAGATGATATAAAGGGCGTGGGCGAAAAAACAAAACAAGCTCTGCTACAGCACTTTAAGAGCGTCAAGCGCCTTCGTGAGGCTTCAATCGACTCTATCGCCGACATAACCGGACCCTCGCGGGCCTCGCTTATTTACAATGCCTTGCATCCTGAGAGTGAACAATCAGAGCAATAAGACCAATCAGTCCGATAACCCGCTATGGAGCAAAAGAGAATAAACAAAATAGGACGCGCCGACGTCGTGTGGAATTTCTGCGCGTCGCTGCTGAAGATTGCTTCGTCGCTGCTGCTGCTGCCGGTCATTCTGAAGAAATTTCCGACCGACATAGTGGCCATATGGTCCATATTCTCTTCGATATCGGTGCTGACCTATCTGCTCGACTTCGGCTTCAACAACTCTTTTGTGCGTACGGTCACCTATATATACAGCGGCTGCACCACTCTGAAGAGGAGCGGTTATGAGTCACTCGACTGCGACAGCCCCGTCGACTACTCGCTGCTCAAAGGTGTCATAAAGGCCATGCAGTGGTTTTACAAGCGGGCCGCGGCGGTACTCTTCCTGCTGCTTGCGCTGGGGGGCACGCCTTATCTGCTGTCGGTGCTCGACAATTATCAGTCCATACGCAACGAGGTGCTTGCGGCGTGGGCCATATTCGTCGTAAACAATACGCTTATACTCTACACGCTCTATTTCGAGGGGCTTCTGCAAGGGCGCGGCTATGTGAAAGAGATCAAGCAGATAATCGTGGTGTCGCACATGGCCTATCTTGCCTTGGCCATATCGCTCGTATTTGCCGGATGCGGTCTTGTGGCGCTGGTGACGTCGCAGGTGCTGGCTACGGTAATACTGCGTGTGCTTGCCCACCGGCTCTTCTATGACCGCGTGACGTCGGCCCGGCTCAGGGAGGCCGAGTGTTCCGATCCGAGGGGAGTGCTGCGTACCATATTTCCCAACGCGGTCAAGATCGGCATCACCTCGCTGGGCAGTTTTTTCATATCGAAGTCGGCCATTTTCATCGGCTCGATGTTTATGCCGCTTGCCATGATAGCGTCCTACGGCATCACCATGCAGATCATGTCGAGCATCTATTCGGTGGCGGGCATCTATGTGTCGACCTACATACCCAAGATCACCGCGTCGCGGGTGAGGGCCGACAAGAGCGCCATAATCACCATAGTGCGCCGTGGCTGGGCCGTGTCGGCCGTCATATATATATTGTGTGCCGGCGGGCTGTGTCTTGTAGGTCCTTATCTTCTCGAACTTCTGGGCAGCAAGACGGTGCTTCTGCCCGGAGCCATGATAGCCGTGGCCGCCGTCATATCGTTTCTGGAGATGACCCACGCCATGGCCGGCAATGTGCTGCTTACAAAAAACTACGTACCGTTCTTCATACCCTCTATCGTGTCGGGACTCTGTACCGTGGTGCTTCTGCTGCTGTTCATGAACTTTACCGACGCGGGCCTGTGGGGACTCATACTTGCCCCCGGCATAGTGCAGCTTGCCTACCAGAACTGGAAGTGGCCGCTGGAGGTGTACCGCGACCTGAAATGTTAAATTCGGGCGTTATGCCCGATTGTGCATAAATAGGGCCGCGTCACGGCTTATCTTTGCGGTATAGAATACAATCTAAAAACCTTATTGCAATGAAAAGCACCGCTATCATCGTTACGGCCGTCGCGGCCATGGAGATCGCCACGCCCATCGAGGCCAAGGAGGCGTCCAGTCACTTCACCATACGCGAGCTCGCGTACAGCTCAACCGCTCAGAGGCTCGGCTTCGACAACACTCCGCCGCCCGAGGCCGTGGTGTACATGCAGCGGCTCATCGACGAGGTGCTTGAGCCGGCACGCCGTAGCCTCGGCGCTCCCATAAAGGTCAACAGCGGATATCGCTGCAAGGCGCTCAACAATGCCGTGGGCGGAGTGGCCCGCTCTTACCACCTGTCGGGACGTGCGGCCGACATAACTACAGGAAGCGCGGAGGGCAACCGCGAGCTGTGGTCGATACTGTGCGGGCTGCCCCATACGGAGCTTATATGGGAACGCGGGGGAGCATGGATTCATGTGGCATGGTAAATTTACTACTGTTAAATTTGGCTTAACGGCTAAAATATCTTAATTTTGCGACCGAGATTAGCGCAAATAGCATATATGTTAATTGTTAGAGGTATGAAATTTTGTATAGAGGGCTCTTGCCGTCACGGCCGGAGCGCGCTGATCGTGTCAAAACCACAACTAATTTATTAGACTATGAACTATTGGCTTATTAATTGTGTCGCGGCCTTTCTGCTTAGTGTCTTTTTTGCGGGTGTGCTTATTCCGCAGATTTTGCTGGTCGCTTTCAAACGCGATCTTTTTGACCAGCCCGACGAACGCAAGATACACCGAGGCGCCGTGCCCCGTCTGGGCGGCATTGCCTTCACTCCGGTCATCTGCTGCGTGCTGGCGCTGTTGTTGGGTATAAGCACTTTGCTCGGCTATATCGACATGTGTACCTACATGACGCGAAATGCCGCCACACTGTCGTTCGGCTTCTGCTCGCTGTTCACTCTGTATCTTGTCGGCATGTCCGACGACCTTATCGGCGTGCGTTACCGTGCCAAATTCATAATGCAGATATTGTGTGCCGTGTTGCTGCTGGCCGGAGGCCTGTGGCTCAACTCGCTCCACGGCGTGCTATGGATACAGACGATGCCGTGGTGGCTCGGCATGCCCCTTACGGTAATTGTCATCGTATATATAGTCAACGCCATCAACCTTATCGACGGCATCGACGGTCTTGCGTCGGGTCTGTCGGCGGCGGCCCTTATCATATACGGCTGTGCGTTTTTCATGCTGGAGCGCTACGTGTATGCCATTTTGTCGTTCTCCGCGCTCGGTGTGCTCGTGCCGTTCTTCTATTACAACGTGTTCGGCGATGTCAGGAAGCGCAAGAAGATCTTCATGGGCGATACGGGCAGTCTTACCATAGGCCTTATCCTGTCGTTTCTCAGTCTTGAGCTTTACTTGGCTTCGTCAGTCACCCCCAAGACTCTTGACGTCAATCCGTTTATTCTCGCGTTTACTCCTCTCCTCATACCGTGCATGGATGTCGTCAGGGTGTTTATGCGACGCATCCGTCATCACGGCAATCCGTTTCTTCCCGACAAGACCCACATACATCATAAACTGCTGGCTCTCGGCCTGAAGCCGCGTCTGTGCATGGTCACTATCGTGGCCATAGCGCTGATCATAAGCGCGGTCAACATTTTGCTGTCGCATATTGTTAACGTGACGTTGCTGCTTGTCGTCGATGTTCTGGTGTGGACTTTGGTCAACATATGGCTGTCACGCAAAATTTTAGCCCGCGACAACACAATATCCGCCGCAAAATAGAGTATATATATAAGGTACAAAATCGATATAATTATATGTCAGGTAAAATCAGAATAGCGTTATTATTATTGGCTCTATCCTTGGGCTCGGTGTCGTCTTATGCCCGCATGACCGACGAGCAGGTCGTTCAGTACGTGAAGACAGCCACGGCTCAAGGCAAGTCAAAGCAACAGATAGGTAAGGAACTGCTCGCGCGCGGCGTGACACAGGAGCAGGTGGAGCGACTCAAATCGCGTTATGAAGGCGAGGCCGCCGTGACTTCGGAGAACAGGCAGGCAGCCGACAAGGGGCGCATGCGTCAGTCAGTCACCGTGCAGCAGGCCGACTCGGCCATGCTCGGATTTGACTATGTCATTACCGACACTATCACCCGTCCGGCACGTCGCCGCATATTCGGCCAGAACGTGTTTACCAACAGGTCGCTGTCGTTTGAACCCAACGAGAATGTGGCCACTCCGCAGAATTACCGCCTCGGCCCCGGCGATGAGGTAGTCATCGACATATGGGGTGCGAGCGAGGACCAGATACGTCAGACCATATCGCCCGAGGGCAGCATAATCGTGTCGCAGATAGGTCCGGTGTATCTCAACGGCATGACCATTTCGGAGGCCAACAACCATATCAAAAACAAGTTCGCGAGCAAATACGCCGGCATAGGTGGCAACGAGCCGGAGAGCGACATAAACCTCACTCTCGGGCAGGTGCGTACCATTCAGGTCGATGTCATGGGTGAGGCCGTTGTGCCCGGCACATACCGCCTGTCGCCATTCTCGACCGTGTTTCATGCGCTGTACAAGGCCGGCGGTATAAACGACATAGGCTCGATGCGAAATATCGACGTGCTCCGCGGCGGACGCCGCATAGTGGGCGTCGATGTGTACGAGTACCTGTTTGAAGGAAAGCAGACCGGCAACATTCGCCTTCAGGAGGGCGACGTCATCATAATACCGCCCTATGACCGCCTTGTATCGGTCGAGGGCAACGTGAAGCGCCCTATGGCCTATGAGATAAAGAGCGACGAGACTCTTGCTGACCTTCTCGAATATGCCGGCGGTTTCTCCGGCGACGCATACACCGAGCAGGTTAGACTCGCCCGCCAGACAGGACGCGAAAACGAGTTGTTCAACATCGTCAACGGCGACTTCGCGAGCTACCGGCTCAATGACGGCGACGTAGTGACCGTAGGGTCGATACTCGACCGCTATGCCAACCGCGTGGAGCTGAAGGGCGCCGTATTCCGCCCCGGCATGTATGCGCTCGCTACCGACCTGCGCACTGTCGGCGACCTTATCAAAAACGCCGACGGACTTCTTGAGGACGCCTATACCACCCGCGCCATGCTGTATCGCGAAGGACCCGACCTGTCGCTTGAGCTGATACCGCTCGACATCGAGGGCATACTCTCGGGACGCCGCGCCGACGTGACGCTGAAGCGCAACGACATCGTGGAGATACCGAGCGTGAAGGTACTTGAGGATCAGGGCGCGCTTGCCATTTACGGACAGGTAAACAACCCCGGTATATATCCGTTTGCCGACAATACCACTGTCGAGGACCTCGTGGTGCAGGCCGGCGGTCTGTTGCGCGGAGCCTCGACGGCACGTGTCGACGTATCGCGCCGTGTTGTCGACCCCACAAGTCTTATGCCTACCGACGAGATAGCCAAAGTATATTCATTCGGCCTTAAGGACGGCCTCGTCATCGACGGCACTCCCGGCTTCACGCTGCAGCCCTATGACATTGTCGAGGTGCGCCGCAGCCCCGGTTATCAGACCCAGCGCCGCGTGGAGGTGCAGGGCGAGGTGGCCTTTGACGGCGGCTACACCCTTGCCAATAAAAACGAGCGCGTGAGCGACCTCGTGCGCCGTGCCGGCGGAGTGACTAAATCGGCTTATCTGCGTGGCGCGCATGTATTGCGTCAGATGACACCCGAAGAGATTGCCGTGCGCGACGAGACCCTGCGTCTTGCCGCTACGATGGAGGGCGGAGGCGACTCCATATCCGTGGCAAAACTCAATCTGCCCACATCCTACAGTGTGGCTATCGAACTTGAGGAGGCTCTCGCACACCCCGGAAGCGAGGCCGACCTCGTGATGCAGGAGGGCGATAAGCTGGTTGTGCCCGAGCTTGTCAATACCGTCAAGATATCGGGCGAGGTCATGTTCCCCAACACCGTCATGTACAAGCCCGGCAAGAAGCTCAAGTACTACATAGATCAGGCCGGAGGCTACGGCGAACGCGCCAAGAAAAACAAGGCCTTCGTCGTGTATATGAACGGTTCGGTGGCCCGCGCCAAAGGCAATGTGCCCATAGAGCCGGGATGTCAGGTTATCATCCCCTCGAAGCAGAAAGGCAACGGTGTGAACTGGTCGGCCATCCTGTCGATGACCGGAGTCATTACCGGCCTCGGTACTATGGCGGCTGCCATAGCCAATATGGTTAAATAATGATCGACTCACTCAACTATCATCTATATGCAGGAAGAAAAAGACGTGACGCGCAATGACGACGAGCAGGAGATAGACCTTCTGGAGCTCGCCCGCAAACTCTGGGACAGCCGCAGGACTATCCTCAAGTGGGGAGCCATAGGCGCCGTAGTAGGCCTTGTCGTGGCGTTCAGCATACCTAAGGAATATACCACCACTATAAAACTCGCTCCCGAGATGAGCGACAATAAAGCCGGCTCCGGCGGCCTCGGTGCTTTGGCGGCCATGGCCGGAGTCAATCTCGGCGGAGGCTCGGGTGCCGATGCCGTGTACCCGCAGCTTTACCCCGACGTAGTAAGCTCCGTACCCTTTGCCATAAGCCTCTTCGACGTACCTGTCACCGATGCCGAAGGCAAGCATACGACCACCGTACGCGCCTTTATAGAGGAGGACACGTCGGCCCCGTGGTGGAGCGCCGTCATGGCCCTGCCCGGAAAGGCCATAGGCGGAGTCATGTCGCTCTTCCGCTCCGATGACACCGCGAAAGGCGACGGAGGTGTCGATGCGTTCAAGCTCACGCCCGAAGAAAGCGCTGTGGTGGATGCCCTCGCGGCACGCATAGGCGCCGATGTCGACACAAAGACTTCCGTCATATCGCTATCGGTGACCATGCAGGACCCCATGGTATCGGCCATGCTTGCCGACACTGTGGCCGCACGTCTTAAGACCTATGTCACCGACTACCGCACCGAAAAGGCACGCCGCGACATGGAGTATGCGCAGCGTATAAACGACGAGGCCAAGCAGGATTACTTTGCCGCGCAGCAGAAATACGCCGAGTACATGGACCGCAATCAGGGCCTTGCCACCCGTGCCGCCCAGACCGAAAGCGAGCGCCTGCAAAACGAGGCCTCACTCGCCTTCAGCCTCTATAACCAGACAGCGCAGCAGCTGCAGATAGCCCGTGCCAAAGTGCAGCAGACCACACCCGTATATACCGTGGTGCAGCCCGCCACCGTGCCCCTGCGCGCCTCAAAGCCCTCCAAGATGCTCATACTCGTGGGCTTCGTATTTCTTGCGGCTGTGGCAGCCTCGGCTTGGGTACTCTTCGGCCGCGACCTCATAGCCGGCTTCCGCCGGCAGCCCGCCTACCATTAGCCGGTTAGCCCTATTAGTCATTAGCCGGTTAGTCATTAGTCCCATTAGACTAATTGGTCTAATTGGTCCTATCATCCCACCGGTAGGGGCGCCGGTACCACGGCGCCCGGCTTTGTCCCGCATGGCCCGCCACCGTAGTCATTGGTCCAATTAGACTAATAGGCCCTATAACCTCCGCAAGGGGTGCGCTATCCGTGCCGCGACTGAAAGTCGCATGCTCCCGTTAGCCGGGGACAAGCCGGCCAACTGCCGGCGCAGTCTCCGGAAAGCAGAGCCCCCGCTACAGCGGAGTCTGCAAAGACTCCTGCCCGTCAGCTCTCGGCGTAGCTCTTCACCGTGGGGCTCTCCACATCCACCCCGTACTCCTTGGCACGCTCCATGATGGCCCGTGCCAGTTTCGGCTTAAGATCCTCCGGACAATACCTGAAATAAGCCTCCGCCGCCCTCACATGGGCAGCGTCAGGCATCGGATACTCACGTCGTTCCGGCAACCCGAATACACTGTCGGGCAGCTCCTTCTTCTCCTCATAACTTAATCTGTCATTCATAGTCGTAATAAATTATAGATAAAAATATAACACCTCTTCCTCTCATCATGTTCTGTTGGTCTTTAGTCAACAGCCATTAGTCATTAGTCCAATTAGTCCAATTGGTCTTATTAGCCCTATTGCTCCCCCTTCCCCCCTCTACCCAAATATCAAAATGTTAAAATAGCCCTCGACAATTAGCCAAAATGATAAAATTGCGCCATTTTTCACTCAAAAAACACCCTTTTTTGAAAATAAATTAGATTTTATGCCATTTTATTAAACTTTATTAGTAATTTTGCGACATCGCCAAAGTGCGAACATTTTTTATTAGGTTAATTTTTATTTAGTTTTATCAATTTTTGTAGTATGAAGAAGTTATTTCTTATGCTTTGTGGGCTACTTATGGTTGCCGTCGTGTCAGCGCAGACACGTACGGTCAGCGGTACGGTAGTTTCTGCGGCCGACAACGAGCCACTTATTGGAGCGACTGTCGTGCCCGTCGGAGGCGGTAGCGGTACGGCCACCGACATCGACGGTAAATTCCATATCACCGTCCCCGGCAGTGTCAAATAAGTAAAAGTGTCTTACGTGGGTATGAAGACCGTCACCGTGCCTCTCACCAACGGTATGGTCGTGAAACTTGAGGTGTCTGACAACCGCCTCGACGAAGTCGTAGTCACCGGCTACGGTACAGGTAAAAAACTCGGCTCTCTCGTCGGCTCAGTTTCAGTCGTCGGCGATGAAGTTTTTGAAAATACACCCTCCGCGACTTTCGTTGACGCTCTTCAGGGTCAGGTGTCCGGTCTTAACATTTTCTCTTCGTCGGGTGAACCTTCCGCAGTTCCTTCGACTATCCGTATTCGTGGTGTCAACTCTATCGAGGCCGGTATCACTCCGTTGTTTATCCTTGACGGAGCTCCCGTATCGTCCAACATCTTCACCACGATGAACCCCACCGACATCGAGAGCGTTACCGTCCTTAAGGATGCCGCTTCTGTTGCCATCTACGGTTCTCGTGCAGCCAACGGTGTTATCGTCATCACCTCCAAGAAAGGTAAATTCGGTCAGAAAGCCCGTGTCACTGTTCGTGCCAACTACGGTTTCTCGCAGATGGTACCCGACAAAATCGACATGATGAATGCCAAGCAGTACGTCCAGTTCCGCGACATGATCGGTTCGATTACCGGTACAAATACTGTATCACCCACTATTCGCGCATTGGTTGACGATTATGGCGTGTCTACCGACTGGCGCAAGGAGATGTTTGACAGCGATGCACCCACATATTCTGTGGAGGCCGCCGTTCAGGGTGGTAGCGAGACATTGAGCTACTATATATCTCTCAACCACTATGATCAGGAAGGTATCATTGCCCAGTCAGGAATGAACCGTACCTCACTCCGTGCCAATCTTGAAGCTAAAGTCAATGATTGGTTCCGTGTAGGCTTCAGCAGCAACTTCGGTTACTCGAAGTGGGAGTCAAACTACTTCTCTGACGCATCGAGCATGCGCAATAACTGGAACCAGCCTATGGCGTTTGCCCGTTGGATGTTCCCTTATCAGCCCGCTCGTTATTATGACTTTGACGAGAATGACAATATAATTTGGGGCGACAAGGCCGACTATATGTGGATTAAGGGTGTGTTCAATCCTCACTGGCTTGCATCCACTCGTAACTTTTACAAGAATAAAGTTACCGCTAATGTGGCTTTGAACGAGACTCTTACTCCTATAAAGGGCCTTACACTGCGTGCACAGCAGGCTGTTGACGCTTTCGACTATCGTGTGGACTATGCACAGGTTCCTCAGGATGATTTCGTAACACCTATGGGTAATAAAGCTCCCGCTTCATCTCTTACCGGATGGAACGAGCAGTCATTCCAGCGATACTATGCGTTTACTTACACCAACACTGCCGAGTATCGCTTCTCGGTGAACGATATTCACAATATATCCGCTCTGCTTGGTCAGGAGTCTATTATAACTAAATCCAATCAGTTTGGTGTTGAAACCGACGGTCAGACCGATCCTCGTCAGTTGCTTCTTACCAACGGTACTACCGTGAAGATGGCTGATATTTCTCAGCACATCGAAGAGAGCGTTTTCAATTCTTTCTTCGCTACAGCTTCTTATGACTATGACGGTAAATACTTCGTTGACGCTACTTTCCGTCGCGACGGTAGCTCCAAGTTCGCTCCCGACCACCGTTGGGCCAACTTTTGGTCAGCCGGTGTGATGTGGAACGCCAAAGGCGAGTCGTTCCTCCAGCCCGTTAATTGGCTCGATGACCTCAAACTGTCGTTCAGCTACGGTACTACAGGTAACTCATCGATTGACAACTACATGTACTACGGTCTTGTAGGTAGTGGCTCTAACCCCTACAATGGACAGGGTACTCTCGGTATCTCGCAGGCTCCTAACTATAACCTTACTTGGGAGACAGTTAAATCCCTCGATTTGGGTCTTAAGTTTGGTCTGTTCAATCATCTCAACTTCGATGTCGATTTCTATCACAAGAAGACTGTCGACATGTTGATGGATATTCCTTACAGTGCCACTACCGGTTTCACAAGCGGTTACGGCAATATCGGCTCTATGACCAACACCGGTATCGATTTTGACCTTCAGGCCGATATCTTCAAGAACCGTGACTGGTACGTAGGTGCTCGCGTCAACTTCAACTACAACAAGAATGAGATTAAAGAGCTCTTCAACGGCAAGCAGGAATATACTCTCGCCAACTACGGTATGCAGCTTGCTGTCGGTCACCCCTACGGTGAACTCTTCTACGTCCCCTTCATGGGTGTTGATCCCCGTGACGGTAAGCAGATGTGGCTTGACATAGACGGTAACCTTACCAAAGAGTTCAATGAAGAGCGCGACGCTCGTCTTCTCGGCAAGTCCTACTACGCTCCGTGGTCAGGCGGCTGGGGCATTGATGTACGTTGGAAAGACCTCTCGCTCCGTTGCGACTGGGCTTGGGCTGCCGACAAGTATATGCTTAACAACGAGCTTATATTTATTCAGAACTCTGCCAACGGTCTTAGCATGAACCAGACCACCGAGATGCTTAACATGTGGATGAAGCCCGGCGATGTTACCGATATCCCCGCTTACGGTGAGGCTATCCAGTTTGACTCCCGTTTCGTTGAGGATGCTTCTTACATGCGTCTTAAGAACCTTACTCTCCAGTACAATCTGCCCAAGGCTATCCTTAACAAGATTGCGCTTAGCAACGTTGCATTCCACTTCACCGGCCGTAACCTCCTTACCTTTACCGGCTACACCGGTTATGACCCCGAGCCGGAGCGCAACCTCGTGCTGAATGCATACCCCAATACCCGTCAATATGAATTTGGTATTGAAGTAACTTTCTAAAAGAAAACTCACAATGAAAAAGATATTATTATCAATCTTCTTAGGGCTGGGCTTATTGACATCCTGCGACATGGACAAGGCCCCGGTCGGAGCGCTTGATGACCAGAACGCGCTTCAGAGCGTAAACGACTTCGCTCGTTTCCGCAACGGTATCTACAACAGTATTCGTTCGATGAACAGCGGTGCTTACCTGTATGATTCCGATATACAATCTGATCAATTCATCGGACTTACCACTGCCGGTAACCGTACGGGAGAATTGAATAACGGTCTTTTGACCCCCAGTTCGCAGGATATAACTCCCATTTATCAGGCTATGTACTCTCGTATTCAGTCGGTCAATTACTTCCTTGGTGTTGCTGAGGCAGCTGTTGCTACAGAGGGCCGTTTTGACGAGGATCAGCTTGTTGATATGAACCGTTATATTGCCGAGGCCAAGTTTGCCCGTGGTTATTACTACTATTGGCTGATGGACCGTTTCTGTCAGGATTATACTCCTGATAAGGCCGACACTCCCGCTCTCGGACTACAGTTGGTGACTAAGTTTGAGCCGACCGGCGATTCTTCTACCTATCCCGGCCGTAGCACATTTGCAGAAACTTTGAAGCGCATCAATGATGACTTGACCGATGCATTCAATGGTCTTGCGGCCTTTGAGCAGGTAAGCAATTCTGCTTTAAAACCGCAGTCGCCCTACATCAATACTTATATCGTACGCGCGCTTCAGGCTCGTATAGCTCTTGCTACGAAAGATTATCCTACTGCTGCCACCAAGGCAAGCGAAGTGATTAATTCAGGCCTGTATACTCTTGCTAATCTCAATAATTATATTGACATGTGGACTGACAACAACAATAATGAGATTATTTTCAAGCCATTTGTCGATGCTACAGAGTCAAGTGCTATCTCTTCTACTGCTTACGGATATATATCGTATCAGGATGATAATACAGCATCCTATATCCCAACTATGGATGTTCTGTTCTCTTATGACTGGACTATAACTCCTGAAGGTGCTATTGAGGCAAATGATGTTCGTTTCGACGCTTTCTTTAATATTTGGCAACTTAACTTCGAGGGAGACCTTGCTTTAGGTATCGTATTCTTCAAGTATCCCGGAAATGCTGCTATTATAAGTGGTACCGACTATCGTAAGACCATACCTATGCCTTTCCGTCTGAGCGAGCAGTACCTTATTCTTGCCGAGGCTTCTGCCGCCACTGCCGGTGGTGAGACTGCTGCCAACAATGCTCTTAATACACTTCGCAAAAACCGTATAAAGGGTTGGACCGACCAGAATTATAGTGGTACCGCTCTTGTCAATCAGATACGTGAGGAGCGCGGTAAGGAGCTTATCGGTGAAGGCTTCCGTCTTAGCGATCTTCGCCGTTGGGGACTTGGTTTCCAGCGCGATGGTGACTATCCTTTAAGTCCCGCTCTTGAGGATTTCATCGTTCCATTGTCGCTGTCATGTGTTTATACTGCTAATGATTACCGTTACACATGGCCTATCCCGACTGATGAGATGGAGATCAACCCTCAGCTTAAAGGACAGCAGAATCCCGGTTATGGCGATTAATAATCTCGAATCATAATATTAAATACAATGAAACTATATAAATACTTACTCATAAGTCTTGCAGCACTCTGCCTTACGGCATGTTCTGGTGACGATAACGATTGGAATACCGCTGCCGGCGTTACTGTAAGCATGAAAGAGGCGCAGATGGATGTCATCGAAAGTATGGGCATTTTCGGTGTTCCTATCGAAGTTACCGGCAACCCCAACGGGCCGGTACAAGTTACTGTTGAAGTTGCTGAAAACGGTGTAGGTCCTGCTATGGAGAATGTACATTACATCGTAACTTCAAAAACTATCAATATCTCGGCTTCAGAAAAAGTCGGTCAAGTTGAAATAGAGACTATTGATGACTGGGATATCAATGATCCTCGTTCATTCACTGTAACAATCAAGAACGTTGAAGGTGCTTCAGTAGGTTCTATCGGTACTACTACCGTCAACCTTATTGATGAAGATGACCAGCCCTACAACCTCATGCGCGGTACTTGGATTCTGACCGGTTATGATGCAGATAATAATCCGGTTGAACTTCCCATCAGTATAGAGACCCCTAAACCGGGAACCAATGAATATGGCAAGAAACTTTATGCTTATGGAGTTGGCCCGAGCGGTGCTTGTTGGATACCTTTCAAGTTTAAGTATAATGAGGTTGATCAGTCTTGTACGGTAAGTATTCCTTTAAACTCATTTATGAGTGGAACATCTGACAACGAATTGTTTAACTTTGGTGACTTCAAGGCTGCGTTTAAGACTTGCGGTATTGTTGTCAGGAATAATAAGTTAGCTATAGCAACGGCAGGAAGTATTGTTTGTCCTGTTAGTCCTGACATGTCTGAGATAACATTTGATCCGCGTTACTATGGACTTGCTTTGGCGATATATTCTGCCCCCGATTTTGTATACGAAGGTCTTTACGATTGGTACTCAAACGTAACCATAAAGAGACCGGAATAAACGGATATAGAACTTCATACTTCCCTTATAACTCGCGAGGGGATGCACCGCAATGGCGCATCCCCTCGCTCTCTTTCCGTCCCCCGCCCAATGCCCCGTCCCCCCTGTTTCCCATTGGCCCCATCACCTCCGCAGCCCCCGCCACTTCCCCGCAGCCCCCGGCCGCCTTCCGCCACTTATATCATGGTTTCACTCCTCCTTCCTCCAACTAAATATTGCCGTTACAAAGTGAAAATATTATAAATAGTTATGTAAATAACAATAAAAGTGCTATCTTTGTGCGTTTTATGCTGTGTAAGCATGATTAAGTATAATCTAACCGATAATAATATGAAATTATTTTTCGTGGTATTAGCGCTTATAGCTTTAAGCATTTTGATCGTTTTCCTTGTCGGGAAGCTCGTAAGGCATTTGATCAATTTAAGTGCTATTCTATCCAATAGAAACACTACTGACGTGGCTTTACGCAGCCATGGTGTGGTGTATAATAAAACGAAAGATAAATTAGAAGCTGACCAGTCTTTGATCTTACCTTTCTAATATCTCGTCATGGCGGTTCTTGAGTCGATTATAGCAGAGTGTGACTGTTTCGGCTGGGTACCCACTATACGCGGTGCTTTGGCTCTTGATTTAGTAGACGGAAAGAGCCTTTTAGGGGATGTAGATAAATATGCGGCATCCATTTCCGATTATGATGGTTTCAAAAGCAGTCGTTATGTCATAGCTACATCTTTGGTTAATGTTGATGACAGCAAAAGTGACGATAATGACAATGATTATATCCGTACTTCCCGCTATTATTTTGCAGGAGCTATAAATGATGGTAAGGTTGACAGTACTTTTTTGGCAAATTATGGCCTCGCTGACGATGAGGAGCTAAGTAAATACATGGCCACCGATGGTTTGCTATTCGGCCGTCTTATCATAGATGTTGTAGATATTGACAACCCTTTTGATGAAGATGAAATATCTTTTATTAGAGGTATGCAATCTCTTTGTAAAAGAAAAAAACAGTATGATACTGATTATTTTCGCAATGCGGTTGATATGTCAGAATTGGCTGATAAGAGAAAGGTAATGGTTTCAAGTTGGGAACAACTTTATGAAACTATGAATGCTATCGGAACCCGTGAAAATAAGCTGTCGGTCTTTATATTTGACGTAATGTTGACCCGTGACGGCATATTGTTGCTAAAAGACCTAACACCTGAAAAATATCGTGACAAGTATGCGGCGAAAGACACTTGCTACGACTATACGCAGAATGTGCCTCTTCATCGGCTTTTTAAAACGGCGATGAATTATATTAAGTATCTGTTTCATTGCAATTATCATCATAATGAAGCTAACGATACTTATCTACCGGCGTCAAATCTTCATCCGGCCAAGCATGCCGATGGACGTGTGGATATGACAGGAATATTTCGCCATCAACTTGATGCATTTCTGACTCCTGTGACAAGGGCCAAGCGTAAAGAATTCAAGAGCTATGCCTTTGATATAAAAGGTATTTTACTGTATGCTCGTTCTTACATAAATGTTATGGAGCATAATGGCCTTGTTGACGACGCCCGTATTGAAAAGGCAAAGGACTTTCTTGAAACTCAGGAGGCCGAAGTTGACCATATGACTCAAAGTCGACGTACTCTTGTCAATAATGTACTTGCACAGCGCAATTTCTTGGTTGTGACCACTGGAGTTCTCGCTTTGGTGGTCGCAATGATTAAAATCACGCAAGCTGTTGTTGAGTTTAAACCTGTTTCCCTTGAAAAATTTGACCAACAACAGTTTTTGACGAATATCCTTATTATTATAGGATTGGTCATTCTAGGTTTGTCTATTTTTGAGGGATATCACAACATTGTATTAAGACGCAGGTTCAAGCGTAAGAGACAATCATGGTTTAGACGTGGATATAATAGTATTTTCTTACGCAAAAGTAGTATTAAAAAACGCCGTTTTTCATGTTGGTATAAGTGGCATCTCGGATATTTGGATTTCAGACGTCAGTTCAGCCAAGCCGTACGTCAAGGAGCTATGGCGCTAATTACACTTGTATTGATTCTATTGGCGTTTGCTGGGATGTTGTATATCTACTTCATGTTTATACAATAGCGCTCTGTAGTGATTCGTATCTTATAACGCCCCCGTCCATGCCGTGTGAAGTCATGGACGGTGGTGTTTATATTGGCTTGAGTAAGGGTTATTTCTTGTCAAAGAGCGACTGGATGGAGCCGATCGAGGAGAGTACCGACGAGGCTTCGTAGGGCACGAAGACGGTCTTGTTGTCCTTGCCTGAGGTCATCTCGCGCAGGGTGTCGATGTACTTCATGGCGAGCATGTAGGTGGCCGGGTCGGTCTTGGATGCGCTGACTGCCTCGGCCACGCGCATTATGGCGTCGGCTTCGGCCTGTGCGTTGAGGATTATGGCGCGCGCTTCGCCCTCGGCACGCAGTATTTCGGTCTGTTTCACCGCCTCGGCCTGATTGATCTTGGATGTCTTCTCGCCCTCGGAGCGCAGTATGAGCGACTGCTTCTCACCCTCGGCGTTGAGTATCTCGGCACGACGGTTGCGCTCGGCCTGCATCTGCTTCTCCATGGCCACGCGCACGCTCTCGGGCGGTGTTATGTCCTGAAGTTCCACACGGTTCACCTTGACGCCCCACTTGTTGGTGGCGTCGTCGAGTATCAGCTGAAGCTTCGAGTTGATGGTGTCGCGTGAGGTCAGGGTCTCGTCAAGCTCAAGTTCGCCTATGACGTTGCGCAGCGAGGTCTGCGTCAGCTTCTCTATGGCGTTGGGCAGATTGTCTATCTCGTATACGGCCTTTTTGGGGTCGGTGATCTGGAAGTACAGCAGCGCGTTGATTTCGGTGGTGACATTGTCACGCGTTATTACCTGCTGCGACGGAAAGTCATACACCTGTTCGCGCAGGTCTATGATTGTGGTGGCGGTGGTGCGTACTATCACACGTCCGCCTATCGCTGTCTCGGCGCGGCGCGTGTAGATGGTCTTGGGGCGGTCCACAAAGGGTATGATGAAGTTCAGACCCGGCGACAGCACGCTGTGGAAGCGGCCCAGACGCTCTATGACGCGGGTTTCGGACTGCGGCACGACCTTGACGCCTGCCGAGATGATGACTATGGTCAGTATGACGACCACGATGACGAGAATGATGATTGATGACATATAATATGATTATTTGTTTTTGTCGTGATTGTCGGCTACGCCCTGATGCCGGGCCGCTCGGCCGGTTCGTTTTGGGGAGAGTGTCTGTTATAGGCCGTCGCTGACTGCCGCCACATCGAGTATTATGCTGTCGTAGCCTGTCACGGTCACTTCCGAACCCCGGACTATGACCCCGTCGGCTCCCGGCGCGCGCACCTGCCAGTTGTCGCCGTCTATGCGTGCGCGGCCGCACTCTCCGGGCTTTATCTCATGGGTCACTATGGCGCGGCGTCCGAGCAGAGCGTCCATGCCCGTGCGCGAGTCGCCGCTCTTGGTGTGGCCGTGGCGACGTCTGAACAGCGGTATAAGCACCAGATAGGCTATAAACGAACATACTACAAGAAGCGCCAGCTGCCACTCCGTACCGACACCGCACAAAGCCGCGGTCATCGACGCGATACACCCGGCTGCAAGACACAGGCTCCACATCGTCTGCGTGAGTACTTCGACTATGAGCAGCAGAGCCGCCATGCCAAGCCAAATGATCCATCCTTCCATAGCTGTTTTATAAGGTTGTTTAATGATTATACCTATAATGCAAATATACGACAATTTTCGCCATTTCCAAGCAAATGCCCTGAAAATACGGGGTAAGGATATGGCTGCTGCTGACAGTGCATTTTATATTTTTGTCCCGTCAGCAAATTCTCTTACAGATTTTTGTTGATTAACGGATAATGTCTTTTCACGGCGTATCGCTCCATGTCCCGCAGGGCCCTGCTCGCCGCATATGGCGGGCATGACCCTGCGGCCATATTGCCGGTGCGCGCCATCGTTGCCGCCCGGCATAGGTCCGCTTTAATATTTTTTGGAGTAAATAGGGCTGCGGTTACAATAAAATTTATTATCTTAGCGATGACGATAACGGACTTATCGCTTTAATTGAGTCCATAACCAACATTAATTGACCGATATGAATAATCAGCATCGCTATTGTGTGATTATGTGCGGAGGTATAGGAAGCCGCTTCTGGCCTTACAGCCGTACGGAATGCCCAAAACAGTTTATCGACTTTTTCGGGACCGGACGCTCGCTGCTGCAGATGAGCTATGACCGTATATTGCCTGTGGTTCCGAAAGAAAATATAATAGTGGTAACCAATGACATGTATGCCCCTCTCGTTAAGGAGCAGCTCCCGGAGCTTACCGACTCACAGATACTTCTTGAACCGGCACGCCGCAATACCGCGCCCTGTATAGCTTGGGCCGCATGCCACATACATGCCTTGGACCCGCAGGCATCCATGATAGTGACGCCGAGCGACCATCTGATCACCCGCGAGTCGGAGTTTGTAAGATCGATTGAGGCCGGTTTTAACTTCGTCGAGAATCATGATGCCCTCCTCACTCTCGGCATAAAGCCAACACGTCCCGAGACCGGCTACGGATACATACAGATAGGGCAGCCTTTCGAGGGCGATATACTCAAGGTAAAGACCTTCACCGAGAAGCCCGACATAGACCTCGCCAAGGTGTTTGTCGACAGCGGCGAGTTTTTCTGGAACTCCGGTATATTTCTCTGGAGTGCGGAGGCCATTCTGAAGGCGCTCCACTCTTATGCTCCCGACCTTATGTCGACGTTTGACAAGGGCACGGCCGAGTTCGGCACTCCGGCCGAGTCCGAGTTCATCAGGCGCGAGTTTCCCGGCTGTGTCAACATATCCATCGACTATGCCGTCATGGAACAGGCGTCAAACGTGTATGTAGAGTGTGTCGACTTCGGCTGGAACGACCTCGGCACATGGAGCGCGCTCTATGACAATTCGCCCAAAAACCGCGAGGCCAACGTCACTCAGAACTGCCGTGTGCTCGCTTACAACTCTACCGGCAATATCTTTGCCGTGCGCGGCGACAAGCTCGTGGTGGTCAACGGTCTTAAAGACTACATCGTGGCCGACGCAGGCGATGTGCTCCTTGTATGTCCGAAGGCCGACGAGCAGACTATCAAGCAGTACGTAAACGACGTGAAACTCGCTTACGGCGACAAATTTCTCTGATGCAGCACGATTGTATGCCTGAAGAGATCAGTCTGCCGCAATCGGACAACCCGCGTGTGCCCGCTCCGCAATTTCCGTTCCGCCATATGGTGCCCCTGCAGATGAGGTTCAACGACTTCGACATGCTCGGTCACCTTAACAATGCCGTATATATACAGTTTTTCGACCTCGGCAAGAGCTCTTATTTTCAGGACGTGCTGCCGCAGGCCGTCGACTGGAAGCATATAAACATAGTGGTGGTCAATATCAATTGCGACTACTATGCCCCGACCTATATCAATGAGCCGGCGGCGGTGCTCACCACCGTGACCCGTATGGGCGAAAAGAGCTTCTCGCTTGAGCAGCGCATAGTCAACACCGCTACGGGCGAGGTCAAGTGCGTGGGCCGTACGGTAATGGCCGGCATTGACCTTACTACAGGAAAGTCGGCGCCCATAGCCGAGGAGTGGATCGAGGCCCTGCAACGTTATGAACGGCGCGACTTATGAGCACCATTTATGTAAGCGATCTTGACGGCACTCTTCTTGATGCCGGGAGCCGGCTGTCGGCCGAGAGCGCCGCTATAATAAGCGACCTTACGGCGCGCGGAGCGCTCATAACCGTAGCTACCGCGCGTACACCCGCTACCGTGGAGCCGCTGTTGGCTGAAGCGCCTACGGCCCTGCCGGCCATAGTCATGACCGGAGCCGCCCTGTGGGACCGCCACGGCCGCCGTTATATCGATACAAAACTTATACCCGCCGACGTGTCGGCGACCGTGCGCGACATATGTCTGCGCCACGGTGTATATCCGTTTGTATACACTCTTGACCGCGACCTGATGCTTGTGTATCACAGCGGTCCGCTGTCAGCCGATGACCGGCGCTTTATCGGGCAGCGCGACCGCCTTGCCCTGAAGCGCTTCATACTTGACGATGAGGCCGCGCTTAGCCGTGACCTGCCCGCTACAGTGCTCCTGTTTGCCATGGGGCCTGTCGACCGCATATTCCCGCTTGCCGAGGAGCTGCGCGCCGGCGTTGACTGCTCGGTAAGCGCCTACATCGACATATTCGGCGACGATGTAGGCATACTGGAGGTGTTTGCCGCCGGTGTCAGCAAGGCCGATGCGGTGAGCCGTGTGGCCCGTCGCAGCGGAGCCGACAGAGTGGTAGTGTTCGGTGACAATCTCAATGATCTGCCCATGATGGCGGTTGCCGATGTGGCCGTGGCCGTGGACAATGCACTTCCGCAGGTCAAGGAGGCGGCCGATATAATCATAGGGCCCAATACCGCCAACTCCGTGGCCCGGTTTATAAAGCAGGATTACGATGGCTGACATATATGACACCCGACGTTACGGCACAATCGCCTTTATCGTCATAGCGCTGTGTGTGGTGGCCGTGTTTCTTTTCGTGTCGGACCGCATAGTGTCAGACCTTGCACGGCAGGAGCACGAACGGATGGAGATATGGGCCGATGCCACCAAGACCGTCATAGGCTATGATGCGGCCGTGGCCGAGGGCGATTCCGTGGCTCCGCCCGACATGGAGCTTGTGCTCCGTATAATCGAGGGCAACCGTACGATACCCGTACTCCTCGCCGATGACAATGACGTGATAATACTTCATCGCAACTTCGACCTGCCTGAGCCGGCCGACTCGCTGCATCCTCTTTACATATCGCAGGCCAACTCCGACTTTCTCCACCGGCGCCTCAATGAGCTGAAAGGCACGTCAAACGTCATACACATCATCATATCGCCCGGCGTAAGGCAGCATCTGTACTACGAGGACAGCCGTCTGCTGCGGCTGTTGAGCTACTATCCGTATGTGCAGATACTTGTCATGCTTATATTTGTGGCCACTGTGTACTACGCCGTTACCTCAACCAAAAAAGCCGAGCAGAACAAGGTGTGGATAGGCCTGTCAAAAGAGACCGCGCATCAGCTCGGCACACCCATATCGTCGCTTATGGCTTGGATGGAGCTGTTGCCGTCGCTTGGTGTCGACCCCGATACGGTGGGGGAGATGGACAAGGATGTCAGGCGGCTCTCCATGATAGCCTCGCGCTTCGGCAAGATAGGGTCGCGGCCAAGCATGGAGCCGGTCGACCTGAACGAGGTTGTCAGACGTGCCGTCAACTATATGTCCACACGTATATCGGACCGTGTGGCCCTTACCTTGCATCCCGCCGCTTCGCCGCTTGAAGTAGAGCTCTCGGCGTCGCTCTTTGAGTGGGTCATGGAGAATCTTATAAAAAACGCGGTTGACGCCATTGACGGTGACGGCTCCATAACCATAACTCTCGGACGCGAGCGCGGCAACGCCCTAATCGATGTGGCCGACACCGGCAAGGGCATACCCCGCAACCGCTTCAAGACCGTGTTCAATCCCGGCTACACCACCAAGCGACGTGGCTGGGGGCTTGGCCTCGCACTCGCCCGCCGCATAGTGGAGCAGTACCACCGCGGCCGCATCGCCATCCTCTCCTCCGACCCTCGGCGCGGCACCGTGTTCCGCATCACCCTCCCGCTGCTTTCTTCCAAAGATTGATTATTTTGTCTGCTGCAGCCTGATTACTTAGGTTCGGCCTGTATTTTATGCAGTTATTGACATAAAATCGGTTGTTTTCGATTATTTCAATCAGTTCCTCCTTATCCCACCCGTCTTTGACAATTCCTAAATTGTTATCGGATATATAATCTGATGATGCCGGTATAGTATTGGTTACAACCGGTGTTCCGCATACGATAGCTTCAGGAATGGATACCATGTTCAGGTCGCTTAATGTATCGGTCAGCAGAGCCATGGATTCTCTTATGTATTTACTTAAAATATCATGTGGCAGAAAACCCTTGAACAGTACGTTATTGTCAAGGTTTAATTTGGCTACGTATGATTTGAGTTCATCTTCTTCATTGCCTCGTCCGGCAATTATCAATTTTATGTCGGAATATTCTTTAATATCATGAAGGTGCTTGAATTTTGTAATTATACTCTTGACATTTTTACGTGCTATCAACTGTGAGTATACGATAAATTGTCTTTTTTTTATTTCCGAGATAGTGAAAACGCCGGTATCTATGCCGTGTTCGACAATTGTATCGGTAACATTGTCGAGATATCCGGATATGAAGTTATATGCTGACAGGGAACGTGGTATTACACATGCCGCTTTAGATATGATCAGGCGGGCTACATAGTTATGCCATGCTTTTGAGGGAAGAGAGAGTAATTTTTTCTGGTGTTTTGTCAGCTCCTGCCAGACAAATAGATTTTTCGGTGAGTATATGGCTGCAAACAATGTCGGTAATGCAAAAGTTTCGCTTGACAGTATGATGTCAAAGTCTTTTCCGTGATGTCGTATATATTTATTCAGCGAAGTTGAGAATGGAAGATAAGCCGGTTTGAAAATCTTTTTAAATTTGGATTCAAAGAATAATACGGTAAAATCGTATGTCTCCGGTTCAATGGGACGATAATCAGCCGCAACAGCCAAAACCGGTTCATGTCCGGATTTTAAGAAGCCTTGACACATACCGTATATCATGGTGTCTTTTATGCTGTTGATTGTGGGTATCACTCCTTTTTCAGCAGTAAATAATATGGAATTCAAAACCAGTACTTTCATACATTGCTATTGCAGATGACAAATGTTATCGGACCTTTCAACCGATTGGCTATATCCTTTATATAGCTCCGCTTTTGCAAACCTGATTTTATACTCAATACGATTTGTGCGTTATGTTTTGTCATGAGGGTGTTTAAAAGCTCGATGTCATTGGTCGCAGGAGCTGTTATCAACAGGTAGTCGTCATCGTTCTCATTGTTTAGCTCCTGATTGAAAAGCTCTTCCACAGAAGATGTGGTTGCCTTTTTAGTTTTCAGATGCATTGTGTCGAAGCTGTTTCCCAATGCTGTCATTAATTTTTCGGATTCATATCCGTAAATAAGAACAGTCTTTTGTACATTATTTACCATTATCAAGGACCGGAGGCGGGTTATGTTTTTGTAGCCGGCGTCCATCTGTATGGCATGATCTTCAATATTGTCGAAATTAAAATCCAGTACATCATATATGCGGTCTTTATGAAGGACATGCAGAATATAGAATGTTGGTAATAGTAATGATATGACAAGAGCTATACACAATATCATATAGATATGCTTATTGCTCGTCTCTTCACAGTACGCATCTTGAAATACAAAACCGAGTGTAGCGGTGGAGTTTCTGTTGAGTACGGCATTTTCACGACGTTCAAGTAAAAATGTATATAGTTCATTCTTTAATTTTTGATCACGCAGAAGCGACACATAAGTCCGTTCATGCGTGGGCAGCTCTTTTATTCTGCCGGTTACTGTACCGCTGGCTTTTTTATTGGATGAAATTATAAGATCAGAAGCCCTCATCTGCTCATTCATGTTTGTGATTATATCCTCACGTAATGAGGATATACGTGAATCCAGCATTTTGAGTATTTTGTTTTCCCCTTTGGCGGAACGAGTCAACTCCCTGCGCTTTAGAATCAGGTCATTATACTCCGTTATGAGTAGTCCTGCTCCCTTTTCCAAGTCGAAACCCGAAACAACCGGCAGTGCGGCGTCGTTATCGACGCCTTGCTTTAAAGCGTCAAGTATGCTTTCATAGTAACTCCGTAGCGTTAACAAACGATTTAATTCCTGTTGTGAAGTGAATTCATTCTCCACAAGTAGTGCCGCTTCGTTCTCGACTGATACGAGATCATTGTTCTTTTTTAAACTTTCGATATTTTTTTCTGTGGTATTAAGTTCTTTAGACAAATATTGTATGCGGTCGTCATAAAACTTTATCTCCAAGTCTGCATTATCCCATTTACGTTTTAGACGTTTATTGTTATATTCAGCCATGATGGTGTTAAGTATATCTATACCCGTCTCTTTATTAGGGTAAATAAGTGACAGTCCAAGTCCGTCGGTAAGTTTGCCCGCTTGTTCTATCTCCACCATCTTGTCAAGGTCGAGAGCGACAGCTTCATTTGGCGAAACAGTTATTTTAATATGGCTTTTCTTTTCAAGAGGTAAATTATTATGGGCATATAGCTTGAATTTTCCGTAGCAAGTTGATACTTCATATGGTAATTTCACATTTTCAACGTCTAATAATGTCTTTTTTATAAAAGTCCCATGGCTAATTTTTATGTCAGCATGTTCGTTGTTCAGGATTATATTAAATATAATAGGAGACGTTAGGGTATCGGCCAATTCAGACGGAGTCTGTAATATCACCGGTGTTTGCGCGGCAGATAGAATGCTTTTTTTTAAACCGTCATATTTGATATAAGATTTACTGAGATCAAGATGACGGACGGTTTTTAATTTAATGTCATAAGATGAAAGCATCAGTTTCTCGTTTTCCGCCGATGATGCACCGAAAGAACCTATAGAGAAAACTCTCATAAGTGAATTCATCCCGGTTCCTGATCCCGGATTGACGTCATTGACAGACTCTTCTATGAGCATGGTGGAGTGCAACCTATACATAGGAGACAGATGTGTACAATATATTGCCGCAGCGCTCATGATTATCGCGATAGACAATATATATATCCGTCTATGGCGTTTTACGGTTTTGTTAAAACGTCTCAGATCTATTTCATTATTGTTGGTTGACATAACAGTCCGATTTTTGGTCTTGATAAATATTTTCAGCATTTCCGCACAATATCCCTAACATTATCATGCACTGCATGCCTGTCGTTTGGACAAAAGTAGTAGCTGCTATACTTTCAATCATTAAAAAAAGTATTATTAATACACCGGTTACATAAAAATATTTGTACGTGGTACTATCAATACAAAGATAGTATTTTAATTTAGAATATATGAAAGCCCAGAACAAGGCAAACAGAAGCAATCCTATAATGCCGAATTGTGCCAGACTTGGATAAAATGCATCGCATATGAAAGAGGGAAACTGTTCTGAAAGGCCGTATATATTATTTATGCCATATTCATAATATACATCAGAATAATGTACACCCGACATGTATGATGCGAATGAGGCGAGACCGGTACCAAGAGGAAAGTGGTCCAGCATTATCTGCGCTCCGGTAAAATATAGCACGGGGCGAGCGTAGGTGTCTATTGTATGAGGGTCAAAAGTATCGGAATTTCCAAATATGAAATAGTATGAGAATTTTTCCCATGTCATAATAAACACAGCTGTTATTACTGATAGAAAGAGGACTATATATTTTAGTGACAAGCGTTTTAATACGCCCGGATAATAAATGAACAGAAAGAACAGGGAAAAAAGATATATAGCATAGTATTTCGCCCTTGTGCATGCAAGCCCCGATGTTAACATCAAAACGATTATTGCCAGATTGTCCCGTCCGATTGTCCCGTCTTGATTAATCGAGGTGTACAGGTACACCATAGCGCATATCATAATTCCCGTTCCGAAATAAGATATATGAAGCAAATATGTATATATGGCTTTTTCTCCGCATAAAAATATTATGACGAGAATTAGAAAATTAATCAGAGCTATTATTTTGAGGATATATCGATCTATCGCAAGCAACTGTGGCCTTATTGCGAAAATCACGGCAAAAGGTATAAATGGTTTTAGCTGAATTATCCAGTCGCTGATAATGGCTTCGGGAGAATTATAATTCAAAATACATAGTGAATATATGGCATATGAAGAAATAACACCGATTATTATCCACAATAATGCATACTTACGGGAGGCACGGTTTATAATAGTGTCAGTCAGAGCTACAGCTAAAAATAAACATGAGACAAGCTCGTCGATAAATTTGAGATGCTTCACACTTGGAAGCATGAATAAAAAACTAATGATAAATATCCATATGCATATGCGGTCTATTTTCAGCACTGTCTATAATATATAGATTTAATTTATGGCGTTAAGTTAGCAAATATTTATTGAAGTATATATCGGTTAATCAAAAAATAAGCAAAAATTGGTTACATTTGCATTGCTGAAAAGAAAACTCATGAACGCCTCAAAACCTCGATTAATAGCATTTTATTTGCCGCAGTTTTATCCTATTCCTGAAAATGATAAATGGTGGGGAGCAGGTTTTACAGAATGGACTAATGTAAGAAAAGCGCGTCCTCTGTTTCCCGGACATTATCAACCGAAGGTTCCGGCTGAATTGGGTTATTATGATTTGCGCAGTGTCGATGTACGCATAAAGCAAGCTCAATTGGCCCAAAGTGCGGGAATAGAAGGCTTTTGTTTCTGGCACTATTGGTTTGGTGGCCGCCGATTGTTGGAGCGGGTTTTCAGTGAAATCGTTTCGAGCGGTATTCCTGATTTTCCATTTTGTCTTTGCTGGGCAAATCATTCGTGGTATAAGAAGACTTGGTCTTTGAGCAATTCACGAAAACTGTTGGTTAAGCAAGTTTATAACGGGGAGGCGGATTATTCAGCGCATTTCTATGCCATGTTACCGGCCTTCAGGGATAAGAGGTATCTTAAAGTTGACGGTAAACTGATGTTTGGTATATTTGATCCTGTCAGTATGCCTGACATAGACATTTTTAGGTCAGTGTGGAATGAACTTGCCCGTAAAAACGGGTTGAACGGCTTTTATTTTTTTGCATGTTCCAGTCCTAAATGTACATCTATTCTTATTGAAAAAGGATATGACGCTGTCGTTGAGGATTATCTTTATGCCGGAATAGATCGTCATACCACTTTTTGGCAATTGTTAAATAAGATTAGAACGAATGTGTTCAAACGCCCGTATGTGGAGTCATATGATGAATACGTAAAGTTGGCGCTGGATAATTACAATCCTGCCGTCAACGTACATCAAAGTATATATCCTAATTTCGATCATTCACCGCGGAGCGGTACTCGCGGACGTATACTTCATGGAAGTAATCCCGATAAGTGGGGCGGATTTTGTGATAAAATATTCGAGAAATCTTCTGTCCGTGACCATGAGCACAATATAATATTTATAAAAGCATGGAATGAATGGGGCGAGGGAAATTATCTTGAACCCGACAGAAAGTTCGGCAGGGGTTATTTGGATAAGACTCTGCAGGCTCTTGTCAATTTTGATTGTAAAACTTCAACCGGCTTTTAAAATGCCGGAATATAAATATGCAGTAAACAGATATTAACGAAGCGGATATTGCAATAACAATTATCGCGGAACTAAAAACTGATTGAGCTATTATGGCTGTTATTATGCCGGGTATTGATAGCACTATACCTTTTGCAAACATCTTTAATGAAGGTAACGGCAATATTTTATTGTGTGAAATGTAAAACAGGTGTATAAGTGTGGTGGAATATTCAGCTGTAATCAAGGTTAAGACCGATCCGGTTGAAAGAAATTTCGGGACAAATATGATGTTCATTGACAGGGCCAATATACCGGAGCATATTGAAGAAAAGAGTATATAGCGGTCTTTGCGAAGTGGAATGAGCACTTGGTAAAGAATGACCTGTGCCACACTTACCGGTAGAAGAGCAGTTACGGAGATGCGCAGAAGAGATATTGACTGCCGGTAGCTGTCGCCGGACAATACAGATATTATTTCAGGAGCCAAAATTATACAGCAAACAATAAGAATAGGTGAGAATAATAAAATGAGGTTGAACGAATTCCTGATGTTTTCATTAAATTCTTTAGAGGCGCCGGCATGGATAAAATATGACATTTTAGGTTGCATGACACTGGTAAATGCCCCAAATATGCTCAAGATGCAGAAGTATAGCTTAAATGCAGCAGAGTAATATCCGACTTGCGTATCAGATGCAACCAATCCCAAAAACATGACATTAAACGTGAGGTACATTGACGTCATGATGTTGCTTAGCCCAAGAATAATATTTTCCTTTATAAAAGTACATTTTATAAATTCAGACCAAACTACGGTTACATATTTCCGGGAATAGAGAATGTTTATTATTCCGGAAATGATTGTTATGCTTATTGTCAATATAAAGTATAACAGATAATCGGCAGACGATTTGATAAGAATGAAGACAAGCAATACATAGATACATTTTATAATCAGAGTGCAGATTGTTATATATTTGAATTTTTCAAGACCGCAGTAAAACCATTCTATTGTCAGCGCAAAGAATATTATTTTTGAACTTCCAATCAGAAACAGTGGTTTCAGTTCATGGAATCTCGGTACAATGCATACGGCACAAAAATATATTATGCATACAATTATCGTACATATGGCATTAAGTCCTATTATTCTTGAAAATGTACGTGACAGAGAGTCTGTATCGTGGCGTCGCGATGATATTTCCCGTATACCTATGGTTGCGATACCTAAGGATGCGAATATCATAAAATAGTCAATGGTTCCCAGAGCGAAGTTTACTATTCCAAAGTATTCAGATCCTAAAACACGTGTTATGTAAGGGAATGTAATAAAACCTAATATGTAATTGGATATATTTAGAATCGCTTTGTATGAAAAGTCTTTTGCGATTGACATTTTTCGGAGCGATTACTTGATGAAGAGGGCTATGCAGAGTGAGGCGACGACGGATACGGCGCTGACTACGGCGCTGACCACGGAGAGTTTGTAGGAATTGTTCTGGTTGTACTTGGAGTTGTCGTGGCGTATCTTGTTGGGCTCCACGTAGATGACGTCGTTTTGCTGGAGGTAGAAGTAGGGCGATGACAGGGTGGCGGCATCGTTGAGGTTGAGGTGATGGAAGTGTTTCTGGCCGTTTTCCTCACGTATGAGCAGTATGTTCTCGCGTTCGCCGTAGGGGGTGAGGTCGCCCGCGGCTGCGAGAGCGTCAAGCAGCGAGTAGCGTTCGGTGTCGACCTCGATTGTGCCCGGACGGGCCACCTCGCCAAGTACGTTGACCTTGAAGTTGACGAGCTGTACTTTTACATAAGGGTCTTCTACGGTCTCGCTCACTTTTTTTGTGATTATCGAGGCTATCTGCGCGGTGGTGAGTCCTCCTACGTGCAGTGTGCCGAGACCCGGGAAGTTGATGTCGCCGGCTTTGTCGACGAGGTATGTTATCTGCGACTGCTGCGAGGGGGTGCCGACGTTGCCGCGTACGGCGGGATTGACCGTGGGCAGGTTGAACTCGGCTGTGGCTTCGGGCACGAGTGAGCTTACCACGATAAAGAGCTCGTCGTCGGGTATGACCTTTATATCGTAGTCGGCTGACGAGAGTGTGCCCGACTGCTGTCCTTTCAGGTCCTCGAAATAGGTGAGCGACGTACGCGAGGAGGTGCATGACACCGTGAGCGTCATGATAAGCAGAAAGAGTGATATATTGGTGAAACGCGACATAGCACTTATATGATTTTAATTTATTAACGTCGGCTGTTGACGGGTTATTGTATTGTGACGTTCCGTATGTCAGGCCATGGACTGTGACTGCCAAGCATATTGGGCGTCATGTATCTTGCGGCTGCGCAGGCGGTAGACGATATTGCGCAACGGGCGCCACATGAGGAAGAACGGCACAGACAGCAGGAAGCGTTTTGACCCGAGCGATCCGGCGGCGCTGTTCCATGCTGTCATGAGCGGAAGCCATAATGACAGGGTGCTGACCGCGCATATCGCGAGCGATACGGGATTGAGCGGCTCTATGGCTACAGCGGCGGCGGTAAGGCCGAGCCATATCCACAGCAGCAGCGACAGAGTGCCGTAAAATATGTGTTGGCCGCGTCCGGCAAAACGCGAGGTGAAGTCGTAGCGCAACTTTTTGTAGCGGTATATCTTCTCGGGGCGGTCGCTTGAAAAGGTCGATATGACCTGTGCGTCGGGAGCGAGTACGACGGCGGTGTTGTCGGCTGACGAGGCTTCGCATACAAAGAGGTCATCGTCGCCGTAGTGCAGGTTGAGCGAGTTGCTGAAGCCCTTCATGCGGAAGAAGGTGTCGCGGCGGTAGGCGAGATTGTCGCCATCGCCGCGGTATGTCTTTCCGGCGAGTGCCGAAGCAAGGTAGTACACGCTGTCCATGAGCCGGTCATGGCGGCGTCCTCGGGCTCCGCGCGCGGTGTCGGCGGCACTGTCGGGCGCCGCGTAGCCTATCGCAATCTCCGTGCCGGGGTCGGCAAACGGGGCCGCCATAAGCCGGAGCCAGTTGTCGGACATGACGCGTGTATCGGAAGTGACGTTCACTATGCAGTCGCCGGCCGCAGCCTTTATGCCTAAGGTCAGGGCGAGTTTTTTCCGCGACAGGTTGCGCGTGTCGCGCGGCGTGAAGGTGTGGTACAGGCGCGGTCCCTCTTCTGCCGACATGCGGTTGAGCAGCCTTTCAGTAGCGTCGTCTTTGCCGTCATTGACTACTATTATGTCGAATTTACCGGGATAATCCTGCCGGCGGAGCTGTGGAATAAGTTCTTGCAGACCTTCGGGATTGTTGAACGAGTACACTATGACCGATACGGGCGGACAGGCTGTGTCATCGGGCAGTCCCTCCGCGGCCTGACGCTTCACGCAGCGCGGTACCGAGATTATGCGGCGCCTGTAGACCATGACAGCCGTGAGCGCCAGCACGAGTGAGGCGCACGCAAGCGACAGAGCAAGCCAGTTATCGGGTGTGATGTATCGAGTCAATATGATGATCAGTTTTTAAATATAATGCAAAATTACAAAAACCTTTTGGTATCGCGGTCAGTCGCGGCGCTCTAAAAGCTCCCGGAGCATGCAGCCCGGAGTTTTTCCGAGCCGCGGATGTATCCAAGACGGGGCAAGCTCGACCATGGGGCGCAGTACAAACTCGCGCAGGTGCATGGCCGGATGTGGCAGGGTGAGCCGGTCGCTGTCACGTACTTCTGAATCGACGGCTATCAGGTCGATGTCGATGCTGCGGTCAATGTAGTTGCCGTGGCTGTCGCGGTGCGATGCGGGACATATGGAGCGCTCTATTTCCAGCAGTGCGTCAAGCAGCTCCTCGGGAGTACAGTTGACCTCAAGTGCGAGACCTACATTGATGAAGCGCGACGTTGAGTCGAAACCCCACGGCTCGCTTTCGACCGGGCGCGATGCTTCGGCTTTGGCCCCGGCCCAATGCTCAATCAGGGCCACCGCCTGCTTTATAAGCCTTTCGCGGTCGCCCTGATTGGATCCTATGTTTATGTAGGCTGTTGACATGGCTTTTTAGCCGTGAACCGGAGCCTGCATTAAAGCTGCTTTTTGACTTCGACCTGTTCGAAGGCTTCTATCATGTCGCCCTCCTGAAGGTCGTTGTAGCCCGCTATGCTCAGACCGCAGTCGTAGCCGGTGAGTACTTCCTTGACGTCATCCTTGAAGCGCTTGAGCGAACCGAGGTCGCCGGTGTAGCGTACTATGCCGTCGCGTATGAGGCGCACCTTGCACGAGCGTTTGATCTTGCCTTCGCGCACGATGGCTCCGGCGATGGTGCCCACTTTGGATATGTGGTAGGTCTGGAGCACTTCGGCCGTACCCACGACTTCCTCCTTGAACTCCGGAGCGAGCATGCCCTCCATAGCGTCCTTGACCTCCTCGATGGCCTGATAGATGACGGAGTACAGACGTATCTCCACACCTTCGTGCTCGGCGGCACGGCGTGCTGCCTGCGAGGGACGTACTTGGAAGCCGATGATGACGGCGTCGGATGCGGCAGCGAGTGTGACATCGCTCTCCGATATGGCGCCGACGGCCTTGTGGAGTACGTTGACCTGCACCTCTTCGGTCGACAGCTTGATGAGCGAGTCAGACAGGGCCTCGATAGAGCCGTCCACGTCGCCCTTGACGATGATGTTGAGCTCATGGAAGTTGCCTATGGCGCGGCGACGTCCTATTTCCTCAAGGGTGGTGCGCTTGTTGGTGCGCAGACCGAGCTCGCGCTGCAGCTGCTCGCGCTTGTTGGCTATTTCACGCGCTTCCTGCTCTGTCTCCATGACATTGAACGTGTCGCCTGCGGTGGGCGCACCGTTAAGTCCGAGTATCAGCGCCGGAGTTGCGGGTCCGGCTTCCTTGATGCGCTGGTTGCGCTCGTTGAACATAGCTTTTATCTTGCCGAAATGGGTACCGGCAAGTATGATGTCGCCCACATGGAGAGTACCGTTCTGTACGAGTATGTTGGCTATGTAGCCGCGTCCCTTGTCAAGCGACGACTCGATGATAGAGCCGGTGGCCGCGCGGTTGGGATTGGCTTTCAGTTCGAGCATTTCGGCTTCGAGCAGCACTTTCTCCATGAGTTCGTTGACTCCGATGCCTTTCTTGGCCGATATGTCCTGTGACTGATATTTTCCGCCCCATTCCTCGACGAGATAGTTCATCTGTGCGAGTTCCTCCTTTATTTTGTCGGGATTGGCGGTAGGCTTGTCTATCTTGTTTATGGCAAATACTATGGGCACGCCGGCGGCAGATGCATGGTTGATGGCCTCGACGGTCTGCGGCATGACGTTGTCGTCGGCTGCCACGATGATGATACAGAGGTCGGTAACCTTGGCTCCGCGGGCACGCATGGCCGTAAACGCCTCATGGCCCGGGGTGTCGAGGAAGGTTATGCGGCGTCCGTCTTCGAGCTTGACATTGTAGGCGCCGATATGCTGGGTTATGCCTCCCGCCTCGCCGGCTATCACGTTGGCGTTGCGTATGTAGTCGAGCAACGAAGTCTTACCGTGGTCGACATGGCCCATGACGGTGACGATAGGCGGACGTGTCTGGAGGTCCTCCTCGTTGTCGTCATCCTGCTGTATGGCCTCGACCACTTCGGCCGACACGTATTCTGTCTTGAACCCGAATTCTTCGGCCACGATGTTGATGGTCTCCGCATCAAGACGCTGGTTGATCGACACCATGACACCGAGGTTCATACATGTGGCTATGACGTTGTTGACGGGCACGTCCATCATGACGGCCAAATCGTTGGCCGTAACGAATTCGGTGAGCTTGAGCACCTTGCTTTCGGCGGCTTCCATTTCGGCTGCCTCACGCTCGCGTGACTGGAATGCCTCGCGTTTTTCCTTACGCCATTTTACGCCTTTTTTCTGGCCTTTGTCTTTGTTTATAAGACGTGCGAGGGTCTCTTTTACCTGCTTCTGTACGTCTTCTTCGCTTACCTCGGCGTGTATCTGGCGTTTGTTGCGGTCTTTGTTTTTGCCGGCGCCGCGTTCATGACGCTGGCCGCCGTTGTTATTGTTGCCGCCACGTTCTCCGCCGCGCGAGGGCTGCTGGTTGGAGGTCTTTTCGATATCGACCTTCTCCTTGCCGATGCGACGGCGCTTCTTGCGGTCGCCCGACTGTCCGGCACCGGCCTGACCGGCGGCACCCTGTCCGTTCTTGGCAAGGCGTTCGTTGCGGCGCTCCTCCTTTGTTTTCTTCTTGGGACGAGTCTGCTGGTTTATGGCTGATAAGTCTATTTTGCCTATGACATTGAGCTGCGGTCCTGCGGGCACGCTCGACGGGCTGAATATCTCCTCCTCTTTCTTCGGGGCCGTCTCCTGTGCTTTCGGCGCGGGTTTGTCGGCGGGCTGTACGGGGGCCTGACGTTCGGTCTTGGGCTTCTCCTCTGCCGCCGGAGCCTTAGGCGCGGGCTTCTCCTCGGGCTTTGCCTTGGGAGCCTCGGGCTTCTTCACCTCCTGTGCTTTCGGCGCGGGTTTGTCGGCGGGCTGTGCGGGAGCCTGACGTTCGGTCTTGGGCTTCTCCTCTGCCACGGGAGCCTTAGGCGCGGGCTTCTCCTCGGGTTTCACCTCGGGGACAGCCGGCTTTTTCTCTTCCTGCGCTTTGGGAGCCTCGGGCTTTTCAGGCGCGGGAGTAGGCTTTACTTCCGGCTCTGCGGCCTCAGGCTGCCGGGGGGCTTCTTTTTTGGAGTGAGATTTCTTGGCGTCCAGATCTATATGGCCCACTACAGTGGGTCGTACCATCGGCTCGATCTTGATCTCTTCGGGTTTGCTGTCGGCCGGTGTCGCGGGACGCTTTTCTTTCTGGCGAACGGAGGAGAGTTTCTCCGACTTACTCTTCTCGGCCTTGTCATCACTGTATTGCGCTATGAGCATGTCATAGGCCGCCTCATCGATGCGTGAATTGGGATTCATGTCGATGTTGATGCCCTTGGACTGCAGGAAGTCTATGACTGTCGGCAATGCAATGTTGAGGTCTTTCGCTACTTTACTTATCTTTATTTTCGCCATATATTGAATTAGGGGATGTCGTTGTTAGTCTTCAAATTCCGCCTTGAGGATAGCGATGACGTTGTCAACCGTGTCTTCCTCAAGATCGGCTTTCTCGATGAGAAGGTCGCGCGGCATGGCCAATACGTTTTTGGCGGTGACGCAGCCTATGTTTTTAAGAGCGTCGATGACCCAGCTGTCGATTTCGTCCTTGAACTCGTCGAGATAGATGTCGTCGTTGTATTCCTCGCCGGTGTCGCGGTACACGTCGATGATGTAGCCCGTCAGCTTCGATGCGAGCTTGATGTTAAGGGCTCCCTTGCCGATGGCCAGAGGCACCTCTTCGGGACGCAGAAATACTTCGGCGCGCTTCTCCTCGGGATTGAGTCTTATCGACGATACTTTGGCGGGGCTGAGCGCACGCTGGATAAACAGCTCGGGATTTGACGTGTAGTTGATGACATCGATGTTCTCGTTGCGCAACTCGCGTACTATGCCGTGTATGCGCGAGCCCTTGACGCCGACGCATGCGCCTACGGGGTCGATGCGGTCGTCGTAGCTCTCCACGGCTATCTTGGCGCGCTCGCCCGGTATGCGGGCCACGGCGCGTATGTTGATCAGGCCGTCGTGTATTTCCGGCACCTCAAGCTCAAAGAGGCGGCGCAGGAAGTCGTCGCTCGTGCGCGACACGCTGATGCGTATGTTGTTGTTCTTGTTGTCTACGCGCTGTATGACGGCACGCACTGTCTCGCCCTTGCGGAAGTAGTCGCCCGGTATCGACTCGCTCTTGGGCAGCAGCAGCTCGTTTTCCTCGCTGTCGATGAGCAGGGTCTCCTTGCTCCATGTCTGGTATACCTCGCCCGACACGAGTTCGCCTTCATGACCCTTGAACTGTGAGTAGATGGCCTCTTTCTGAAGGTCGAGTATCTTGGACTGGAGGGTCTGGCGCAAATTCAGTATGGCTCGGCGGCCGAACTTCTCGAATATTATCTCGCGGGTATGCTCTTCGCCTATCTCCACATCGGGGTTCTGGTCGGCGCGGGCGTCGCTGAGCGATATCTGGGTCGAAGGGTTGGTGACCTCTCCGTCAGGCACTACCTCGAGATTCTGGAATATCTGCACGTCGCCCTTGTCGGGGTTCATGATAACGTCAAGATTTTCGTCGGTGCCGAACATCTTGGCGAGGACGTTGCGAAACGACTCCTCCAGTACGGATATCATCGTCGTCTTGTCGATATGCTTAAGTTCCTTAAATTCGGCAAATCTTTCCACCATATTGGTGGATTCCTCTTTCTTGGCCATAATGGGTTAAAGTCTTTATTATTTGAAGTCTATTAAATATATCACATGTTTGGTGTCTGCCATCTTCATCGTCAGGGGCTCCTCGACCTCGACGGGACGCTTCTTGCCCGGCTCCTTCACCTTCCTGACTACGGTTATGGTGAAGTCGTCGTCGCCGACGGCGGTGAGTGTGCCCTTCAGCTTGCGGCCGTCTTTGGTGAGTACCTCGACCTGATTGCCGATGTTTTTCTCGTACTGGCCCTTGACCTTGAAGGGCGAGGTCAGGCCGGCCGACCCTACTTCGAGGCTGTAGTCCTCGGCGTCGCGGTCAAAGACTTCCTCGATCCTGCGGGTTATGTCGGCGCAGGTGTCTATGTCGATGCCCTCGGGGCTGTCAAGCTCGACCACTATGGAGTTGTCGGGGCTTACAGTGATGTCGACGATAAAGATGTCGGTGTCTTTTATCGACTCGGCTACTGTGCGGGCAAGGAGTTCTTTGTCAATCATTGTTAATGAATCGGTTTAGTTATACAAACAAAGGGGACTGCCGCCCCCTCATGTTGTGGAATCTTCTGCAAAGATACAAATTATTTACGCATTATCCAAGTGCAGGCCCCCTGCGGGCTGTCTGGCTTTTACCCGCTGCACTGCAATTTGTATGCTATTTTGCTAAATTTAAGTATTTTTAACTTATTGCCTCGTCCCTGCTATGTATTTTTGGGCGAGCAGCGAGGTGAGGGCCGAGGTGATGAGGCCCGTAAGCGCCACAAGCAGTATCACCGCCAGAAGGTCGGGAATCTCGACTCTTACCGGATAGACGTCGATCGACATGGCCTCATGGTTGCCCCCGAGCTTTATGAAGCCGCCCCATTGCTGGGCGAGGCAGAGCGCTACTCCGGCCACTATGCCCGACACCCCGCCGAGCAGCGACACGAGCCATCCCTCAAGTATGAATATGCGGGTTATCGTCTTGCGCGAGGCTCCCATGGCATACATGGTGTGTATGTTGTCCTCCTTCTCGATGATGAGCATCGACATGGTCGATATGATGTTGAACGACGCTATGATGAGTATAAACGACAGCAGGAAGAACGTTATCCACTTCTCGACCTCGATCATCTTGAACGACTGGTCCTGCTGTTTTACGCGGTTTTTCACTTCGTAGCCCCTGCCCAGCGCCTCGGCTATCCTGTGGCCGGTGCGGTCGGTGTCGGCTCCGTCGCTCACTTTTATCTCTATGGCGGTGGCTTCGTGCTTGTAGTCGAGAAGCCGGCGGGCGGCCGACAGCGGTATGAGCACGAGGTCGGTGTCAAACTCGGCCTGCTCCGTCTGAAACACTCCGCCTACAAGCAGCGAGTCGCTACGGAATGCCGCCGCGGGATTGGCCGGATTGATGCGTCCCGTGCGCCGGGGCACGTTGAGCGCTAGCGCCCTCATGACGCCCGGGTGGGCCTGCAGTCCTATGGCCGCGCCCACGCTGAGTGTGGCGAAGTCGCCGTATTCGCTGTCGGTGAGCAGAAATGTTCCGTCCTCCTTGATGGTGCTCCGTAGCCGGGTTATCGTGTCGAAGGCTTCGGTCACTCCTTTGATGAGCACCGGCATCTGGCGGTCGCCGTATATGGCCAGCGCGTGCTCCTCGACGGTAGGGGCGGCTGTGGCCACGCCCTCTGTCGTCAGTATTGTGCGCAGCAGCGAGTCGGACGAGGCTATGGTCTTGCCCTCGGCGCTCTCGACGCGCAGGTCGGGCGCGAGTTGCGATATCTTGGCTGTGGCGAGGTCGGTGAAGCCGTTGAACACCGACAGCACGCATACTATGGCCATCGTGGCCACCGCTACTCCCGTTATTGATATCGTGGAGATGACGTTGACCGCGTTGTGGGTCTTTTTCGAGAACAGATAGCGCAGGGCTACTCGCAGTGTGAACATCGGGCGGCGGCTTGCTTCGGGCTTATGACTTCAGCAGATTGTCGATGTTTTCGAGGTAGTCGAGCGAGTCGTCGAGGTAGAAGGTCAGCTCCGGAGTCTTGCGCAGCTGGTAGCGCACTTTCTGTGCGAGTTCGTAGCGTATGGTCTTGGCGCTGTGGTTGATGCTTTCGAGCATCTCCGCTCCCTTCTCTGACGGAAATACCGACAGATAGGCGCGTGCCGTGCTCAGGTCGGGCGACACTCTTACGGCGCTTACCGATATTATGACGCCATGGGTCTTGGCGGTTTGCTGACGGAATATTTCGCTTAGCTCCTTCTGGAGCAGACGGGCTATTTTTGCTTGACGGGTTGTTTCCATAATCGTTTTGTTTTTTGGTGTATATATTGTATTAACACCGGAGCTTTCGCAAAGTTACTAATTATTTCTTATATATTATGGTCAGTCCGTCGCGCAGGGGGATTATCACTTTTTCCACACGTGGGTCGGCGGCCACGTAGTCGTTGAATTCGAGTATGCCGGCGGTCTGCGCGTCGTGGCTCCCGTCGGTTACCTTGCCGTACCACAGGGTGTTGTCGGCTATGATGAAGCCCCCCTGTCTTACGTGAGGCAGCACGGCGGTGTAGTACTCCAAGTAGCGCCGCTTGTTGGCGTCGATGAATACCATGTCCCACTCGCCCTCTATTGCAGGCAGTATTTCGGCGGCGTCGCCCACGTGCAGGTGTATGCGGTCGCCGCAGTCGCTCGCGTCGATATGGGCGCGTATGAAGTCCTCCAGTTCGTCGTTGATCTCTATGGTGTGTACCTCCGCTCCCTCTTCGAGACCTTCTGCCATACATAGGGCCGAATAACCGGTGAACGTGCCCAGCTCAAGCACCCGGCGGGGCTTTATCATGCGGGTGAGCATCTTGAGCAGACGCCCCTGCAGATGGCCTGAGCACATGTTGGCGTACAGACACGTCACGTGGGTGTCGCGGTTCAGCTTCTTCAGGTGGTCGGGCTCCGGGTCTATGTGGCCGAGTATGTACTCTTCAAGTGTCGGTTCCATGCTGTGGCGGCGTTATACCAGTTCGAGGTTGGGCAGGTTGAATGACTGGTAGTTGTCCATTATCTCGCCCACGCGGTTGATTTCGAGAAACGAGGTGCCGTGGCCCTCGCCGAAGGCGCCTCCCAAGTAGGCTATGCGGTCTTGACGCGTAAGCCGTCCGCTGTCTATCAGATGCTCGAGCGCGTTCTTTATGTAGCCACGCGACGAGCCCATGCTGTGCTGGTGCACGGCGAGCACTCCGTAGGACAGGGCCAGAAGCCTTACCACATGGGGGTGGTAGCAGATGGCGAGGGTGGGGTAGCTGCCGCGGTATGACGATATGTAGCGGGCGGTGCGGCCCGTGTAGCTGTCGGTGATGATGGCGCGGGTGCCGAGTATCTTTGACGAGGCCACTGCCTGTCGCGACAGGAAGGAGGTCACATCGGGCTCCACGGCCGGGGTCACGTAGGAGTTTACAAGCGATTTCTCTACTTCCGCGGCCACGCGGGTCATGGTGGCTATGGCCTCTACCGGATATTTGCCGTAGGCCGTCTCGCCGCTGAGCATGAGTGCGTCGGTGTGCTGGTTGACGGCGTTGGCTATGTCGCTGACCTCCGCGCGGGTGGGGCGGGGGTTGTTGATCATCGAGTGGAGCATCTGGGTGGCTACTATGACGGGCTTGTGGCGCATGATGCACTTGTTGATGAGGGTGTGCTGTATGCCCGGTATGCGCTCGGCCGGGACCTCGATGCCGAGGTCGCCGCGGGCTATCATTATGCCGTATGAGGCGTCGAGTATGTCGTCGAAGTTGTCGATGCCCTCCTGATTCTCTATCTTGGCTATGATTTTGATGGGGCTGTCGTGGGCGTCGAGTATCTCCTGTATGTCCTGTACGTCGCGGGCGCTGCGTACAAAGGAGTGGGCTATGAAGTCGACACCGAGGTCTATGGCATAGCCTATGTTGGTGCGGTCGCGCTCCGTAAGCGACGGCAGCAGTATGTTGGCGCCCGGTGTGTTTACGCTTTTGCGCGACCCAAGTCGGCCGCCGTTCTGCGCCGTGGCGTGTATGTTGTAGCCCTCTATGCTGTCTATCAGGAAGTCTATCTCGCCGTCGTCAATGAGGAAGTGGGTACCCGCCTTGACGTCGTTGGCTATGTTGGGGTAGCTCAGATATATTATGTCGCGGGTGGTGGTGCCGGCGGGGTCGCCGATAAATGTCACCTTGTCGCCCGGTGTGAATTCTATGGGCAGGTCGTCGAGGTTGGTCGTGGTGCGTATCTCCGGGCCTTTGGTGTCCATGAGTATGGCTATGGACGGCGACACGGCTCTCACGTTCTCTACTATCTTGCGGAATCCTTCGAGCTGAAGATGGGCCGAATTCATCCTCACGACATTTAGCCCGTTGTCGTAAAGCGCCTGTATAAACTCTTTGTCACATCGCTTGTCTGATATCGTTGCGACGATTTTGGTAAACTTCTTCATATCTGATTAATTCATAGAGCATAATTCATAATGCGCGATTTCATTACTTGGTTCAGTCGCGCACCATACAGTTTCTCGCTTTCTGCATTATGCGCCGCCCATGGCGCTCTCTATCGCCAGCCGGTAACTGTCGAGTCCGAAGCCGGCTATGACGCCGCGGCACACACCTGATATCATCGAGCGGTGTCTTATCTCTTCACGCGCGTGTACATTACTTATATGTACCTCGATTACCGGAGTGTTGATGGCGGCGATGGCGTCGGCTATCGCGAGCGATGTGTGCGTATAGGCGCCGGCATTCAGTATTATTGCGTCACATCCCGAAAATCCCTTCTCATGGAGCTTGTCTATTATGGCTCCCTCGTGATTGCTCTGGAAATACTCGATATCGGCATCGCGATATTGTCCGCGCAGTTCTGCGAGATAGTCTTCAAAATTGCGGCGCCCGTATATGTCGGGTTCGCGCCGGCCCAGCAGGTTCAGGTTGGGGCCGTTTATAATCATGATTTTGGTTGTCATAGTGTCTCGCTTATAGTAAATAAAGTACAAAGTTATGAAAATCCTCTGTTTTATTTGCGTAATATGGCGGATTATCGCTAATTTTACCTCAAGAATCATTTAATTAAAAGGCTAAGTGCTATGCGTAAGATAATTTTGTTCCCTATAGTTATATTGTTGGCTGTCGCAGCGGCTTTTTCGCAGGACCGCGTCTCTGAAAAAAAATATATAGTGGCCGGTGTGGCTTTCTATAATCTTGAGAACCTCTTTGACACCATAAACGATAACGGCAAGTATGACTATGAGTTTACGCCCGAAGGTCCGCGTATGTGGACATCGGAGCGCTATTGGAAGAAAATCGGAAATCTCGCACGCGCCATAACCTCGATGGATACCCCCGAGACCCCGGTAGGGCCTGCCGTGATCGGCATCAGCGAGGTCGAGAACCTCGGTGTCGTCGAGGACCTTGTGTGGGCCGTCGACTCTACGCTGAAGGCGCAGGGGCGTGAGCCGTGGGGCTTGCGCATAGTGCATCATGACTCGCCCGACCTTCGCGGCATAGATGTGGCGTTGCTGTACAATCCTCTGTTCTTCGAGGTGGGCAATGTCGTGCCTCACCGCCTTGTCATTCCCGATGACCCCGATTTCATAACGCGCGACCAGTTGTGTGTATCCGGCTCGTTGCTCGATGTACCCGTCAGCTTCATTGTCAACCATTGGCCCTCGCGGCTTGGCGGGCAGGCCGAGTCAAGCCCCTTGCGCGAAGCGGCCGGACGCCTTTCAAGGTGCATCGCCGACTCGCTCTGGCGCGTCAATCCCGATCAGGGCATCGTCATGATGGGCGACCTCAACGATGACCCCTTCGATAAATCCTGTGCCGTAGCTTTCGGTGCCGTCCGCGATCAGGACAAAGTCACCGCTCACGGATTTTACAATCCCTTCTGGTACATACTGGACCACGGCGTAGGCACCCTCTGCTACAAAGGTGTCTGGAACCTCTTTGACCAGATAATCGTTTCAGGCAATCTCGTACAAGGCCTCGACGGCCGTCTCCAATACTGGAAGTGCACCGTCATCAACAAACCCTTCCTCCGCACAAAGACCGGAGTCTACAAAAACTACCCCAAGCGCACCTACGCCTCCGGCCGCTTCCTCAACGGCTACTCCGACCACTTCCCTACCGAAATCTTCCTCCTCCGCCCCGTCGACTGACCCCTTCACCCTCCGCCCATTGGCTCTATTAGTCTTATTAGTCTTATTGGCCTTACTGGTCCTATCACCCCGCAGGCCACCACTCCACCGGTAGGGGCGCCAGTACCACGGCGCCCGGCTTCATCCCGCATGGCCGCCATCCGTGCCGCGACTGAAAGTCGCATGCTCCCTCAATACCCCCATCCTCACTCTGTTTCCGTTCAGTGTTGCGGTGAGCTCACCGCAACCGCTCCGTTCTGCAGGGCGGCCGTCTTCGGAGTCCGACAAGGACTCCCGCCAATCGTTAGCCGGGGACAAGCCGCCCGAAGGCCGGCGCCGTCTCCGGGCAATGGCAGCCACGCCTCCCCCCGGAGCCTGACAAGGCTCCTGCTCTACCTCCTATCGCCAATCTTACCCACCTCTCCACCAACCCTTTATAATTTTCTTTTACAAAAACCTTCAAAAATATTTGGTGGGTAAATATAAAGTCACTAACTTTGCACTCGCTTTTGAAAAAGAGCTGCCTCGGGGAGCGCCCCGGAAAAGGATTAACAAAAATTTTCGCCGAAAAGTTTGCGGGAATAAAAAAGAGGTTGTAACTTTGCAACGCTTTTCCCGAAAGGGCAGGCAATATAGAACATTGAAATCATTACAATAGACAAGAAGTAGTACAAGAGAAGGGTCATTAACATGACCACTCTGTCAATTCTGACACAGCACTATAATCCGGCCGGGAGCTTGACGGACACAGTTCCGTGAAAGCAACAGAAAAAAATAGAACAAACATACCAACAACGG
>LUJO01000021.1 GCA_001689405.1 Candidatus Homeothermus arabinoxylanisolvens | reverse complement strand
GGGTCCCTTTTCAAATGTTAGATGCAATCATCGGCTCAGACTCAGGCCGGTACCGTAAGCGGTACGGTAATCGACGAGCTCGGCGACCCGGTAGTGGGCGCCACCGTGCGCGTCAAAGGCAGCAAGACCGAGGCTACAGCCACAGACATTGACGGTCATTTCACTATCCGCGCCAAAAAAGACGCAGTGATTGAAGTGTCCTATATCGGCTACCGTCCGCTCGCGGTGTCGGTTGACGGCAAAAACAATCTTGAGCTGCATCTGATACCTTCGGCCACCGCTCTCGATGAAGTCGTGGTGACAGGTTATACCACGCAGAAGAAAGAATCATTGACCGGCGCCATCGCCTAGATCAAAGGTGACGAAGTATATCGTGGCCGCGGTACAACCAACACCTCTACCGCGCTTCAGGGCGAAATCCCCGGCTTGACCGTGACCCGTACATCTTCCCGTCCCGGTAGTGAGGGTGCGGCTATGGAGATACGTGGTGCATACTCAATCAACGGCGGCGGCCCGCTTATCCTTATCGACGGTCAGGCAGCGTCGCTCGACGAACTTAACTCAATGGACGGTAACGACATAGCCAATATATCGGTGCTGAAAGACGCTTCGGCCGCCATATATGGTGCACGTTCTGCCGGTGGTGTCATCCTCGTCACTACCAAGCGCGGACGTCTCGGCAAGCCTCAGGTTACCTACTCGGGCAGCTACAGCCGCACTATCGACGGAGCCGATATCCCTATCACAAATAATCAGGAGTGGTTGCAGATGTGGTTTGAAGGACAGTATAACGACACAAAAGCATCCAATCCCGGTATTACCGACCATGATGAGCTAATGAGCCGTTTCAACTGGTGGATATTCAACACATTCGGAGGTACTCCCGCTCAGCAGAATCCCGAAACCGGTGTATGGGAGGCTATTCCCGGTGCCGACGCGGTGATAGGTCAGTCGCTTTATGAATCGCTTGTCGCCGGCAAGACAATGACTCTTATGCGCGGTTCGTTCATCGACCGTTGGGAGCCCGACAATTATCTGCTTGACTTCCTATACGGTAATGCCGATACATGGAAGCACAATGTCAGCATATCCGGTGGCGATGATAAATTCAATTATCGCGCGTCATTGAACTACTCTACCGCCCAGTCGCAGCTTAAAATTGCTGAAGACGGTGAGAAGAAGTACGGCGCCCGGTTGAATGCCGACTATAAGCCCAATGACATGTTCAAGATTGAGACCGGCATGTCATATGAACGTCGCGTAGTGCGCAATCCCTCACAGGGTATAGGACGTGGTTGGCAAGACCCGTGGTTCTGGGCCATAACCAATCCGAACGGCGATCCATACGATACATTCTCCAATGAACGCAATCCTTACGGGTGGTTTACTCAAGGCGGCAAGAATGAGGACCGATGGAATACCTTCCGTGCCAACGGAAAAATCACTCTTGACATTTCACGTTATGTAAAAGGTCTTTCATTTGCAGTTTCAGGAGCTTATAAGCGAGTTGAAAAAGAGAACACCAATACCAAAACGGAGGTTCGCTTCTATGACTGGGCGGGCAATAATACCACAAAAGGCGGTGTGCTTAATTCACCGTCAGGTATCAGTGAGTACCATCGCTACTGGAACAGCTATACACTTGGTGCATTTGCCTATTATAACCGTAAGTTCGGGGAACATCAGGTTGACGCCATGGTAGGTTATACCGGTGAAAACGAAGATTATAAGAATCTTGGTGCATCGCGCTGGAAAGGCGAGACCTACCCGGGTTCAGGTCTGACCGATATGAATGTGTTTGTCAGCGGCGACAACAACGGTGCCGACGGTGGCTCTAATTCGTGGAGTTTCCTGTCATGGGTCACTGATTTACGCTACAACTATGGCGACCGTTACCTTATTTCATTCCTTGGACGTCGTGACGGTTCATCTAAGCTTACACCCAACAACCGCTGGAAAAACTTCTACTCCATATCGGGAGGTTGGGTCATTTCAGGCGAGAAGTTCTGGGAAAACATAGGCGCTTCCAATTACGTAAACTTCCTGAAAGTCCGTTATAACTATGGTAAGACCGGTTCGGTCAACGGTATAGGCAATTATGAATCGTTCTCGACGATAAGCACGGGCAGTGTGTATCTCGGCACAACGAAGGTGCCGACCATGTGGATCAACGGCATGACCTCCAGCGACCGTACTTGGGAAAGTCTCATATCGCACAATGCCGGTATCGACTTCGGCTTCTTCAATAACCGTCTGCGTGCATCGTTTGACTGGTTCCAGAAGACCAACGACGGCATGTTTATCGATGTGGTTTATCCCGATGTACTCGGAGCCAAGGCTCCCAAGACCAATAACGGTAAGCTGCGTACCCGTGGCTGGGAGATTGAGGTGAATTGGCGCGACCGTATAGGTCAGGTCAACTATAATGTCGGTTTCAACGTGTTTGATGCCAAGACCAAACTTCTTGAACTTACCAATGACGAGAATGTCCCCACTGCCGGTGTCAACTCCAAGCGTCTTATCGGCAAACCTATCAATGCCATCTATGTATTCCAGACCGACGGAGTATTCCAGACTCAGGAGGAGGTCGATGCATATTATGAGATGTATTACTGGAATGCCGACCATTCAGGACCTAAACAGGGTAACATCCTTCCTGCGCCTATCGAAAACTCGGTTGACCGTCTCCGTCCCGGTGCCCGCAAGCGTGTCGATGTAAACGGCAACGGAGTTATTGACGAGCATGACCTGTATTATGCAGGCGACACTGCTCCCCGTGTATCGTTCGGTATCAAGGGCGGTCTCGAATGGAAAGGTATCGACCTCTCGGTATTCTTCCAAGGTGTAGGCAAGCAGACCATTCTCCGTTCAGGCAATATGTATGCTCCATTTGTGGTTAACTACTGTTTGCAGAACAACACTTTCCTCGGTAAGACATGGACTGAAGAAAATCACTCCAATGAATATACCATTCTGTCGCGAAGCAATAACTTCAACCGCTTCAACTACGCCAACTCCGACGTATCAGTCAACAATAACCGCTATATACGTCTGAAAAATCTCGTAGTGGGTTATACGCTGCCCCGTCAGTGGACTTCGAAAGTGGGTGTGGAAAAATTCCGCGTTTACTTCTCCGGCGATGACCTTTGGGAGTGGTCCAAAGTACATGACGGATATGACCCCGAGTATGGCGAGGCGTCAAGCAGTATCTTCCCCTTCAGCCGTATGCTGAACTTTGGTGTTGAACTTACTTTCTGATAACCGTTAAAGACATTATTATTTATGAAACTATATAGCAAATCGATAATGGCGCTTGCCGTCGGCCTTACAATGACGGCTTGCTCCGACTTCCTTGACAAGGAGCCTACCGATCAGGGAACCGAAGCCATAACATTCAAGACACCGGAGCAGTTTGAGCAGGCTGCCAACAGGCTTTACTGCTTCGGCGGCAAGTGGGATGTGAAATTTGAACTCAACCTTGATACATCCGGCATCGGAGCCAACGATGCCGGTACTACCGGGGAAAGCCATGGCACATGGGGCTTCGGAGGACATCGTGAGTGTAACATACTTCTCGAAAAAGCGACCGCATATGCCGGTCCGCTCGAAGACATGACCGCCAACAATCCTATCGCCGCTTCCGTAGGTACCGCCTACTTCTTCCGCGCATGGCATCACTTCAATCAGCTCCGTACATTCGGCGGTGTGCCTATTGTGGACCATGTGATTGATACAAGCGATCCTGTGGTTTACGGTAAACGCAACAGCCGTTATGAAGTAGCCTATCTTATTATGAACGACCTGAAAAGAGCTGTTGACCTGCTGCCGAAGCGCAGTACTCTCTCCGGCCTTGACAACCGAGGTAAACTTACACGTGAGGGAGCGCAGGGTTTCCTTGCCCGTGTGGCTTTATATGAAGCTACTTGGGAGAAATACACTCCTTCTATCGGTATTGATCTTGACGGTGACGGAGAGAGCGTTGGTGCCGGTAAATTCAAGCCTGAAGGTTATCCTTCAATTGAAGAGTGGCTTGCATTGGCCCGCGACATGTCAAAAGCTGTCATAGAAGAGGCGGAGCGCGGCACTTTCGCCCTTTGGGATGAGTGCTCCGACACCGGCCTGAGCTACTACTATCTTTTCAACCTTGACGATGCCAACGGCAATATAGCCAATTATAAAGGTGTAGGCAAAGCTACCAATAAGGAGTTTATAATAAACAATCCTTATGATGTAGACCTCAAAAAGGGTAATAACAACCTTGCATACACCGTCACGACAGGTCAGTCAAGCAACATCAGCGCATGGTTTGGTGAGTCATTTGTATGCTCCAACGGTCTTCCGATTCATTTGAGCACATCTTCGAGCTATCAGGATGCTTATTATAATGAGGATTTTGGCGGATATGACACATTTGAGGGTGAGTTCGAGAACCGCGATATGCGATTTATAGGTTGTATAATACCTCCCTATAAAGTGACTTGGACTGCCGCCACCGAATATGGCGATCCTATGACTTCTTTGGGCAATCCTTATCCCGAACCGCTTTTCCCGGCCCCGTCCGACCGCTGGAATCCTTCTGACCCGGCCAATGTAAGCAAACGCGGTGTATATACTCCTATGATCGGTGTAAACTCCACTCACAATGGTTATGGATGTCGAAAATATCTGATTGAAGGTGCAGGACGTGCTACCAATCAGGAGTCAGCCGACTGGCCCGTACTTCGTCTTGCCGAGGTACACTGCATATATGCCGAGGCTGTATGTGAACTTGGCAACGGCGCCATCTCCGATGCCGACCTTGACTTCTCTATCAACAAGAATAGAGCGCGTGCCAAGGTGGCTCGTTTGACCAACTCTCTTATTGCAGGCAAATTTGATGCCGGCTGGTTCAACTTCGCTACCGGCAGCTACGAATGCCATGCCATGACAATGCTCGACGAGATACGCCGTGAGCGCACCTGCGAGCTCTTTGCTGAAAACTTCCGTCTCGATGACCTCAAGCGTTGGGGTATCGCCCATATTAACCTTAACGGTCGTAAGCTCGGACGCCGTATCCTCGGCACCGCATATACGAATCCCGCCAACAAGGTCAATGGTCCGAGCAACGTGTCGAACTATTATGGTGAACCGGCTTACAATCCTCAGACTCGTCCTCTTCAGTATGGAATGGCTTCGGAGGATCCTGCAAGCCCCGACTACGGTCGTCCTATAGCCACGCGCGCAGAAAATTGCTTCTGGAATGTAAGACAGTATCTTGATTTTATTCCCGAAGGTCAGCGACGTCTCAACCCCAACCTTACCCAGAATCCCGGATGGTAATGTATAAGGTTCATACAGAATCCCGATTGGTGTAAAAATCCCTCGTTAGAATTACTGCAAGGGTGTAGGGCCGCGAACGACTCGCGGCCCTTTTTATTATGGTGCGGAAGAACCGTTATGTTGTTAATAAATTGTAAAACAGGGCGTTTAACTAAAAGTGTGTTTAATCATGGTGGCGGTTTATGCGTATGTTTTGAGCAAAATGCCATGAAATGCGTTGACAACAAATGACTTACATGCATTGTTCATGAGCGGTCGGCTTTTTAGATTTATTTTGTACGGCTGTGTGTGTCAATTCAATAGTAAGCGGTAACTTTGCATCGGCTTGATGAAAGTCACAGACTTGGGAAAACACAGTCAGCTCTCTTTTTCATTCTACATCTACCTTCTGTATCGACTGCGGTTCCCGGGTCAGATAACGATTGTTGGCTTTTTAGACAACAGATTGTTAGACGACAAGAAATATATACTTGAATTTTGGTTATGAGGGAGTGTGCTGCTGTGAAGTAGCGCACTTTCATTTTTATAGATCAACGTTGATCTATAATAATTAAGCCGCTTGACCCAAAAGTCAAGCGGCTTAATTTTATCTTCGTATCGGGCTGCGCAATTACTTGCCTTCACCGGCCTGATATTCTGCGCGGGCTATGTACTTGTCTATGTCCACGCGGTATTGGGCGGTATACTCGGGATAATCGTTTTTGATGGTCTTCAGCACCTTAAGCTCACCTGCATAGTCCTTGAGCTCGCGGAGTACGGTGGCTTTCTTGAGCATGAAGAGCGGAGTGTAAAGAGCATTGTCGTCACTCTCCTTTATGGCTTTGTCATAGGATGACAGGGCCTCGTTGTATTTCTTGAGATTTACGTAGCAGTCGCCTTCAAGTGACTTGGCGGCGGCACCTACGATGCTTTCTTTGGGGTCATAGCCTTTCAGGTCATTAAGGGCGGCCTCATAGTTGCCGTTCTTGTAGTTGATGGTGGCTGCCATGAGAGTGGCGCGGTTGCCTGCGTCATATCCGTATTTGTCGGCTACGGTCTGGTACTGTGTCAGGGCAAGCGAGTCGTTGCCTTGAGCAAGTGTCACGTCGGCCTGCGATACGGCTTCGTTAGCCGACTTAATGCCGGGATTGCGTACTGCGAAAATGTAGATTATCACGATGATGGCGATTGCGGATATCGCAATCATGAGCCATACCAGATATTTCTGACCGAGGGTCACTTTTTCTTTTAACTCTTTGTTGTCTTTTTCAACCTCTTCGAGAGCGATGGGTTGGTTGTTTTGGTCTTTTTCAGCCATTGTATAATTAATTTTTCTTTTATAACAATTTAAACCTGACATTTGGTCATTATCGGCTGCAAAATTAACCCAATTTCCCCATACCTCAAAATTTTTTGAATATATATATTTGTATAAGACGGTGCGAAAGTGTGATTTTAATGTCAGTATGATGGATAAATGGCATGAATTGATTAATTTTGCAGATAATTGATAAACAGAAGATAATTATGAATATACTTGAATTGAGCGAACAAGAAATAGTGCGTCGCGGAAGTCTTGACGAAATGCGCCGCCTCGGTATTGATCCTTATCCCGCAGCCCTATATCCGGTCGACGCTTATACCGACGAGATAAAATCAACGTTTGTCGACGATGCTCCTCAACGCGATGTGTGCATAGCCGGTCGCATAATGAGCCGCCGTATTATGGGCAAGGCCTCTTTTATCGAGCTTCAGGACGCCAAAGGCCGTATTCAAGTTTACATAAGCCGTGACGACCTTTGTCCCGGCGATGACAAGGACCTGTACAACGTAGTGTTCAAGAAGCTCCTCGACATAGGCGATTTTATTGGTATAAAGGGCTTTGTGTTCCGTACGCAGATGGGCGAGATTACCGTACACGCACGTGAGCTTACGGTGTTGAGCAAGTCGCTGCGTCCGCTGCCTATAGTTAAGGTTAAGGACGGTGTGACATACGATGCTTTTGACGATCCCGAGCTACGTTACCGTCGCCGTTATGTCGACCTCGTTGTCAACGAACAGGTCAAGGATATATTCATCAAGCGTACAAAGGTGTTTAACTCGATGCGCGACTACTTCAACTCGCACGGCTATATGGAGGTCGAGACCCCGATACTCCAGTCGATACCCGGTGGAGCTGCCGCGCGTCCGTTTATAACGCACCACAATGCGCTTGACATACCTCTGTACCTGCGTATAGCCGACGAGCTTTATCTGAAGCGTCTTATAGTGGGAGGCTTCGAGGGTGTTTACGAATTTTCGAAGAATTTCCGCAACGAGGGTATGGACCGCACCCATAATCCCGAGTTTACCTGTATGGAGATTTATGTCGCCTACAAGGATTACAACTGGATGATGGACTTCACCGAGCGCATGCTTGAGAAGATATGCATTGACGTAAACGGCACGACCGAAGTGAAAGTCGGCGACAATGTAATAAGCTTTAAGGCTCCGTTCAAGCGTATAACTATGATCGACGCCATAAAGGAGCATACCGGCATCGACATTACCGGCATGAATGAAGAGCAGTTGCGTGACACCGCTTCAAAACTCGGCATAGAGGTTGACGATACAATGGGCAAAGGCAAACTCATCGACGAGATATTCGGCGAGAAGTGCGAGGGTACATACATACAGCCTACATTTATCATAGACTATCCGATAGAGATGTCGCCTCTGACAAAGCGTCACCGCAATAATCCCGAGCTTACCGAGCGTTTCGAGCTTATGGTAAACGGCAAGGAACTTGCCAACGCCTATTCGGAGCTGAATGACCCGATAGACCAGTACGAGCGTTTCGTAGAGCAGATGCGTCTGGCCGAAAAGGGCGATGACGAAGCCATGATAATTGACAAGGACTTTATAAGAGCGCTTGAGTACGGTATGCCTCCGACATCGGGCATGGGTATCGGCATGGACCGTCTGGTAATGCTTATGACCGGTCAGACCACCATTCAGGAGGTTCTTCTCTTCCCGCAGATGCGTCCTGAAAAGACTCAGGTTCGCGACAAGGTTGAAGCATATACAGCACTCGGCATACCGGAAGAGTGGGTAGCGCCGCTGCAGAAGGCCGGTATACTTACCGTGGCTCAGCTTGTCGGCGTTAATCCCGGAAAGCTTTTCCAAGATCTTTGCGGTATAAACAAGAAGTTCAAACTGGAGCTTAAGAATCCCGGTCAGGATGAGATAAAGGCTTGGATATCTGCGGCAGAGCAATGAAAATGTCCGGTACCGACAGAAGAATAGCCGTCATGGGCGGAGGCTCATGGGCGACGGCTCTGGCCAAATTACTTCTCGAAAACTGTAGGGAAATAATATGGTACATGCGCCGTGACGACCGTATCGAGGCGTTCAAGCGTCGCGGACGCAATCCCGCCTATCTTTCCGACATTGAGTTCCCTATCGAACGCATACATTTTTACAGCGACATAAATGAAGCATGCCGGGCGGCCGACACATTGTTGATGGCCATGCCCTCGCCTTACTTCAAGGCCCACCTTGCCAAGCTAACTGTCGACATATCCGACAAGGACATAGTCATAGCCACCAAAGGCATCGTGCCCGACGAGAATGAGTTGATAAGTGACTATATGGAGTCGCGTTACGGCATTGATCCGCGGCGCGTGACCGTCATATCCGGGCCGTGCCATGCTGAAGAAGTGGCCCTCGGACGTCTCAGTTATCTTACGGTGGCCTGCAGCGACATAGACCGGGCAATCGCCTTTACGTCACTGCTCAACGGCAAGGCCATGAAGACTTTTGTGTCGACCGACGTCAGGGGCATCGAGTATGCCGGAGTATTGAAGAACGTGTATGCCATAGCTTCGGGTATGGTGCACGGGTTCAAGGCCGGTGATAATTTCCAAGCCATACTCATATCCAATGCAGTCAGGGAGATGCGCAGGTTTGTGGACAGTGTGGTGCCCGACCGCCGCGACATCGACGAGTCGGTTTATCTCGGCGACCTTCTTGTGACGGCATATTCACGTTTTTCGCGCAACCACAACTTTGGCTCCATGATAGGGCGGGGAAGTGCGGTCAAGCGGGCCATGATGGAGATGGAGATGGTGGCCGAGGGATACTACGGTACCAAATGTATAAAGGAGATCAACGACAGGTATCGGGTGGATATGCCTATACTTGACAACATGTATGACATACTTTACCGTGACCTCCCTGTCGAGATAGCCATAGACCGCATGGCCAACAGTTTCTCGTGATAATTGTTATAAACTGATAACCAAATATTTTTGTCGAATCAATACTTCCTATTATGAAAAAGATTCAAGTAAACATCAATTCAGTGCTCTCGACTGTATCGGAAAAAGATATTCATGCCCTCGAGAGTTCCGTCGCCGCTGACGCTCTTAAAAAACTTAGCGATGGTACCGGCGAAGGCAACGATTTTCTCGGATGGCTCGATCTCCCCTCGCGTACACCCATGCATCATCTTGACGAAATCATAGCAGTGGCCAATGACCTGCGCAATTCGTGCGATTATGTTGTATCGGTCGGTATCGGAGGCTCTTACCTCGGCGCCAAAGCCGTGATAGAGGCATTGAGCAATTCCTTTGACGCTTATGCTCCGGCTGTTCCCGGCAGTCCCAAAGTGCTTTTTGCCGGTCAGAATATAGGTGAGGATTATCTTAACGAACTTCAGTCGTTCCTTGCCGACAAGCGTTTCGGCATCATAGTCATATCGAAGTCGGGTACAACAACCGAGCCGGCTATAGCTTTCCGTCTGCTTAAGGAGCAGCTTGAGAAGCAGGTGGGCAAGGCCGAGGCATGCAAGCGCATAGTAGCCATAACCGACGCTAAGCGTGGCGCTCTGCGTCAGCTCGCTACCGAAGAGGGCTACAAGACATTTGTGATCGATGACAATGTGGGCGGACGCTTCTCCGTGCTTACTCCGGTAGGACTTCTTCCCATCGCCGTAGCCGGATATGACGTGAAGAAGCTTGTCAAGGGCGCTCTCGCCATGCAGGAAGAGTGTGTTAAACCGTCTGACAGCAACATATGCGAGCTTTATGCCGCTACACGCAATATGTTGTACCGTGCAGGCAAGAAGATTGAGATTCTTGTCAATTACAACCCCAAGCTCCACTACTTCGGTGAATGGTGGAAGCAGCTTTACGGCGAAAGCGAGGGTAAGGACCATAAGGGCATTTTCCCTGCAGCTGTCGATTTCTCTACCGACCTTCACTCTATGGGTCAGTGGATTCAGGATGGCGAGCGTACCATATTCGAGACAGTGATATCTGTCGAGGCTCCCTCGCACAAGACCGTGATACCTGCCGATGACGCCAATCTCGACGGCCTCAACTACATAGCAGGCAAGAGAGTTGACGAAGTGAACAAAATGGCGGAACTCGGTACCCGCATAGCACATGTGGACGGCGGTGTGCCCAATATCCGCATCACTGTTCCCGAACTCAGCGAGGAGTATCTCGGACAGCTCATATACTTCTTTGAACTGGCATGCGGTATCTCGGGCTACATACTTGATGTGAACCCCTTCAACCAGCCCGGTGTCGAGGCTTACAAGCGCAACATGTTTGCTCTTCTTGAAAAGCCCGGCTATGAAGAGGCCACCAAGGCCATCCAAGCCAAGTTGAATGACTAAGATATAGCGTTTTAGTTGTAAAAATAGAAGAAGGGGAATGTCGCGAGTGAGTGGCAGACCCCTTTTTTACGTATATATAGTAATCAATCATTTCATATAACCCTAAAAAATGCCTGTTATGAAACTACAGATGACGCTTGCCGCTGCCGCCGTTGTATTTGCAATGAGTCAGGACGCCGGGGCGCAGAAGGTCAGGTGGTTCTCGACCACCGACGACGCTCCGTGGAAGGAGACGACTGTCAAATTAAAAAACAAAGTCGCAGCAACACCGGCGCTGACCGTCGATGCCAACTCCGACGGAGTGCCCTTCAAGGCTTGGGGCACGACCTTCAACGAGCTTGACTGGGACACATTTTTGATGCTGACCCGTGACGAGCAGGACGAGATTATGAAAAACCTCTTTGACCCTTCGGGCGATCTGCGCTTTACCCGCGGGCGTGTGTCGATGAACTGCAACGATTACGGTCGCTCATGGTACAGTTGCGATGAGGTGCAGGGCGATCTCGAGCTCCGTTACTTTAACATCGACCGCGATAAGACAGGCATAATACCGCTTATCCGCGCCGCTCAGAAGTATAATCCCGGACTTACGTTCTGGGCCTCGCCGTGGAGTCCGCCGAGCTGGATGAAAATAAACGGCGACTATCCTGTGGTGAGCAGCCGGTTCAATGACGCTGACAGCCGGGTGGATTATCTGTTGTATGGTACTGCCGACGGCATCGATGAGGACGAGATGAAGTTTCTCGGCGAACGCAAAGGCAAGTTTCCCTACCGACTTGCCACGCAAGATTATTTTATTCAGGATCCGCGGTATCTGCAGGCGTACGCCAATTACTTCTGCAAGTTTATCGATGCCTACCGTGAGCAGGGAGTGCCCATCGACATGATAATATACCAGAACGAGGCTTACAGCTATACCCCCTATCCCGGATGTGCATGGACAGCCGAAGGCACCATACGATTCAACCGCGACTATCTTGCTCCTACGCTCAAAGCCCGTCATCCCGATGTGAAGCTCTATCTGGGTACGTTCAATACCAACCGTCAGGACCATGTGGAGAAGATATTGTCTGACAGCGCATTGCGCGACTGTATAGACGGAGTGGCCTTTCAGTGGGAGGGGCGTGAGATACTGCCGGCTATACGCAAGCAGTATCCGGGGTTCAGTTACATATGCTCGGAAAGCGAGTGCGGCAACGGGTCGATGGACTGGAAAGCCGGTGAACACACGTTTTTCCTTATCGGCGACAATGTGGGCAACGGCGTGGACGAATGGTATAACTGGAACTTCTTGTTGCCGGCAGAGGGCATGAGCCCGTGGGGATGGAAGCAGAATGCCCTTATCGAGGTTAATCCTGCTGACCGCACCTACCGTTATACGCCCGAGTACTACGCTGTAAAGCACTTCTCGCACTTTATAGCTCCGGGCAGCCGCATGGCGGCGTATGCTCCACGTAGCGCCGGCGACAACATGCTTGCCGTAGCTTATGTGACGCCCGACGGAAGTTATGTGGTAGTGGCCGGTAACTTCAATGATGAGGCACGTAAATTCACTGCGAAGGCTGGCCGTTCTTATATAGATGTGGAGCTACCGGCCCATTCGTTCAATACGTTTGTCGTGAAGTAGCAGTCGGTGCGAGGTCATTTTGCCGCCGCGGTCGGCTGCATGAACAGCGACTTCAGAAATTCAGCCAAGCAGTATCGCGCATGCATCCATGTGTGGTACTGCTTCGGTCGTTCTATGTAGGTGGCTTTTATGCCTTTTTCGTCAAAATAATTTTTGTTGCGTGTCACATCGGGATACAGGAAGTCTGATGTACCGACACTCATCCACAGAAGTTTCATGGCATCGGCGGTCTCGGCGGCGTTTGGAAAGAAGAAGTCGAGCGTGGCCGGGGTCAGATAGGCGCTGAACGAGCCGAGCCAGCCGAAGAGTTCGGGATATTTGAACGCGCAGTACATGGCTTGGCCGCCTCCGCGCGAGAATCCGGCTATGGCGTTGTTTTCGGGCCCTGTCAGGGTACGATAGTATGTCTCCACATAAGGTATTATGTTTCCTGTAAGCTCGCGTGAGAAGGCTTCGTACATCAGCGCGGCCTCGGGCGACGATGGCTGCGGGGTTTCGCCCATGTTGCCGTACGGCATCACTATTATCATAGGTATGGCCTCGCCGGTGGCTATGAGGTTGTCGAGAATGGTGTTGGCGCGTCCTACTTTAAACCATGTCTCCTCGGTGTCGGTTGTGCCGCTTATGAGGTAGAGCACGGGATACTGCTTTATCGGATTTGCGTCATACTCCGCCGGTGTGTATACTATTATATTGCGTGTCACTCCCAGCTCGTCGGAGTCATAGGTGCCGTAATGTACCTTTCCGTGGGGTACTTCGCGTACGGTATACAGGGTTTCGGTGCCCGGAATTTCGAGCAGACTCGCTTTAAACGTTTCATTGGGAAACGTATTCGGATTGCCGGGGTCCGATACGTCAACATCGTTTATTATGAAATTGTAGGGATATATGTCGGGCTCGGGCAGCGGCAGCGTAAGCGACCATATGCCCGACGGATTCTTCTCCATAGGCAGCGTTCCCTCCATGAACTGTCCCTTTACCGCCACGCTTGTGGCATGGGGCGCATAGATGCGGAATGTCACGTCGCCGTCAGTAATCTCGGGTGAGGTCAATATATTGAAAAAATTGTCGGGTTCGGCGCCGTACATTGTCAAGGCGGCCAATGTGCCCGACAAGAGCAGTGATAATCGTTTCATAACTCGAAAATTGGTGATATATGCGAATTTAAGTTAAAAAAACGACATCCCCAAATCTACGCCGCACTATTTGCCGGGTTGCATTCGCGCTCCTGAATATAAGAAAAGGCTTGCGAGACGTTAGAAACAGAAGTTTTTTGTAATTTTGCAGCTCAAAAATAATCGATTATGAAAACTATCGTCGACATCGACACTTGGCAGCGTCGCGACAACTACATGTTTTTCCGCGGTTATGTCAGTTCATGGTACGTCGTGACTACCGAGATTGACTGTACCGGGGCTTACCGTCGCAGCAAGGCCGACGGCAGCTCGTTTTTTCTGCGTTATCTTTACGCCGTGCTCTGTGCGGCCAACGAGGTCGAAGCACTGCGTTACCGGATTGACCATGAGGGACGTCCGGTGCTGTACGACAATATCGACATAATAACACCGATAGCGGTGCCGGGACGTTCGTTTGTCACGGTCAGAATACCGTATATCGCCGATTTTGACCGGTTTTGTGTCGAGGCCACACGTATTATAACGTCAATATCGCCCGATGACAATCCTTACGGGGTGGAAGAGCGTATGTCGGCTGACGATGACTACGGGGTGATACATATGAGCGCCGTGCCCAAGCTATATTTCACGTCGATTACCTACACCGTGGCAGGCGGCGGTCAGGCATGCACTCATCCTCTGAGCACAATGGGCAAGGCGGTGGAGCGCGATGGCGGCCGTATGGTCATGCCTTACTCCGTGTATGTCGACCATGCGTTTGTCGACGGCTCTCACTTGACAAGATTTTTTGAACTTATACAGGAAAAACTCGCTCTGGTATGAACGGTTGGTTGACAATATTGCTGCTGGTCGTGGCCAACGTATTTATGACGTTTGCATGGTATGGCCATCTGAAGTTGCAGGACATGAAAGTTATTACCGACAATACGCCTCTATATATAGTTGTGCTTTTGTCGTGGGGTATAGCGTTGGCTGAATACTTTTTTCAGGTGCCGGCCAACCGCATGGGCTTCGAGGGCAATGGCGGCGCGTTCTCGCTGATGCAGCTTAAAGTTATTCAGGAGGTGATAACTCTGGTGGTATTCACTCTGTTTACAGTGGTGTTTTTCAAGGGCGAGGCTCTGCACTGGAATCATCTTGCGGCCTTCGTATGCCTTATCCTTGCCGTCTACTTCGTATTTATGAAGTAGACGGCTGCGGACAGGCCAAGTCGTGTTACTTGTAGTCAAATGTAGCTTTGGCGCGTATGTCTGTTGACGACGAGCCTACGTATGCCGTAAACTTGCCCGGTTCGGCAATCCAGCCTTTCGCGGTCTCGTCATAGAATTTAAGATCGTCGGGTGTGATGGTGAATGTCACAGTCTTGGTCTCGCCGGGAGCGAGGGCTATCTTGCTGAAGCCTTTCAGCTCCTTGAGCGGACGCAACACTGATGCTTTGTCGTCGCCTATGTAAAGCTGTACCACCTCTTTGCCGGCGCTCTTGCCCGTATTGGTCACGGGTATCGAAAGGGTTATGGAGCCGTCGGGGGCCATGTACTTGGATGACAGCTCGGCCTTGCCGTATGTGAAGTCGGTGTAGCTGAGTCCGTGTCCGAAACTGTATTTGGACGCTATTTTCTTTGTGTCATGCCAACGGTAACCTACGAGTATGTCTTCAAGATATTTTTCGTTTATGCTGTCGCCGGGATAGCATATCTCGCCGAAAGAGTGCGCTCCGCAGTCTTCGAGTTTCACCGGGAACGAGAAGGGCAGTTTGCCCGACGGGTTCACCTTGCCGCTGAGTACGTTGGCGAGTGAATGTCCGCCCATGGAGCCGAGGTACCATCCTTGAAGTATGGCGGGAGTCTTGGCTTCCCACGGCATTTCGACAGCGTTGCCGCTAAGCAGCACTACTACCGTATTGGGGTTGACGGCTTCGATAGCCTCGATGAGTTCGGGCTGTCCGAAGGGCAGGCCGTACTCTATGCGGTCGGCGGCTTCGCAGTCCTGACGGGTGTTCTTGTTCAGTCCGCCGAATATGACCACGAGGTCGGCGTTGCGGGCCATCTCCACGGCTTCGGCGCGCAGTGAGTCGGTCACTGCCTGAGGTATATCTTCCACGGCGTCATACATCGGACGTCCGGCCTTGTAGCCTTGTGCAAACTTTATTTTGTCGCCATACACGGCTTTCATGCCGTCGAGCGGGCTTACCATGTCCTTAACTTTCAGTTCGCTGGAGCCTCCGCCTTCGTTAAGCATGCGCACCGCGTTGTCGCCCACCACGAGTATCGAGCCGAAGCGTGCGGGGTCGATGGGGAGCAGGGGAGAGCCCTTTTTGGTCACGGGCGAGTTTTTCAGAAGCACTATGGCCTCGTCGCCTATGGCTTCGGCCACCGCATAGTGCTCGGGCGAGTGTATCGAGCCGAAAGGCTTGTTGCGGTTCATGGCCGTACGGAAGTTCAGGCGCAGCAGACGGCGTACCTTGTCGTCAAGTGTCGACATGGGCACCTCGCCTTTCAGAAGCATCTCCTTGTAAGGGTTGGCGAGGTAGTAGTCGTCATATGTGAACGCGCTCTCGGAGGTAAGGCCGTTGGTGTACGAACCCATCTCAAGGTCGAGCCCGTTGAGAGCGGCTTCGCGTGTGTCGTGGCATCCGCCCCAGTCGGTCACCACCACTCCGTCAAACTTCCAGTCATCTTTCAGTATCTTGTTGAGCATAGTGTCGTTGTGGCAGGCGTGCTGGCCGCGTATCTTGTTGTATGAGCCCATGATCGACCATACTTCGCCATCCTCTACCGCGGCTTTGAAGGCGGGCAGATAGATTTCGTTGAGGGCGCGGTCGCTTAGCTCTACGTTGATGTGGCCGCGCCAGCGCTCCTGATTGTTGAGCGCGTAGTGCTTCACGCATGCCGATACTCCGTTCTGCTGCATGCCCTTGATGTAGGGAACCACGAGTACCGAGGCCAGATAGGGGTCCTCGCCCATGTACTCGAAGTTGCGGCCGTTGAGCGGGGTGCGGTATATGTTGACGCCCGGGCCGAGCATCATGTCTTTTTCGCGGTACAGGGCCTCCTCGCCTATAGCGTTGCCGTAATCCAGCGACAGTTCGGGGCTCCATGTGGCGGCGAGGGCCGTGAGTGCCGGAAATGCGGTTATCGAGTCGTTGGTGCGTCCTGCGTGTCCCCAGTCGTTCCAGTTTATCTCGGCGCGTACGCCGTGGGGGCCGTCGCTCATCCACAGGTCGGGAATGCCGAGCCGTGGCACACCGGCGCTGGCAAACTTGCCTTCGGCGTGGCACATGGCGAGTTTCTCATCCAGAGTCATGCGTGACAGGGCGTCTTCAACGCGCTGCTCGAGTGGTAATGATTCATCAAGGTAGGCCGGTGTGTCGGCACCGGCGGCATAAAGGCCGCATACAGCTGCTGTGGCGGCGGCCAGATGTCGTAATGTCATGATTTTATTCAATGGTTTAGGGTTAAAATCTATTGGTTCATACTGCAAAATTAACACTCGCGCGCGTATCGCACATTATATAAATGTTTGCAAGAGGGTAACATGCAACATTTCAGCCATTAATACATAACAAAATAAGGCTGCACCTTGCGGTACAGCCTGTGATATCCTTGTCCTTGATTCAGGACGGCGTTATTTTACAAGATAGGGCTTTACGGCCTTCCAAGCCACGGCGGCGATGAGTGCGCCTGCGAGCGGGCCTACTACCATGATCCAGAAGTCGCCGAACGCACCCGGGCTCCACAGTGCGGGGCCGAAGCTACGTGCGGGGTTTACCGAGCAGTTGTCGACAGGTATGCCTACTATGTTTACGAGGCCGAGGGCTATACCGATTGCGAGACCGGCAAATTTGCCGAAGCCAGCTTTGTCGTCAGTTGCGCCGAGGATGATGAACACGAAGAAGAATGTCAGCAATATTTCGGCGAGAAGAGCCATGCCCGAAGTGGCACCGGGCTGAAGCACGTTGGTGGCGAGGTCGTTGGCGCCGGTGATGCCTCCGAAGGTGTATTCGGGCGACATGTTGACAAACCAGAACAGGAAGCCGGCACCTATGGCGGCGCCGATGAACTGGAATACCCAGTAGCACAGCATGTCCTTGAGGTTCATCTTACCGCTGACCCACATGGCAAACGATACGGCCGGGTTGACGTGGCAGCCCGATATGTTGCCTATACAATAACACAGACAGATGAGAACAAGACCGAAACATACTCCGATACCGTAACCGCCTATCGACGGACCTGCCAATACCGCGCTTCCGCAAGCAAGCAGCACGAGGAACATTGTGCCTATTCCTTCGGCCAGATACTTTTTAAAATCATTCATGTTACTTGAATTTTGATGTTTGTAAATAGATGTATGTTAGGAAAATTAACAGTAGTGCATTGTTTTGTCATACCTCCTCTTCTATGGAGTAGTTGATGAAGTCTATCAGCGGCTTGAGGAGCCTGAAGCGCTCCGATGCTATCTCGGGCCATGACGGGTCGCTGAAAAACTCTTTGCCGCACCGGCACCATTTGCCTATGTCCTTAAGCCGCAGTATGTCAATCATCGGGTGGTCCTTCGGCCAGCCTTTTGGCGCGGTTTTCAGCCGTTCGCCCACCCAGCCGGGAAAGTACTTCTCAAGTTCCGCGTCGCGGGTTATATCGTGCCATTCTTCATCGTTGACCGTGATGGCCGTGCGCAGTTTTTTCAGCACCGGCGCCTCGGGATGCCATATGCCTCCGTACAATCCGCTTTCCTCGGGCCTTATGTCGAGTTGCAGATAGTAGCATGCCCGGTCGGCATGTCGTCCGTATGCGCTGACGAGTGCGGAGAAGTATATTTTGTAGGGTGTTTTGTCGAGCGAGAATCGGGTGTCGCGGTATATCCTGTAGGCACACTCCTTGGCGTTGTATCTTTTCAACGCCGCATCCCACCGGCCCATATGGTCTATGAGGCGCTGCAGGTCCTCGAGCCACAGTGAGCGCAGGTCGTCGTACTCGTTTTTATGTGCGGCAAACCATTCGCGGTTGTTGTTGGCCGCGAGCCGTGTCAGAAAGTCATATAAACGCGGTACGTAGTATGCCATGATAGTCTATTTTATTTCAGTCCATTCGGCGTCGCTCACCTGCTCCTCGGTCTCGTAGCTCACATGCGTGCTCCGCTTTGTGTCAGATGATGACGACGCTATCTCTTCAAATTCCACATATTCGCCTTCCGACTTGTCAAATATCTTCTTCTTGCGCTCGGGCTGCGAGTGCGGGTAGTGCCGGCTGTAAGGATTGCCGTAGGAGTATGACCGCGACCGTCCGTAGTCGCGGAAGTTGCGCCAGCTGCGCCATACCCGCTGTATCATGCTTATGGGTACGGCTATGACCAGAAATATGAAGAGAAAAAATATTACTGCTAAAAAACTCATATTAAAATAACGGGATTTTGGGGAGATTGTTGTATGTAAGCCGGCTTATGATGCCTGTGTGCGCTGTGGCATAAGCGACATGAGTACATACAGGATTATGGTCCATGCGAGTCCGGGCAGTCCGCAGAACGCCACAAAGAGTATGGCGGCTATGATGATGATATAGCGCCGCATGTTTTCCCGGAGATTGAAGTTCTTGAATTTCAGCGAGAACATCTTCAGTCCGGTAAGCACCATGAGCAGCGACACTATTATGACAGCCGCCGCCATGATGAGGTCGCCGGGATAGCCGTATGTGTTTATGGCGGCGCAGGCGCCTATCCAGAATATGGCGTTGGCCGGAATGGGCAGTCCGAGAAACGAAGTGGTCTGGCGGTCGTCGATATTGAAGCGTGCCAGCCGCAACTCGCCCATGACCGGTATGAACAGAGCTATGAACGCGGGCCATGCCGCCTCGCCGTACAGACTCATGGTGTTAAACACCAGCATGCCCGGAGCCACACCGAAGCTCACCAAGTCGCTCAGCGAGTCAAGCTCCTTGCCGAGGGTGGAGTAAGCGTGCAGGGCGCGTGCCGCGGCCCCGTCGCAAAAGTCGCACACGGCTGCTATTCCGATAAGTATGAATGCCAGTTCGTAGCCTTTCAGCGAGCCTATGAGAGCCGTGTCGTAGCCGAATGATACTATTATGGCCATGCAGCCGCATACGAGGCTGAGGCATGTTATCGTATTGGGTATGTTGGACTTTATCTTGTCGAGCATGGCGGTTGGTGGTTTTGTTGTTGTGGTCATTGCCGCCGCAGACGGGCCACTTCGGTGACTCCGCCGGTGGTCTTGTCGCCGAGTTTTACGAGTATTTCGGCATCGAGCGGCAGATACAGGTCTATGCGTGAGCCGAATTTTATGAAGCCCATGTGGTCGTTTATCGATGCCTCGTCGCCGGGACGCGCGTAGGTCACTATACGGCGTGCGAGAGCGCCCGCCACTTGGCGCATGAGTATGTCCTGCCCGTTATGCGCTCTTATGACTACCGTCGACCGTTCGTTCTCGGTGCTTGACTTCGGCAGGTATGCCGACAGGAAGCGGCCGGAGTGGTGGGCCACATAGAGGACCTCGCCGTCGACCGGAAACCAGTTGGCATGTACATTGAGCACGGTCATGAACACTGACAGCTGTATGCACCGGCAGTGCAGGTACTCGTCCTCATAGGTCTCCTCAAGCGCCACTACCTTGCCGTCGGCCGAAGCCACTACCACGTTGTCGCGGTCGCCGCGGAAGTTACGGCGCGGTGAGCGGAAGAAGTTAAGTACGAGCAGATATATGATGCCCGATATGACCGAAAATGTCACCGGAATTGCTATAGGGCGTATGAATAGCCATGCCGGAAAGTTTATAACCAGCAGTATTGCCAATAGTATTGCCAATATGTTAAGTCCTTCTTGGTGGATTTTTACTTTCATCTCGCCGCTACAATAATAATGCAAAGGTATAATTTCCTAATTATAATTACAAATTTAACATATAAGTAATGTAAAAAACTTTCACAATGCGTTTAGAAAATTCAAATTTATTAATAACTTTGTTCCTATGATATTGGGAATTGCCGGTGGTACACAACATACTATTTTTCAGAATGATAAATCGTAAGAAATGCGCTATGGGCGGTTACGGATATTAAGTTAGAGTGATAAAAATCGATACATTTATTAACATTTCAAACCAAGTCATTATTATTATGATGAAGAGACTGCTTCTCTTGGCCGGTATGATCTGGCTCATGTGTGCCGCGGCTGTGGCTGCGGATATTAAGTGTAGTGGCGTCGTGGTTGATGATCAGGGTGAGCCTATCATAGGCGCCACCGTTTCGGTGCCCGGCACTAATATTGCCGCCGCCACCGACATCGACGGACGTTTTGCGCTTAACGTGCCTGACGGCAAAAAAATCCACATTTCATATATAGGCTATAAGCCTGTCGACCTCGCTGCCAAAGCCGATATGGGCGACATTCAGCTTGAGGTCGAGGCTCAGATGCTTAAAGACGTCGTTGTCGAGCAGTCGGCTGCACGCACGCGTCTTACTCCGGTGGCCGTGTCGACTATCGGCGCGCAGACCATCGACCTCAAGCTCGGCAATCAGGAGCTCCCCGAAGTGCTCAAGACCACTCCCGGTGTGTGGACCACCCGCGACGGCGGCGGTTTCGGCGATGCCAAGACCAACATGCGCGGGTTCAAGAGCCCCAACGTGGCTGTCATGGTCAACGGTATTCCCATCAACGACATGGAGTGGGGCGGCGTGTACTGGAGCAACTGGGCCGGACTCGGTGACGTGGCAGCCAATATACAGACTCAGCGCGGTCTCGGCGCCAACATCGTGTCGACCCCGTCGGTCGGTGGTACAATCAACATCACCACCCGCACCATCGATGTTGAGAAGGGCGGCACCCTCTGGTATGGCATGGGCAACGACGGCATGAACAACTACGGCCTGAAGCTCTCCACTGGACTCATGAAAAACGGCTGGGCGGTTACCGTGCTCGGTTCGCGCAAATGGGGCGACGGATACATTCAGGGTACCCCCTTCAACAGCTATAACTACTTTGTCAACGTGTCGAAGCGCATCAATGAGAACCATCAGCTGTCATTGACCGCTTTCGGCGCTCCCCAGACCCACTACAAGCGTAACTCCAATTACGGAGGTCTTACCATCGAGGGCTGGCAGACCTACGGACGCCAGTACATGGGTGGCGGCAACAACATGTACCGCTACAACCCCGCGTTCGGTTACGACAAGACCGGCCAGATGCGCAGCTCCGAATACAACTTCTACCACAAGCCCCAGATCTCGCTCAACCATATATGGAAGATTGACGAGACCTCATCGCTGTCATCGGCCGTTTATGTGTCGATAGCAAAAGGCGGCGGCTACAGCGGTCAGGGCTCGGGCCTCGACGGGTACACCTACGCCGACTGGCGCGGAGCAAGCTACGGTGTGCTCAACATGAAGTTCCGCCGTCCCGACGGTACATTTGACTACGCGGCCATTCAGGACCTCAACGCCAACTCGACCAACGGTTCGAAGCTTGTCATGTCGGAGTCTATCAACTCCCACAAGTGGTACGGCCTTGTGTCATCATACAAGAAAGAGATCAATCAGGCCAACGGCAACCGCCTCAACCTTACCGGCGGTATTGACCTCCGCTACTATGTGGGCGACCACAAGAACAAGATCAACGACCTCTACGACGGTGCCTACTTCATCGACTACAGCACCCGTAAGGGCGTGGATCCCGCTCTCAACGCTGCCGCCGCCGACCCGCAGTGGAAGTTCCAGAAGCTCGGTGTAGGCGACATCGTGTACCGCAACTATCTCGGTTACACCGTTCAGGAGGGCATCTACGGTCAGGCCGAATACACCTTCCTCGACGGCAAGCTCAACACCGTGCTCTCGGGTGCCCTCAACAACACCAGCAACTGGCGTCGTGACAAGTTCTACTACGACAAGGCCCATGAGCGTTCCGATACGAAGAGCTTCATCGGCGGAACCATCAAGGGCGGTGCCAACTACAATATCGACGAGCATAACAACGTGTTCTTCAACCTCGGCTACATAAGCCGCGCTCCTTTCTTCTCGGGCGGTGTGTTCCTCAACGCCACCACCTCCAACGCCATCAACAAGGATGCCGTCAACGAGAAGGTAATGTCATATGAAGTGGGCTACGGCTATAAGTCGCGCACATTTGCCTTGAATGTCAACGCTTACTGGACCAAGTGGATGGACCGCAGCGGTCTGTCGCGTCGCGGCGACTTCTCACAGGCCGACGGCAGCTACTACATGAACATGACCGGTGTCGACGCACGTCACATGGGTGTCGAGATGAACTTCAACTGGGTGCCCGTGCGCTGGCTGAGCATCGAGGGTATGTTATCGTGGGGCGACTGGATCTGGGACAGCAACGCCAAGGGTTACTTCTACAACGAACTCGGACAGCCTGTGCAGAACCTTACCACCGGCGCTCTCGCCGACGGCATAGGTGCTGAAAACCACCTACACTCCACTCTTAACCAGAAGGGTGTCAAGGTCGGCGGCTCTGCTCAGACCACCGGCTCGCTCTCCGCTACATTCATGCCGTTCAAGGGCTTCCGCATAGGTGGCGACTGGGTCATGAACGCACGCAACTACAGCGACTTCTATATCAACTCAAACTCACTCGGTACAAAGGCCATCAATGTCAACAAACTTTGGGAGATACCGTGGGGACAGCAGTTTGACTTCAATGCAAGCTACCGCTTCAAGATAGGCGACATAAACGCCACTCTCTACGGCAACATCTACAACTTGTTTGACTACAATTACGTTATGGATGCTGAGGTGCCCACCGACTCCAACGGTACTTGGCAGGAGGCTTACAGCGTGTTCTACTCGTTTGGACGCACCTACTCGATACGCATGAAGATTTATTTCTAATTTAATAAATGAGACAATATTATATGAAACACAATATTTTCAAAGGTTTGCTCTCGTGTGGCGTGATGCTGGCGCTTGCCGGATGCTCCGCAAACTCATGGAATGACGAGTATCTCGACGGCTTTGAAGTGCCCCCCGTTGACGAACGCATCGAGCAGATAACTTATGAGCTTACCCCCGACGATTTTACAAAAATCGCCGCTTGCGACGGAGTTGTAAGCTACGTCATGGAGAAGCAGAACATTTCCCAAAAAGATGCGACGACAGCTTTGACCAAGTGGGCTGAAAAAGGTTATTTTACCGATCAGTATCCGGCCAATGACCTGCTGCCGCTGTGGATGAACTCCTATTCATTCCCTTACTTGGCCGCAAGCAACAAGTCGACAATCGAAATCACTTACAAGGAGCAGGTGGCTTCCAATCCGGTGTGCGACGCCATATACAAGGGTAAGGTCATAACTCTTGACAACGATGACTACATGAAGGCTTGGGGTGGCAACGACTTCACCAACGCTTTCACGCCCTCGGTGCCGGCATCGGACTATTTGCCCGCAATTCTTGCTGACAGATATACTTCAGAGGAGCAGGCAGCCGACTCATATGTGCTTGTAAACTTCAATGTAGCCGAGACCGAGCCTGCTTTTGTGCCTGTCACAATTACCGATATCGACAAAGTGGTTTTAAACGGCTCATACACGCTTTGCGGTACGATTACTGCAATATGTGCTCAGGGTTATATACTTACCGATGCTACCGGCAGCCTTCTTGTATACTATGGTAAGGAATTTAATCCCCAAAAATATAAGATAGGCGATATCGTTCAGGTGAGCGGTAAGGGCGGCCGGTTTAACGGCGGTCTGCAGCTTGCTCCCGAAGCCGGTAAGGAGAGTGTGCTCGGCGGTGAAATCTATCAATATCCGACTCCCGTGGCCATGGACGGCGCCAAGATGAACGAACTCCGCGATGATATTTTGGCCAACTTATCGACGGGCATCATGCCGGTTTATGTCGAATTTAGCGCTAAAGTTACCTCTACCGGCAACTATACCAACTTCAAGGTAGAGGGTGGTGAGACAACCGGTAGCGCCTATCAGCTTACCGATGCTGCAAAAAAACTTTTCGTGAAAAACGAGACAGCCGCCATCAAGGGTTATCTAATGACGGTAAATATCGATCGCGATACCCATGCTCCCACATATGTCAACTTCATGATAACCGAGGTCAATGGCAAGGCAGTAGCCGAAATGGCTGAGGAGAAGCCTGTACTACCGGCGCCGGTAGAGATAGAGTCGCGTCCTGACAACGCATTGTATCTATACAACGGGTCGGAATGGAAGCCGGCTTCGTCGGTTTACCTTATCAATCAGGACGAACTTGCCGCAATGGGCATAGACAAGGGATACATGGCAAACGCCACCGCTTGGACCAACATACCTATCTTCCTCAAGCAGACATTCCCCTATGCCGCTGCCGGCGACAGCAAGCTCGTGGCTTTCCAGTCGGGAGAGAAGTATGCCAACTGCGCACAGTTTGACTATGACGGCACTGTTTGGACCAAGTATGACAACATTGAGACCAAGACCGCGGCTTATGCAAAGGTCAACAGCGAATGGATATTCAATCCTGACAAGACTATTATTTTGCCGCGTAGTTCAGCGGCTGCCAAAGCTTTCTATCAGGTGACCGTCGACTGGGTAAGTGCCAATGAAGGTTCCGGTTATATAGACCGTGGCAACTCGGAATTCTTCTCCGGTTGTTCGGCTTTTTACGGCAATGTGAATCTCGATATTTCGCAGGTGGAGAAGTATGCGGCTTCGATGTGGCCCGATCTGTCGCAGAACGTAGTTATCCCGCAGATGCGTAACAACTTCCTTTACATCACCATGCCGGCTACGTTGAAAGAGCTGTATCCTAACGCCGACCTTATACCCGGTTATGAGTCTCCTATCATATATGAGATTGATTATGTATCATATTATGGCAGCAGCGCTTTCGAAGGCCAAAGCGGTAATGTGAACGACACAGTCAAGTATGAGGTGAAGGGTCCGGGCGATTTCAAGCTCGTTTACTCGACTTGGCTCGGCGGTAAAGTCGAAACTGTTCCCTCCGGTAATTAAACCGGCAGTGAGTAAAATAAAAGAGGCATGGAACCCGGGTTCCATGCCTCTTTTATTTTACTCACTCTTTTGAGGGCAACCGGCTTTTGTCTTCGTGTCAGCGGGAGGCTTTGCGTCCGTGATAATATGTGGCCATGCGTCTTTGGCATAACCGTGTTATAATAAGACGCCCGACACCCCGAAAAGTTAACTGACACTGTTTATTCTTCGGTATTCGCGCGGAGTGCATCCGTTGATGCGGCGAAACGCCTTGTTGAAACTGCTGATGGAGTTGAACCCGCAGTCAAACGCTATCTGAAGTATTCCGTCGTCTGACGACACGAGACGCCGCTGTGCGCAGGTGATGCGCTCAATCATGACGTGCTCGCTCAGTGTGTGGCCGAAAGCCTTTCGGAATAGCGAATTGGCATAGTCGGGATTGAGACCCGCCGCCTCTCCTATGTCCGACATCTTGATTGGCGCACGGTAATTCTGCGCGATGTAAACCGCCATTTTCTCGATGGTGTTTACGCCCGATGATATGCCCGGCCGATCGTTTCCCTCAAGGGTGTAGCCGCGAGAGAGCCTCATGAGTCTGCTCTGTATGTCGAGCAGCATTATGTCCTGACAGTTGTTGTCTATGTCGTGCATCCAGTTATCAATCATGAAGCGGTCAAATTCCTCGAAGCGGCCGTCGTTGTCGGTCAGCAGGCATCCGTTGAGCACGTCGTTGACAAAGGCGGTCGGAAGTTTCCAACTGAGAAACACCGACAGCGGTATGGTGACTACGTAATAATAGCTGACATCCTTGAAGTCGATAATTTTATGGGGCAGAAGTCCCCAGAAGAGCGAGAGTTTGCGCTCCGGCACCGTTATGTGGCGGTTGTGATAGAAATATGACAGCGAGCCCGACGGGATGTAGTTAATCTCGATTTCGTTGTGCCGGTCAAACTTTTCCATCGTTTGCGGGGCCCATCGCTCACAGGTTATTCCGTAGGGCCTGAACACATCGCGGTCCTCCTTGAATGTGACCAAAACCTCGGAATCTGATAAGTTTTTCATTGAATTTAGCTTGTATTTGCGTGAAAACTTGTTCAAATTTGCAAAAACTATTTTTAATTTCAAAACCAAGTATATGTCAAAATTTCGTCTTAACCTGATGTCTGTTGCCGTGGGTGTCCTCATGCCGCTGCTGTCGGCGGGCGCTGTAAGTGCCGGAGAACTGAAACCACGTATAGTCGTGCTCACCGATGTGGCTCCGCAGGATGTGGAGCCCGATGACATGGAGTCGCTTGTCAGGCTTCTCGCCCATGCCGACCTCTTTGAAATCGAAGCGCTTGTGGCCACTACCGGCTGGAACACCGATAACTATGACCCGGCATGGCTTGATTACATGATGCAGGTAGTCGATGCCTATGAGAAAGATTTGCCCAATCTCATGAAGCGCTCGGGTCAGAAAGGCTTCAAGTCGCTGAAAAAAGAGTCGGGAAAGCAGGAGACAGGCTATTGGCCGAGTGCCGACTATATCCGTAGCCGCATCAGCTATGGCAGCAAGTCGCGCGGCCGCAAGGTGCTTGGCGATGACAACAATAGCGACGGCAGCGAGGCTATCATAACGTTGGCCGAGGAGAAGGACCCGCGTCCGTTGTGGGTGCTTGTGTGGGGTGGCGGCAACACCGTGGCGCAATCGCTGTGGAAGCTCAAGGAATCGGGCGACACCGCACGGCTCGGAAGAGTGCTTGACAAAATAAGGATATATACTATCACCGATCAAGACGAGGGCTGGGACTGGAAGCCCAAGTATGACTTCAGTTCCCACAAGTGGATGCGCGAGAACTTCGGCGACCGCCTTAAGTTCATATGGGACGAAAGCGCTTGGCTGTCGCAGAACAGTATCGGTGCCGATAATTGGCCCGAATATGCCCGTCTGATTCAGGGCAAGGGACACATGGGTAAGATATACCCGAAAAACCGGTATGGTGTCGAGGGTGACACACCGTCGTTTCTCTATGTGTTTCCCAACGGCCTGAACAATCCCGAAGACCCCTTGCAGGTGAGCTGGGGCGGCTACTTCGCCAAGATGCTGTCGCCCGACGGTGTGACGGAGTGCTACACCAATGCCCGCGACGATGTGAGGGCGGTGTCTAACAAGTATGAGCACTATTTTTATCCGGCCGTGTTCAACAGTTTCGTCTCGCGTATGGCTTGGGCCGATGCCGGTGCCGGCAACCGCAATCCGGTGGCTGTGGTCAACGGGAAGACCGGAACCGCGCCTATCCGTGTAAAAGCACGTGCCGGCAGTCTTGTCACCCTCGATGCCTCCAAGACCTACGACCCTGACGGCGATGCCGTGGAGATACGCTGGTGGAAAGTGCCCGAGGCTGCTGCGGCTGCCGCCGACATCTATATACCCGAGGCTGCTGCGGCTGCCAAGCTGTATCTGCCGATACCTGCCGACAGCAAGGGAAAAAGCCTTCATGTCATCTGCGAGGTGACCGACAACGGCGACGTGCCTCTTACGAGTTATCGCCGCGTGATAATCGACATAATCTGACTTGCGATATACTGCGGCATGGGCGGGTGTGCACGGGAGCGTGACGCACCCGCTTTTGTTTTCGCAGGCTTCTGCGGGAGACGCGCCAAAAAAGTATTTGCTAAAGCGGCGCGGATGTAGTAACTTTACAGAATAAAAGTAGATTCATGGCCCAAAAGATAGTCGAAACCCCACTGATGAAGCAATATATTGAGATGAAGCAAAAACATCCCGACGCCATATTGCTGTTTCGTGTCGGCGACTTTTACGAAACATTTTCCGACGACGCCATAATGACGTCGGAGATACTCGGTATAACGCTTACCCGACGTGCCAACGGAGTGTCGCAGTATGTAGAGCTGGCGGGATTTCCGCATCATGCACTCGACACATATCTCCCCAAGCTCGTGCGTGCCGGAAAGCGTGTGGCCATATGCGAGCAGCTTGAAGACCCGAAACTTACCAAGAAGCTCGTCAAGCGCGGCATAACGGAGCTTGTCACTCCCGGAGTGTCGATCAACGACACCGTGCTCAACCATAAAGAGAACAATTTCGTGGCGGCGCTGCATGCCGCCAAGTCAGGTATAGTGGGGGTGGCCTTTCTCGACATATCAACCGGCGAGTTTCTGACGGCCGAGGGCACCGCTGACTATATCGACAAGCTGCTGAATAATTTCGCGCCGAAAGAGGTGCTCATAGAGCGCGGACAACGTAAGTGGCTCGACGCTACTTTCAATACCCGCTACCTCGCTTTTGAGCTGGATGACTGGATATTTACCGAAGAGGCCGCCCTCGACCGCCTGCTGAAGCACTTCGAGACCCGCAACCTGAAGGGCTTCGGCGTACACGCCATGCACGCCGCCGTCATAGCCTCGGGAGCCATACTGCATTATCTTGACATAACAAAACATACCGAGATCGGGCACATACTGAAGTTGCGCCGCATCGAAGAGAGCAGTTACGTAAGACTCGACAAGTTTACCGTACGCAATCTGGAGCTTGTCGACACCATGGCCGACGAGGGCCGGAGTCTGCTCGGCGTCATTGACCGCACGGTCAGCCCCATGGGGGCGCGGTTGCTCCGCAGGTGGCTGTTGTTTCCGTTAAAGGATGTCAAGGCCATCAATTCGCGCCTCGATATCGTGGAGTACTTCTTCCGTCATCCTGAAGAGCGCGACGAGATAAAGACTTTTCTTGAGCAGATAGGCGACATGGAGCGCATAATCTCCAAAGTGGCCGTGGGGCGTGTGACTCCCCGTGAGGTAGTGCAGCTCCGCAATGCTCTTACGGCCATAGAGCCGATAAAGGCGATATGCGGCAATTCCGACCTTGAGGCACTGAAAGCCATAGGCGAGCAGCTCAACCCCTGCACGCTGATACGCGACCGCATAGCCCGCGAGATTGTCGACGACGCTCCCATAGCCCTCAACAGGGGCACCGTGATAAAGCGCGGAGTCGACGCCGAGCTTGACGAACTGCGCGACATAGCGTATGAGGGCAAGGACTACCTCATGCAGATTCAGGCGCGCGAGGTGGCCGCCACAGGCATTCCGAGCCTGAAGATAGGCTACAACAACGTGTTTGGCTACTATATCGAGGTCACCAATACCCACAAGTCGAAGGTGCCCGCCGAGTGGATACGCAAGCAGACGCTTGTCAACGCCGAGCGTTACATAACACAGGAACTTAAGGACTACGAGGAGAAGATACTCGGGGCGCAGGAGAAGATAGCCATTATAGAGACCCGCCTGTACAGCGACTTGGTGGCGCGGCTCATAGAGTTTATCCCCGCCATACAGCTCGACTCGTCGCTTGTGGCCCGCATAGACGTACTGCTGTCGTTTACCCGCGTGGCTATGGAGAACCATTATAACCGTCCTGTGGTCGACGACTCGCTTGTAATAGACATAAAGGAGGGGCGTCATCCCGTGATTGAAAGGCAGCTGCCCCCCGGTGAGCCTTACATAACCAACAGTGTAAACCTAAGCAACAGCGGCACCCAGATCATGATGATAACCGGCCCCAACATGTCGGGTAAGTCGGCCCTGCTGCGCCAGACGGCCCTCAATGTCATCCTCGCGCAGATAGGCAGCTTCGTGGCGGCCGACAGTGCCCGTATAGGAGTTGTCGACAAGGTGTTTACCCGTGTGGGGGCGAGCGACAACATATCGCTCGGCGAGTCCACGTTCATGGTCGAGATGAACGAGGCGGCCTCGATACTGAACAACATGAGCGAACGCAGCCTCATACTCTTCGACGAGCTTGGACGCGGTACCTCCACCTACGACGGCATATCCATAGCGTGGGCCATTGTGGAGCATATACATGAACACGGGTCGATGCATCCGAAAACCCTGTTTGCCACCCATTACCATGAACTCAACGAGATGGCGGCGAGCTTCCCGAGGGTCATGAACTATAACGTGTCGGTAAAGGAGATCAACGGCAAGGTAGTGTTTTTACGCAAGCTCGCCAAAGGTGGCAGCGAACACAGTTTCGGTATACATGTGGCCAAACTTGCCGGCATGCCGCAGACCATAGTCAGACGTGCCGACCAAGTGCTGAAGCATCTTGAAAGCAACAACCGGCAGGACTCGATAGGCAAGGATCTGAGCAACATAGCCGAGGAGCGCGGCGGTGTGCAGCTGTCGTTTTTCCAGCTCGACGACCCGGTGCTCACGCAGATACGCGACGAGATACTGCACACCGACATAAATAATCTGACTCCTGTGGCCGCGCTCAACAAACTTCATGACATCAAGGCCATAATCACGGGCAAAAACGACTGACGCTGCTGCGTCATTCCTCGGTATATGCGCGTGGCGGTCGGTCATTGAACGATATGAACATGGCCGCGTGCAGTGACGTTGTTATTCCATAATGTAATCATCGTATATTATGGATATTCAGAAACTTTTCGACCTCTCGGGCAAGGTGGCCGTTGTCACCGGCGGTGGCGACGGCATAGGCAGAGGCTGTTGTGAGATTCTTGCCGCCGCCGGCGCGTCGGTTGTTGTGAGCGACATAAATGAAGAGAAGGCAAAAGCCGTGTCCGACGGCATAACCGCCGCGGGAGGCAAAGCCGTGGCGGTGGCGTGCAACGTGCTTGAGGACGCCGATCTTGTGAGACTGGTCAATACGGCGGTGGAAACCTACGGAACAGTCAATATACTTGTAAACAACGCGGGTCTCGGGGGCGGCGGCCGCGAAAATCCGTTCAAGATCGATGTGAACTATGTGGAGCGCATATACCGTATAAACGTATTCGCACCGTGGCGCCTGTGTCAGCTGACGGTTCCCGAAATGGGCAAATCGGGCTACGGAAGCATTGTCAACATTACCTCCATGAGTTCAATCGACAAAGAGTCGAACATGTGCGTGTACTCTTCGTCAAAAGCCGCGTTGAATCATCTTGCCGCAAATCTTGCCTATGACTTCGGGCCTTACGGTGTGCGCATAAACAATGTCGGCCCCGGCGCCACAAATACAGCCGCTCTCGCATCGATACTCACTCCCGAACTGCGTGAGAAGATGTTGCGCCGCACTCCCATACATCGTCTTGGCGAGGTATCTGACATAGCGCAGGCCGTACTGTTTTTCGCCTCACCGGCTTCCGCGTGGGTAAGCGGGCAGGTGATGTTTGTCAACGGCGGCGGCAATCAGACTCTCGACTGACACCGTATGACGGCACTGTATTCACGGGCGGCGCGGCTCTACATGTTGTCGTGCGGCCCGGAGTACTTTTCGCTGTGTTTGGCTTGGTATTCTGACGGGAGCATGCCGAATTCGGCCTTGAAGTACTTGCGGAACAGGTTGAGGTTGTTGAAGCCTGTCTGATAGGTGATTTCGGCTATGCTTAGCTGGCTTTCACGCAGCATCTGGGCCGCGCGTTTCAACCGTAGTATCCTGATGAATTCGATCGGGGTCTTGCCGGTGATGGACAGCAGTTTTTTGTAGAGGTGCACACGGCTCATGCCGAGTTCGCCGCTTAGTTCCTCTACCGACAGGTCGCTTCGGCTCAGATTGTCCTCGACATAGCGTATGGCTTTGTTTATCAGCTTCTCGTCAAGCGATGTTATGTTGATTTTGCTTGGCGACACGTCCATGGGCTTGTTGTGAGAGTCGCGTCGGCGCTGGAGCAGATTCTTTATACGCAGAGTCAGAATATTAAGATTGAACGGCTTGGTTATGTAGTCGTCGGCGCCGACTTCAAGACCCTTCTGTTCATGCTCTTTGGCTGCGCGTGCAGTAAGCAGAATGACAAGTATGTGCGATGTGCGTATGTCGGTTTTCACATGGCGGCACAGTTCGTTGCCGTCCATTTCGGGCATCATCACGTCGCTGACAATTATGTCGGGCTGCAGTTCGGGCAATATCTTCCATGCTTCGGCGCCGTCAGCTGCCTCGTAGATGTTGTAGTCATGCTTGAGACAGTCTTTCATAAACATGCGGAAATCATCGTTGTCATCGACAAGAAGAATGGACGGGCGGGTGTTATCCCCCCCTAAGCTATTGTTTTCCAGCTCATTATCGTTGGGTTGCGAGCTGTCTGATACCTGTATGGCCACTGTTTCGGCCGGCTCGGCCGCCGTGCAGTCGCTTTCATCGGCGCTCACGCGCGTTACCGGTATCTTCACGACAAATACCGTGCCCTTGCCTATATTGTCATGAACCTCTATGGTGCCGTCATGGAGAGTGACAAATTCTTTTACAAGATTAAGTCCGACTCCGCTGCCGCTTGCTATCCTGCTGTCTTTGCGCGGCACCTGATAGAAGCGTTCAAATATCATGGCCTTGTGTTCGTCGCTTATGCCGCATCCGTTGTCGGCGACTTTTATCTCCAGCATCTCCTGTGTGTCCTCTGATCCGGGTATTATGTCGAGCGATACGTCGACGCGCCCTCCCTCGGGGGTAAACTTGAATGCGTTGGATAGCAGATTCATCAGGATTTTGTTTATTTTATCTTCATCAAAGACCATGTACAGCTTCTTGACAGGCGAGAAGAATGTAAGGTTTATGTTGCGCTGCTCGGAGTAGCCCGCAAAGTTGTTGCACTGTGTGCGTATGGTCTCCACGATGTCGCCTCCCGCAGCCGACAGGGTGTGTCCGGTCATGTCGCTTTTGCGGAAGTCGAGCAGCTGGTTTACCATGTCGAGAAGCCTCAATGCGTTGTTGTGGGCTATGGTGAGCTTGTCGCGGAAGTCGGTATTGTCGATACGTTCCATGACATACTCAAGGGGCGTGAGTATAAGCGTGAGCGGTGTGCGCAGGTCATGGCTTATGTTGGTGAAGAAGCGGAGTTTCATATTATCTATTTCCTGCCTTTGTGCCGCTTCTTGTTCTACCTGCAGAAGCTTGTATTTTTGTTCCTCGTTGTGTCGCATATAGGACCTTATGAGAAAGACGACGCCTACGAGCAGGAGCAGATATATTATGTAGGCCATCCATGAGCGGTAAAAGGGCGGAGCTATCACTATCTTGAGTTCGGCGGTGTCATCGCTCGGAAAACCGTCATCGCTAAGAGTTTTTACCTTGAGCGAGTATGTGCCGGGCCCGAGGTTCGTGTAGGTTATCTTATTGTTGGTGGTGTAGGTCCAGTTAGAGTCAAACCCGTCAAGCATATACATATAGACGGTCTTCTCCAGCCGTGAATAGTTCATAGCCGAGAATGTGACTGAAAATATGTTTTGACCGTAATCGAGGTTGATTTTGTCTGTGTAGCTGAGTGCCTGCGACAGGATGCGGTTGCCTTGATACAGGGAGTCAATCATCACGTTGCGGTTGAACAGCGACAAGCCTGTGAAGCGGACTTTATAGGCTGTGGTGTCATATTTGGGATTGGCCGGGTCGAGAGTGCTTATGCCTCCTGACCCGCCCATGATAATCTTGCCGTTACTGAGTTTCGTGATGGCCCTTAAGTTGAACTGCTGGTTATTGATGCGGTTCAGGTCGCAGTAATGCTGTATATCGTAATTATAACTGTTGCCGTTGCTGCTGACGATTATGTGATAGATGCCGTTGGTGGTCGATACCCAGATGGTCTTGTCATTGTCTTCGGTCACGCCGCAGATGTTCAGGTTCAGAAGAATCGCCGGGTTTTCGATGACATCGCTCCGGCGGTCATATATGCTCAGTCCTTTTGTCGTACTGAGCCACAGCAGCCCGCGGCTGTCTTCATATACCTGTGACATCTGGGGATTGGCAAATTTTGTGTCGCCGCGTCGGTTGCCCGTGATTTTCTCCAAGCGCCGGGTCGCCGGATGATATACGTTTACATAATAAGGGGTGGCCATGTAAGTGTTGCCGTCCTTTGAAAGACATATCGAAGCGATGTATTCATTTGTAAAAATCCCGTCTTTGTTCCTGCAGGGTGTTATCTTTTTCGATATCGGGTCATACGACCATAGTCCGTTACCCCAAGTGCCTATCCATATTGTTCCCGATGTATCACGGGCAAGCGAGTAGATGGTCTTGTTGGCACGAGAGTCTTTGTTCTTGGTGTCGAGCACGTGTCGTGAGAAATTTCCCTTGTCGTAGGTAATCAGTCCGCTCTGATAAGTGCCCATCCATAGTTTTCCGTTATCGTCGGCAAGGATGCAGGTTATGACATCGTGTGGAAACGAGGTAATCGATGCCGGTATAGGCAGATGCCGGCTCTGTCGGGTCGCGTGGTCGATTGTAATGATGCCGTTGGTGACCCCGAGGCAGATGTCGCCGTTGTTGTTTTCGGCTATTGAGCTGACATCGGGTATGAAGCCGTGGATGTTGTAAAATTCGGGGAAATGGTTGGTGTGCAGCTTGAACAGGTTGTCATTGTAATATGATATGCCACGCTTGAAAGTGCCCACCCACATGCCTCCGTTTATGTCGGCATACAGACAATAGGTGCTGTTTTGTATCAGGCTGTATTCATCGATTTCAGAATGTTCGAGATACTGTATGGTGTGGCTTCTTTTGTCGATGACGTTTACACCGCCGTGGTCGATTGCTATCCACACACGTCCCTGCTGGTCGTTGGTTATTGACCGCACGTGATTGCCCGAAAGACGGTAAGGTGTCGTAGTGTCGGCGTTCATGAAGTCCCATCTCTTTTCATGCGGGTAGAAAACTTTTACTCCTTTAAAGTTCCATATCCAGTAGTCGCCGTCGCGGTCGACATATATGCTGTAATACTCCGTGTCGTCGTTGACCGATACCAGCCGGTCGTTCTCGTAGTCTATGAGATGGCTTTCGCTGTTGATGTGGTCCAAGTAGCCGTTGCCGTATATGCGCAACACGCCCTGCCGGTCCTCTCCGAAGCCGGTCACTTTGTAGCCGGTGCTGGCACCGTTTGTCGGCACGTAGTCTGACAGACACTTGTTCTCTGCGAAGCTATAGTGTATTGTGCCTTTGATGTCATTATGTATCCACAAGTCTTTATTGTGGTCAATGAAAACCAGCGATGCCTTTTCGGTGATGCCATATCTGTCGGCGAGAATTTTATCGGCATCGTAAAATATCTCTTTCTTGGGGTCGAAGCACCGGTAAGTTGTGCTCGAATATCTCACCCACAGCATTCCGGAGGCATCTTCCTGCACATTTTCAATATAAATGTCGGGCAAGTCGCTGTCGATGTTGCTGTGCATGAATGTTTTGAACGAGTAACCGTCATATCGGTTAAGACCGTGTGCGGTTGAAAACCACATGAAGCCCTGCGAGTCACGGGTGATGTGGTTGATTTGATTGTCGCTCAGTCCGTCGGTCATCGTGATATGCCGGAATTTTATAGTTTCCCCGGCATATCCTACCATCGTGGCAAGTATTAGAATTATGGAAATGTAACGTTTCATCAAATGATTGGTCTTTTCAATCGCAAATATAATTATTTTATTGAGGCTTTATGACTCGGACGTAAATAATTTAACAAACCGTATTGCGGGGTAGTGTACTGATGTATAGTGATTTGCGGTATGGTGGTATAATGGTGTTAACAAAGATATAGCTCATTGATAACATAAGTTTAGGGTGAATTAACTGATGGGAAGCACATATATTATATATGGTCAAAGTAAATTGTCGCGTCAGAGTTATCTTTGCATGTGATAAAAAATGATAGAGCAGAAAACTGTAAATTAACCTCAAACCTATAATTGTAATGAACCGAATCGTATCATCAATCACTGTGCTGGGCCTTTGGGCCGGAAGTGTTATGTCGAGTGTCGATGCTTCGGCAGCCAAACCAAGTCCGGACTGGGACTTCAACAATCCTGCTCTCGGAGTGGAATGGAGTGTCAAAGGTGCTACTCCTGCCGAGGGATACACGCTTACCGAGCGCAACGGCTTTCTTAGACTCAAACCGTTGTCGGGAGCCAAGTCGTCGTTAGTGGGACGTCAGCAGGAACATGCCGACTTTCAGGCTACCACGCGGCTTGAAGTCGCCGATGGAGCCTCGGCCGGTGTCACCGCTTATCTTGCCGATGACACCCGCTGCGACCTTTATGTCAAGGACGACAAAGTCTATTTCCGCCGCATTGTGAACGGCAAAGAACTTAAAAACGTGGTTGGTGATGTGCTCTCCGGTTTTGTCGAGATGAAAATAAAGGGCACTCCTGAAACCTATACATTTTATTATGCGGCCGAGGGGCAGAAGTTTGTCGAGGCCGGGCATATTGACGCTTCGTCCCTGACAGGAAAGCGTGGAGTCTTCGGCGATGTGAGCATAGGGCTTTTTGCCGAGGACAAGGGGCATGCCGACTTTGACTGCTTCAAATATCGCGAGGTCATACCGGAAATATCGCCCAAGCTGGCGCTGGGCAACGGCAATCCTCTGCTTGACTTCATATTTACTGCCGACCCGACAGCGGTAGAGCATGACGGCCGGCTTTATGTATATGCCACCAACGACCATCAGCAGTATGAGGCCGTGGGCCGCGACGGTAAAAACAGCTATGAAAAAATCAAGTCGTTGGTTATGATGTCGACCGACGACATGGTAAACTGGACCTATCACGGTCTTATCGACGTGGGCGAAATAGCACCGTGGGTTATCGCGTCATGGGCTCCCTCCATAGTAAAACGTGAGGAGAGCGACGGAAAAACCCATTTCTATCTCTATTTTTCCAATAGCGGGTTTGGCACCGGAGTCATTACGGCCACTTCGCCCGTGGGCCCGTGGACAAGTCCGCTCGACAAGAGCCTTATCGATGCCAACACTCCCGAACTCGGTGACTGCAAGGTGCCCTTTGACCCGGGAGCGGTGATTGACGACAACGGCATCGGCTGGCTTTCAGTGGGAGGAAGCATGGGACGCATCATGCGTCTCGGCGACGACATGACGAGCTTTGTCGGCGAAATCAAAGAGTTGCCCGCGCCTCACCATTTCGAAGCCAATGAACTCAACTTTATCAACGGCACCTACGTGTATACTTACAACACCGACTGGAAGGACCACAGCGACTGGCCTTATCCCGGAGAAATTCCTTCGATATGCAGCATGTGCTACATGACAAGCAAGACTCCGCTCGACCCCGGGAGCTGGACCTACGGACGCCCCTATCTGAAAAACTCGGGCGATTACGGATATACGTTTACCAACAACCATACCCATCTCCACAAGTTTATGGACAAGTGGTATGTCATATATCACTCGATGGAGCTGCAGAACAGTTTCAATACCGACGGCGGTTTCCGCAACGTGTGTATTGACGAGATAAAGGTGGATGAGGACAATGTGACGATTTATATGGCAGACCAGACCCTCGAGGGTCCCGCACAGATAAAGCCTCTTGACCCGTTTGCGCTACAGCAGGCCGAGACTACGGCTGCTACGCAAGGCATGAGCTTCGTGGCGGCGCCTGACGGGAAACCGGGCAACATGGTTGCCGTGCCTGTAGGAAACGAAGGTCTGATATCGGTAAGAGGTGTGGTGTTTGACAAAAAGCCGGCTGAATTTACTGTAGCCGCTTCGGGCCGCGGCACCGTTGAAGTGCGCAAGGGCTCGGCTACGGGCGACCTGCTTGCCGGAGTCAATGTTGCAGGTGACGGCATGAATACGTACAAAGCTGCCGTGAGCGGCACTCCCGGCAATACTCCGTGCGACCTGTACCTGATAATTAAAGGTAAGGGCCTCACTGTCGACGGCTGGCAGTTTAAGTGATAACCGGATATTATCGACATATATATTATTGTAATGAAAAAGTTATTTGTCGCCTTGCTTACAGTGGCGGCTGTTGTGCCCGCTGTGGCGCAATATGTGTTTGATAAGCCGCTTTACGGCGCCGCTTACTATCATGAGTACATGCCTTATGACAGGCTTGACAAGGATATAGCCATGATGAAGGATGCCGGCATGACGGTGGTGCGTGTGGGCGAGTCTTCATGGGGCCTTTTCGAGCCTCAGGAGGGTAAATTCGCCTTTGAATGGATGGACACCATCCTCGATAAGTTTCATGCCGCCGGCATAAAGGTGATACTCGGCACGCCCACTTACTCCATTCCCGCGTGGCTTGCCCACAAGCATCCCGAGGTGCTCTCGGAAAAGATGAACGGGGAGAAGGCACATTACGGCATACGCCAGAACATGGATTTCACCAATCCCACCTATCTCTTTTACAGCGAGCGTATAATACGTAAAATGCTCGACCGCTATGCCAAGCACCCTGCCGTCATAGGCTATCAGGTCGACAATGAGCTTGAGGCGCGCGGAGTAAACAACCGCGATTACTTCATCGGTTTCCGCAATTATATGAAAGATAAGTTTGGCGGCGACCTTGACCTGCTGACGAAAGAGTGGGGTATGAACTACTGGGGTATGAATATCAACACATGGGAGGAGTTTTACGAGCGTGACGGAGTGACGAGTCCTTCGTATAAAAACGAGTGGGAGCGCTACAACCGCAAGCGCATAGCCGACTTCCTCAACTGGCAGTGCGACATCGTTAACGAGTACAAGCGTCCCGACCAGTTTGTGACCCATTGTTTCATGCCGGCGTTTCACAATGTCGACCAAGTCGAGTCGTTCCGGCAGATGCAGTATCCCGCTATCAACGTGTATCACGGCGTGCAGGACGGTCAGGACGGCCAGCTGATAGCCTATGCCGGCGACTACATGCGCACCGTGGCGGGCAACAACTACCTTATCACCGAGACCAACGCGCAGGGAACAGGCTGGGACTCCAAAGGGCAGTATCCTCCCTACGACAATCAGCTTCGGCAAAACGTATACTCACATTACGCTTCCGGCGCCAATATGGTTGAGTACTGGCACTGGGCCACACTGCATTACGGTCAGGAGACTTACTGGCGCGGTGTGCTCGGCCATGACCTGCAGCCCAATCGTGTGTATCGCGAGTTTCAGCGTACGGCCTCGGAACTTGACCGCATAGGCAAGGATATCGTAAACCTGAAAAAGGACAACAAAGTGGCCATACTCTACAGCCACGACTCGCACCATGCGCTTACGTTCATGCCCTATCATAACGGCGGAGGTTATCCCGTCGATGCCAATTATCCGGTGGATCTGGCACATAAGGCGTTGTATTTCCAGAATATAGAGACCGACATCGTGCCCTGTGACAAGATGCGCGACTTCAGCAAGTACTCCATGCTTGTCGTACCGCCGCTGTATGTGGCCGACGACAGCCTGCTCACGGCTATCGACAAGTTTGTGAAGGACGGAGGCTACGTGGTGATGATGCACAAAAGCGGCTACTGCAACGAGCACTCGGCAGTGCGTCCGGTGCCGGCGCCCGGTCCGCTCCGCGACGCCTGCGGATTCTACTATCAGGAGTACTCCACGATCGGCAATATGAAGTTGAAAGACAATGCTTTCGGACTCGGTGACCGCAACAGTATAAACACTTGGTATGAATTCCTTGTGCCGGAGACCGCCAAACCGCTTGCTTACGGCGATCATCCGTTCTTCGGACAGTGGCCCGTGATTACCGAAAACTCTTACGGCAAGGGCAAGTTGTATTACATAGGGGCATATCCGTCGCAGGAGTTGCTTGACAAAATAGTGAGAATGGCGGCAGTGGAGAAGGGGCTGATAGCCGATGATGAAGTGCGTTTTCCTGTGATTGTACGCTCAGGAGTCAACGATAAAGGGCAAAAGCTCGACTATGTGTTCAATTATAGCGCGGCTCCTGTTGATTTCGTCAATGACCGGGGCAAAGCCATTGAGCTGCTCACAGGCACCGAGGTCGCTGCCGGCGACAGCATCACGATAGGTGCGTGGGATGTAGCGATATTACGTCGCAAATAAGATTCCAATAACAGATAAATGACAAAGGCTGATAATGAAACGAATATACGTAGTAGTAATAGCTTTAGCTGTTGCCACGTTGTCGATATGCGCGCGGCAGCTGTCGTGGACTGCCGATAACGGCAACGGCACCTACACCAATCCGTTGTTTTACGATGAGTTTTCCGATCCTGACATTATCAGGGTCGGAGATTCATTCTATTTGGTGGGCACCACCATGCACTGCAATCCCGGATTGGTGGTTCTGCAGTCCAAAGACCTTGTAAACTGGTCGTTCTGCAGTTATGCGTTTGACCGCATTGGCATCGATGACCCGCGTTTTAGCCTCGATGAGGGAAAAGAGGCCTACGGACAAGGTATATGGGCGCCCTGCATCCGTTATCATGACGGCCGGTTCTATATATTTTCCAACATAAACGGCATAGGGATGCAGGTTTATGTTTCGGAAAATCCTGAGGGACCTTGGACCCATTATAATATGGGCGGGGCGATTCACGACTTGTCGGTGCTGTTTGATGACGGGCACATTTATGCTATCTACGGCTATGACCAAGTGATGTGCATCGAGATTAAGCCTGATTTCAGCGGCTATGTCGAGGGCAGCTCCCGTGTCATCATTCCTGCCGGCAATGCCATGGGCGAGGGCCACCACGCCTACAAGATTGATGGTAAATACTATATTATCAGCGCCGACTATTCACCGATGGGGCGCATGATGTGTGCGAGGGCCGACCGGCTTGAGGGGCCTTATGAGACCCGGGTCATCAGCTGTCGTGAGACATTGGGCACCGAACACTCGACGTGGGCGTTGGATATGCCTATGGACGGAGCTATGCCCGAGCCGGGCAAGTGGCGGCTGACAACCGGCAAGCCCAATGCCGACAACATGGGATGTGCCACTCTTCATCAGGGCGGCATCGTGCAGTTGCCTAACGGTGACTGGTGGGGTTTCTCCATGCTCGATTTTCTTGCCGTGGGCCGAACCACATGTCTGTCGCCCGTCACATGGGTCGACGGATGGCCCTATTTCGGACTGGAGGGAAATCTCGGCCGCTCGCCGCGCACATGGACCAAGCCTAATGTCTCGGCCGCCGTGGAGCCACACGCGCCCTACGTGCGCAGCGATGACTTTAACAGCGGAAAACTGCTTCCGGTGTGGCAGTGGAACCACCTTCCCGATGACAGTCAGTGGTCGTTGAAAAAGGGAAAGCTAAGACTGAACACTCTGCCGGCCAAAGACTTGTATAGGGCCAAGAACACCCTGACCCAAAGAGGAATTGGCCCGGTGTCGATAGCGACGGTAACGCTCGACGCCTCTCACATGAAGGACGGCGATATCGCGGGCTTGGGGCTGCTGAACATCCCCTATGAATGGGTGGGCATTGAAGTGAAGAACGGCGCTCCGGTGTTGAGCTATTACGACCTCGGAACCGATACACTGATTGAGAAGCCGCTTACCGAAAGGCTTATGTATCTGCGCATCACCGCCGACTTCGAGCATGAGAAGGCCCGTTTCGGCTACAGCGAGGATGGCAGTGAGTATACCGACATCGGCGACGAACTGATAGTGCCTTACCAGACAAAGACATTTCAGGGCGCGCGCTATGCCCTGTTTGCTTTCAACCGCAACGACAAGCGCGGCGGCTACGCCGAGTTTGATGATTTCACGGTAGAGGAGCCGCTCGCCGACCGCAGCGGCAATATACCCTTCGGAAAGGTCGTGACACTGCGTAATCTTTCCAACGGACACATGGTGCTGGCCCATCCGCGCAAGATGGTGTATTCCGTGTGGGATGGCAGCAATGACTGCAAGCCCGACAACTGCAAGTTTGAAGTCCTCGACCGCGGCAACGGCAAAGTGGCGCTGAAAGCGTTGAACGGCACCGGTTACATGACCGTGGCCGGACTCGGTATGTCGGGCGACCTGCGCCTGTCTGAGGAGGAGACCGATGACTGCCTCTTCATGTGGCAGGACATGCTCAACGGCCAGTGTATGCTCATGTCGCTGAAGACACACCGCTATGTCGGCATCGACCCGGCGTCGGGCGAGACCTATGCCGCCGACTGGCCTGGAACATCGGCAAGCCGGCGCGGGGGCACTGTATTCACTTGGACCGAAGCCTCGAAATGACCTTATATGATGAGAATGGCACTGATGAATATAAGACTGTTTGTCTCGACTGCGTTGTTCATGCTGGCGGTTGCGGCCGCTTCCGATGTTCAAGCATCGGCATATCTCACCGAGTGCCGTTATCTGTCGGGTATCGACAAGGACAGCGAGGTGATGTGGGACTTCATGTGCACCTCGGGCCGCGGCAGCGGCCGATGGACACGTATAAAGGTCCCTTCATGTTGGGAGACACAAGGTTTCGGTAATTATTATTACGGATGGGAGGAGCCGTTCGGCTCCGATGAAACCGGGTACTATCGTCACTGTTTCAAGGCTGACCGTTCTTGGCGTGGCTCACATGTCGACATCGTGTTTGAGGGTTCGATGACCGACACCGAGGTCAAAATCAACGGCCGGCTTGTGGGTCCCGTGCATGAGGGGGGCTTTTATCGGTTCCGCTACGACATATCGGACTGTCTGCGTTACGGCGCCGACAATACGCTTGAGGTCAAGGTAACCAAGTGTCCGGCCGACAGCTCCATATACCGCGCCGAGCGGCAGACCGACTTCTGGCTCTTCGGCGGCATATACCGCCCTGTGTATCTGGAGATAAAGCCGCGCGTACACTTTGTCGACATGGCGGTTGACGCACGTGCCGACGGCACTTTGCGCGTCAGGCCCTGTCTGTCGGGCGCAAGCGACCGCGCCGAGGTGTCGGTCTACGTGGCCACTCTCGACGGCCGGCGCGTTTCGGAGCCTGTCACCGCACGTGGCGGCGAGGTTATATCCACTGTCGTGGAGGGCATTGTCCCGTGGTCGCATGAGCGGCCGCAGCTGTACCGCGTGGTAGCCGAACTGCGCGACAGAGGGCAGCTCCGTCATCGTATAACAGACCGAATCGGTTTCCGCACGGTCGAATTCCGTGCCGGCGACGGTCTATATCTCAACGGACGCAGGATTATCTTCAAGGGTGTCAACCGACACTGTTTCTGGCCCGAGAGCGGCCGCACTTTGTCGCGCGACATATCGCTCGCCGATGCCCGCCTTATCAAGGCGATGAACATGAACGCCGTGCGCATGTCGCACTATCCCCCCGACAAGGAGTTCCTCGAGATATGCGACTCGATAGGCCTCTTGGTCATCGACGAGCTGTGCAGCTGGCAGAAGAGATATGATGCGGCTCCCGCCCGCCGTATTGCGCGCGAGGTGGTGGAGCGCGACCGCAATCACCCGTCGGTCGTGCTGTGGGCCAACGGCAACGAAGGAGGATGGAACACCGAGGTCGATGACGATTACCGCATGTATGACCTTCAGCAACGTTTTGTCATACATCCGTGGGAGCGCTTCCGCGGCACCGACACAAAGCACTATCCTGACTACAATTACGTGGTAAATTCTACGATATATGATCGCGACATATACTTCCCGACCGAGTTCATGCACGGCATCTTCGACGGCGGCGCGGCTGCGTCGCTGAGCGACTTCTGGGATGCCATGATGCGCCACAGGGCACCGGCCGGAGGCTTCCTGTGGGCACTTCTCGACGAGGGTCTGGTGCGGGCTGACCGCAACGACAGCATAGACTGCCGGTTTGACCTTGCCCCCGACGGCATTGTAGGTCCATACCGCGAGAAGGAGGGCAGCTTCTATGCCATCAGGCAGATATGGTCGCCGTTGCGCGTCACCGCGCGCAGCATCCCCGGGGGATCCGATGTCACCGTGGCTGTCGAGAACGACTATATGTTTACCGACCTGTCGGAATGTGGATTTACATATGAGCTTGCCGACGTGGCACGCCGCCCCGACGGCACCTGCGCCGAGACAGTGGCGGCCCGGGGCAGTGTGGAGTCGCCCGCTTGCGCTCCCGGAGAGCGCCGTATGCTGACGTTGGAGCTTCCCGAGGGATGGGACGGTCATGACATTCTGCGCCTTACGGTCACTTCGCCGCAGGGCGCCGAAGTGTACACCTACAGCTGGCCTATAGGCACAGGCGACCGATTGCAGCGTCGTCTGCTTGGTGAGTTTACGGCGCAGCGGCCCGAAGTGACTGAAAATGACAGCTGTGTATGCATACTGCATGGCGGCAACCGATACACATTTGACCGTGCCACCGGACGGCTCGATTCTGTCGTGACCCCCCGCGGGCGCTTCTCGCTCACCGGTGTGCCTAAGCTGGCCACATCTGACAATGACTGCACCGGCCTCAACTGTTACCGCGACGGCGACGCCTACTGTGTGGCGCCGCGCTACAAGGACGGTAGGCTTATGCGGTGGGTGTTTGCCTCGGGCGAGCCGTTGCGGCTCGACTACTCATTCTCGGTGAGCGGCGAGGCCGACTTCATCGGTGTGGGCCTCGATTATCCCGAGGAGAAAGTACTTGCCATGGAGTGGGTGGGCGAAGGCCCCTACCGTGTATGGAAAAACCGCATGGAGGGCACCACATTCGGCTGTCACCGCAAGACTTACAACAACACCGTCACGGGCGAGTCTTGGCTGTATCCGGAGTTCAAGGGGTGCCACGCCGACTGCCGTGCGGTGACGGTGAATACTACCGAGGGCTCCGTAACGTTCATCCCCTCGCGCTCCGGGCTGTTTTTCCAGATGCTCGCCCCTCAGGCGCCGTGTCATGACGGCAACGGCTATACGATGGCCCGTTTCCCCGACAGCTCCTTCGGCTTCATGCATGCCATAGCTCCTGTCGGCACGAAGTTCCAGCATCCTGACCGGCTCGGTCCTTCGGGACAAAAGAACATGCAGCTCAACTACTTCCCGTTCAGCGGCAGTGTATGGATACTTCTCTGACAATTTACTATCCGATATTTAACTCTTAATTATGAATACCTATATGAAAATAAGATCAGCGATGCTTGTATCGGCGCTTATGTGCTGCACAGGCGTGTACGCACAGCGCGAACAGGCCGACACCGGCAAGTTTGAGCCTACATGGGAGTCCTTGTCGCAGTACGAGACGCCCGAATGGTTCCGCAACGCCAAGTTCGGCATCTGGGCCCACTGGGGGCCGCAGTGTCAGCCCGAGGCCGGCGACTGGTACGGTCGCAGCATGTATGAGGAGGGCGGCCATGCCTACAAGGTGCATCTTGAGAAGTACGGCCATCCTTCGGAGTTCGGCTTCAAGGATGTCATCAACGAGTGGAAGGCCGACAAGTGGGACCCCGAACGCCTCGTGGCCCTGTACAAGAGAGTGGGGGCGCAGTATTTCTTCGCAATGGGAAATCATCATGACAATATGGACCTGTGGGACAGCAAGTACCAGCGCTGGAACTCGGTCAACATGGGCCCGAAGCGCGACATCCTCGCCGAGTGGGAGAAGGCCGCGCGCCGCAACGGACTGCCCTTCGGCGTAAGCATACACTCCTCGCATGCGTGGACATGGTACGAGACCGCGCAGGGCGCCGACAAGACCGGACCCTACGCCGGCATATCATATGACGCGCGCGTGGTGACAAAGGAGGATGGCAAGGGAAAATGGTGGGAAGGCTACGACCCGCAGGAGCTTTACGTGCAGCATCACTCCCTGAGCGGACACGCTTGGAGCGTGTGGGACTGGCCCGAGGGTACTTCCGTGCCCCCGCAGTGGTACTATGACAACTTCTTCAACCGCACGGTCGACATGATTAACCGCTACAACCCCGACCTTGTATACTTCGATGACAGTGTGCTACCATTTTGGCCTATTGACAACACAGGCCTTGATGTCGTGGCCCACTTCTACAACCGCAACATGAAGCGCCATGACGGACGCTTGGAGGCGGTGGTCTTCGGCAAGAAGCTCAACGACGACCACAAGAAGGCGCTTGTGTGGGATGTCGAGAAGGGTGTGCCCGGCGAATGTCAGGAGAAGGCTTGGCAGACATGTACCTGCCTCGGCAACTGGCACTATGACCGCTCGTGCTACGTCGACAACTGGTACAAGTCGGCCAAGACGGTCATACATATGTTGGTCGACATAGTGAGCAAGAACGGCAACATGCTGCTTAGCGTGCCTGTGAAGGGCGACGGCAGCATCGACGACAAGGAGGAGAAGATACTTGAGGATATAGCCGCATGGATGGACGTGAACAAAGAGGGCGTTTTCGACACCCGTCCGTGGACGGTGTACGGCGAGGGCCCGTCTACCGAGAATGCCGCACCGCTTGACGGCGCCGGCTTCAACGAGGGCAAGAACGCGCCTTACACCCCGGCCGACATACGCTTTGTCAAGAAGGGCGATGTCCTTTACGCCCACGTGCTTGCATGGCCTGACGACAACAAGGTACTCATCAAGTCGCTTGCGGCAGGCAGCGGACTTTATCCCGGAAAGATAAAGCGGGTCGAGCTGCTCGGAGCCGGCAAGGTGAGCCACCGCCGCACGGCCGAGGGCCTCGCGGTCAACCTGCCCCGCGGCAAGAAGCCCAATGACATATCGTTTGTGCTCAAAATAACAAAATAAACCTATAAGACCAATAAGTCTAATTAGACTAATGTCTAATGACTAACGACTAACAACCAATGACTAAAACAACCAATATTATCCGACGATTCTTGGCGGGCGGCATGGCGGTGGCCATGACCGCGCTCATCTCGCACGCGGAGATAGTGCTGCCCGACATAATAAGCGACAACATGGTGCTCCAGCAGAACAGCGACGCCCGTCTGTGGGGATGGAGCACCCCCGGAGCTGTAGTGACGGTGACTCCCGGCTGGGACGGCAAAGTCTATACCGCAAAGGCCGGCAATGACGGCCGCTGGGATGTGGCGGTAGCCACTCCCGCCGCCGGCTACACGCCTCACACCCTGTCGGTAAGCGGCGACGGCTCTGACATAAAGCTTGAAAACATACTTATAGGTGAAGTGTGGCTATGCTCCGGTCAGTCCAATATGGAGATGCCTCTTAACGGCTTCTGGTGCCAGCCCGTGGAAAACGCCGGCCGCGCCATAGCCTATGCCGGACGGTACCCCGGTGTACGTGTGGCCACCGTGGAGCGCAAGGGCGAGTACGAGCCGCAGACCGTCGCCGCCGGCAAGTGGCAGGAGAGCAAGCCCGAAAATGCCGGCAACTTCTCGGCCACGGCCTACTTCTTTGCCCGCTCGCTCAACGACATGCTCGGAGTGCCTGTAGGCGTTATAAACTGCTCGCTCGGCGGCAGCCGCGTCGAGGGCTGGATGCCTAAATGGAAGCTCGACACATACCCCGACTGCGACGTGGAGAAAGAGAAAGCCACTCCCGACTCGGTGCTGCACCTCTGGGAGCGCGCCAATATAATGTATAACGCCATGCTGCATCCTATAACCGGCTACACCGTCAAGGGCTTTCTCTGGAATCAGGGCGAGGCCAATGTAGGCGCACATGCCGACTACCCGCAGCGTCTGGCCGACATGGTCGGTATATGGCGCGACGAGTGGAAGCAGGGCGAGCTCCCCTTCTACTTCGTGGAGATACCTGCTTGGAGCTACGGTAACCCCGACGGGTCCGTGGCGGCGCTTCTGCGCGAGTCGCAGCACAAGGCCGCGGCCATCATACCCTCCTCGGGCTGCATAAGCACGACCGACCTTATCTATCCGCGCGAGATCAACGACATCCACGGCTCCAAAAAGGAGGAGATAGGCGAACGGCTCGCCTTCATGGCTGCCGCAAAGACCTACGGACTCGGCGGTGTGCCATGCGACTATCCCTGTTACAGCTCGGTAGAGCTGCAGGGCAACCGTGCGGTCATACACCTCGACAATGTCGTCAACGGACTTACCCCCAACGGCGAGCTTGAGGGCTTCGAGGTGGCCGGCGCCGATAAGGTGTTTCATCCCGCCAAGGCCAAGGAGCTGTGGTATTGCCGCGCCATCGAGGTGACTTCCGATGACGTCGACGACATAAAGGCGGTGCGTTATTGTTTCAAGAACTTCGCCATCGGCGGCATACACAATCACGTAGGATTGCCGCTTGTGCCTTTCCGTACCGACAATTGGGACGAGTGATAAAACGCGTTAACAGAATCTTATTCTTTTTATAACATTTTTGCACCGTGCGATTCGGAGCCATGTGCGCTTAATCATAACAAAATTTAAGCGCCGTGGACTTCAGAATCTCTAATTTTGCCAGAAAACAAAACCAATTCAATAATTTAACCTCAAATCTGTATGAGCAATGAGTAAACTGATTTTGCGAAAAACTCTTGTTCGCATTAGCGAAGCAGTTGTGGCGTTATGTCTGTTGTTGCCTGCACTATCGATGCAGGCCGTGGCTGCGCCTATGATTTCTGTTTCCGGTACGGTTACGTCGCAGGTAGACGGCGAGCCGCTTATCGGAGTCAGTGTGAGAATTAAAGGCTCTCCTCGCGGAGTGGCTACTGATATCGATGGCAAGTATGCGCTTCAGGCCGAGAAGGGTCAGGTGCTCCAGTTCACCTATATCGGTTACAAACAGGTGGAAGTCTCTGTCGACCGCAATGTCATCGACGTTACGATGCAGGAAGACTACACTACCCTTGATGACGTGGTTGTCGTTGGTTACGGTACCATGAAACGTAGCGACATCACCGGTTCGGTGGTTTCGGTAGGTGCCGACGAAATCAAGAAGACCATCGTCACCTCGGTCGACCAAGCCCTTCAGGGACGTGCCGCCGGTGTGCAGGTGACGCAGAACTCCGGTTCGCCCGGTGGCGGTATTTCGGTTGCAATCCGCGGTACCAACTCTCTTAACGGTAACGAGCCGCTCTATGTCATCGACGGCGTGGCTGTCGACGGACAGACCAACGGCAACAATTCCGCTTTGGCCAACATCAACCCTTCCGACATCGTGTCGCTCGAAATCCTTAAGGACGCTTCGGCAACCGCTATATACGGTTCGCGCGCGTCCAACGGTGTGGTTCTCATCACCACCAAGCGCGGTCAGGTGGGCAAGACCCGTGTATCCTACGAGGGCTACTACGCTCTGCAGCAGATACCCGAGCGCATCAAGACCATGAACCTGCGCGAGTATGCCGAGCTTTACAACGAGCGTGTAGAAGTGATGGGCTGGGGTGAACGTCCCGAGTTTGCCGACCCTTCGGTACTCGGCGACGGTACCGACTGGCAGCGTGAGATATTCAGCAACGCCGGCATGTGGAACCATCAGGTGACCGTAAGCGGCGGTACTGAAAACACCCAGTTCCTTGTCAGCGGCAGTTACACCGACCAAGACGGTATTGCCGTGGGCTCCAACTTCAAGCGTTTCACCACCCGCATCAACGTGGATTCCTACGTGACCAAGTGGCTCCAGATTGGTGCCCAGTCATCGCTTGCGCGCACCAAGCGCAACAACACCATCGATGACTACGGTGTCGTCGAGACCGCTCTGCGCCAGCTTCCCGAAGTGCCGGCCAAGAACCCCGACGGCTCTTGGGGTTATCAGGAAGACAATCAGCTCGGTATCTATTATACCAACCCCCTTGCCGACGCTCTTACCCGTACCAACTACAACAAGGGCCTTCAGGCAATCATCAACGCCTATGCCAATGTCACAATACTCCCCGGCCTTACCGCACGCATAGAGTATGGCGGCACATTTGACCACGGCAACCGCTACTACTATCAGCCGGCAATGACCATCGGCAAGTTCAAGCAGACAAGCAAGAGTGAGCGCAACTCGTCCAACAGCCGCTACACCAGCTTCAAGCAGTACCTCACCTACATGAAGGATTTCGGCAAGCACAGCCTTAACATCATGGCCGGTCACGAGTCGCAGGAGTCGGAGTGGGAAAACCTTGAAGCGGCACGTACAGGCTATCTCTTCAACACTGTTACCGCAATTGGAGTGGGCGACGCCAAGAGCGCTACCAACGGCAGCGGCAGCGGTTCGTTTGCCATCGAGTCCTACTATGGACGTATCAACTACAACTTCGACAACCGCTACCTGCTTACCGCCACCATACGTGCCGACGGTTCGTCGACATTCGGTTCCGACAATCGCTGGGGTTACTTCCCCTCGGTCGCTCTCGCATGGCGCATGAAAAACGAGTCGTTCCTCAAGAACGTGCAGTGGCTCTCCGATGCCAAGCTCCGTCTCGGCTGGGGTCTCGTGGGTAACCAGAACGCAGGCAACTACGCCTACGGCGCTACGATGGCCACCGTGCCCACCGCTTGGGGTACAGGTTTCTATCCCGCCAACTTCGCCAACAGCAAGCTGAAATGGGAGGAGACCCACTCCTACAACGTCGGTCTTGACCTTGCGCTCTTCAACAACCGTGTCGAGTTCATCTTCGACGCTTATCTGAAAAATACCGACAACCTCCTCATGCAGGCGGCTCTTCCCGCCTACATCAGCGGTGTCATCAACTCGCCGTGGGTCAACACCGGCAAGATGCGCAACAAAGGTTTCGAGTTCACTCTCAACACCGTCAATATCTCCAACCGCGACTTCTCTTGGACCTCGGGCCTGACCTTCTCGCTCAACCGCAACAAGGTGCTTGAGCTTTACACCGAGAGCACCGGTATTCAGGGCCACATCGGTAACAACACCTTTACCTACACTACTGTGGGCAACCCCGTGGCTCAGTTCTACGGCTACAATGTGATAGGCATGTTTGAGAAAGAGAGCGACTTCTACATGAAGGACCGCAACGGCGACTTCATTCTCGATGCCAACGGCGACCGTCAGTTTGTAGCTCTTCCCGAGAATAAGACTGTAAACGAAGGCACCGGCATATGGTATGGCGACTACATCTATGAAGACCGCAACAACGACGGCATCATCAATGAGAAGGACCGTACCTATATCGGCAATCCCGAGCCCAAGTTCACTTTCGGTTTCAACAACAACATCACTTGGAAGGGCTTTGACCTCAACATCTTCCTCACCGGCTCGGTAGGCAACGACGGCTTCAACTATCTGCTTCAGCAGATGAGCGACCCCGAGAGCCGCTGGACCACACTCTCTTACGTGCATAACTTCGCTAAGGTGGCGCTGATTGACCCCGAAGGTCCCCGCACTCTCGAAAACATGCATGTGGTCAATCCCGGAGCTAATACATTCCGCATCGATCAGGGACACAACAACCAGAATACCCGTACAAGCAACATCTATGTCGAGGATGCCTCTTACCTGCGCATCAAGAACCTCTCGATAGGCTACACACTGCCCGCAGCGTTCACCCGCCGCTTCACAGTAGAGTCGCTCCGCGTGTACTGCAACATACAGAACCTGCACACATTCACCAAATATCGCGGATATGACCCAGAAATCGGTGCCTATAACCAGAATGTGCTTCTGCGCGGTGTAGACTACGCCCGTTATCCCTCGCAGCGCATGTTTACCTTCGGTCTTAACATCACTCTTTAATCTTTAATGTAACACCAATTGAAATAAAGACATGAAACTTTCTAAATATATCATAGGACTGGCCGTGTTGCTCGGAACCGCCTCATGCGGTGACGACTTCCTTGACAAGGTGCCCGACGGAAGCTATGTGGAAGACAACTTCTATTCCACCGATGCGGCTGTGGCGGCTGCGACCGCTCCGCTCTACAACCGTGCGTGGTTTGACTATCACTCGCGTTCGATAAACCTGCTCGGCAGTCTGCGTGCCAATGATGCCTATTCGCCCTATAACTGGCCGGAGTTTACCCTGTTTACCGTCGATGCGCTGAACGAAAACCTCGGCAGTGCTTGGCAGGGACTCTTCTCTGTCGTCACTATGGCCAATGCCACTATCGACAATCTCAACACCAAGTGTCTGCCTGAAGTATCCGTGCGGGCCAAAGAAGCCGGTATCGGTGAGGCCCGTCTGATGAGAGCCTGCGCCTACTATTATGCCGTGCATTTGTGGGGTCCCGTCATTCTCTTCGAACATAATCAGGAGGTTGTCGACAATCCCGTGCGTCCTCGCAACTATGAGGAGGACGTGTTTGAGTTTATCATCCGCGACCTCGAGTATGCCGCCGCAAAACTTCCCGAAACTCCAGCTGCTGTCGGACGCGCCACCTGCTGGAGCGCTAAGGCCTTTCTTGCTAAGGCTTACCTGACTCGTTCGGGCTGGGGTAAGACAGAGCGCGACCAAGCCGACCTCGACAAGTGCAAGGAGATTTGCCTTGACATCATCGAGCACAGCGGTGCTCAGCTCATGGAGGACTATCACGACCTCTTCAAATATCGTCACAACAACAATATCGAGTCGTTGCTGCAGCTGCAGTGGTACTGTTCGTCGGAAGCTACTTGGAATGCCGGTAACACACTGTTATCCGACCTCTGCTCCGACTCTAAGATGGTGGGCGGTGTAGCCGCATGGAGCGCCTTGAGAGGAAGTGTCGACATGCTCATGCAGTATCGCTACAAGAGCAATACCGGCCGCAACAAGTGGGAGGTTATCCGTCGCGATGCCACATTCGCCACTCCCGGCGTGCACTACGACTACATCTGTATCGCCGATGGCGGTTACACCTATGAAGGCAACGAGGCCATTATAAAGAAGGGAGTCCCCGGTGGCCCCGATGACGATAATGACGGTTATGTAGCCGCCATGAACTCGCCGCTCAATACATATCTTGTGCGTCTTGCCGATGTTTACCTCACCTATACCGAGGCTTGTCTCGGCAACAAGGCTTCGCTATCGGGTGCCGAACTTGAATATTTCAACGCCGTGCGCCGCCGTGCCGGTATCGACGAAGTCTCGTCGGTGACTCTCGATGACATCATCCGCGAGCGTCGCGTCGAGTTCTCGATGGAGTATCAGAACTGGTATTATCTGGTTGGCCTCTACAAGTGGCAGCCCGCCAAGATGCTTGCCTATCTTAACGGCCAGTATCGCGGTTACACCTACGAGAAGATTGAGGTTGATGATGAAAGTAACCGTCTCACTTTCGCTCCTGTCAATGACTGGCAGACTTTTGAAGAGACTGAGTTCGGTCCTATCGTGCCGCCCAACGTCATCCCCACTATTACCGCCAACAACATCGTCCTGCCCTATCCCGAAACCGATGTTATCCAGAATCCGCTGCTTAGAGCAGAGCCCGAACACTATAATTTTAACGACAACGAATAATTTCACCGTATCATGAACAGACTATATATATTGCTGGCAGCACTGCTTGCCAATATCGCGATGCTATCGCTGGCATCTTGTTCCGACGATGACAACGGCGGTGGTCAGCCGGTTATCGAGTGCGTGCGCACTACCGACCCCGAGAAAGCCGACTCGACCTTCACCGATGCCATGGTGGGCCAGATGATACTCATTCAGGGTACCAATCTTAACGACGCCAAGCACATCTACATCAATAATCAGGATGTATATTTCAACAAGAACTACAATACTTCGACCCATATCATCGTGACAATCCCGAGCGAGCTCGTGGTACACGGCATGGATGAGTCTCTTCCTCTTGAAATCCGTGTGGAGACTTCTCACGGTACCGCTACCTACGCGTTCCATGTGATTGCCGGCTATCCATCTATCGAGATGTATAAAGCAGACCTTCCTCTCAATGCCGACGGCATACCCGAAATGGTGCCCGGTCAGGAGGTGAAACTTATCGGCGAACTTCTTCACGAGATTGAACACATCTACGTGACTGATCTTGACACTGTGCCCCTTTATGAGGTGACTCAGTTTAAGCTCAATGCCGACCGCACCGAGCTGACGCTGACCATGCCCTCCAACCCGATACCCGAATATGGTATCTTCATGCTCGACTGCTATGCGGGCGAGGCCTACTGCGGCTTCTCGCGCTCGCCGATGGAGCCTGAAGTCTACGATGTATATCCCGACATGCCTCTGCCCGGTCAGAAAGTCGTTATCGTAGGTAAGTATCTCACCAATCTCGTAGGTCTTAACCTCGGAGGTGAAATGTGGGTTGACGTAGAGGAAGTTACCGAAAACGAGTCTATGACGCAGTTTACATTTACCATGCCTGCTACATTGCCGACAGCTGACTCCAACGGCAAACTTGCCATTACCACTCTCGGCGGTAAAGCTGAATTGCCCTTCTACAACTATGACTGGATTTATGAGGACTTCGACGGTCACGGTACGCCTGTATGGTGGCAGTGGGGTACCAACTGCGCATGGGGTGTCGATGCACCTGACGGCTTCACCGTGCCGCTCTCTTCTGGCAAGCTGGCAAGTTTCAACGGCGCTAACACCGGATGGTGGAACAATGAGTACGTTCACCACAAAGAGCTGCCTGCCGACATCCCCTTGTCCACACCTATCGCCGACATCGATTTCCGTTACGAGGTTTATCTGGGACCCGATGCCAAGGTGATGACCGGAATTAACTTCTCCGGTAAATATGCCGAGGCCGAGATCGCCGACCATATAGAGGGCAAGGTGCTCCCCGGACAGTGGATGTCTGTGGCAATACCGATGTCGCAGTTTGTTCCCGATATGGCTACGTGGGGTGATTTTGTCAATTTTGTTGAACCCGGACTTGATTCCGACAACTTTATTATCACACACAGTACAGAAGCCGCCGGTGACATGCTCACGGCTTATGATAACTTCCGTTTTTATATCAGACCTCAGAAGAATTAATTATGAATTATCGATTTATATCAACCAACAGGCTTATGCTTTTCATAAGCCTGTTGCTCCCCTCGCTTCTTTTATCAAGCTGTAGTGACGATAAGGACGATTTCGTCCTTGACGGCGACCCCGCGCTTGCAGTGACGATGGATAACAAAGCGGTTGACGCAGTAGATTTCTATTCGCTTGGAGGAAGCATCCTCGTCAAGCTGGTTACAAACCTTCCGTGGGAGATTACGGTCGACGATTGTGCTGACTGGATTACCCTGTCCAACCGCTCGGGTGACCCCGCTCCCGATGACAAACCACGCTATATCAGGATTACCGCGGCCGAATTGACCGCCGACCAATCACGTTCAGGCGAGGTTGTATTTAAAGCAGGAGGCCTTGTAAAAACAATCAGGGTTGCACAGAGATCGCTTGCCGACTCCGAAAAGGATGGCCTGTCTGCAATGGAGATTGCCTCGCGCATGGGCACCGGTGTCAACATCGGCAACACTCTGGAGGCTCCCGACGGGGAAGGCACTTGGACTACCCATCCGGTAAACGAGGCTTACATAAAGGGCCTTAAGCAGATGGGCTTTACCACAGTGCGCGTGCCGTGTGCTTGGGACAAGCGTGTAAGTGATGCCTCGACCAATACCATCGACCCGCAGTGGCTCGACCGCGTGGATGAGGTGATTGGCTGGATTGTTGAAAACGACATGTATGCCATCCTTAATATACACTGGGACGGCGGATGGCTCGAAAACAATACCATAAAGCCCTTTGACGAGGGTATAAACAAGAAGCAGCACGACTACTGGACTCAGATAGCCAATAAGCTCAACCACTACGACTCGCATCTGCTTTTCGCAGCCATGAACGAGCCTAACGCTGAGGAGAATCTTGCTGGAGTGGCTGTCTCAAATATCATCAAGTATGAGCAGACATTTATCGATGCCGTGCGTGCCACCGGCGGCAACAACGCCAAACGTTGCTTGGTGATACAGGCTCCGAGCACCAATATCGGACATGCCGCCAACCCCAAGTATAAGCAAAATCTGCCTATGGACCCTGTGCCCGACAAACTGTTCATGGAGGTGCACTTCTATTCTCCCGGCGATTTCGCTCTGATGGATAAGGATGGTGACTGGGGTACGCTTATCAAGTACTTCTTCGGTGCCGACAACCTTGTCGAAGGCTCTGACCGCAATGTCACCGGATATGGTGAAGCGGAGATTGCCGCCGAGTTTGAGTCGATGAAGGCCAACTATGTCAACTTCGGTATTCCCGTGATTTTGGGCGAGTACAGTTCGGCAATTCGTGATGCCGGCGAGTATCAGGCCAAGCACGAGGCGTCGCGCGCCTACTGGAACGAGGTCGTGACCCGCGAGGCCCGCAAGAACGGGTGCATACCGTGCTATTGGGAGGTTGGAACCGACATCAACCGTGGCGACGGCACTGCCATAAACCAATATGCCATCGACGGTATAATGCGCGGTGTAGCCGCTTCGCAATATCCGTTCTGATACATATTATAATAGGTTTCTTTAATGGATAGAATTGGCACACACTGCTAATACTACAGCAATTTTTAAGGTTATGTAAATCCCCCCGACAGCCAAGTGAAGTCGCTGTCGGGGGGATTTTTATGAGGCATACGCCAACAAACGTTAGTGATCAGTCGCGCGGTGTCGAGGGCCACTTGGAGGTGAGGCGGTGCAGTTCGGCGGCGGTGATGGGGATGACTGTGCCGTGGCGCGGGTGGAAGTCCATTGTCACTTCCGAGTCGATGACCTTGAAGTTGCGCAGGTCGTCAGTCTCGGTGAACTGGTAACGACCTTTCATGTACACGTCATACATAAGAATATACTTGTCGGTGCCGATGAGCTTGAATGTGCCGGCGCCCTCGACTGCGTCGGCGGTCTGCTGCTTGTAGTCGTCCTGTTCCTCCCATTTGCCCGAGGTCAATGACTGCGTGGTAGCCACTTTTATGCCGTTGCCGTGGCCCTCGGTCTTGTAGAACAGGTGATACAGCCCGTTGTGGTACACTATGTCGCCGTCGATGCACGACTTGCCGTTGGCGGGCAGAAACAGGGGCTGCGGCTCACCCTCGATGTCGGTAAACCCGGGGTTGGCGTAGGCGTAATATATTATGTCGGGCCCGTCGCCATACTTCATGGACCAGTACACCATGTATTTTCCGGCCGCGCGGTCATAGATGGTCTGCGGCGCCCACACGCGCTTGAGGTCATTCTGGTGGGCGTACTTTTTCTGTATGTTTATGACGGAGCTGTCCCAGTTTATGAGGTCGGTCGACTTGAGAAGCACCATGGCGCGGTTGGAGTCCCATCCGTTGGCCGACACCATGTCGGTCACAACCATGTAAAATGTCTTGCCGTCCTCGCACCGCAGGATGTGCGGGTCGCGCACGCCGCCTGTCGATGAAATGTCGCGCGATGCTATCACGGGCTTGCCGTCGTTGAGGGCGCGGTAGTTGTAGCCGTCGGGGCTTACGGCGAAGCATATCTGCTCCTGTTCAATGCGGTTGCCGGTAAAATAGGTGAACAGATAGGCGCTGAAGTCGCTGTCGCCGGTCTGTGCCAATCCTGCCAGTGCGGGCAGCATGAAGGCGATTGCCGATAAAATACGTATTTTCATGACTTGGAATATTGTAATGTGATTTTCTGCAAAGATAATACAAGCAAATATACTAAAACCACTGATATTTATGTCAATTATAGGGTAAATTATGACCAAAATAACGATTTACGTCACCGAATATAAGAAAATTGCCTATTTTTGTGAAAGTGCGATGAGTGCATGACCGAGTGTGAACGTAGTATTAACAAGCATAACTGATTAAAATCTAAAACCAAGCGATGAGAATGAGTCTTTTCAGAATTGCCGCGGTACTGACCCTGCTGACAATGGCGTGGGGCAACGCCGTGAACGCCGACGGCACGCGCTTCGAGGCCGGCGACGGCACATTTCTGCTTAACGGCAAGCCCTTTGTGGTGAAAGCCGCCGAGCTGCACTATCCGCGCATACCCAAGCCTTACTGGGACCAGCGGATAAAGCTGTGCAAGGCCCTCGGCATGAATACGGTGTGTCTGTACGTGTTCTGGAATTCACACGAACCGAAGCCCGACAGCTTTGACTTCACGGGGCAGAATGACCTGCGGGAGTTTGTAGACCTCTGCAAGGCCAACGACATGAAAGTCATACTCCGTCCCGGCCCGTATGTATGCGCCGAGTGGGAGATGGGCGGACTGCCGTGGTGGCTGCTGAAGAAGAAAGACATACGCCTGCGCGAGTCAGACCCATACTTCCTTGAGCGCGTCGACAGGTTTCAGAAAGCGGTGGCCGATCAGGTAGGCGACCTCACCATAGCCGACGGCGGCCCTATAATAATGGTGCAGGTCGAGAACGAATACGGCTCTTACGGCATAGACAAGCGGTATGTGTCGCAGATCCGCGACATGCTCCGCAAGAATTTCGGCGACAATGTCACTCTGTTTCAGTGCGACTGGTCGTCCAACTTCCTCAACAACGGCCTTGACGACCTGATATGGACCATGAATTTCGGCACGGGCGCCAACATTGACCAGCAGTTTGCCCGGCTTAAGGAGGTGCGTCCCGACAGTCCGCTGATGTGCTCGGAGTTCTGGAGCGGATGGTTTGACAAGTGGGGCGCCAACCATGAGACACGCCCCGCCGAGGATATGATAGCCGGCATCGACGAGATGCTGTCGAAGGGCATATCGTTCAGCCTTTATATGACTCACGGCGGCACCAACTGGGGCCATTGGGCCGGTGCCAACTCTCCCGGCTTTGCTCCCGACGTGACCTCGTATGACTACGACGCCCCCATAAGCGAGTCGGGGCAGACCACTCCCAAGTACACGGCTCTCCGCACCACGCTCGCCAAGTATATGGACGGCGAGAAGCAGGCTCCCGTACCGGCTTTGATCAAACCGATTGAAATAAAGGCATTTGAACTTGACGAGGTGGCTCCGCTATTCGCCAATCTTCCCGAACCAAAGACCGACACCGACATAAAGACCATGGAGGAGTACGATCAGGGCTTCGGTTCGATACTGTACCGCACCGCGTTGCCGGCGCTCGACGAGCCGGCGCTGCTGACGGTCAGCGACGCGCACGATTTCGCGCAGGTGTTTGTCGACGGAAAGTACATAGGCAAGCTCGACCGGCGCAACGGCGAGAAGGAGCTTACCGTACCCGCCTGCCGCAAGGGCGCGCGGCTCGACATACTCGTGGAGGCCATGGGCCGCATAAACTTCGGCCGTGCCATCAAGGACTTCAAAGGCATTACCGACAAGGTGACCCTGACGGCCGACAAGGACGGCCACAAGTGGGTGTGCGACCTCAAAAACTGGCAGGTATTCAACATCGAGGATACCTATGAGACCTATACCGGCATAGGCGAGTTCATGCCCGTGGGCGCGTTTACGCCCGGCGATGACGGCCGCCTGCCGCGCGGTGTATATCGCGGCAAGTTCACCGTCAAGGGCAAGCCCTCCGACACGTTCCTGAATTTCGAGACATGGGGCAAAGGGCTTGTATATGTCAACGGACATCCTATGGGCCGCATATGGGAGATAGGTCCGCAACAGACTCTCTACATGCCCGGATGCTGGCTCAGAAAGGGTGAGAACGAGATACTTGTGTTTGACATACTCGGCCCGCGCGAGGCCCGATGCGAGGGCCTGAAGGAGCCTAAGCTCGACCAGCTTCTTGTGCAGAAGCCGCTGACTCACCGCACCGAGGGGCAGAGCCTTGACTTGGCGGGCGAAAAACCCGTGGTGACCGGTTCGTTCAAGCCCGGCAACGGCTGGCAGGAGGTGAAGTTTGACGCTCCCGTCAAAGGACGCTACGTGTGCGTGGAGGCTCTCAACGCTGTCGACGGCAAGGATGTGGCCGCTATAGCGGAGATGTATGTGCTCGATGACAAGGGCGAGCGCCTGTCGCGCGAGCCGTGGACTGTCATGTATGCCGACAGCGAGGATGTGGCCAAGGTCAATCGGTCGGCCGACAAGACATTTGACCTTCAGGAGTCGACTTACTGGTCTACCGTGCCGGGTGTGCCGTTTCCCCATGCCGTGGTCATCGACCTCGGAACCGAGCGGTCGCTCTCCGGATTTCAGTATCTGCCCCGCATGGAGGCTGAGGTTCCCGGCGCTATCAGGGATTACCGCATCTACGTAAGCACCGTGCCTTTCAGGATGTAATTCTCGCTCGTCAAATTGTAAATAAATTTGCATTTGCACTCGTCTTATTCGTATCTTTGACATCCGTCTTAGATACTTCCGCTCGGCAAAATCAAATTTTATTTGCTTTTGCACTCGTCTTATTCGTATCTTTGTATAATTAACCAATTTATTGTCATGATAAAATCATTGTCGTTTGCCTGTGTTGTTGCCATGAGCGCAATATCGTTAGGAGCCAAAACTCCTTATTGGCTCGATCCTGAAGTAAATGAAGTGAATCGCCTGCCGATGCACACTTCCTATTTTGCATATGAGTCAGCCGATAAACTCGGCCAAGGTAAGGTGACGAGCGACAATTACCGCTCGCTTGACGGCACTTGGAAATTCAATTGGGTGAAAGACGCCGATATGCGTCCGGTTGATTTCTACAAGCCCGCTTTCGATGACTCCTCATGGTCGGTTATCGAGGTGCCCGGCATGTGGGAGCTCAACGGTTACGGCGACCCCATATATGTAAATGTCGGCTATGCTTGGCGCGGACATTTCGCCAACAATCCTCCCGAGGTGCCCTTGAAAGACAATCATGTAGGCACTTACCGGCGCGAAATCGAGATACCCGCCGACTGGAAAGGCAAGGACATAATAGCGCATTTCGGCTCGGCCACATCCAACATAGAGGTCTGGGTCAACGGCAAGTTTGTAGGTTACGGCGAGGACAGCAAACTCGCGCAGGAATTTAACCTCACTCCTTACGTGAAACCCGGCGAGAAGAATCTTATTGCCTTGCAGATGTTTCGTTGGAGCGACGGTACCTATCTTGAGGATCAGGACTTCTTCCGCTTCTCCGGACTGGCCCGTGAAAACTATCTTTATGCGCGCAACCGCAACCGTATCGAGGATATACGCGCCAACGGCGACCTCACGTCGGATTATCGCGACGGAGTACTTACCGTAAGCGTCGACGTCAAGGGCTCGGGCAATCTTGACCTGAAGCTTATGGCTCCTGACGGAAATGTGGCGGCCGCCTACGAAAAGGCCGGAGTAAAGGGTAAGGTAAATGTGACGCTTGATGTCAAGAACCCGCTTAAGTGGACTTCGGAGACTCCCAATCTGTATACGCTGGTGGCTACTTTCACCAAGAAAGGACAGCCTGTCGAGATAATACCGGTCAATGTCGGCTTCCGCAAGATTGAGATTAAGAACTCGCAGCTACTTGTCAACGGTCAGCCCGTACTTATAAAGGGTGCCGACCGTCATGAACTCGACCCCGATGCCGGCTATGTGGTGTCGACCGAGCGCATGCTTCAGGATATAGCCATGATGAAGGCTCTTAACATAAACGCGGTGCGTACATCGCACTATCCCAACGACCCGCGCTGGTATGACCTCTGCGACCGTTATGGCATATATGTTGTGGCCGAGGCCAATATCGAGTCGCACGGCATGGGCTACGGCGACAAGACACTCGCCAAAAATCCGGCATACCGCAAGGCTCATCTTGAGCGCAACGACCGCAATGTAAAGGCTAATTACAACCATCCGTCCATCATAGTGTGGTCGCTCGGCAACGAGGCAGGTTACGGTCCTAACTTCGAGGAGGCATATGATCTTGTGAAGGCGGCCGATCCGACTCGCCCCGTGCAGTATGAGCAGGCAGGCAAGACCGGCAAGACCGACATATTCTGCCCGATGTACTACGGTTACGGAGGTTGCGAGAAATACTCTACCGACGATACTTTTGTAAAACCGCTGATACAGTGCGAGTATGCCCATGCCATGGGCAACTCCGAAGGCGGATTTAAGGAATACTGGGATCTTATAAGGAAGTATCCCAAGTATCAGGGCGGTTTCATCTGGGACTTTGTCGACCAGTCGATAAGGTGGAACGGCAAGGACGGTCGTGTCATATATGCCTACGGCGGCGACTTCAATCCTACCGACGCTACCGACGGCAACTTCTGCGACAACGGCCTTATATCGCCCGACCGCGTGCCCAATCCGCATGCTTACGAGGTGCAGCGTGTGTATCAGAACATATGGACCTCGCTCGACAAGCCGGGACAGGTGAAAGTATATAACGAAAACTTCTTCACTGACCTGAGCAATGTGGCCCTTCAGTGGGAGCTACTCCACAACGGTGTTGTAGAACGTCGCGGTGAGGTAGCGGATATCGATGTGGCCCCGCAGCACAGCGCTGTCGTTGACCTCGGTTACGGCAAGATATGCAACTGCGGCGAGTGGCTGCTTAATGTGGCTTATGTAAACAAGTCGCGCGACGGTCTTTTGCCCGCCGGCGCAGTCATAGCGCGTCAGCAGCTTACACTTCTCAACGCGCCCTCTCACCATCATGGCGTTAAGGTGGCGGCCCCCGCTGTCGAGATTGCTACCGATACCGTCAAAGGACCTCATTTCATGATAGCTTTCAACAAAGCCACAGGCTTTATTTCCAAGTATGTGTTTGACGGCACTCCGCTCCTTAAAGAGGGCGCCGAAATTACTCCTAATTTCTGGCGTGCGCCTACTGACAACGACTACGGCGCAAATCTCCAGAAAGAGTATCGCGCATGGTTGAATCCCGAAATGAAGCTCATCGGCTTTACTCAGGAGGAGGTTGACGGCAAGGCCCGTTTCACGGCTTCCTATGACATGCCTTCGGTAAAAGCCAAGATGACCGTGACATATACTATAGACGGTAACGGTGAAGTAAACATTGTGGAGAAGATGACTGCCGGCAAGGATGCGAAAGTGTCGGGGCTCTTCCGCTTCGGCATGCAGATGCCTATGCCTGCTTCGTTTGAGACTGTAGAGTATTACGGCCGCGGTCCGGGCGAGAACTATGCTGACCGTCAGCAGGCCTCCGATCTGGGTATATATCGCCAGACCGTGTCGGAGCAGCCTTATCCCTACATACGTCCGCAGGAGACCGGTACGCGTACTGACCTCCGTTACTGGACAGTGCTCGACGCTTCGGGTACGGGTGTTAGGTTTACCGCAGCCAAACCATTCTCCGCATCGGCGTTGCACTACTACATCTCTACTCTTGACGGCGGTAAGGATAAACCCAATACCCACTGGGGCGAGCTTGACGCCGATGACGTGACCAATGTATGCGTGGACCTTAGCCAGATAGGACTTGCCTGCGAGAACAGCTGGGGTGCGCGTCCCCGTCCGGAGTATATGCTGCCCTATGGCGACTATACGTTTGACTATACCATAACCCCTGTAAAAAACGACTACGGAGTGAAAGCCGGTCATTGACAGGTCGTAAATCATCTGTAAAAACGATAATAGCAATTACGCATAATGGCGTTGATTGACATACCTGATAATACCCACGGCCGTATCGCGGCCGTGGGTATGTTTGATGGAGTGCACGGCGGACACCGGTGTCTGCTCGATACTCTGTCGGCCCACGGACGCAGGCTCGGACTAAAACCTGTGGCCGTGACATTTCGCAGCCATCCTCGTACACTGACTTCCGGCAGCACCATGGCCATGCTCTCGACTCTTGACGAGAAGTTGCGGAGGCTTGACGCCGAAGGTGTTGATGTGGTGTTGCTTGATTTTGACGAAAAGTTGCGCATGATGTCGGCCGGCGAATTCATGGCCATGCTTGCCCGTGATTACGGTGTCAAGGCCATGGTCATAGGGTTCAACAACCGTTTCGGCCATGATCGTCCAGCCACGATTGATGATTATCGTAAGCTTGGACAACAGTGTGGCATCGAGGTGTTTGCCGCCGATGAATTCAAGTGCGACGCCGCTCCCAAAGTAAGCTCCTCGGCTATACGCCGTTTAATCGGTGAAGGCCGGGTTGAGGGGGCGGCCCGTTTGCTCGGACGGCCCTACGCTATAGAAGGTATTGTGGTACACGGAAAGGAACTTGGCCGCAAAATCGGGTTCCCGACCGCCAATATAGAGCCTGTTGACCCGAGTATACTTGTGCCCGGCAACGGAGTGTATGCTGCACGTGTCGCTCTTGCCGACGGCAGCGTGTGGCCCGGAATGTTGAACATAGGCCATCGTCCTACCGTTGACGGCGACAATGCGCCGCGGTCCATAGAGGTACATATCATAGGATTCGACGGCGATATTTACGGTACGCGTGTCGCCGTGGAGTTTGTGGCCTTTCTTCGCCATGAGCGGGCCTTTCCCTCGCTTGAGGCTTTGAAAGAACAGCTCTCGGCCGATGCCCGGCTTACTGTCGCCACTGTGGGTTAGCGCATGAGTGCGCGGCCGCACCATACAAGAACCACACCTATGATGACACTCGCCAATGTATACAAAAGTGCCGTGGCCCACTCCTGCTTGCCCCATAGACCGTAAATCTCGGCCGCGAAGAGTGAAAAAGTCGTGAATCCGCCGCAGAAGCCGGTCGTAAGAAGCAGAGTGTGCATAAGATGCAGCCTTTTGCATCTAACATTTGAAAAGGGACCCG
>LUJO01000020.1 GCA_001689405.1 Candidatus Homeothermus arabinoxylanisolvens | reverse complement strand
GGGTCCCTTTTCAAATGTTAGATGCATTGATGTCGATTACAAGAAGGATGGCATCTGCTTGTGGCAGAAAATCCATTAGCACCTGTTGGTGCGTGGGGTCTGGAGAAGATATTCCTGGAGTGTCAACAAGGATAGTAAACGGAGACACATTCTTTGAGGTATCGAAAACAGTTACAACCGTGGCATCTGTTAGAGCATCATTCTTCAAAGAAGCAATGTCGGTGATTTCTTCGATTTGACCGGTCTTCCTAAAGATTTGAGCACGGTTTGATGGCGCACCAAAATGTATCTCAAAAATGGTAGCAGTAGTTGGTTTTGTCGCCGTTTCAAGTGCCTTGGAGTCAGTCAAGGCATTTATAAGAGAGGTCTTGCCCGAACTGAACTCACCAACCAAGGGAAGCATTACGGGCGCATCAGATGAATTGAGCACATGGGCAAGCCTGCTCAGTTCCGCAACCATAGACTCATTGTTGAGCTTGGTTGCAGCTTCTGTCAGGAGTTGAATCTTGGCGTTCATCAATTGATGCGTTGAGTGTCCAGATATACAGGGCTGAGCGCACCAGCCTTCTTGATGTCAATACCATAGATGCGCATGAATGCATCGACAACGGGTTGTCCGCCATTCGTGGTGACAGGGTTGCTGAATGAATTTGTTACAACTTCAACTGACATCCCTTTGTCAAGGCGAATGCCATTGGTGTTTTTGTTTTGTTTTACTGTTATACGATAAAGCATAGTCTCGTATGGTGGCAGACCTCACTGTGCCATAAAGTTATTAAAACGCCAAAGACGTGAGGCTTCTTTGCTCCACGTCCTTGTATATCAGGTATCGCCAAACACCCTATGAGAGAACCTGAAGAATACGTCACCCCACGTCCGGTACGGATATGACGATGACGTTTGACACGCCTTGTCAAAACGCTGCCGGAAATGGGCATTCTTCACCGACTGTTCCCTCATATAACTTAATTTGGCGATTTAGATATACGGAACATCAGGCAAATTGCCTTTGGCGTGATTTAAAGGTTCGCTCCAACCTCTGTCGGAGTGCGGCCATTTGTCCGATAAACCTCTCTATCAATTGCAAAAATATAAATTTTTCCATGAAGAACGCCCAATTTCCCGACAACTATTTCATTGCGATATCTATGTTTAATAACATATTATCGAGAGCATCGTCGATCATGCACGGATTCTTTAAGTTCTTCCTATGTCGCAAAGATAATGATGCGCTATGCCAGATGGCGACAGATTCCCCAAAAATATGCTCGCATCCAAATATTATCGCGTAATAGCTGAGCGTAATTATAGTCACATGCAATCCAAAGATATAGGTGCATGCGTAAATAGCCGTGAAACTTTTAAATCAATAATATTATCTCTTTCTGTAACACCGCACTTGCGAAGCGACATTTTTACAGAATATACATACATGCTATCGTCCATATCAGTAGCAGTCTTTGAAGTCATTGAACCGGGCCATCCAGTGGGCGGCTTTCTCACGGTCGAATTGCTGACGGTCGATTTCGCTTTCACGTTTTGGGTGTAGAATGACGTTGTTGCCGTCGGCCATGTGTTGCCAGTAGGTCAGTTCGGCAAACGGAGAGTCCTGACGCTGGCCGATGTGATGCAGTTCGTAGGGGTCGCCGTTCTCATCGCGCGGCGGGAAACCCTCGCCCATCAGGTCGGCATTGTTCCAGTCTTTCCACCGGTCGTAGTCGGCGAGTTTCTCCTTGAGCCACTCTTTGCGGCAGTTGAACGCGCGTCCGTCGATGGAGGGGTTGACGAGAGCCTGACGGCCGTTAACGGTTTTCTCAACAAGTCCGGCCTTCATATAAATGAGAGCCTCGGCTTCCGAGCCTATGGCTTGGAATACAGTGTCAGACCATCCGGTCTGTTGCTGAAGATGATGATAATTTTCCATATTCTCTAAGGTGTTGTGATTGGCGATATGATTTCTGCAAATTAAATGAATTAATCTGATATTTATACCATATTTTTCAATTTCATCGCGATATATATCAATAAAAATACAGTCTGTCGTAAAATGACATAGTACAGGATTAGCTTTGCGACATGAGGAAAAAGTTCAATGTAAAAAAGCGGTTGCAGAAAGCCATCCGGATTCGCGGGCGCTGTACTACCGGCGCACCTACCAATCTGCTGCATTTAAATCTTCAGGCAGAATAAACACACACCGATTAGCTTACAATACTCAGTCAGCAGCGGTGCAAAAGGTCAAGCAATTGGGGAAGCACTGCGGCCACGTCATCGTTAAGTATGTATTTTACAGGTACTCCGTCAATGTAGCGAGTACCCGATTGAGCGGCCATGCGGCGTTCAATCTCGTCGCGCAGAAGTCCGCTACGATTCATGACGCGACGTATGCGGAGTTCTTCAGGAGCAGTGACTTCCCATATTTCGTCAACGAGAGCGTCAAGTCCGCTTTCATGCACTATGGCACTTTCGACCCATGCCACTCTGCAATCAAGCGAATTGCGCCAGCGTACAAGATCGCGGCGCACTGCTTCATGCACTATGCCGTTCAACACACCGAGGAGCCGCGCATCATTAAACACTTTGTCGGCAAGCGCACGGCGGTCTATAGCGCCCTGCGGCGTTACGGCCTCCTCCGCTATAAGAGTGGATATGTCGCGCTTAATAGCCTCGTCGGCATCCATCAATGCTTTGGCGCGGCTGTCGCAGTCGTAGACTTCACAGCCCATGGCCCGAAGCATGGATGACACGACCGATTTACCGCTGCCGATGCCTCCGGCTATAGCTATTAGACCCGACTTCATGGCTGATGACGCTGTTCTATTATGTACTCCACGCTGTCGGGCGACATTTCGGTATTATGATAAAACTCGGGAAGCAATGACAAAGTCACCGGCAACTTGCCGTTAGACGACCGGCGCACATCATTGTAGTCCACATATGCGTTTACATCATACAGCTCGTCATTGTACATACTCATCGGTACAAGATATGACACCTCGATACGCGAAGGAAATGTTATCATCCCCATCTCGGGAGGCATGTTTTTCACAATAACCGGAGCATACTGCTTGCGGGCAATAAGCGGCTCCACAGGCACAGTGACCGTAATCTGGTCGGGCACCATCTTTACGCCGGGTATAGGTTCGATGCGGGCTGTTATCACCGTCGTGTCAGCAAGATTGCCGCGCACTATGGGCACTGTCTCTACCGAGACCAGAGAGTGCGGCAGATCCTTGACGGAATACAGCCATACTGAATCGACGCTCGTATATACAGGTCCGCTTATGATATTGCCGAACGAGGGCTGAAGGTCGGCAACGACTTTAACAACGACCCGGCGGCCGGGTGAAGTGGTATAGTTAAGGCGCAATGAGTCGGGCGACACGGTCACAACCTGACTTCCCGTACCGAAATAGTCTCGCACCCGGGCACTAAGATCGGCCCTGCTCACAAGAAACTTGTTGTCGGTAAGACTATATTCGCCCCAGTTAATCTTCATGACCTTCTTACCGCCCATACGGTACTTCATAAGCGAAGAGCCTTTATCGCGCACGCTGACCTTTATGACCTGCGGCACATCGGTTATTATGGTGACGCTGTCGGGCACGTCGACCAACTCGACAGGCACGTCTATGTCTTCCTGAACCTCGTTGTTAAGCGTAAGCAGCAACCAGAATACATAAGATATGAGCAAAAACAACATAAACAGCAATATTTCCTTGCCGCGGGCAGAGCTAAGAGCCTCATATATGCGCCGGAATATCCCGGAAACATGTCGTATCAGTCCCATATCACATGATGAATTACATTATATAAAACCAATAAAGCCCGTAAGAGTTTTTACAAAACTGACCTACGGGCTTCAATATCGTTTAATCAGGTAAACTGCGGTTTATTTATTTTCAGGATTATTCTCTGACTGCTTTACCGCTTCCTGAGCCTGTGATGCCGAAGGATATACAGAACCCTTATCGATTGTGATGCGTACATTGTCGGCAATCTCCAGTATGATCGTAGTATCCTTCACGGTGCGGATCTTTCCGTATATACCGCCTGCGGTTATGACACGGTCACCGACATTAAGACCTTCGCGGAATTTTTTAATCTCTTTCTGCTTTTTCTGCTGCGGACGTATCATGAAGAAATAAAATACCACGATAAGACCCACAATCATAAGAAGATTCCTGATGCCGGCACCTCCTCCGGCAGCCTCTTGGCCTGCTATAAGGTTATAAACCATATCTATTTATTGTTTAAAATTATTACTTGATTATAATGCAAATATAATAAAGATATTTTATTCCTTTACAAGGATTCCGGCCTTTTTTAAATTATTCACTATTGCATAGAGCATTCCGGTGATAAATTGGCCGCTTTTCGGAGTGGAATAGTAATTGGCTATCTCCGTATACTCGTTTATGGTCACTAAGGTAGGCACCGACTCAAAATTAAGCAATTCGGCAATCGCGGTTTCAAGAATCACGATATCCATAAACGCAAGTCGCTCGGGGTCCCAACGGCTTTCCACAAGGCACTCGTCAATCATAGCCCTGTATTCATCCTGATTGGAGATGGCGGCTTCAAAAAGGCGCGGGCCGAAACGCTCGTCCTCGATATCCTTGAATTTAGGCAGCAATTTGACAGGAGCGCCTTTGGCATTGGCAAAAATCTTTATGGTCTTAAGCACGAATGACCCCATTATGGTCACGTCGTCATTCCAATATACCGACTGCGACTCAAGCGCCTCGGCAAGTTCGTCGCTCTCTATGATTACCGTCTTGAAGAGCGATGTCCAAAGCTCACAATCAGCGGCAAAGTCGGCCTCAGGAAGAGCCATATACTTCTTGTAAGCCTCGCTCTCAAGTATTTTAGACAACAGTCTGCGCAGAGTAACATCCTCGTCAACCCATGATATGGGAGTATCTTTAAGATAATCGCACATATCCTCGTTTTCCTCAAGCGCCTTTATAAATTTGTTATCGACAAAGCGCATATTAGGATTAAGATCGTCATGAGTGGTTATGTAACGGTGCTTGGCCTCATCAAGCTGCTGAGCACGGAGATGAGTCAGATCAATCATCAGCTGCAACAGACTGTGATACAACTCATACGACTTGTCAAGAGAGGCGGCGAGTCCACGGCGGGCCTCAATCAAAGAGCCTTTTACAGTCGAAAAGTCATTGAGAGTCTCATCAAGCATGGCCAACGCCTGTTCATATCCTACGTGGGTAAACTCGTCATCGGCATGTATAAGCGCATCGAGTTCCTTGTCTCTAAGAAGTATGGTGTGCAGTATAGTCTTCCACAACAGGACTTCGTCACCTATTTCAGGCGCGTTCTTTTTACGCGAATACTCCTTATATATAGATGATGCTTTTACAGCGGCATCGAGGCGCAACCGCATTGGAGCCAGAGCCTCAATAAACGACCTGTGAGTCAATGCTATGTTCTGCATATCGTCATTAGAGGCAAGTGCCTGTGCTATACGTGTATAGTCATTTTTAGCCTTTTGCTCGGCGCGTTCTATGCGCGGGCGTCCTTCATAATTTGTAATCTTGAATCCCGACCGGTCAATGAGCAATAAAAGCAAGTCACAATAGAGTTTGTAAGCATAACGTTTGTCACGCGAACGCGTTTCGGGAACCGGCAATACGTTAAAATCACTTCTTGTCAACAGATAGGAATAAAGCATCTGCACCACTTTCATCCTTATCAAAATTCTGTTTATCATAACTCAATGCTCTTATTATTTTACGCTGCAAAGTTAGCAAATTAGTATAATGTGACAAAAGGCTCAGTATATATTTTTATATAAAGAGCCCTGTCATTATTGAATGTCTATTTAGAATCAGTCTTTTTGTGCGAGTGGATTCCAGCCCTGCGCCTTAAGGGGAATTTCGGTACCGTCACGCGTAACCATAGCACATCCGAGATCCTCTTTTGTTATGTGGCCTATGACCTTTACCCCCGGCAGCTTAGACACCGCTTCGTGCACAGTCAAAGGCACAGTAAAGAGGAGTTCATAATCCTCGCCGCCGTTCAAAGCCGCGGTGACAAGATTCATTCCGAGTTCCTCGGCCATCACCGCAGTCTGGTAATCTATCGGTATACGGTCTTCATATACACGGCATCCGGTATGGCTCTGCCGGCATATATGCATGAGTTCGCTCGACAGACCGTCAGATATATCCATCATTGCAGTAGGCTTTATGCCCGCCTCGGCAAGTTCTTTTATAATGTCCTTTCTTGCCTCAGGCTTCAGCTGACGTTCGATAAGATACTCTTTGCCTCCGAAATCAGGCACGAAATCTTTCTGTCCGGCCGACGCCACCTTCTCGCGTTCAAGCAGCTGCAACCCCATATAAGCTGAGCCGAGATCGCCGCTCACACATATAAGGTCGGTATCCTTTGCTCCGTCACGATATACAATCTTATCTTTAGGAGCATCGCCAATACAGGTTATTGATATCACCAGCCCTTGTCTTGATGAGGTAGTATCGCCGCCGACAAGGTCAACGCCATAAATCTCACAGGCTTTACGTATGCCGTCATAAAGAGCATCCATATGCTCCACGGCAAAGCGCTTCGACACACCGAGCGACACCGTTATCTGTCGCGGTGTGCCGTTCATGGCATATATATCGCTGAAATTCACCACTGCCGATTTATAGCCGAGATGGCGCAACGGCACATATGTCAGGTCGAAATGTATGCCCTCAAGAAGTAAATCGGTGGTAACCAACACCTCCGTGTCATGATACTCCATGACGGCGGCGTCATCGCCCACTCCCTTCAACGAAGAGCTGTTGGTCAAAGCTATGTCCTTGGTAAGCCGGTCGATAAGCCCGAACTCACCGAGGGTCGAAATCTCCGTATAGTCCTGATTATCCGCCATGGCCTATTCTTCAAACCGATTAACCAGTTCAGTCATGATCTCCATCATCTTGGGCTGCGCCGCCTGAGCCGCTTTCTGCACCTCTTCGTGAGAAACTTTCTCCACGATACCCTCAACGCCGAGATCGGTGATAACCGAAACGCCGAAAACCTCTATTCCGGTATGGCGTGCCACTATAACCTCCGGCACTGTAGACATGCCCACGGCATCACCACCGATAATGTGGAAATACTTATACTCTGCGGGAGTCTCGAAAGTCGGGCCTTGTGTGCCTACATACACACCATGCATGACACGTATGCCCTTTTCTGCCGCAATCTCTTCGGCATGCTTTATCAATCGACGGGAATATGCCTCGCTCATATCGGGGAAACGCGGGCCGAGCTCCTCATAATTCTTACCGTGCAACGGATGTTCGGGGAAAAGATTTATATGGTCGGTTATCAACATTATATCGCCTATCATGAACTCGGGGTTCATGCCTCCGGCGGCATTGCTGACAAAAAGAGTCTTTATGCCGAGCGCTTTCATGACCCTGACAGGAAATGTCACCTGCTTCATGTCATATCCTTCATAATAATGGAAGCGGCCCTGCATGGCCATGACACGTTTATTGCCCAGACGTCCGAATATAAGATTTCCCGAGTGCCCCTCGACCGTCGATACGGGGAAGTTGGGTATTTCGGCATACGGTATATATTGCTTATCCTCAATATGATCTACAAGAGCGCCGAGACCGGTACCTAATATAATGGCGGTTTTAGGAATATCCGAAACCTTAGAACGGATATAATCGGCGGTTTGGTTGATTTTTTCTAACATGCTTATAAATGAATTTGGTTATACACAATATATAATAAACACCGTTATGAGCGGTTAGTTGTCGCAGGGAGCACTTATTACGCGGCGCAATTCACGGTCAAAGATATCGGAGCCCATCGGCATTTTATGCGGCAGAAACTCCACTTTTATCGGCAGATAGAAAGTAATCGCCTTAAGTTCATGCGGATAATAAGGGTTATTGGCTATGCGCACGGCATCCTTTTCAGTGGTGAATATGTAGTTGTTTCTACCCTGAAGCTGCTTAAACCGTTTGAGTATGTCATCAAAATCTTTTCGTGTAAAATTATGATGATCGGGATACTTCTTAAGCGTAACCTCTACCTCGCTCCCTTTAAGGAAACGCACGATAGGCGTAGGATTGGCTATACCCGACACAAGAAGAACCGCGTCATCGGAAGTCATCCAAGCCACATTAGGCACATAAACCACCTCGTCGGGGAACACGCCTACAAGGTTTCCATATATGTATCTTGAGAAATAGACCTTCTGGTAAGCGAACAGACCGAGATAGTCATATATCAGACGCACATCGACGGGGCGTATCTCCGACGGGCACTTGGTAACGATTATTATATTGCTGCGGAGCAAGGCGCTTTTGGGTTCGCGAAGCCGTCCGAGCGGCATCAGCTCGTCATTGTAAACCGGACGGTTCCACTCCATAAGCACGACCGAGGCGGTAGGCTTTACATAGCGATGCTGGAAGGCGTCATCAAGCACAATCAGGTTTATTGCGGGGTCTATGCGCAGCAATTCCTCAATACCCTTGACCCGGCTCTCGCAAACCGCCACTCTGACTTCATGGCCAAACTTCTGATATATCTGATAAGGCTCATCACCTATATCGGAAGGTGTCGAACGCTTCGAGGCAATGACAAAACCTTTAGTCTTGCGGCGGTAGCCGCGACTAAGCACACCTATGTGGTATTCATGCTTCAGAAGATTGACGATATACTCGGTATGAGGGGTCTTGCCGGTGCCACCCACGGCAAGATTACCCACCACGACAACAGGCACATCAAACTTTCGCTGCTTGAGAATACCCCAGTCAAAGAAGCGGTTACGCAACAGTACTATCCACCCGTATACCACCGACAAGGGTTTCAGCAGAAAAGTATCAAGTATCTTATTGCGTCGCATCTTCGGGGATTTTATATGTTATTCGACTACTATATATTCCATACGGCACTGAACGGGCGACATTTTTTTCACCTGTTGTATAGCCTCATAATACGGGAGAGCCTCGCCAAGTTCAGATTTGATGAGCGACTGCTTGACGTTTGATGATGCCATAAGCAGTTCTTCCCACCATTCACCTTTTGGATCGGGATATTCGACAATAGTGTATTTGTCGTAACCCTGATCGGCTGCAAGGTCCGAAATACAATCCGTCAGGCTGCCAAGTTTATCGACAAGACCGATTTCCAGAGCTGTGGTACCGTCCCATACACGTCCTTCGGCAATAGCTTTTATTGAATCGACCGAAACCCCGCGGCCTTCGGCGCAACGGCCTACAAATGTCTCATATCCGCGGTTTACCATGCTCTGCATGGCTGCACGCTGCACTGGCGTAAACGGCTCGGTAATGCTTATGTTGGCGTTCGGATTAGTGGCTATAGACACCATATTCAACCCGAGTTTGTCATTCAGGAAACCTTTGATATTCGGTATCAGTCCGAATATACCGATAGAACCGGTTATCGTAACAGGCTGACAATATATACGGTCGGCGCCGCAGGATATGTAATATCCACCCGATGCGGCTACATCGCCCATCGATACATAAAACGGTTTTCCCGTGGCCTTGAACTGTTCAAGAGCTTCCCATATCTGCTCCGAAGCGAAAGCACTTCCGCCGCCCGAGTTAACTCGAAGCACCAAAGCGTCGATATCGTCGTCCTCGGCAAGACTCAGGATAAGCGGCGCCATCTTATCGCCCACTATTCCATCATTGCCGCTATCCACGATATCGCCGGAAGCATACAGCAGAGCGATTTTATTGGACGAGGATTTCTCTTTTATGGCCGACGCATATTTGGCCGGCGATACAAGAGAAAGATTATCCTTCTTCTTTTTATCAGTAGCGGACTTCATCCACTCCTCGACCTCATGGCGGTATTTCAGCGACGTTACAAGCCCGCGGGCCGCGAAAGTAGCCGGATCCTGCGTGACAATTATACTGTCAGCCCATTGGTTGACATCCTCAACGGAGACATCGCGTCCCGAAGCAATACCGCCGCTTATATAATTCCATATCGGAGTTATGTAGCCCTTTATCTGTTCACGGTTGGCCTCGCTCGGCTCCGTCATAATATAAGGCTCCACCGCGCTCTTGTAGGTGCCTACCTTTACAACCTGCATCTCGACACCGAGTTTATCAAGCAGACCTTTAAAGAACGGCAATGTGCCTCCTACTCCATGTATATCGATGGATCCCTGCGGATTAAGCCACAGAGAGTCGGCCAGCGATGCCAGATAATAATTGCTCTGGGTATATACATCGCCATATGCGACAATCCATTTGCCGCTCTCCTTGAATTTCTCAAGCGACTCGCGTATATAGGCCATACTTGCGGCTCCTCCGCTTCCGCCCTTACAGTCAAGGTATATACCTTCTATCTTATCATCGGTCGCCGCATGATCTATCGCCTTCACAAGATCATTGAGCGGTAAAGTATTAGTGGATATGCCCTGTAGCTCTTCAAGTATAGAGCGTCCTTGCGCACGCTCCTCTATAGGGCCGTCAAGACATACATGCAACACTGACTTTTTATCGATTTTGACGGTAGGGGTCGCCATTGACGCGGCAAGCATGACTATCGTCATAAGTATGGATCCGACTGTCATTATTATAATCGTTATCCATAAACCGGCGATGGTAGCAAGCACATAAGTAAAAAATTGTTTCATATTATTGATTTCTTTATCAGCTTAAAGTCTACTTATGCCAAATTCGGCACTATATCTCACAAAGTTAAGGCATAATGTCCGTAACTGCAAATATTGTTTAATTAAATTTAAGTTTTTAAACAGGAGAAATATTCCGATTTATTTTTATGCAGAACTTTCACCAAGAAAATTTAATTGCTACTTTTGCGGTAAAGTATTGTAACGCGAGTATGGGCCGGGCCGGTTAGCCCCTATGGCACAATAGCTTACGCGGCACATACTCATAACATATCCAGATTAAGTATATTGCTTCATATGAAACCCGGACTAACTTTACTTATCGCAGCCATATCAATAGCAGTTTTTTCTTGCCGGTCGGGAGAAACGTCGACAGAGTCGTCGGCATCTTACCCGGCGGCCTCGATGACGGCCTCAAGCTCATCGGCGACAAACCGAATATTGCCTCGGGCAGTCGTATACAAAACCAATGGCGATTTCGACGATTTAGTGCCGATAACCTTAAGTGCCGACAAGCAGGCGATAACGTCATATCCGGCACCGTCTGACATAACTCCGTCACAGAAACCGGTAAAATTAGCCGACGGGTATCTGCTTGACCGACGCGGAATAAACATAAACACGGCTTTTACACGCTACACATATGCCGAATATGCGTCTATGAAGACGGCTCCGTCAATCGACACACTGAAAGCCGCCATAATGCCGGATGCAAAGGTCACTCGGCTCGTAATTTTGCCAATGACTCTAAACGAAGCCATAAATGACCCGGCAAAATGCGATTCAATAATAAAAACCGGCTTCAAAGGATGCAAAATCATATTACGCTAACAAAACGACACGGCAATGATACTTTTCCCAAATGCAAAAATAAACATAGGCCTTAATATCACCGGCAAACGAAGCGACGGCTATCATGATATCGTAACGCTGTTTTATCCTGTACCGTGGCGCGATATACTTGAGATTGTACCGGCCAAAAGCACTAAGACCACACTGACCGTGACCGGACGGCATGTAGATTGTCCGCCGGAAAAGAACCTCGTCATCAAAGCCTACAATGCGCTCAACGACATAGTACCGCTTCCGCCGGTCGATATACATCTGCACAAAATCATACCTGACGGTGCCGGCCTCGGTGGCGGCAGTGCCGATGCCTCATTTACACTCAAGGGGCTTAACCGTATGTTTGAACTCGGCTTAAGCGATGACACACTGGCCGGTACAGCGGCAAAGTTAGGTGCCGACTGCGCATTTTTCATATACAACCGTCCGCGCATAGCCCGGGGAATAGGCAACATATTCTCCGACATAGACATAGATTTAAGCATGTATACGATAGCCATAGTCAAGCCGTCAGACGGTGTGTCTACCGCTCAGGCCTATTCAGGAGTACATCCGTCGATGCCGGCAATTCCACTCGAAGACACACTTAAAGATGACATCTCGAAATGGAAAGATACGATATACAACGACTTCGAAAAGTCAGTATTTCCTCTGCGGCCCGAAATTGAAGCGGCCAAGAAGACTCTCTACGACATGGGAGCCGTATATGCATCCATGACCGGCTCCGGAGCGTCGGTATACGGAATTTTCACAACCGACAGTGACACTTTGTCAGCTACCGTCGGAGCCATGTTCCCTGACTATGACACGTTAGTGCAACCACTCGCTTTATAGGCTGTTAAATGAACGTTATAGCCTATGGGTTGTTATCACTAATGAGACGAAAATAACGTCCCCGGCATATTTGGCAGCATTTTTGCTGTTATTAATATAAGAACAGTGATATATAAAAACATTAACATAATATGAGCAATAAACATGATAATCGCGGCAAAGCCGAGAAGCAAACCCCGATGGGAGAAAACGACATTGACATAAACGACGTGGACGACATCGAAAACTCTGATGCGGAAGCTGCCAAAAACCTTGCGCAAGAAGAGGAGAACGAAGTGGAAAGCCTGAAAAAACAGCTGGCTGACACACAGGCTCAACTTGAAAAAGAGAAGAAAGAGTATCTGTTTCTCATGGCTGACTTCGACAATTTCCGCAAGCGTACGCTAAAAGAGAAAAGCGAGCTCATAAAAAATGGCGGCGAAAACGCCATGCGCGGTCTGCTGCCTATAATTGATGATTTTGAACGCTCTCTTCAGGCTATCAACGAATCATCGGACGCAATGGCTGTTAAAGAAGGTGTTGAGCTGATATACAACAAATTCATCAAATACCTCGAACAGAACGGAGTAAAGCCGATAGCGTCAGAACCCGGAAGCGACTTTGACACGGAAATACATGAAGCGGTGACCATGTTCCCCACTGACAATCCTGACCAGAAAGGCAAAGTGGTAGACACTGTTCAAAAAGGTTATACACTGAACGACAAAGTCATACGTCACGCTAAAGTAGTCGTGGGACAATAATTAAGCAACAGGCAACAATGGACAACAAAAGAGACTATTACGAAGTACTGGGTGTACCGAAAACAGCTACAGCCGATGAGCTTAAAAAGGCTTACCGCAAACTCGCGCTGAAGTATCACCCCGATAAAAATCCCGGAGACAAAGCCGCTGAAGAGAAATTCAAAGAAGCGGCTGAAGCTTACGACGTGCTTAGCGATGCAGACAAGAGAGCCAAATATGACCAATGGGGTCATAATATGGGCCCGTCAGGTTTCGGCGGAGGCGCCGGAGGAGGCTTCCACGCCGGCGGCATGTCTATGGAGGACATATTCTCTCAATTCGGCGATATATTCGGCGGAGGAAGTTTCGGCGGCTTCGGAGGTTTCGGTTCCGCCGCAGGCAGCTCGGCACGCCGTCGTCGCCAGCCGAAAGGAAGCGACCTGCGCATAAAAGTAAAACTGACATTGAAGGAGATTGCGGAAGGTGTCACCAAGAAATTAAAGATACCTCGTTTCATCCAGTGTCAGCATTGTGCCGGAACAGGTGCAAAAGACGGCACGGCATTCCATACATGCTCGCGATGCCATGGATCGGGTGTAATAGAGCATGTGCAGCAGACATTCCTCGGCCCGATGCAGTCCACCGCCACATGCCCCGAATGTAACGGAGAGGGCAAGACCATAACCCAGAAATGCCAGTATTGCAACGGCGAAGGCATTGTGAAACAGGAGGAGGTCGTTGAATTTACGATACCCGCAGGTGTTTCAGACGGCATGACCCTGTCACTGAAAGGCAAAGGCAATGCCGCACGCAAAGGCGGTATAAACGGCGATCTGCTTGTTGTTGTCGAGGAGATACCCGATCCCGAACTGATAAGAGACGGCAATGACCTTATATACAACCTGATGCTCGACATTCCTACAGCCGCGCTCGGAGGCTCGGTGGAAATACCGACCGTCAACGGACGCGCCCGCGTAAAGATACCGGCCGGCACACAGCCGGGAAAGGTACTGCGGTTACGTGGAAAAGGACTGCCCTCAACCGACGGTTACGGCACAGGCGACGAACTCGTAAATATAATGGTATACATACCGGAGAATCTCAACGACAAAGAGAAGGAAGCAATCGAGGCTTTGAGAGATTCGCCCAATACCAAAGCGGACGATTCTGTAAAAAAGCGCATATTCAGCCGCCTGCGACACATATTTGAATAAAGGCACTACATGGCATATGGGCAGTCGGAATTCACCGTCGGCCCATATGTCTTATTTTTTCTTTAACTCGTTTCATGAAATACACACCGGCAAATATCAACGCAAAACACACTAATTTATAATACATTTTATCATGAAAAGAAAACTTTTAATCAGCGTTGTGATTGCCATAATCAGCGTACTTACACCGGCAATAGCCGACGCACAAGTCGTTACAATCGGTGGCTCGGCATCATATTGAAGAAACTACAAGGATGACCACACGACATTCTCGATAGCCTTTGACGCAAACCACGGGTTAAGCGAAAGGTGGCTTATCGGTTTGAACGCAGGATTCAAACTCAACCGCGAAGAGGGAGTAAGCGCCCATGCCATGACACTTAATCCATATCTTCGTTACGTTTATTTCTCGCACGGCATACTCAGTCTGTATATGGACGGTACCGTAGGCTTTGCCAACGAGCATATAAAGGGACATTCGGGCAATGCTTTCGGCCTTGAAGCCGGACTGAAGCCCGGCATCTCGGTCAGAATCACCGACAGGGCATGATTTGCAGCAGGCCTTGGCTTCATAGGATACCGCCATTCAAAATACGCAGTGAGCACATTGGGCGACAGAGGCTTCGGTGTCGATTTCAGCAGTACAAGCCTGTCATTCGGGTTCTACTACGCATTCTGACATACAGGTATATTAAACAATTGCCGGGCATTGCGTTCAGTGATCCCGGCAATTTCGTCTATCGACACCCCGGTTATGTCAGCTACGTATGCAGCCGTATGTACTATATAAGCCGACTCGTTTCGTTTCCCCCGGTGAGGCACCGGAGCAAGATAAGGAGCATCGGTCTCCAGCACTATACGGTCGGTACCGATTGCAGGAACCACATCGCGCAGACGTGAATTTTTAAATGTGACTATGCCGTTGATGCCGAAATAAAAATCGCCGTAACGTCTTATACGTTCAACATCGGCCGCATCTCCGCCAAAGCTGTGAAACACACCTTCGGGCAACTTTGAAAACGAAGAGAACACATCGAGAATATCATCAAGACCTTCGCGACAATGGATGATGACAGGGAGTCCGTGACGCAAAGCCATGTCCACCTGTGCGGCAAATGCAGCACGCTGCTCATCTCTGTGCGAGGCATCCCAATATAAATCTATACCTATCTCACCCACCGCCACATAATCATCGCGGTCATTGATAAAGCGTTCTATCTGCCTGACATCGTCCTCCCAACCCGGACCTACTTCGGTAGGATGAAGTCCCATAGCCACCGACGTACAGTCGAGGTGCCTGTCGTGAAGCGACAACATAGGGCCTACAGTGGTCATGTCGACATTGGGAAACAGCATATGCCCCACCCCTGCCGCCAAAGCACGCTCAACCGCAGCATCGGGGTTATCGAATTCAGGAAGATAAAGATGAGTATGGGTATCTATAATCATGATTTACGGTCTGATGACGATTCCGCCAGATTCACAAAAAACGCCCTTGCCTCGTCCGACAGTTTAATCGTATCAAGACAGCCGACAGCGTCGGCTATATATGCAGCTATGCGTTTACGACACACATCCGCCACTTTCAGGTTGTCGTATATCGCCTTTATACGCGATACTTTGTCATCGGAACGTTGCCCGTACAACGACTCAATCTCGGCACGCTGCGAGGCATCAGCCTTCTCAAGAGCCGTTATCAGAAGAAATGTCTTCTTGTCGTTGAGAATATCACCCCCCGTTTTTTTACCGAAAACTCCGGGATCACCGTAAGTGTCAAGCAGATCGTCCTGCAGTTGAAACGCAAGTCCGAGTGAAATTCCATAGTTATAGAAAGCTCCGACCACAGCCGGCGAGGCTTGGGCCAACATAGCTCCGATAGCACAGGCACAACCGAGCAGCACCGAGGTCTTCAGCCTTATCATATAGATGTATTCGGCCTCCGTGACATCATCGCGGGTCTCGAAATCCATGTCATATTGCTGGCCCTCATATATTTCCATCGCGGTTTTGTTAAACATCGACAGGACATCCCGCAACTTGCCGTCAGGGCAATCGCCCATCAACCGCGATGCCATTGTCAGCATGGCGTCGCCCGACAATATTGCTGTAGCCTCATTCCACTTGACATGTACCGTAGGATTACCCCGTCTCATATCGGCCCGGTCCATGACATCATCATGGAGCAGGGTGAAATTGTGGAACATCTCTATCCCCAAAGCCTGATTCATGGCATGCTCCGTCTTCAGTCCGAGAGCATCAGCGGTGGCAAGGAGCAACATAGGCCGCAGACGCTTGCCGCCACACCTGATGGTGTATTCAATGGGGTCATATAATCCTCTCGGTTGATCGGGATAAGATATTGCGTCAAACGATGCATTTATATCCTTTATGTAATCTTTTACGCTTTTCATTATACACAATTGTCATTTAATCATCTTATTAAAAAATCTCGCGGGCAAGAGAATCGGAGTTCTCCCGTATGTAATTTTCGAAACCTTCGATATATAATCGGGCCGCTTTTTCATGCCCCTCCTCTATATATTCATATTCAGTGGCCTTTACGCCAAGTATATAACCCTCGACTTCAAGTTGCGACATATCGGAAATGCTGTCTATAAGGGTACGTGCGTCGGCCTCGCCGTAAGTACGCGCGGCCTTGTTGATTTTTCCCTCCTTGCCCGAGCATGCGGTAACGAGCAGCAATGCGGCAATCAAAAACAATCGGTTCATAACAATGTCATAGCTATTTTCGCACATGCCTCTGCATCGGCAAGTGCATTATGATGGTTATAAAATGGTATACCTAAGAATTCACATACGTTAGGCAGCGAGAAGCTACCTAGAAGCTGACGCGGTATCTTGCGCCGTGCAGCTGTCAGAGTGCATAAAAATGTATTATCGGCCCATGTCATGCCATATACCCGATGAGCGGCTCGCAGACACTTTTCATCGAAAGCCTTGTTATGTGCTACAAACACTACATTCTCAAGCCCTCCCGGCATATCGTACCCGAATTTGCTCGCCATATGCTTCCATACCCGGTCAAACGTACAGGCATCGGCGGTATCCTCCGGGTATATGCCGTGAACGCTTTCCGAAAAATATCGGTAATACCATTCGGGTTCGGGCTTTACAAGCTCGTAAAACCGGTCGACGATGCAACCGTCGGTCACCTTAACGGCGCCTATGGCACATATGCTCGACGGTGCGTTGTTGGCTGTCTCTACATCTATGGCTATGAAATCATTCATTATTCAGTCATGTGTATTAGGCGGTCGCGCACCTCTTCCATAAGCCAACGCGGCGTCGACGTGGCTCCGCATATGCCGACACTCCTGACGTCGCACAACCATGACGGATCTATCTCATCGGGGTTGGACACAAGGTGAGTCCGCGGATTCACCTCTTTGCACTCGCCGTAAAGTATCTTACCGTTACTACTCTTCTTTCCGCTTACAAAAAGTATAAGATCATGTTCCGATGCGAAGCGTCTTAACCGAGGCACCCTGTTTGCGACCTGACGGCATATGGTGTCGTAATAACGGAATGTCGTGCCGGGCGACTTACGCCGCTCGATCTCTTCTATCATATCGGACAATCCGTGTAATGATTTCGTAGTCTGTGAGTACAGTACAATATCGCGGTCATAATCAAGCTGCGACAGTCCCTCGATATTTTCTACCACTATGGCATTGCCGCCGGTCTGGCCTACAAGGCCGTTCACCTCGGCGTGACCGAGCTTGCCGTATATGACAATCTGCTCGTCGGGCTTACGTTCGTCATAAGACTTCTTGATGCGCTTCTGCAGATGCAATACTACCGGACACGTGGCATCTATCACCTCTATGCCGTTGGCTTTGGCCGTCTCGTAAGTCTGTGGCGGCTCTCCGTGGGCACGCAGCAACACTTTCACATCATGAAGTCGCGACAAGTCTTCATGTGTTATCGTTATAAGGCCCCGCTTGCGCAGACGCTCCACTTCGTCGCTGTTGTGCACTATATCACCAAGGCAATATAGCCGCCCGCTGTTGTCAAGTTCGGCCTCGGCCTTGCATATTGCCGAAACGACTCCGTTACAGAAGCCCGACGCATCATCAATCTCAATGCGCATCAGCCAATATTTTATTGTATAAGTCAAGCAGCCATGCGTTCTGCTCCTCTATGCTCATATGAGAGTTGTCGAGCGACACGGCATCATCCGCCTTTCGCAACGGACTCTCTTCACGGGTCTCGTCTATATGGTCGCGGTGCACGACGTTGGCAAGCACCTCCTCGTAAGAGGCAGGCACACCTTTCTCCACAAGCTCGTTGAACCGACGTTGGGCACGGGTCTGAGCAGATGCATCGACAAACACCTTCATCTCGGCATAGGGAAATACGGTCGTGCCGATGTCGCGGCCATCCATAACGATACCCTTGCCTGCACCAAGCGCCTGCTGCATAGCCACAAGACGACGGCGCACTTCAGGTATTGCAGATACCTGCGACACATTGTTTGATACATTAAGCCGTCTTATTTCATCCTCGACATCCTCGCCGTTCAGCATCGTGCGTTGTTTACCGTCAGGCATAGGCTTAAAATCGATTGTGATACCGGGGAGTGCTTTTACAAGAGCGTCGGTATCAACATTTCCGTTATCAACCATACCATGACGCATGCCCCACAGAGTGACGGCGCGATACATGGCTCCGGAATCTATATAACGGTATCCGATAGCCGAAGCAAGCGCGCGGGCCATCGAACTTTTACCTGATGACGAATAACCGTCAATGGCAATTATGATTTTCTTTTCTTCTGACATAATATAACAGATAAGACAGAGTCAAAGTTACTTAGAATTTATCAATCTCCCTACTAAATCAGCCTGAAAGTTTCATGCACGCTCTTAGTCAATGTACATGAAGACGCTAAATAGTGATTATGACCTTTTATACCTCACTGAAGTCATGTATATTATATATACAACTCAATTATTATCTTATATGTGCGGAAGTTATGATGTGTTTCGCTAAATTTGCAAACAAAACCGCTACCGATTATGAAAGGTTACAAAGCATATCTTTTCGATTTTGACTATACACTTGCCGATTCGTCACGCGGCATAGTAAAGTGCTACCGCAATGTACTTAACCGTCATGGCTTCACATCTGTCAGCGACGACGAGATAAAACGCACCATAGGCAAGACACTCGAAGAGTCATTCAGTATATTTACCGGCAGTCATGACTCCGGGTTCCTTGCATCACTGAAAAAAGAGTATGTGGCCGAAGCCGACCGCATAATGACCGATAATACCGTACTGTTTCCAGAGACAATCAATGTATTGTCGACGCTAAAAGCATCAGGAGCAAAAACAGGCATAATCTCAACAAAATACCGCTACCGCATAAAAGAATGTCTTGACCGTAATTTGATTGGAGATATTGCAGACATTATAATAGGAGGCGAGGATGTAAAGCAGCCAAAGCCGTCGCCGGAAGGTTTGGAACTTGCCATAGCACGACTTGACATTGAAAAAAGCGACGTACTGTACATAGGCGACAGTACAGTCGATGCGGAGACCGCACGACGTGCGTCAGTCGACTTTGCCGGCGTACTGAATGGAGTGACAACCGCCGCCGAGTTGTCGGGTTATCCGCACGTCGGCATTATGGACAATCTGAACGGACTCCTACAAAGTCATACGTAAATTAAACATAAATGTCGTAGCGCCCGAGTGAGGTTGAGCGACTGCTCCACCTATCGAGAACCGGTCGGCGTTAAATCCGGCACACATGGTCAGGCCCGACAAAAATGTACGCGAATATGAGCTCATGTCGGTTCGGGTTTTGTAGTTGTACCCCAGACCTAAATAAAACGCATCGGCCGGTATAAACTCCGCCCCGAATACAAGATGTCGCAATAAATTGGAGCCGAAAGAATCCTTTTCTTCAGGAACGGCATCGGCGCTTCCGTCGCCGGCATCAGTATAGGGCAGATGCCATTTTGTAAGATTCCATGCCGTTACCGATATACGGAATGGATATGGCCCGAGCCCTTGTGTCCAACCGAGCCTTACATCCACAGGCAAGCGGTCATAAACGTCATTGAACCGCTTTATCTGACCACCCAGATTTGTTATTACCAGCGATAACGACATATCTCTCTCCGGATCAAAATAGCTAAGGCCCAGATCGGTAGCCAGAGCAAATGCCGTATAGGTATCATATGCCGAATATATGGCCTTTAAAGTTATACCGCCTCGAAGACGCTCAGTTATATCATGCCCGAACGTACCGCTTACATACATATCTTTAGGGCTGAATGTACCTGTATCGGAGCCTGTCTCGTCTGTACGCCTGATTTCACCATAGCCGAAATATTGAACGGCGACAGCCCACGCCGACTTTTCACCGGCCGCCATGCCGTAACGCACTCCGGCAAAGTTCGAGTCGCCAAGATACCGCATATAGTTTATCCCTATCTGTCTGCCCAGCTCGGGTCCGAGGAACGCCGGATTCTGCTCTACCAGATTTATATCGTCATCGATCAATGATATATTTACCCCGCCAAGTCCGTAAACGCGGCTTGAAGAAGTGACGTCAAGAAAGTTGTAAGCCGTAGAGCCGTCATCGGCAAGGCAATAAGAAACCGCCGCTGCCATAAAAGCTCCACATGTCCATGCACGAAATTTCATAATCAGTTTACTTACATAAATGTTAACGTATTTTCCACACCCATATTGCGCCGAAACGATAATAAATAATTTAAACATTTTTGCTAATAAAACTGAAACAAACTAAACTATTACAAAAATGGACATTCAATTTTGGATATATCGCCTTACGGGCCTATATTTGCGATACATTTCAGTATGGGATCATGAAATATATAAATCTTAAACTCTTTATCACATTATTGCTTTTTTCGGCAACGGCCATCGGGGTCTCGGCCCAGATACGCATTGTCACACACACCACCGCACAATCTTTAGCCATGACAGCCGATATCGACGCTTCTTACGAAGACTTCTCGTATGAAATAATAGAAGCGTACGAAAGCGTAGACGTAGATGAACAGCCCATGTTTCCCGGAGGAAACAACGCACTCGTACAGTACATCAACTCCTCGCGACGCTATCCTGTCGAAGCTTATAACCGAGGTATACACGGACGTGTCCTATGCTCGTTTATCGTACAGCCCGACGGAAGCATAACCCACATCAACGTGCTCAGAGGCGTGGAACCTTCGCTCGACCGCGAGGCTGTAAGGGTGCTCAACTCTATGCCGCAATGGAAGGCCGGACGCATCGAAGGCATACCCGTACCGGTATATTGCATACTTCCGGTGGTTTTCCGCCTATAAAATAAGGTTTAGACACAAATTTTGCTCCGGAGGGTCCTATCTTTGGTTTTTATTTGTTATATTCGCAGTGAATAAACATTTCAAACCTATTATTATGGCAAATAAACGTGACCTCAAAAGAGCTATAAAAGCCGCATGCGGCAATATGGCCGGTGAATGTATAATAACCCGAAATTTTGTTGAAGGAGTGGATCGCGCCAAGATGGCAGATATAATTTTCAACATAGCCGATCTGCAATGCGCATCGATTGAGAAAGTATCGTTTGCATATGACAAGAGCGCGAAAAGTTTCGATAACCGCCATCTCTATAATGTGGCCCGTAAAAAATATTTCCGCAAGGCTTACGGGAAACTGATAAAAGACTTCAAGGAAGGGATGAACGACATCGTAAAACAGATGAATGAAGCTCTTCCCGCAAAACAAAAAGAGCTGAACAAGGCTAAAGCCGCAAAATAACGCATAACAAAAACCTCGGCAATGTTACTGTCGAAATGGATATTGAAAATAATCGGGTGGAAGGTGGCAATCACCACACCCGATTATGATAAATGCCTTATATGCGTGGCCCCGCATACAAGCAATTGGGATTTCATACTCGGAGAACTCGCCTACTCGTCGGTAGGACGCAAAGCGGGTTTCCTTATGAAGGAAGCATGGTTTTTCTGGCCGTTAGGATATTTTTTCAAAGCCATAGGAGGAATTCCGGTGCCGAAAAAACGAGGTTCGTCACTGACTGAAGAGATTGTACAAAAATTCAGGTCATCGTCACGCCTCGTGCTTGCCATCACCCCCGAAGGCACACGCAAGGGCACGGCCAAATGGCGCCACGGCTTTCTGTATATCGCCAAGGAGGCTGACATACCGTTATTGCTCGGAGCCATCGACTATAAACACAAGACAATAGAGATAACAACCGAATTCAAACCCACGGGCGATGTCGAGGCCGACATGAGGGCTATAAAAGACTTTTACTGCAAATACAACGCAAAGTATCCGGAAAAATTCATTACCACCGATGAGTGATATTTTAAAAACAGCGGCTATACAGCTTGACATATCTTGGTCTTCGAAAGAGGAGAACATGCACAAAGTGTTTGACGCTCTGTCATCGCTTCAGTCTGACATCGACATAGCGGTATTGCCTGAAATGTTTACCACCGGTTTTATTTGCGTGCCCGACGATGCGCGGCGGCTTGCCGAGCCTATGAACGGCATGACCCTCAACACACTTAGACAGTGGTCACAAAAATTCGGCATGGCATTGTGCGGTTCTTTCATAGCGCTGGAAGATGACCGGGTGTATAACAGGGCTTTTTTCATCGATCCGTCAGGAGATGAATACTATTACGACAAGCACCACCTGTTCTCAATAAGCGGTGAAGATGATGCATACTCCCCCGGCACCGAGGTTATGCCCATATTCAATTTCAAAGGTTGGAATATAAGTATGGCTGTATGCTTCGACTTGCGTTTTCCCGCATGGTTGCGCAACAACAACGTCACGCCTTATGATCTGCTTATAATCATGTCAAACTGGCCCGACTCACGCGTATACGCGTGGAAACATCTTCTTATAGCACGCGCTATTGAGAATCAGGCATATGTATTGGGATGTAATCGCTCAGGCACAGACAATTACGGTGTATACAGCGGAGCGTCAATGATTATTGACCCGAAAGGCAGGCCTATACAACAAGCTGTCGATGACAACTTATGCACCGGCGAGCTGTCACGTTCCGACCTTGAGATATTCCGCAAAAAATTTCCGGTACTCAACGAGACCGACCGCTTCCGTTTTTCAATCTGAACCGCAGTTACACTGAAGCCGATGCGACTTGGAAGTTTTGCCGTAGCATGCTTTTTACCGATTGTATGTCTGTTGACATCTTTACATCTGAACGCCAACGGGCTTATATTTGACAACATTGCCATGAACCACGATGATTCAGGCAATTACATCAGGGCCATAACCCAGTTGCCCGACGGACGTATGGTCTTTGTATCAGTCACCGGAGTACACGTATATAACGGCATACATAATAAAAACCTGCCGGCATTTCCGGCTGAATATACCGCTCCGCTTAAATCATACCGGGGATTTCATCATATTTACCTCGACAACGACTCACTCCTGTGGATAAAAGATTGGGGAAAAGTGACGTGCATAGACTTGCGTTATGAAAAGTATAAGCCTGTAACGGGATTAAATATAGACGACATATACATCGACGAGACCGGACGCAGAGTCATACAATCAGGCGATTCTCTAAAATGCCGTGATATATCGCTTCCGATGTCAGCTATAAACGGCACCCTTCAGGACGTGGCGGGTGACGACGACACATTATATCTGTTTGATGACAGCGGCCGGATAACGGCATACTCTATCGCTGACAAGACCATACTGTATCGCGCCGATGCCTACCCGCCCGAACAGGAAGCTGATTTCAACAAGACATCACTCATATGCAGCGACAATGACGGCTTCTATCAGATACGTAATGGCAGAAAAGGAGGGTTCTTCCATTTTTCAAAAGACAGGCGAGTGTGGTCAAAAATACTGGAGACACCCTATACCCTCAACACACTTGCCATAGGCGATGACAATAAAGCATATCTGAGTTGTCAAAAAGGCATGTGGATTATTGATCTTAACAGCGGAGAGAAAAAGTATTACGAGACACTGCGCACATCACACGGCGATGTTATCGCTACGGAGATAAGTACGGTATACGAGGATATAGAGGGCGGCATATGGCTCGGCACGTTCAACCGGGGAATACTGTATTGTAATCCTTCACTATATACATATGAAAAAGTGCAGTTAGACGGCAGCAGCTTAAACGGCACAGGATATTTTGCCGAAAACCGCGACGGAAATGTCTATTATTGTTACGGCAACAACGCATATGCCTTAAACGATAAATCACAAAACGGCAAACCGCTAAAATTATCGGACATAGATGTAGGACACACTGTTTCAGGCTCAACAAATACGTTTGTATCACACAACGGAAGCGTGTATTTCAAAACCGACGGCGGCGTAGACATTTTTTCGCCGCGCAAATCATGTCATAACGACAGCCCTCCACATAAGCCACTGCTTACAGCTCTGTACATACACGGCGAGCGTATCGAACCGGGCAAAGTCTATAACGGTGACACCATACTCACATGCAGCGAGGCCCAAACCGGGCATATAGAACTCAGCCATGACATGAACTTCATAACTCTCGAGTACTCGACTCTCAACTATATGAACCGCGATACGCTGTCATTGAATTACCGTCTGTCGGGACTCGACCCTTATACGGTAAAAATCGACTTGCCGGCAGGTGACAACGGCTCATTTAAAATACCCTATACAAACATCCCTCCGGGAAAGTATATGCTCACCGTAGGATCGGGTATAAATACGTCAAAACTCGAGATAGTCATACGGCCACCGTGGTGGCGCACCGGATGGGCATACGCATTATATACGGCACTCGTTATTGCAGCATTGTCGGCGGCGGCTTATATATATAATAATGTGTCACGGAAAAAGATGCTTCGTAAACACAGAGAGGATATGCTGCTTGCACGTATACGCAGCCTTATCGACCAATGCAACGCTTACGAAAGCGAACGTATTGTATCTGAATGTAACGAAGCCAAACCTGTACAGGCGCCTAAAGATATGGATGACAACGACACCCAATTCATATCTAAGGCGATGGAGCTGGTTGAAAAAAACATAAATACACCCGGATACTCAGTAGAGCAACTCAGCCGCGACCTGTGCATGGACCGCACCGGCCTTTACCGTAAGCTCATGCAGCTGCTTGACCAGTCGCCAAGTCTGTTCATAAGAAACATACGCCTGCGCCACGCCGCCAAGCTCTTGCTTGAAAACCGGGACTTAAGCGTGGCCGAAATCGCCGAACTCACAGGCTTCAGCAGCGGAAGCTACCTCAGCAAGTGTTTTCAGGAAAATTACGGTTGCCGGCCGTCGGAATATGCCGAAAAATCACAAGAATCAACATAGTTGTTGTTTATTTCAACATGATTGTTGTATTATAGACACGCATAACCGCTAAATTTGCCATGATAATTAACCATAATTCAACATCATAAAAATCATAATTATGAAGCTTAAATGTATAGCTGTGTCACTTGCATTGCTCTGCTTCGGCAACATGCTGCACGGGCAGTCGGTAGAAGAGTTGCCACACGGAATAAAAACGGTTGTGGACTCTACAGTGATAAATCTCGAATTCTACACTCCCTCTACCGTAAGAGTGACGAAAGTACCGAAAAACGTGAAAAACGAAAAGGAGAGTTACTCTGTAATAGCAAAACCGCAGGATGTAAAGTTTACCACATCACGCAGCGGTGACAACATCACACTCAAAACGTCGAAACTGAAGGTTTCACTCAATACGAAAAAAGGTACGGTAACATTTGTCGACAACAAAGGCGGATTGTTGTTGAAGGAAAAAGACAATGCGCGGTTCACCCCAATGCTTGATGCCGGAGTACCGTCATTCAACGTGAAACAGTCATTTATCCTTGACGAGGACGAGCCGATCTACGGGCTTGGCAATTATGAGAACGGCAAATTGTCATTACGCAATTTCTCAAGAAGGCTTATGCCCGGAAATATCGAGGACGGCATACCGGTCATTCAATCGATAAAAGGGTACGGTATATTCTGGGACAACTACTCCCCCACCGTCTTCACCGACAATAACGAAGGCATGACATTTGACTCCGAGGTCGGAGACTTGGCCGACTATTACTTTATGTACGGTGGTAATGCCGACGGAGTAATCGCCGAGATGCGTACACTTACCGGAAGTGTGCCCATGTTCCCGCTATGGACCTATGGTTTCTGGCAAAGCCGCGAGCGCTATAAGTCACAAAACGAGATTCTCGAAGTTGTCGACAAACACAGAAAACTCGGCGTGCCCATCGACGGTATCATACAGGACTGGCAATACTGGGGCAACAACTATCTGTGGAATGCAATGGAATTCATGAATCCGGAATTCAACAAACCGCAGATGATGGTAGACTCCATCCACGACATGAACGCACATGCCATAATATCGATATGGTCGTCATTCGGACCTCAGACAAAACCTTACAGGGAATTGGATGCCAAAGGACTGCTCTTCAACTTCTCGACATGGCCACAATCGGGAATAGCCGAACAGTGGCCGCCCCGTATGGACTACCCTTCCGGTGTACGCGTATATGATGCTTACAGCGCCGAGGCACGTGACATTTATTGGAACAACCTTAAACGGCTCTTTGACTTCGGTCTTGACGGATGGTGGATGGACTCTACAGAACCCGACCACTTCGATGTCACATCAAAAGATATGGATACCAAAACCTCATTAGGATCATTCCGCCGCGTACGCGGAGCATATCCGCTGATGACTGTCGGCGGAGTGTATGACCACCAACGCGCTACATCCGATGACAAACGTGTATTCATACTCACACGTTCGGGATGGGCCGGACAACAGCGTTACGGATGCAACGTATGGACCGGCGACGTCACCTCTACGTGGGATATGTTGCGCAACACCGTGCCGGCACTACTCAACTTCTCTCTAACCGGCAACCCCAACTGCAACTCCGACTTGGGAGGCTTCTTCTGCAACCAGTACAACAAAAAGACCGGTGACAACTCGGCACCGAAGAATCCGTTGTTTCAGGAACTTTATGTACGCTGGCTCCAAATGGGTGCATTTACTCCCATGATGCGCTCACACGGTGCCGACATATTCCGCGAGATTTACTATTTCGGAGAAAAAGGCGAACCGATATACGATGCCATCGAAGACGCCATAAGACTGCGTTATGCTATGTTGCCCTACATTTATTCAACCTCATGGCAGGTAACGAACAACAACGACAGTTTCCTGCGCCCGCTTATGATGGACTTCAAGGCCGACCGCAAGGCATGGGAGTGCAACGATGAGTTCATGTTTGGACGCAACATACTCGTAGCCCCCGTCCTGAATGCCCAGTATACACCGGAGAAGATAGTAAAAGCCGACGAGAACTCGGGGTGGAACATAGCCGGCGACATGAACAACGAAAGTCTGAGCAACAAAAAAGTCAACTTCATGGCTCCGTCATCGACGGAGGTGTACCTGCCGAAAGGCTCCAAATGGTATGACTTCTGGACCAACGAGATGATACCCGGCGGACGCACTATCGAGAAAGCCACTACAATCAAGACTATACCTGTATATGTCAAAGCCGGCAGTATAATGCCGTGGGGCCCCGATGTACAATACGCCACAGAAAAACCGTGGACTGACCTTGAGATACGTGTCTATCCCGGAGCTGACGGTTCGTTCACTCTGTACGAAGACGAAAACGACAACTATAACTACGAAAAAGGCATGTACTCGACTATCGGTTTCGACTGGGACAACAAGTCCAAAACCCTTACAATAGGCAAGCGCAACGGCGAGTTCCCCGGCATGAACAAAGAGCGACGTTTCAACATCGTGCTTGTATCGGAAACGTCAGGCTCCGGCGACAAGCCCATGAAAGTCACCAAAACCGTGGCCTACTCCGGCAACGAGCTAAAAGTAAAACTATAAACTTTCACTTCTGATATATTATGAGCGATTGGATGATGTCATCCAATCGCTCATAATATATCTTTTGTCAATGTCTGAATTAATCAGCGCCTATTGAACATTCAACAGAGCCTCTACTTCGTGTTTGAGCAATGGCATATGGTTTATTACTATACCCCAAAGAATATCAGGTTTTAATGAATCATAGGCATGGATTACAAAATTCCGAGTATCAACAATCTTTCTGGCCGCTGTAATCGGAATATCGGGACATATTTTTAATACTTGATTCATGGCCTCACCCATTATCTCCATATTCCTTTCAACTCCTCGTCTTAATAACGTATCATTGCAGAACGTAGCATACTCCTTTGGTCTGTTGTCCATGAATGATTCTATCTCCATGATTGAAGACAAGATATCTGACAGGTACTTTCGAAGCTTTCTATCCATAAATCAAGTGTTTCGTTTCTTCAAGTTCCTCCTTAAAGTAAGGGTTCTTGACCGCTGATTCATCAACCAAGTCAACATCTCTGCCAAACAATGTTTTCAGAGCATGATAGAAGTCAAAATAGTTGTCAGCATAAGTGTCATGATCTATTTCAGCATTAAAGTCAACAAGTATGTCAATATCACTTTGCTCATTGAATCGTGGGGTAAGTATCGATCCAAAGACATAGAGCTTCTTCACCCTATGTTTTCTACACAGGGCAAATAATTTATGTATATTGTCATTGATAAGGTGCATACAACTCCTTTTATCTGATTACAAAGTTAATGATTTAAGTTTAATAAATGTTCATATCAGACTCCGAATCAATACATCAGGAACTAATAGTAGACTAAATGCTGTAAGTAGCGCTGTTTGTCAGTTTACTATTTTGCGGGCGATAGCCGGTACTTTCAGCATGCCGTTCAATACTTTGGCCGGATAATTTTTATCGGTATTGACAATAAGCCGCAACCGATGGCCACAGCCGGGGCAATGCATTTCATCAACAGAAAATCCTTTATCGATTACGTGGCCGCACATCGGGCATACCGCCTCCGGGTCTTGGAGCTTTCCGGTCGTCAGGTTCCAACGACGGCGCAACACCGTTACGGGCAACTCGTTAACCTTGTGGGCGGGGTCGGTCGCAAACAAAGCGCAGTGGCAATCATGTTTGGCTACGGCAAGTCCTTGCGCGGTACTCTGCCAATAGCGCTTGGCTTTGGCATTGTGAAGCGACGTAAACTGCAAAATCGTACCTTCCACGTCATATAACAGAATCGTATTGTTGTAGCGTGACACGTAGAAGTGCCGGTCATCGGCCAAAGGCAACACGGCCTCCACACTATCAAGCGACATAACGCTACTGCCGGTCGCGCTGTCATAAAGAGTAAGCACAAACTTTTCATCTATATAAAACCGGTAACGTCCCGACGCGGAGTATGCCTTCAGCGTACCGAGACTATCGGTGATATCGACGCATTGTCCCGTGACAGGATGAAAAAGTATTTTATTGCTTTTATGATAATCCCAAGTATCAGATAGCTTCTTCATTTTTGCGATGGAGTCTTTTTCCTGCTTTTGCTCACGTATTACCTCCCGCGTCACAAGGTCGACCTTGACAGCACTGTCCTTAAAGCAGACATACCGGTTATCGGGAGAAAGGACTGCAGACTTGTCAGTATCCAGCGAAGTCCCCTCCGCCACTGTAGTCTTGAATATGAAGTTACCGTCGCGGTCATACAGATATATCAAAGTATCGACAGATACAAGCCAGTCGCTCGTTACCACGATAATCCACCGGTTGTCGGATGTAAACAATATAGATGATGCCTGTGCCGCTATTTCATTACGCGCCGATAGCGAGGATGAAGTAAAATCATAGACACATAAATAAGACTGCTTGCTATAAGTGGAGTACGCGAGCCGCTTGCCGTCGGGAGAAACCGCCGATGCTGACACATAATGACAATAAGCTGATTTATCAACATCAAGAAAACGCTCCTCATAATCGCCGGAACCACTATCAAGCGTGAGGACAGGCACTCGTATTTCACCCGCCTCCCATGACAGGTTACGACCGATAGACACGGCCATCACACGGCCTGAACAGGACGAGGAAAAGCTGTTTATACCGGCAAAGTTACCATGATTATTTATCGCAAACGACCGAAGCAGTTCCTGAAAATCAAAAACTTTCTTGTCCGATAACGACAAGGCACGACTGAAGTCGGGAGTAACTTGGTCGACAATGTGCATGTTGCCTTGCGAAACAACCGACAGAAGGTCATCGGTAATTCTCATAAGAGAATAAGCTCCGCTACTGCCGTAGAACAGATAAAAGTCGGAAGTATTCGGTACAAAAGCGGCCGACGCTATCGGCGCCTGACGAAGCCATCGCCAACTGTGCAATTTATATTGATGAAACTGAATTATATTATAGTTTATGCCATCAAATACAGCAATCGCCTCAGAACATCCTTTAAATTTCGGGCCTATGCACCACGGCTTTTTGTCTTTACTGTAAGTTATAGTATCGAATTTGAGTGTCGTAAAGTCACAACATCCTATCTTAACGCGCCATGTGGTCTTGTCCGGCTCCTTGACCTCGTCGCATGAATATATCCATAGCAGATTGCCTGATGGAGAGAGGCGTCCTTCATCCGCGTCAATCCAACTGTATGACTTCCATTCGACTGTGTCGGTACGGTATGAACCGATTCCCGGACCGCCGTATGCCAAATATTTCCCGTCATCGGATAGACTTACCCACTTCAGGCCGTTCTTTGAAACAGTCTTGAACGACAATGCTCCTGACTCGTCACGATGCTTCAGGTGCAGTTTATCACTACATGCAATAACGATAGTGTTTTCATCGGATGACACTGCATATGCTACAAAATCTTTAGATATGAATGACTCGATATTTTCTACGTAGCCTGTAACAAGATTAAGCGCCTCAAGTTTAAGCCACCCTTCTTTTCGCGGGACTATGCGGTATAATTTTTCTCCCGCCGGATTCAGCCACGGCTGCCGACCCGGATTATCAATGCTGAAAAGTGTATAACGCTCGCTGTCTATGTTGTTCAACCTGTCACGCATAAGCCCCGGCCTCAATCGCTCTACAGGAATGTCGCGCAACGGATGCCCGTCCCAGAGGTTAATCATCCTTGCCTGAAGTTCAAGTGCAGACAGCGGAGGCAAATTGCTTCCTACCGACCATGATACCCTGAAATCTTCTTCGTCAACAACAGTATAAGTGACAAAATTCTTCATTTGCGACACAAGTTCCCTCCGCCGCGCATCGCCCAATTCAGTGTATATATACAACAGTCGGTCGTATTCGCCCACTATCGCACCGGGAAAATACTTTTCTTTCAGCGCTATATATCGTTCATCAGAGAGTATGCCCCATAGTTTGCGGCCCACAGCCTTTCTTACCTTCATCTCCTCTTCATTGCCCAACGTATTATCAATTAGGCTGTCGAGTACATAGTCCACTGAATGAATGTTCGCCACAGGGGCATATACGGCATGTACCAAGTCGCGGACGGCGAGTTTGTTTTCCGTCAACAGATTTTCCTCATACCACCGCACCTGCAACTCACCGGCCTGCTTTAGCTCGTCGGCCGTAAGCCAACGATATTTTATAAATTCATATATGGCATCATGACGCACTTTAACCGCCACACCTATCGATGTTCTGCGTGACACAAGTATCACCCTGTCGAGGTCATAGAACAGACGACTCCAGATAATCGGCGGCACACTTTTGACATCCTCCTGTATCCACAGATGGAAGCTACGGTCCATCAGCTCCGTCTGCAACTCGTAGTCCGATGCGAGAAGCCCGTTAAGGGAACCGACATCGACACCGTCACTACTCATGACTATAAGGGCAAGAGCAAGACGCGTGAGCCTGCGCCCGTGCATCTGCGGCGAGGCGAGCCGGTCAAGTATCATAGAGCATAAAGCCACATAGTCGCCCGGAAGTCCAGCAAGATCCATTGTAGAGTCGTAGTGCTGCAGGACCGATGATAACAGCGACAGATACAGCGCCGACTGCTCCTTGTCGCCCAACATCGTTTTTAGCTGCATAAGCTGGAATGGCTGCAGTCGCCGGCCGGCAGCATGCAGACGCGACACCACTACCCACAACGCATCGCTCTTCAGGGCCTTAAGCCGCATCAAGTGCAGCCGTGGATGCTCTTTCGGGAATCGGCCATCATCGGTTGAGGTTATGATGACCTTGACATTGGGCAGCAACAACTTTTCTTTATCAGTAACCCATTTCAGAGTGTCGAAATCGTCATATCCGGCGGTGTCAAGCTGATTAAAAGCATCAATGATGATCAGATACCGTCGTTCAGGCTCCAGATAGCCCGTCATTCTGAAAAGGTCAAAAAAATTGTCGTCAGGCTTGCGCTTCTCCTTGTCATATTTTACAGCATAGTGCGGCTCAAGGCATCTGCGCACAAGCCGCAACATTGATTTTGCGGAGGATGATAGCGGCGTGAGGCTACTGAAAAACGGCATTACACAATAATCCTGATTATCTGCGTAAAGCGATACTATCTTGGCCATCAACGCGCTCTTGCCCTGTCCCGAAGCGCCTTTTATCCACAGAGGCACATCAGGCTCCGGCGAGTCTATGTATGCTCTTATTGCGCTTATCTCGTCGCTACGACCGTAAAAGCCTACCGACTCCGCAACTGCATACTCTCTATGCTGGAACGACTCATAATCGACTTCATCAGCCACCTCGCGCGACACCTCCTTCTCGATAATACGCCTGACATGGGTCTCTATCTCCTTCGAAAAACGCCGGGCAAAACCGTCGGACAAATATTCGTCCCATGACACATCCTCACGATATACATTGTCAGGCTTGGCAAGCGACACCACCTTGTCTTTAAGCCGCGCTATGTAATCAAGGCCCGAACTGTCATCATCATAATAAGCCCGGCGCTTGTCAGCAGGCACATCGTGCAACGACCGCATGTAGGCAAACACGTGGTCGGCCGCGTCATTATCGTCAAGAGCCCCTTTGCGTATCTCCATTTCGGTAGCGGAGCAGTCGGTATAAGGCAGTTCACGGTAAAACAACGTGAGCAACGGCAACTCTACTTCACGGTGAAAACGCTCGCCGTCATATCCGGAACCCAGACGGCTTTTCAACTTGTAGACTCCCTGCATGGTCAGGTCGTTGTCATCACGTATATACCATCGGTCAAGCAGCTCTACCTCCTCCGGCATAGCCGCTTCGTATACACGCCTCATGTCAGCAATTGAAATAGTCTCGGGGAGCGGACGCCAACCGTAGCGCTCGCCAATAAGCATTATAAAATTGGGGCGCGGCGACAGCTTCTGGCATTGGGCAAGTTCATTAAGGCATATTGTCATTGTACGGTTGTCCTCGCCGGCATCGGGACTTATGCCCCACCGCAGGTCGATGTATTCAATCTGCCACCCGATGCTCTCATACTCCTTGTCAAGGCGCTCTATGACCTTGCGCAAAAGATTGCGCTCCACCTCCATATCGGAGAAGGTGGAGCTGATAAAAAACCTTATGTACTTATGACGTGAGGCAGCCACGCTCTATCATTTGCGGAAAAGATTCCCAAAGAAGCCGATGACTATCCACACCCATCCTATGACATTCAGGACAGCAGCTATCCACCAGTCCACGGTATACATGGTAGTATGCAACGGTGCCGAAAGCAACCACGAACTGTCAAACCAGCTTATAATCCAGTTAGGGACAAGAAGACCTCCATGTATAAGTCCCATAAACCATCCGTATTCCTTAACGGGATTTATGGAAAGGAGCCACGCTAACAAAAGGCCGATAACAAGAGGCCACAATAATTGCAAAAAAGCTTTCATGTCTTTAAAAATTTAAAGGTTAATAATGTTACATCGAGCTAATATGATGCAAATATATCACAATTATTCACATTATACGATTATTTTCATGTAAAATTACGCTAAGAAAGGTTTTATGCCTAAAATTTTGTATTATGACATAATCTGATTAATTTTGCATGTTGAAGACAAAGGGGTGCCGCACACCTATGCGAGCTGAGATCATACCCTACGAACCTGAAACGGTTAAGACCGGCGAAGGGATTGTCGGATTGTAGTCCAACAAATTTTATCAGGTGTGCAACAGCCTTTTTGTCGCAAACTTTGTTATTAAGACAAAAGATACATGTTCACCTATCGCACTGCACTATCAATAGCGGGTTCCGACTGTTCAGGCGGCGCCGGCATTCAAGCCGACATAAAAACAATGTCGGCCCTCGGTGTATATGCCATGACAGCGATAACAGCGATTACCGTACAAAACACATGCGGGGTGACCGATGTACAAGGTATAGACCCGTCGATTGTATACGGACAGATTGACGCCGTATTCAACGACATACGTCCTATGGCAGTAAAAACCGGCATGCTGTTTTCTGCTGACATAGCAAATGCAGTAGCTGACGCGTTGACCCTCAACAGGGCCGAGAACGTAGTTCTTGACCCCGTCATGGTGGCTACTTCGGGCGACAGGCTGCTAAGCGACGATGCCATAGATACGATTGTCAATCGACTCATACCGCTATCGACAATCATTACTCCCAATGTTGACGAGGCCGCGGTACTGACCGGCACGGACAATCCTGTCATTCAAAGCTCGCGACTGCATGAAATGGGCGCCCGGAGCGTACTGCTCAAAGGCGGAGACCGCAATAATGACACGGACGTATCGGTCGACCTCCTATCGCTTGCTCCGGGGCAAAAACTCATACCGATAGAGAGCAGACGTATAGCCACCGCCAATACACATGGCACCGGTTGCACGCTGTCATCGGCAATAGCGTCATTTTTAGCAAAAGGATATGACATACACGACAGTGTCGTAAAAGCAAAAAACTACATTTACGAAGCACTCAAAGCAGGAGCACGTGTCAGAACGGGATCCGGACACGGCCCGGTGGATCATCTATACGCTCCTGTTCCACTCGATATAACAATAACCAAATAACATATAAGTCATGAACATTACTGTAAATAACAAGCCGCTAAGTGTACCCGAACACACTTCCCTTCAAGGAGCGTTAAATCTGGCAGGCATAGACCCCACCGACATAGCTACGGCTCTTAACGGTGAAGTCGTATCATTGACCGACCGCGACTCGACCATACTGAAAGAAGGAGATTCCGTTCTCGTCATAGAACCGTTTTATGGCGGATAAAAAGAGCCTTCTCATAGTCATAACGCCTCAGGACATACATCCCGACGAGGCGAAATATATAGCCATTCTGCTTGACGGAGGCGCTACTTTCGTGCATCTACGTCATCCCGGAGCTACATACAGCGACATGAAACGTCTTATCGAAGCGATACCGCAGCGTTATCATTCGCGACTGAGACTGCACGGACATTTTGAGTTATTGAACGAATTCAATCTCGGAGGCATACACCTCAACTCAAGATGTCCCCAAGCGCCCCAACTTTACAACGGATCGGTAAGCCGTACATGCCATTCAGTCGAGGAGGTCAATGAAGCGGCACGAAATGTCGATTTCGTCACTCTAAGCCCTGTATGTGACAGCATATCCAAAGCGCACTACAAAGGAGCCTTCACACACGGGCAGCTATCATCGCTTCCTATAGGAAAGGTAGTGGCTCTCGGAGGCATAACTTCTGAAAACATATCCGTGCTGAAGCAGTACCCGTTTATCGGATATGCCGTACTCGGATATATCTGGAGCGCGCAAACGGCAGATGAGCTTAAACAGCGTCTTTATAAGCTTACAAGTGTAATATCATAAAACGACATAGATACTGAAATGTTACAATTCATAACTCATCCCTCTGACAAATACTCAATAGCGGAAGAAGTACAGATGGCAATCGAAGGCGGTTGCAAATGGGTGCAACTGCGCATGAAAGATGCCTCATATGACGAACTTCGCGACACGGCTCTCGAAATAATACCGCTGTGCAAAGAAAACGACGTAATACTGATAATCGACGACAACGTAGAGCTTGTGAAAGAGTTGCGCGTACACGGCGTACATCTCGGGAAAGACGACATGCCGCCCGCCAAAGCCCGTGAATATCTCGGTCCTCATGCCATAATAGGCGTCACGGCCAATACGGCAGCCGATATCATGGCCATGCGCGGCATCGACGTGGACTATATAGGACTTGGACCGTTCAGACATACTACGACAAAGAAAAAATTATCGCCGACTCTCGGCATAGAAGGCTACCGCGATATAATGGCAGAGGTAACCAACGCCGGGTCAGAACTTCCGGTAGTGGCCATAGGAGGTATAACGCTCGAAGACATAAACGACATTATGTCGACCGGTGTACAGGGAATAGCAGTATCGGGAGCCATAATCAATGCCCCCGACCCGGTAGAATATACCCGTGAGATTCTCTCCCGGCTGAAACATGACTGACACTTACCGTAGTCAGAATAACAATCGTTAAATCATAATTTAACAACATTATCACATCAACATGCAAGACTATTTGAACATAGGCGGCCGTGAATTCAATTCACGACTGTTTGTAGGAACGGGAAAATTCTCGTCCAACGAACTGATGCTTGAGGCAATACTTGCTTCCGGTTCCGAAATGATAACAGTGGCCATGAAGCGCATCGATATGGATAACGAGCGCGACGATGACATGCTACGACATATAAACCGCGACAAGGTTCAGTTTCTGCCAAATACATCGGGAGTGCGCAATGCCAAAGAAGCCGTATTCGCGGCCAAACTGTCGCGCGACATATTTCATACCGATTTTATAAAGCTTGAAATACATCCCGACCCCAAATATTTATTGCCCGACCCTATAGAGACCCTTGCCGCCACCGAGATCCTTGCTAAGGAGGGCTTCAAGGTACTGCCTTATATTCAGGCCGATCCGGTGCTTTGCAAACGACTTGAAGAGGCAGGCACATCGGCCGTGATGCCGCTTGGAGCGCCTATTGGCACGAACAAAGGCCTTAAAACGCGCGACCTTCTCGAAATAATCATAGCGGAGAGCCGTGTACCCGTAGTGATTGATGCAGGTCTCGGAGCTCCGTCACACGCGGCCGATGCCATGGAGATGGGAGCTGACGCCGTTCTGGTGAATACCGCCATAGCCGTTGCCGGCGACCCGGTGGAAATGGCCGTAGCATTCAAGCTCGCGGTCGAAGCCGGACGCAAAGCATATATTGCCGGACTCGGACGACAGTACTCATCGGCACAGGCCACCTCGCCGCTCACTTCTTTCTTAAAATAATATTTTAACACAACGCAATGGAAATAAACAACATAAATCTTCGCTCCTATCCGGGGTCGGAAAAGATATATATTCACGGCAAAATACACGACATAAAAGTAGCTATGCGCAAAGTTAATCTCACTCCCACCGTAAAAATAATCAACGGTGAGCGCATGGTTCGGGAAAACGCCCCGGTATACGTTTACGACACAAGCGGCCCGTACACCGACCCCGCCATAACAACTGACATAAACCTCGGATTGCCACGTACACGCGAGGCTTGGATAGCCCGTCGCGATGACATCGAATTACTTGACGGCATAACATCGGAATACGGACGCCTACGTGAAGCGGATAAATCGCTTGACAGCATACGCTTCGCTCATCGTCACGCTCCACGCAGAGCGCGTAAAGGAGCGGCGATAACACAGATGGCACTCGCACGCAAAGGCATTATAACACCTGAGATGGAATATGCTGCTATCCGTGAAAACATGAACAACGAGGAGCTTGGAATAGAAAGCCACATAACGCCTGATATGGTACGCGAGGAGATTGCGGCAGGACGTGCAGTACTTCCCGCCAATATCAATCATCCCGAGAGTGAACCCATGATTATAGGGAGCCGATTTCTGGTGAAACTGAATACCAACATCGGCAACTCGGCTCTGTCATCGGGCATAGAGGAGGAGGTCAGCAAGGCCGTATGGAGCTGCTATTGGGGAGGAGATACGCTCATGGACCTGTCGACCGGTGAAAACATACATGAGACCCGCGAATGGATAATACGCAACTGTCCGGTACCGGTGGGCACCGTGCCTATATATCAGGCTCTGGAAAAGGTAAACGGCGATGTAAATGCGCTGACATGGGAGATATACCGTGACACCCTTATCGAACAGGCCGAACAGGGAGTCGACTACTTCACCATACATGCAGGCGTACTTCGCGCCCACGCCGACCTCATCAAGGACCGCCTTACCGGCATAGTGTCGCGCGGAGGGTCAATCATGGTACAATGGACCGTGCTTCATAATGAGGAAAACTTCCTTTACACTCACTTTGACGAGATATGTGAGATTCTCGCCCGTTATGACGTAGCCGTATCGCTTGGCGACGGCATGCGCCCGGGAAGCATACATGACGCCAACGACCGATCGCAGTTTCTCGAGCTTGATGTACTCGGACAACTCACCGAAACGGCATGGAGCCATAATGTACAGGTTCTGATCGAAGGGCCGGGCCATGTGCCCATGAACAAGATACGCGAGAACATGGACCGCCAGCTATCGTCATGCCACGAAGCCCCGTTCTATACTCTCGGTCCGCTCACCACCGATATAGCCCCCGCCTATGACCATATAACCTCGGCCATAGGAGCGGCGCAGATAGCATGGATGGGTACGGCCATGATATGTTATGTGACACCCAAAGAGCACCTCGCACTACCCGATCTTGAGGATGTACGCAACGGTGTCATCGCGTACAAGATAGCCGCCCACGCCGCTGATCTGGCCAAAGGCCATCCCGGAGCACAAGTGAGAGACGATGCCATGAGCAAGGCACGCTACGACTTCCGGTGGAAAGACCAGTTCAATCTGTCGCTCGATCCGGCCCGCTCACGACAATATTATGTAGAGAGCCATAAGGACGACGAGCGTTTCTGCACAATGTGCGGTCCGAATTTCTGTGCCATGCGCATATCACAGTCAGTCACCGATGATTGCGCAAAATAATCAGATGCAAAATGTTTTACGACGAAATTAAAAAATACAGTTGGGACGATACAAGCCGCCGCATTGCGTCAATGACGGCTCGCGACGTCGAAAGCGCCCTTGACAAGGAACAGCTGACCGTAGATGACTTTATGGCGCTTATCTCACCCGCCGGAGCGGCCTATCTCGAACCGATGGCGCGTCTTAGCCGCAAGTATACGCAGGAACGCTTCGGTAAAACGATAAGCATGTATATACCTTTGTACATAACCAATTCATGCGCCAACGCATGCGTTTATTGCGGGTTTAACCATAACAACCCGTTCAAACGCACGATACTGACCATGGAGCAGATTGAGGAAGAGTGCAAAGCCATACGCCGGCTCGGCCCCTTTGAAAATCTTCTTATAGTAACGGGAGAAAATCCGGCTAAAGCCGGCATAGACTATCTTGAACAGGCGCTGCGCACATGCCGGCCCTACTTCAGCAACCTCAGCATAGAGGTGCAGCCTTTGAAATCGGAAGATTACTTCCGCCTGACACAATCGGGGCTTAACGGAGTTGTATGCTTTCAGGAAACATACAACGAAGCCAACTATAAAAAGTATCATCCGACAGGCATGAAGTCCATATATGACTGGCGCCTTAACGGATATGACCGAATGGGACAGGCCGGTGTACACAAAATAGGCATGGGGGTGCTTATAGGTCTTGAAGACTGGCGTACCGACGTGACCATGATGGCGCGTCATCTGCGATACCTGCGCAAAAATTACTGGAAAACGAAGTTCTCGGTCAACTTCCCGCGCATGAGGCCGTCCAAGGGAGGGTTTCAGCCCAATGTTGTCATGAGCGACAAGGAACTGGCCCAGCTCACATTTGCGTACAGAATTTTCGACCATGACGTCGACATCAGCTATTCGACAAGAGAGAAGCCGGGGTTCCGCGAAAACATGATGCAGCTCGGAGTCACGTCGATGAGTGCGGGAAGCAAGACCGACCCGGGAGGTTATTCGGTATCGCCCGACTCACTGGAACAATTTGAAGTAAGCGACAACCGCAGCCCGCATGACGTGGCTGACAGCATACACAGGCTCGGATATGAAGCCGTATGGAAAGACTGGGATAAAATATTTGACGTAATATGACACAATTCAATAAAATGCAGGAAGTGAAACACCGCCTGTACGCCATGCGCAACGGAGCGGTAGCCGACTATATGCGTCGTATGGGAGCCCCATACCGGATAATTTTCGGAGTAAATCTACCACATCTATCAGAAATAGCATCGGAAACAGCTCCGTCACAGGAACTGGCACGACAACTCTGGGCCAATTCGTCGACGCGTGAAAGCATGTTGCTTGCTCCGATGATATTTCCACGAGAAGAGATGGACATAAATACGGCGAGAGAATGGGCAACCTCGGCGCCCACGGCGGAAGTAGCCGACATACTTTGCATGAAACTGCTCAAGCACATGCCGTTCGCAAGGGTCTTGGCCGACGAGCTTATAGTAAGCGACGACGACATGAACCGATATACGGCATTAAGGCTAATGTTTAATCTGCTGCCCGAAGGCAAGGCCGAAATAAAAGCATATGCCATAGCCGAACTTAACCGCGACACAGAACTGACACGTTCCATATCACGCGCACTTATCGAAGAGATTGAATTTCTTGACGAGGAGTGAGCCGTGTCTATTTATGACGTGAGTTCGCTTTTCTTGGGCCGAAACGATCGCTAAGCCATACACCGGCCAGAATCAAGGCACAACCGGTATAGCCTATTATCGAGACTTTCTCGCCCAAAAACAGGGCCGAAGCGACGAGTGTGACTATCGGTTGGAAATATAGGTAGTTATTTGCTTTGACGGCTCCGAGCCCTTTGTTGGCCCATGCCCATATGATAAAAGCGAGCATAGAGCAGAACACGCCCAAGAACAGGAAGTTGGGCCATACCTCGGGTTTTATCAGCACAGTGAACGATGTGTGTTCAGGCTGAAACCACAGGAAAGGCAAAGCGGTGAGCATACCGTAAAAAAAGGTCTTACGCGAAATAAACATCACCGTATAAAACGCATTAAGCTTACGCAGCACAAGCGAATACACGGCCCACGACACTGCCGCGGCAAGCGACAGCAAGTCACCGAGCGGCTTGACATCAAGGACAAAACTGCTGTTGAATATGACGAAACCGACTCCGGTCAGCGCTATAAACGAACCGATCAAGATGCCTTTGGTCGGTTTTTCGCTTTTATAAACCGCTCCCACCAAAAGAGTGGTGATAAGCGGGGCAAGAGTGACTATCAGCGACACATTGGATACAAGTGTATATTCAAGAGCCGTATTTTCGGCGATGAAATAAAGCGAGCCGGCACACAGGCCACAAGCAAAAAACAGCAGCTCGTCACGCAATGAATTGGACAGTATACGTTTATGACATACAGCGAGTACGAGTACGTAGGCGAGCAGTGTACGGTATATATACACCTCGGTCGGCTGCAACCCGTTGTCAAGCAATACTTTTGTAGAAACAAAAGATATACCCCACGCAACAATCGTAAGGATTGCGCCCAAATGAAACCAAAACATGCGGCTACGCCCTATATGTGACAAATAACTCATTTCCCATGCATTTCAAATAATATGCAAACTTAGCTAAAAATCCCCACAAGACGAAAACAATTAACCGATTTATCTTGTATTTAAAAGTAAAGAGAAAATAATATCGCATGTAATTGATAATATTCTTATCTTTGCAATTGCGGATATATTAACTTAATTTTAACACGTAATTATGAGACTTCTAAAAATCACCGGAGCAGCCCTGTTGTCAGCATGTATGCTCCTTTCATCGGGATGTAATTCGATGACAAATACCGGTAAAGGCGCTTTGATCGGAGGCGGCGGCGGAGCTGCCGTAGGCGCCGGATTAGGTGCATTGATCGGAGGCGGCAAGGGTGCCGGAATAGGAAGCGCCATCGGCGCCGCCGTAGGTGCCGGAGCGGGTGCGCTTATCGGTAAAAAGATGGACAAGCAGCAGCAACAGCTCGAAGCATCGTTGCCCGACGCAACCGTAGAACAGACCACTGACCAAAACGGTCTTCAGGCCATAAAGGTGACATTTGAAGGCGGTATTCTCTTCCCCACCGGCAAGTATACTCTCAACACACAGGCCCGTCAGGACTTGAGCCAGTTTGCCGTATCGCTTAAGCAGAACCCGCTGACCGATGTCCAGATTCTCGGTTTCACGGACAATACAGGCTCTTACGCTGTAAACGAGAAGCTGTCCAACGAACGAGCATCGGCAGTACTGACCTATCTTGTAAATTCGGGTGTAAGTCCTACACGATTGACTGCCAAAGGCATACCTATGGCCGATTATGTAGCTTCAAACGAGACCGCCGCAGGTCGTGCACAAAACCGTCGTGTGGAAATATATATCACCGCCAGTCCAAAGATGGTACAGGAGGCAGAAAACGGTACTTTGAACTAACATAGACCCATATAAAAATAACGGAGATAGCCGAGCGACTATCTCCGTTATTTTTATTATACCGTAAAGTGACAGCCGCCGAACATGCATTTTTTGTATACAAGTAGATGTAAATCGGCAAATTCTATGTAAATTTGTAGCGTTAATCCGTAATAGACAGACATGGAATTAAGACATAAGTCACTCCGGTTCTTATACCGCTCCGTCGCAACTTTAGTTGTGATATCAGCTTCATTTTCAACCGGTATCAATCTTTCAGGAGCCGATTTGCCCACCAAGACCATAAACGGTAAAGAATACTTTTACCGTGAAGTCAAGTCCAAAGAGACCATATATGGTATAACAAAAGAGCTCGGCATAACCAAAGCCGACATAATAAAATACAATCCTTCGGTAGCCGACGGTCTGCGCGCCGGCATGACATTATATTTTCCGGTGGATGAAATGCCCAATCTCGGAGAAGCAACCCCCGGTATAAGCTCTGTAAGTCAACCTGAGGATACAGACAAGCCTGTAAGAAGCAGGAAAAACGACAAAGTGCATCTTGTGGAAAAAGGTGAGACCGTATACGGCATAAGCAAACATTACGGCATAACCCAAAGCGAACTTATCGAGGCTAATCCACAGATCAAAACCGGTCTTAAACGCGGCACAATACTGCACATACCAACACCGGACAATGAGGCAACCGTTGACGACAATACCGACACGGAACTGCCTGCGGAGACAGCCCGACCGGTAGAAGAAGCGCCGACGACAGAGGATCAGCCTGAATATGTACAGGAGGAAGAAGCAGCCGCTGAACCGGCCGACACTGCGTCAACCGACAGTGACGACAGTCTGCTCGCACTGCTGAACCCCTCAGCCGACTCGACCGCAACCGCTGATGTTGAAAAAGAAGCCACGGAGGTGGCCGTCATACTTCCCTTCATGCTCGGTCAGACCTCGCCTGACAAACAGGCACAGCTGTATACCGAATTTTACAAAGGTCTTCTGGTAGCCGCCGACAGCCTGCGCGACAGCAAGCGTCATATAGTAATACGTGCATACGACTCGGCCAACAATACCGACAGCGTCAAATCCATACTCGCACGTCCTGAAATGACGGGGGCCGACATAATAATAACACCGGACAATGACGAGCAACTGAATCTTATAGCGGAATACGCCACACTGCATGACGCAAAAGTACTTAATATTTTTGCCGTAAAAGGCACCCAATATCTGACAAACCCCAATATATTACAGGCCAACATACCCCACTCGTCAATGTACGAACAGGCTATCAACGAGTTCATGAACCGCAACGGAGAGTATATACCTGTATTTCTTTCAGCGCTCGGAGGTAAGACCGACAAAGCCGAATTCTGCCAAATGCTGCGCAAACGGCTCGATGAGGAGGGTCAAAAGTATATCGACATAAGCTATAACAACTATCTTAAGGCTTCCGATCTTGAGAAACTTGACACATCGTCATCCTACGTATTTATTCCGGAGTCAGCAACTTCCTCAGAGTTCAGCCACATCATAAGCGCATTGAAGAACTATCGCGAAGCTTTGGACGATTACAGCCTTGTAAGAATGTTCGGCTATCCGGAATGGATTACATTCCGAGGTGACGCGCTCGACAATCTTCACCTGATGAACGCCACGGTATATTCGCGTTTCTTCAATGACAACGACAGCTACCGGAGCAAACAGTTTACCGAGCTATATGTCAACCGTTACGGCACACCGCTCATGTCAGCCGTTCCCGTACAGGGTATGCTCGGCTTTGACACCGGTTTCTATCTTATAAAAGCCATTAACCGTAACTACGACAATGTCGGAGAGCCCAATTACTTCTATGACGGCGTACAGAGCGGCTTCCACTTCACAAGCCCGGAAAATGTAGCCGGTAAAGTAAACGACGCCCTATACTTCATAAATTACCGTCCGTCAGGCATAACGGAAAAACAGGCCATACAATGAAACGCATATTTACCGTTACAATAATTGTCATGCTACTCGGCATCATCGGTGCCGGAGCACAAGCCCACTACTCATCTAAAATAACGATTGGAGGAAAGGCCGGTATTACCTTGTCGCAGATGTCGTTTACTCCAAGCGTGAAGCAGTCGTTTGTAATGGGAGAGACCGCCGGTATAACATTCAAATACTGGGAGGAAAAAATATTCGGCCTTATCGCCGAGGTCAACTTCGAGCAGCGTGGATGGAAAGAGGATTTTGAGGAAGCTCCCTACTCTTTCGAGCGCAAACTCAACTATATACAGATACCGCTACTTACCACCATATTTTTCGGCAATAAGAAAGTCAAAGGCTTTATAAATCTCGGCCCGGAAGTCGGGTTTCTTGTGGGCACAAGTTACTCCGCCAATTTTGACGTCAACAACATAGGCGCTCTGCCCGACTTTCCTGACAACCGCATGACCGATCAGCTGACAATGGAGCCTACCAATAAATTTGATTACGGCATATCGGGCGGCGCAGGCATCGAGCTGGCGCTGAAACGCCGTCACCTGATCAATCTTGAGGCACGCTACTATTTCGGCATAGGCAACATATTTCCCGACGACCGCCGCGATACATTCTCCGCATCGCGCGGAATGTCTATTATGGTCACTTTAGGTTACTCATACCGACTGAAATAAGCCGCATAACGCAACACAAAGTACAACAATGCGCGGGCTACTGTATGTCATAGTGTCACTTATTATCACCGGATGCTGTTATTCGGGAAACGATTATTCAAGAACGCTCGACGAAGCCCAACGGCTTATGGGTACCGACCCCGGAACTGCGTTATCCAAACTTAACGGACTGGATGTATCGGATTTTCGTGACTCCGCATTGATGGCCCGCTGGTCATTACTGTACAGCGAGGCTATGGTAGCCAACCGACTTTCCGCGCCGTCCGATACTATTGTCAATATAGCCGTAGACTATTACGGCAACCACAATCTTCGTGACGAGTTCCAAAAAGCGTCGCGACTGAAAGCGCTTATTAAAACTTCGGGGAACACGGACTCCCTTGCGACAGCCTTGTATCTCCAGAAGGAGAAAGAATTTATGTTATATAAGGAGCGGATCAGACGTGAGCAGTGGGCCTTAATATCCGCAGCCATATTGCTCATCGCCGCTGTCGTTATACTATGGATGCGGCAGAAGATAAAGTTGCAGTCAGTCAAAAATGATGCACTGATGGCAGAAGCGTCATTACTGAAAAGCCAGATAGATGCCGGACATGATGATGTCAACCGTCTGCAGGCTAAACTTAACGGCCTGCTCGAAAACCGCTTCGCGCTCATCGACTCTCTATGTCAGACTTACTATGAGTCACAAGGTACGAAGACCGAGCGCAAGGCAATAGCCGATAAAGTCAAAAGTGAGATAGAGTCTGTACGCAACGACTCATTTCCGGAAATGGAACAAGCCGTAAACACCTGCCGCAATGACATACTTATAAGAGTGAAAAAAGAGTATCCCGATATCAAGCCTGATGATTATCATCTTCTGGTATATCTGTTCAGCGGTTTGTCAACACGCACCATAAGTCTGCTTTTATGCGAGTCAGTCGATGTGGTATATAAACGTAAATCACGTCTCAAAGCCCGTATGAAAGAGCGTGTCGAGCCATCAATACCTGAAATCCTGTCCATTTTCTAGCACCAACTTCATCAGGTCAGACTTTTCATAAATCGAGCGGCGTATACCGCTGCAAACCAGCGGAATACAGCCGCACATGTCAGATTATAATTTTGGCATGGCACCTTATATGTGAGTAACTTTGCCTCAAACAGAATGACAATGAGGACAAAAGTAATTTTCACAATCGTAATCGGACTTATTTCCGTCATATCGGGTAATGCACGGAATTATGAAGTATCAGACAGCCTGACACGCGAATTGCAGGAGGTAGTGATAACGGCAAAGCAACCGGCCACCAGAGTCGTCGGCTCCACACTCGTATCAACAATTCCGGGCACAAATCTTGCCGGGCTCGGCAGTGCGCTCGATGTTCTGGCGCAATTGCCCATGATAAAGGTACAGGACAACTCTGTAAACGTAATTGGCAAAAACGATGTCGAAATATATATCGACGGGCGCCCTATGCGCGATGAGCGGGAATTACAACAGATTCTTTCATCAAATCTAAAGAAAGTCGAACTGCTTATGGCTCCGGGTGCAAGCTATAAAAGCACAACCGAAGCCGTACTGAAAATCACCACTAAACGTAATTTCGTGCAAGGGCTGTCGCTTACCGACCGTTTTACGCTACAACAACGCCGCCGACTGTCGTTGACGGATGATCTCGGAGTGAGCTACAGAAGCAGCAACTGGGAACTCTTCATCAACGGCACTATCAATCATAATAACTCTCTTATCAAAGGGTCCACCACAAACACGCTTGTATATGACGGCAAAGAGACGATTGTGGGCAGCACCCAGCACAATACCTATCACACTACAGCAGGCATAGTCAAGTGCGGCTTCAATTATTCAAAAGGAGCGCAGTCGATTGGTGCGTATTATCGCTTTAACCCCGAAAAAGGCGATTTCGCCAATAACGGCTCGGAATGGCTTGACAACAGCCCCTCCATAAACCGCCTTATTGACAAAGGCATGCACGCGTACAGCCATCTGGCATCAGTCTATTACGAAAATATTTTCGCTGACAAATACCTGCTTCATTTCGACGGCGACTACCGGCAGTCAAAAAACAATAACAGCGTAATCACTTCATATCCGCAATCAGATAATTATGATATCAGCTCAAACGATGAAAGCAAATCGACATTATGGGCAGGTAAATTATACATGAACTTTCCGCTATGGAACGGGGAGTTCACCTTCGGAACACAAAACAGTCATACACGCACATCACTTGACTACCGGATGCTGAACGCCCAAGTCGGCGAATACATACCCTCCTCCCTGACCGATGCCAGACAGACATCTGCCGCACTGTTCGCATCATGGTCGCGTATGTCGGGCAAATTCAGCATTTCCGCAGGGGCAAGATATGAGTATGTCGACTATGACTTCAAGCTCGACGGCAAGCGAGATAAGGAGATAAGCCGTCGCGACCATATGCTTACACCTGACATATCACTTGGCTATACCTTCAATGAAGACGCTCTGATCAGCCTCAGTTATAAAATGGCAACCATAAAACCTCCGTATTCCCGGTTGACCGGTTCGCTGAGTTATGTAGGCCGACATGAAATCGAGGGAGGCAATCCCGCTCTGCGTGACGAAAAGATGCACGACCTGCAATTATTCGGAATGTGGAACGGCTTTATGCTTCAGGCCGACCTCACCCGCAGTCTTGACACATATGCCTACGTCAAGGAACTATATCAGGCTGAGAGCCTGCAACTGCTTATGCATCCTGTAAATATTGATGTGACAGCATTGAATATCTACCTTGTATGGAGCAGACCTGTGGACAGGTGGACACCCAATATCACGGCCGGCATATATCGCCAATGGCTCACGCTCGACCACAACCGCTACAACAAGCCTATGTTCTCCTACTATTTCGACAATACATTCTCATTACCCAAAGGATGGCTTATAACAGCCAACATGAACGGCCGGACAAAAGGTGATATGCACACCAACCGTTTCGCCACAACATGGTTCACAATGGATATGTCGGTGGGTAAGACACTTCTGGACAAGTCTTTGATTGTCAAACTTTCAGCTACCGACATATTCAATACAGCCAACAATGACTGGACTATGAATACATATGGAGTATCGGTCAACAAGCGACAAAACTACGATAACCGAGGCATCTCACTCAATATAATTTATAACTTCCGGCCGCACAAAAGCAAATACAAAGGCTCCTCGGCCTCGGAAGCAGAGCTAAAACGGTTATAAAATGCGACCTGCACAAACTTTCACTTACAGACGTCCTTGCGCCGTGAGTATGCGGAATATAAGGTCGTGGAGTATGTCATACGGATCCATGCGCGACTTCACTCCTTTGCTGCGGCAATCGGCCTCACGTATGGCATGTATGATTTCTATGAGCTTCCATGCATTGTAATTACGCAGTCCCTCCTTATAGTCCGAGGGGAGCCACGATCCTTTGCGCCCTATGGCCGCACACAGTCCGGCATCGCTCTTGTCGGCGCTGTAAAGCATGACGAGAAGATTGGAAAAAAAATTCCATATCGTTGGAATAGTCACCATTACAGGATTTTTCTTGGGGTCGCGGCGAAAATGATTCACGATTGTGAACGCGCGTTTGGCATCTTTTACAGCCAATGCATTGACCAGCTCAAAGTTATTGTAATCTTTGCTGACGCCTATATGTTTTTCAATCACCTCGGGAGTTATCGTAGCCCCTGCCGAAAGCGCTACAGCAAGTTTGTCGACCTCATTATATATCCTTGACAAATCGGTACCGACGTAATCGCGAAGCATGGCAAGCCCTTTTTGCTCTATATTAAGGCCCTTGGATTTTATATACTTGCTTATTGTAGGGGCTACAGCCGATTCTTTCAGCGGTACGGAGTCAAACACGACTCCTTTGTTGGCCGCAATCTGTTTAAGCAGGTCTTTGGCTTTGCATTTTTCTCCGCGACATGCGATGACAAGAACTGTCGATGATGTACTCGACGACACATACAGATGCAGACGATTAAGCTGCGCCGCTGGCACAGCCTGTGCCTCCTTAACAAGAACGACCTGCCGGTCAGACATCATCGGATATCGGCGGCATGCGTCCATAATAGTATCGGGAGTCGTTTCGGGCGCATAGAATGTATATAGATTGAAGTCCCTGTCGGCCTCCGGCACCATGGCCTCAAAACGCTTCAGCAACTCATCTATATAATACCCTTCCTCACCGTGCAGCAGATACACCGGAGCGGTATTGCGCGAATTAATTTGCAATACAATTGAATCAAAGTCGGAAGTCGTTGCCGATTGTGCCATGACACATTAATGTTATAGAGATTTTTCGTAAATTTACGGAAATTTTCAACGCAACGCAAATATAGATACATGCAATTGAACCTACCGCACTATGAAGTGGCCCTGAAACGTGAGGCCTCCGGAATCAAGATATTTGACCGTCTGCGCAACAAATACGTCGCCCTTACTCCCGAAGAATGGGTAAGACAACATTTTATAGAATTTCTGATAAACGACCGGGGGTTCCCGCCATCGCTTATGGGCAATGAAGTGGGACTTACATTAAACGGCACTCAACGCCGATGCGACAGTGTGCTGTTCAATACAAGAGGCGAAGCGGTAGCCATAATGGAATACAAAGCGCCTACGGTATCTTTAAGTCAAAAGACATTTGACCAGATAGTACGTTACAGCATGGTGCTTAACGCGCCCTACCTTATCGTGTCAAACGGCATGACCCATTATTGCTGTGAAATAGACTACAGCAATCACTCATACCGCTTTCTTAAGGAGATACCCTTTTACCGGGATTTAAAGAAGTAGACCACGCGCACGTTCCATGTGCGGTTTTTAGCGTCGAAATCATCGAGTAGCCTTGTACTTGCAGCAGTCATAAGGCCCCATGTATAACTGCCCGATACCTGCCAGTCGCGGCATATCTCAAGACCGAAGCCGGCGGTAAGACCAACGTCACCGAAAGGATATTTCAAAGCCTTTATATCGCTGCGTGCCGCCAATATCGAGAATGTAGGTCCGCCGAACACAAAGGGAGCCACATAATCTTCCAGCCCGTTCATGCGTGTCCACTTAAACCGCAAGTTAACAGGCACCTCTATATAGTGCAGATAGCAACGTTCCTTACCGTAGCCCTGCGAAGCCCATATCTCACGCTCGCCAAGATGGAGAGTGGCACCGCGCTGCTGGTAAAATAAGCCTGCGTCAACGCCGAACCCGATACCGGGAAACATAAGTTCGGTAGCAATACCGGCCGAAAAACCAACACTGTTGTCTACCGTGAAGAGTTTCTGATTGAACTTCATGGTCGTTATGTCCAGACCCAGCATGGGTCCGTAACGAAACTGCGCCGAAGCGCTTACCGCACTTATAATGGCTGCCACAACAGCGAGGCTGAGGATATACTTTCTCATTGTCTTTATATTATTTTCCTACAAAGGTAATAAATGTCAAGAAGCTATGCAAATAGACGTACTATGTCGTCAAACGCTATTACACTCATCACCGTCTTGCCGTCAGGAGTATACCCCGGCGTAGACAACTTGAACAGGTCGCTAAGCAGATGCTCCATCTCGGCATCGGTAAGAGGAGCTCCGGGCTTTATGGCCGCTGCACGGGCCATTGACAGCGCAATGCGGTTGCGCAGACTCTCGCCAAGCTCTTCACCGGTCTCGGTAACACAATCGACCATTGACAACAACAGCTCATGGGGATTCACGCTGTCAAGGACCGACGGCAATCCGTTGACAGACCAGCTCGTGCCTCCGAGGAAGGCCACATCAAAGCCGAGAGATGCGAGTTCATCGGAAATACTCTCCATAACCGAGCTCTGCGAAGGCGACAGCTCCACAACCTCGGGAAATATGATACGCTGAGTGGCTATGGCGTCAAGACGGGCGAGATCAAGATACCGGTCATAAAGTATTCTTACATGAGCACGATGCTGGTCCACGACCATAAGCCCGTTTTTTGACGGGGCAAGGATATAACGGCCTTTAAGCTGCATGCTTCCCGGCAATGAATTGTCAAAATCGCCCGAGAAATCAGGTTCCGGCATATCTTCAGGCAATTCCTCCGTCGGAAATGCGTCAATGGCGCTCTCGCTTATTCCGGCATAGGACTCGTCACGGTTTCTGGCAAAGTCTTCATACAGTTTTTCCCAATCGGTATTTACCGACCGGGAAGAGGGCGACTCTTTCCGACGCGATGAAGCAGTGTCAAACGGATTGTAGGATGTGTCAAGATCAAGGCCGTGTGATGCATGTGCGTCAGGATTGAAAGCCGGTATGTCGGGAGCATTCTCCATATCAAACTCGATGGAGGGCATGACATTGAACTTGCTAAGCCCCTCCTTTATGGCAGCCACGAGGATTTTCCATATAGGCTGCTCGTCCTCAAACTTTATCTCATTTTTAGTAGGATGTATATTTACATCTATCGACTCGGGGTCGACTGTAAAGTTAAGGAAATAGCTCGGCTGTTCGTCAGCAGGTATAAGCTGCTCATAACAATGAAGCACAGCCTTATGGAAATAAGGATGACGCATATTGCGACCGTTTACAGTAAGATACTGCAAGGCGCCGCGTTTACGGGCATTCTCCGGTCTGCTGACAAATCCCTGTATCCTTACGAGCGACGTATCGGTCTCGACAGGCACCAGCTGCCTGTCCATAGCCTTGCCAAACAAGTCAACTATGCGCTGCTTAAATGAACTGCCGAGAAGTTTATGCAATATCGTTCCGTTGTTGGTCAGCTCAAACTCTATGTGTGGATTCACAAGAGCCATGCGTTCAAACTCGCGCAATATATGGTTCATCTCCACTTGGTCGCTTTTCAGAAATCTGCGGCGTGCCGGTACGTTGTAAAACAGATTCTTGACCATGAAATTACACCCCTGCACACAGCTGTCCGGCTCCTGACTCAATACTTTTGAACCCTCGATGACTATGCATGTACCCATAGCATCGTCTTTACGCATAGTACGAAGCTCGACCTTCGACACGGCACATATCGAAGCCAAAGCCTCGCCGCGAAAGCCCATAGTATGAAGGGCAAAAAGGTCAGCGGCTTCCGTTATCTTGGATGTAGAATGCCGCTCAAACGCCATACGCGCATCGGTAGGCGACATGCCGCAACCGTTATCGACCACTTGAATCAATGTGCGGCCGGCATCCTTTATATATATTTTGATTATCGACGCTCCGGCATCCACGGCATTTTCGACCAATTCCTTTATCACCGCGGCCGGACGCTGTATCACCTCTCCGGCAGCAATCTGGTTGGCTACCGAATCCGGCAATAATTTTATGACATCGCTCATATATGTTTACTGTTGTGTATTTTATGCAAAATTACTATTGTTTTATGGCATATGCACGCTATGCAACATTAATTTATCAACGAGTTATCAATATCAAGCATAGCATTGAAACGCCGGCGTTCCTCATCATTCCACCAGCCCCATTTGTTGAAATACTTTATCATATTCACGATGTGGATCCATGTCATGCGCATACTCCTGTAAGACTCCGCACGATGGCAATGTATGACCTCGACTTCGGGATAATACATGGTAAGCATGTGGCGATGCACCCTCCGGGTTAAATCAATGTCCTCGGGATACATAAAAAAACGCTCGTCGAAAAGTCCCGATTTCAACAAAGCATTACGGCTTATCATCATAAAACTGCCCTGATGATAAGGCACATTAAAAGCTTTATTATGATCCAGATGCTTCAGGAGATAGCGGTCATCGCGTCGGCTGAAAAACATATGCGGTAAAAAACGCCGGCAGAAAAGATCCTGCGGGGAGGGCAAACGCCTCACACTGTATTGCAATGTACCGTCGGGTGATAAAATACGGGGTTGTACCATACCTACCCGGGTATACGCCGACATGTACTCCACGATACTGTCAATTGCCGAATATGCGAAGTACACATCTGAATTAAGTACAAGATGAAAATCGGCCTCGCCTTCCATGGACCTTCGCATCGCTATATTATGAGCGGCACCATAACCGACATTTTCATTCGGTATATATCGACAACCGTGACGTACACATACTTCAGATATAGCATCATCACGTCCGTTGTCAATAACATAGACATACCGTATATACTTGGATGTAAGGCACGAAAGACAACGTTCCAGCTCTTCGGGAGCCGTGCGATAAGTCACAATCGAAACATTTACGGCAGTCTGTATCATGACTTACTCAACAAGACCTTAACGGAAACAATACATCCGACAAACCTTAACACCACATATGACAACAGAGCGCCCGCCCTGTTTTTAAACCGCGAATTAGAATCACGCATCACCTTTGAGCGAAGGCGTTTGATGACATCGCTGCAATTTACAATCTCATTCTTATATTCTGCCGCATTATGGCGCGCCATCAATAGAAGCATATTGTAGTTCGCACCAAAACGGCGGTTATCGGCAGCGGCTATTAGGTCAGGAAACACAGCAGGCATATCCATGCATACACGTGCCGTAATACCGAGCACATCCAGCCGACGAGCGTTGAAAACCGACAGAGTACTCCCCTGCCTGCGCCTGTAAAAATACAGTTTGTCATTAATGACGGCAACACTCTCCATATGTTTTCCGGTCATAAGCATACGGGCCATAAGATCAAGATCCTCATATATCATGCCTTCACTGAAGCGCATGTTATCGAATATGTCACGTCGAAACAACTTGCCCCACACGTTTGAATCAAATCGGCGTCTGTACAACATGGCTCGCAGAGCTTCACGACGGCTCATCGACACATACTCACAGACTTTACGCACCCGCCGGTGTTTTTTGAATAGACGGCCCGTAGTATAACCGACCGAAGCGATATCGGCTCCGGACTCTTTTATTATGGTTATAAGATTCTCAAGATATTTCGGATGCACCCGATCATCGCCGTCAATAAAAGTTATATATTTTCCGACAGCCTCGTCAAGTCCGATGTTGCGGGCAACAGACTGTCCGCAATTACGGTCATTATGAAATACCCGGAAACGACGGTCTGCTGACTCGATGCCGCGACATATATCTAATGTGCCGTCATCAGAGCCGTCATCAATAAGCAGCACTCCGAAATCGGCAAATGTCTGACATCGGATAGACTCCAAGCACTCTCCGACATAAAGGCCTACATTATATAAAGGCACGATGACCGATATTTCAGGACGCATTGTCATAATATGGGACAAAGTTATATTATTATTCATTAATCGGTATGTTAAATATCAAGATAATGAATTTTTTTTATCTTCGGTGCAACTTTTCATCCGGTCAATGCATCAAATAACAAAACTCAATAATTATGAACAACTTCTTATCAACTTTAATCTGCGGCGCGGCCCTGATGATATCGGTCAGCGCCTCCGGCAAAACTATCACTGCAAGTAAAAATTATGTCACTAAACCGGTGAAGACCGAACAATTTTCTGCCATAGCCACGACATCGTCGGTTAACGTGAAGTACTCACAGTCGCCTGTCACCAAAATCGAGATTTACGCGCCCGACAATATCATTGATTATGTTGACGTGCGGGTGTCAGGCAACACACTTACGGTAGGCTACAAATCAGGTTCAAAAATCTATATACGGGGCAACAACAAGACCGAGGTCAGAGTATCGGCACCGTCGGTCACTCAGTTCAACACCCAAAGCTCAGGCGATATTGACATAGTAACAACGCTCAACGCAAAGGGTGAAGTCATACTGCGCACCGGAAGCAGCGGTGACATCGAAGCCGGCGACATAATCTGCAACACACTGAACGCAAAGACCGGCAGCTCCGGAGACATAGAGGTGGCGTCGGTAAAATGCGTGGCAATTGACGCAATGACAGGAAGCTCGGGCGACATTGAGCTAAAGAACGTATCGGCAAAAACAGTAACCGCATCGACAGCCAGCTCGGGCGATATAAAAATTTCGGGGACTTGCGATGTAGCCGAATTGACAACAAAAAGCAGCGGCGACATAGAAGCCCGCAATCTTAAAGCTGTCAATGTCAAAGCCTCTACCCTATCGTCAGGCGACATATCGTGCTATGCCACCGGCAACAGAGACATAAGAAAGAACAGTTCAGGCGACATACACTGCCGTTGATTCCGACAATATACCCCGCACAATACATAAAGCCTTTTATTCCGGTGCTTTTCCATAATTTTGCACACCACGGAATAAAAGGCTATATTTGTACACATAAAATCAATCGATATCATGGCACGACACAACGATCTTGGAGCATGGGGCGAGAACATAGCCCGCGAATATCTCATAACGCGGGGATATACAATAATCGAGCATGACACCCGCATGGGGCATTACGAAATCGACATAATAGCCCTGAAAGGCAACCGCATAATATTTATTGAGGTAAAAACGCGACTCGCAGGCTCTTTTGACCCTCTCGAAGCGATAACGCCCAAGAAGATAAGCAACATATGCAGAGCCGCAGACTCATTTGTAAGACGATATAATTATCCCCATGAAGTGCAGTTTGACGTAATAGCCATAACCGGCTCACCCGACACTTCATGGGAAATAGAACATATACCCGACGCTTTCGTACCGCCGCTTGGAGGCTACAGATAAGCATCGCTACAATACAATTTTAATTTACCTTTCGTTTTCGCGCCGACGGATCAGGCTCTTTCAACAATGCCTCCATTTCCGGCGGTATGTTGAATATGTCATCTTTATCCTTGGGCCGCAAAGCCTCATACCACTGGAAGTTAGGCAGATAATATATCGATTTCTTGGCAAGGTACAACGGAGTGACAGTGCCCGGCGATTCAGGCCACATTTTTATCTTTTGCACAGAACCGTCCTCTTTGTTGAAATTAGCTTTAAGGAAACTGCTCTCGACATTCACTATCTTGTTAAAAGTCGAGTCCTTCTCCTCCGGCAACGATATTACCTCCACATTTCCGTTTACATCAAGCTCACTCATCATGCCGTCGGCAAAGCGGGCTATCATCTCTTTTCCGGATATCTGATTGTAAAACTCTTCATCAAGATGCTCGGCGACAAAACCGAAATCGGGCAACTTGGCCCAGTCAGCGGTAGAATCATTAAAATGCACCATTATGATATTGCCGAATACCTGACGGGCTTCATTCCAGACTATAGGATGACGGTGCATGTACAGCGTGGAGTCACGCTCCAAGAAGCTTAAGGAGTCGCAAAGGCCCTGAATGTCTACACGCCAGAACCTCACCCGGGGATATACAGCCACGATATGGGTCGTATCTTCAAGCAGAAACGTACGTATGGTATCGCCATGCATGTATAGTGTATCGCCGCGGCTGTATTCGAGTATCCGGGCATGACCCGTGGCAAACGAGCTGTCCTGCTCCTGATAATAGCAACCGTAATCGCCCTCAAGCATAGACTGACGTACCGAGTCGGTAAGCACCATCTTTCCCCACGCCTCTCCGAAAGCGGCTACATGATCATAAAATATAGTATCGCCTGTAAGAGTCGAGCCTCCGTTTGACACGACGAGCGAGCGGTCATACAGTTCCGACACTTCCGACTCGGTGTCATACCATCCGTTGCTCGAATAGACCGTACCGCTGTCAGTCTCTATCACGGTAGGGCTTACAATATTGGCTATATGAGTGTCTGTATTATAGCGCAACAGGTCAGTCGACATCCTGAAGTCTTTTTTGTTAAGATCCTGAAGCACGACATTATTACGGAACTCGGCCTCTTTGGTATCGGGACTATACTCTCCGTAACCTGAGCTAAGACGGTTTTCAACATCTGTTATAGTGCCGTTATTTTCATAATAACCGAGATTGTTGGCCACGTCATAATAAAATATGTAGGTTTCAAGAGTGACATCCTTGTTTATAAGACGCACCGGAGTGGACCCTTCGCCATAAAACGTGGCAAACTCAGCCACACCGTCATAATCGAGTTCGTTGGCATAGACGAACAGAGTATCGCCCTGTTCCATCTTGACATTACCGAACGCTTCCAGCGAACCGCTTCCCTCATAGAAATTGGCACTGTCGCAGTACATATACATGCCGCCCTTGCGAAACATGACATTGCCTGTCACCATCTGAAACTCGGTGCTCACTTTTTCGTCCATCCACAACCGGTCGGCCCGTTCAAGAAACACCTTGCCCTGCTGATTTCGGTCAGCCTCGGGTATGACAGGCTTGATAGGAATGCGCTTGGCACGCTCCGATACCGAATGATTGGGCGTGTTGTCAACCGGAAAGCCAAACAGTACCGACGGGACAAGAACACCCAAAAGGCACAGGACGACAAAATATCGCCTATGCCTTAAAGTTTTTTTATTATCGTGAAAGATATCTTTCATCAATTGCTCTTTTTGATCCAACCCTCATGCTTGAAGTCACAGTCACGCCAACCGTCTTCAATACGCACGTAAGTATCTTTTATCTTCTTTTCTATCCACTCCGATACCTTCTTCTCCTTTATAGAGCTTTCATACATGTTTTTAATCATCTGATAGTCATCACTAAGATTGGCACGGTGGCCCTCAATACGGTTGGTGAGTTTCACTATAGCCACAATGTCGCGGTTGCGTTTAGGCTCTTTCATGATAAAAGGCTTCGACAGCTCACCCACGCTCATGGTGTTGACAATCTTGCTGACCTCCTGCGGCAGATCGGCCATCTCAAAGCGGGTAGTACCGCTGTTTTCGTTAACCATCACACCTCTGCTGTTGCGGGTATCCTTGTCTTGTGACACATAAGGCACAGCCTCCTCAAATGTATACTTTTCGCCCATGATCTCAGACCTTACGGTATCAAGACGATGAAGGGCCTCGGTAAGGTCCTTGTCGGTAACCTTAGGACGCATCAATATGTGACGTGTGTTTATACGGTCGCCACGTTTCTCGATAAGCTGGATAATATGATAGCCAAACTGCGTCTCCACAATCTTGGATACCTTTTTGGGGTCATTGAGGTTGAAAGCTACCGCCGCATATTCAGGCTCAAGATGGCCACGGCCCATAAATCCGACTTCGCCGCCACGCATCGAAGTGCCCGGATCCTGCGAATACAGAATGGCCTGAGTCGAGAACTCGGTCTCGCCCTTGTTTACCTTATCGGCGATATCACGCAGACGGGCCTTGACCTCATCAATCTCTTCACGGGGGATAACCGGATTCAAAGTCATGATCTGCACCTCTACCTGAAGCGGCACAAAAGGTATACTGTCGGCCGGCAACTGCGAGAAGTATTTACGCACATCGGACGGTGTTATTTTCAGGTCCTTGGTCAGAGAATTCTGAACCTCTCTGACTTTATAGCTGTTGCGGATAGCGTCGACCATGGTCTCACGTATCTCCGGCATCGGGCGGCGGTAAAATTGCTCAACCTTTTCCTGAGTACCGAGATTGGTTATCATGTAGTTTATACGGCGGTCCACCTCCTGCATGACCATGGCGTCCTGCACGGTCACAGAGTCGAGTTCGGCCTGATGCAAAAACAATTTTTCTATGGCAAGCTGCTCGGGAATGACACAATACGGATTGCCGTCAATCTCATTGTGTTCATAGAGCATAGTCTGATACATCTCTTCCACTTCCGATTTATAGATAGGCTCATCGCCTATCCACCACACCACTTCTTCAGCGATATTGTTTTGCGCCATAGACGCCATTGTCATTCCGGCGAAAGCGCATAATGTGATTGCTCTGGTTAGTTTCACTTTATTATTCTGTTATTTTATTATTTTCATTTATTGTAATCCGAGATCTACATTTACTTTGACATCGCCCGACTTCACTCCCCTCTCAAACAGAAGTTTTCGAAGCATCCGGTCATAGGCCACTCTGTTCTCATTTGCAAACAAGTCTTTTATCGACTCTTCCACAAGTTCAAACGGAGCCTCACTGCCCGAAGGAAGATATTCAGAGACGCTCAATAAATATATATACCCGTCATCAGTCATTTCAAAATTATCGTTTTTCTGCAGAAAAAGGTCCGGAGAGCCGCCGAAGTCCATAGGTATCTGATTCTGAATATCATTCCAGTCGGTCCAGCGGTCACGGAAGTAATCATACTGCACCGCATCCTGCAAAGTATACTTTTCAAGACGCTCGATGTCGTCATTCTTATCGGAGCAATACCATTTACGGACATCCTGCAAACGCGGAGCATCCTGAGGTAATTTCAGAAAAATACCCTTAACCAAAGGCTTTTTCAATTTAAAATCCTCTTTGTGACTGTCATAATACGCTCTCAGGGTATCTACGCCGAACCACCGGCCGCCGTTCTCTTCATACATAAGCCGCCTGTATTCTTTCATAATCAGGTCATTGCGGTATTCCTCAACCATTTTGTCGATTTTTTCGGTACTCGATATATTGCGTACCGCAATCTCACTGACAAGACGGCTGTCAATCCACTGCTTGATGTATGCTCTACAAAACAGCACACTGTCTTCCGGCGAAAGGCCCAAAGGCATATTGCCGCGCAAGTCATCGGCAGTCAATACCGAAGTTCCCACCGAAGCAAGCACATCACCGTCAGCCACGGTGTCTTTCCCGCCGCTACACGCGGCGACATACAGCGACGAAAGCATCAATGCGATGTACTTTAATGAGGTCATGTGCAATATTATGACAATTACGCGCCAAATTTACGAAATTTTCAGCTAACGATGTGTGTTTAGTATAATTTTAATAAGTTTTTATATATGATACAGACATGGCGGCCCATATATATACCGGACCGCCATGTCTGTATCATAATAATATTTATCGTTCAATCAGTTGGACGAGGCGCTGTAGTTGGGTGCCTCGCTGGTTATGGCCACGTCATGAGGATGGCTCTCGGCAACACCGGCATTGGTGATGCGCGTAAATTTGGCGCTGTGCAGCTTCTTTATATTCTCGGCGCCGCAATATCCCATACCGGCACGTAGTCCGCCAAGCATCTGATAGGTAACTTCATAAAGAGACCCCTTGAACGGCACACGAGCGGCTATGCCTTCCGGCACAAGCTTGCGTGTATCGGTCTCGCCTGCTTGGAAATACCTGTCCTTAGAACCCTTCTCCATAGCTTCGAGCGATCCCATGCCACGGTATGCCTTATATTTACGGCCATTATATATAATAGTATCGCCGGGCGACTCCTCGACACCGGCCAGCATGCCTCCGAGCATGACACAATATGCACCTGCCGCGAGGGCTTTCACAATATCACCCGAGTAACGTATACCGCCATCCGCGATAAGGGGCACGTCGGTATCAGCAAGAGCCTTTGCCACGTCATATACAGCTGACAACTGCGGCACACCCACTCCGGCTATGACACGGGTGGTGCATATAGAACCCGGGCCTATACCCACCTTAACACCGTCGGCGCCATTGTCTACAAGATAACGTGCGGCCTCGCCTGTGGCGATATTGCCCACCACGACATCTATCTCAGGGTATTTGGCCTTTACACTCTTCAACACACCGACCACGCCTTTGGAATGTCCGTGAGCGGTATCTATGACTATAGCGTCGACACCGGCAGCTACAAGAGCATCCACACGGTCCATGACATCGGGAGTGACACCGACACCGGCAGCCACACGCAGACGTCCGAGTTTGTCCTTACATGCGTTAGGTTTGTCCTTGGCCTTGGTTATATCCTTATAAGTAACAAGTCCGACAAGACGTCCGTCATTGTCTACCACAGGCAATTTTTCAATTTTATGCTCCTGAAGTATTGAAGCGGCCTCGTCAAGATTGGTCGACTGAGTGGTTGTGACAAGATTATCCGAGGTCATGACTTCATCCACCAGACGGTTCATGTCACGCTCGAAGCGTAAATCACGGTTTGTAACGATACCTACAAGCTTGCGGTCATCGTCAACAACGGGTATACCGCCGATATGATACTCCTCCATCATAGCCAGAGCATCTTTAACAGTACTGCCGCGCTTGATAGTAACCGGATCGTAGATCATGCCGTTTTCGGCACGCTTGACAGCATGTACCTGACGGGCCTGCTCTGCGATAGACATGTTTTTGTGGATTACGCCTATGCCGCCTTCACGGGCTATGGCAATTGCAAGACGTGCTTCTGTTACGGTATCCATCGCTGCCGATACAAGCGGCACGTTTAATGTAATGTTGCGTGAAAACTTGGTGGTAAGATCGACACTCCGCGGAAGAACTTCGGAATAAGCCGGAATAAGGAGGACATCATCAAAGGTGAGTCCATCCATCTTTACTCTATCTGCAATAAACGACATAAGTTGGAAAATTTATTGCGCACAAAGTTAAGGAATTTTTCACATAAATAAAAATATTAAGGCCTCCACAACAAAAATTTTGTCTAATTAATATCACCGGTTCAAAACACCGACAACAGATAATCGCCTACGGCTCTCCTTACTTCAGCTCCTTTGCATGTAAAACCATTGACCATTATAGCCACGGCATGCGTAGGGCATCCGCCGGAGTCAAGTTTATATCCGGCATAGCACAACACGCCCGACATGCTCCCCGACTTGAGAGCAAGACGTCCTGTCAACCGCGTTTTTGCGAGAAGGCTTCTTACCGTACCCTCTTTACCGGCTAAAGGGAACAGGGTCTTGTATGTCCCGGCATTTTTACCCTTAGCCATAGCTGCAAGAGCACGGGCCAAGAACTCCGGCGACAGACGGTTGGTAACCGCCAGACCGCTGCCATCGACAATTTTCATCCCCGTAAGATCGAGTCCAAGCGCTTCAAGACATCGTTTTTCTATAGACAAAGCGCACTCTACCGAATGGTCATCGCCCGATAAAGTAAGTGCACGCAGCATACCTTCCGCATATAGATTATCGCTCTTGAACATCATTGTACGCAAAATCTCGTCACGCGACGGCGACTTCCACAACAAAGGGGGCGCCGGCGACAATTCATCGGCTTCGACGGCCTCTTCACCGCACCTGACGCCGTTATCGGCCAAAGCATCAACAAGACTGTCACGAAATACAAGATGAGGATAAGGCATCGAATACCTTGAGCTATAACTTTCTCCGGTTATAGTGCCGTATACATACAGCCGGTATGAGTCTTCGCCGCGAATGGCCATGACATCGCCCTTGCTGCCCTTAGTAACATCGCACACAACCTCAAGACCATTGATATAGGGCGACATGGACTCGACACCCTCTGCCGACACTTTCATCAAAAAACTATTGTCATGCCAGTTAAAGCCGTATAACCCGGCTCCATACTCCCATGCTATATCCTCAAGCAGCCAATAAGGTGACAGCCCGAGCGACGGATAAATGTCAGGCACCACAATAACGTCACCGACGATAGAGTCGATACCTTGTCCCCTGACCCATTCCACCACCGCGTCAACAAATCGTGAAGGCTTGCCGAGATGTCGCGATCCGAGCGTAGGGTCCCCGCCCCCCGTCACCACCACATTGCCGTCAAGCACGCCGTTTTCAATACGCCCATATGCACTTACACGCGTAGTAAACGGAGCTTCAGCCGCACTGAGCGACTCCACCACGGCAGCCGAGGTAATACACTTCATGACCGAAGCCGGTATAAACACTTTCCCCGCATTATGGCTAACCACGGCCTTGCCCGTAGTCAGGTTTATGACACATACGCCGATCGTAGCCGATTCGCTGCCGGAAAATTTAACGGTGTGCTGCGCCCATATAAACGACATCCAAAACAGGGCGCACAGTGACAGAAGCAACTTTTTCATGCTGCAAAATTACAATTTACATATATATTTTATTCATTTTAATATGATTTATTGCTCGTATATGAAGGAAAATGCGTAATTTCGCACAAATTATTCTCATTTGTGCAATTATGGTATTAAAGACCCGCGAAAAGCTGATTGACGTTGCCCGCCAACTCTTTGCCCACAAAGGCATAGAGAATACCACTATGAGCGATATAGCCAACGCATCATACAAGGGCAGACGCACAATCTACACCTATTTTAAAAACAAGCGCGAGATCTACAATGCCGTAATTGAAAAAGAGAGCGAGATGCTTGTGGCAAGGCTGCGCGAGGTTGTATCGACCGATGCATCGCCCACCGACAAGCTTATGAAATTCATCGACCTGCGTATTGACGTGGTGGCCGAGAGCATAGCCCACCACCATGACAATACCGTATTGCGCTCACTGCTGATACGTGAGTTCAAGCGGATGGAGCGCATAAGAAATCTCGCTATCGAAAAAGAGCTTGAGATGTTGCGCGGCATAATGCACGAAGGTGTTGAGAAAGGCGACTTCGATCCGGAAAAGACGACAGGAGTCTACGCGGCCATGATAATGCTGTTTCAAGGCATAGAGTTGTCTTACATGCGCAACAATTTCTCACAATTTGACATAGAGCCTCAACAGATGAGACAATACATAAAACAATACGTACTGTCAGGAATAAAAAAACATTAAATATAACAACATGTATATCAACGCTACCGGCTATTATGTGCCGACCAGGAGGGTCGACAACGATTATTTCAAGGATGTCAACGGACTTACCGATGACTGGATTTACAAACGCACCGGCATAAAATCGCGCTCGAAAGCGGCAGAAGGCGAAGGCCACAATTCAATGGGCCTTGCAGCCATTGACGACGCGATAAAAACCATTCCCTATGACATTAAAGACGTGGACCTTATCGTATCGGCGTCCTACTCGCCCTACGACACCGTAGCCACACTCGCACATATCGCCCAGCAGAAGTATGATATCGCCGGAGCAAAGGCCATATACGTATCGGCCGCATGCTCGTCGTTTGTCAACGGACTTGAGATCGTCGAGACATACTTCAAGGCAGGCAAAGCAAAGAAAGCCCTTATCGTATGTTCCGAACACAATACATATTACTCCAATGAAAGCGACCCCAAAAGCGGTCATCTCTGGGGCGATGCCGCAGTAGCTTATTTCCTGTCGGCCGACAAAGTGGCTGACACCGACGTGGAAGTCAAGGAGGTCTATACGTGCGGACTCGGAAATGTAGGCAAAGGTCCTGAAGGCGTAATACTGCGACCCAAAGAAGGCGGCATAGAGATGCCCGACGGACGTGACGTATTTGTCAACGCATGCTACAACATGATCAATGCACTCGGTCATGCTACGACCCCCCACGGCATCAAGCCCGAAGAGCTTGACTACATCATAACCCATCAGGCCAACAAGCGCATAGTGGCACAAGTAGCCCACCAGCTCGGAGTAAATGATGACAAGTTCCTGAACAACATCGAGGAACTCGGTAACACCGGCTCGGCAAGCTGCGCTCTTGTATTCGCACAGAACCGCGATAAATTTAATAAAGGTGAAAAAATAGGTCTTACCGTATTTGGCGGCGGATATTCATGCGGCGCATTTTTGGTAGAGATATAATAATTGCATACCTTTGTAACTGACATTAATCCAATATCAAAGTATATATGAAATTACTTGAAGGAAAAACCGCGCTCATCACCGGTGCAGCCCGCGGTATAGGAAAAGCGCTTGCGCTTCGTTTTGCCCAAGAGGGCGCCAACATAGCTTTCACCGACCTCGTCATTGACGAAAACGGCAAAGCCACTGAAAAAGAGATTGAAGCTCTCGGAGTAAAAGTAAAAGGATACGCATCAAACGCCGCTGACTTCAACCAGACTAAAGAAGTTGTCGAAGAAGTAAAAAAAGACTTCGGAACAATCGATATTCTCGTAAATAACGCAGGCATAACCAAGGACGGACTCATGATGCGCATGACCGAAGCCCAGTGGGACGCAGTCATCGCCGTTAACCTTAAGAGCGCGTTCAACTTCATCAATGCCGTTCTTCCGATCATGTTGCGCCAGCGCGGCGGCTCAATTATAAACATGGCGTCGGTAGTAGGTGTACACGGCAACGCAGGCCAGTCCAACTATGCCGCTTCAAAGGCCGGACTCATAGCTCTTGCAAAGTCAATAGCACAGGAAGTCGGTTCACGCGGCATCCGCGCCAACGCCATTGCCCCGGGCTTCATCGAAACTGCCATGACTGCCGCCCTTCCCGATGACGTACGCGCCGAGTGGGTAAAGAAAATACCTCTGCGCCGCGGCGGACAGGTAAGCGATATCGCCGACGTAGCCGTATTCCTCGCATCCGACATGTCAAGCTACGTGACCGGACAGGTAATACAAGTCGACGGTGGCATGAACATGTAATATTGATAACATAAACCTCATCATAGAAGCATCATCATGGCCCGTCGGGCTTTGATGATGCTTTTGCCTAATTCAAATGCTTACATACAATACACAATTAAAAAAACTCGTACTGCCTGAATACGGCCGCAATATCCAGCAGATGGTCGACTACTGCGTCACCATACCCGACAAAGAAGAGCGCACCGTATGTGCCCACTCGATAATAGCCTCGATGGGCAACCTCTTTCCGCAGCTGCGCGATGTCGATGACTTCAAGCATAAACTATGGGACCATCTGGCCATAATGTCAGACTTCAAACTTGACATAGACTATCCCTGCGAAGTCATAAAACCGGAAAGCCTTGAGAGCCGGCCCGAACCGCTCAGCTACCGACCGTCAAACATGCGACTTCGTCATTACGGCAAGTACATAGAACTTATGATAGCCAAAGCCGCGACAATGGAAAACGGCGAAGAGCGCGACGTTCTCGTATCGCTTATAGCCAACCACATGAAAAAGGTCATGTTAGCGGTAAATCCCGACGGCGTGGACGACGCACGCATACTAAACGACCTTGCGGTATACAGTCACGGAGCCATAAGACTTGACCCGGCGGAATATCATCTTCACGAGTTCAAGACAGCGCCTGCTCCGGCCTCATCAAAAAAGAAAAAGAAAAAATAATCTTTCCTCTATCATTACATTGCATCAACCATGAGCACATTTATTGTTGAAGGCGGCCATACACTTCACGGCGAAATCACTCCACAGGGAGCCAAAAACGAGGCTCTCCAAGTTCTGTGTGCAGCACTGCTCACACCCGAGCGTGTAGTTATCGAAAATCTGCCTGACATACTCGACATCAACAACCTTATATCGATGCTTGGAGATCTCGGCGTAAAAGTCGAGAAACTCGAACCTCACACATATGCCTTCCAAGCCGACTCGATAAACATAGACTATCTTAACACCCCGGAATATATAAAGAAATCGGCGGCGCTGCGTGGCTCGGTGATGTTTGCGGGTCCTCTCGTGGCTCGGTTCGGCTATGCCGTACTGTCCAAACCCGGAGGCGACAAGATAGGACGCCGACGCCTCGACACCCACTTCATAGGCATAAACAAACTTGGGGCGGACTTTGACTACAATCCCGAAAGGCATGCCTACGAAATACATGCCGGCTCAGGCTTAAAGGGCACTTACATGCTTCTTGACGAAGCATCGGTGACAGGTACGGCAAATATAATAATGGCGGCCGTACTTGCCGAAGGAGTGACGACAATATACAATGCCGCATGTGAACCGTATCTTCAGCAGCTTTGCAAAATGCTCGTATCGATGGGAGCCAAGATAGAAGGCATCGGTTCCAATCTGCTTACCATAACCGGTGTGACCTCGCTTCACGGCACCACCCACCGACTGCTGCCCGACATGATTGAAGTAGGCAGCTTTATAGGTATGGCAGCCATGACCGGGAGCAACATAACACTGAAAAATGTCAGCTACGGCGATCTGGGAATTATGCCCGACAGCTTCAAACGGCTCGGCATCGAGCTTCAGCTATCGGATGATGACATAATAATTCCCGCCCGTGACGGCTATGAGATAGAGACATTCATGGACGGCTCGATAATGACATTCGCCGACGCCCCTTGGCCCGGACTGTCACCCGACCTGCTGAGTGTTTTTCTTGTAGTAGCCACTCAAGCCCGCGGAAGCGTGCTCATACACCAGAAGATGTTTGAGAGCCGCCTGTTTTTCGTCGACAAACTTATCGACATGGGCGCACAGATAATACTGTGCGATCCACACCGCGCGGCCGTCATAGGCTCGGGGCGTCTGCACTCGCTGCGTGCCACCAACATGGTGTCGCCCGACATACGCGCCGGCATAGCCATGCTCATAGCCGCCATGAGCGCCCGCGGCACAAGCAGCATACACAATATAGACCAGATAGACCGTGGCTACGAGAATATCGACAAACGACTGAATGAAATCGGGGCCCATATAATGCGAGTGTCTAACTAAAAACAGTGGCCGACATGATACTGAAAGAGGAACTTACGGAAATAGGCCGTTTCGGAAAGCCACACGGCATTCAGGGCGAAATAAATGCCGTGATCGACGATGACGTCGACATAGACGCCATCGATAAAATTGTCATGAACATCGACGGCATATTTGTACCGTTCTTCATAAAATCAATACGAGTAAAACGCCATGACTCGGTAATAATAGCTATCGACGACGTCAACAACGAGGAGCAGGCGGCACGTTTCACCAACCTTGACATATATGCGCTCATAAGCGATAATGTAAGAGAAATGCCGGACAATGACGAGGAGGGATTTTACGCATCAGACCTCGTAGGCTACACGATAGTACACGCCGACGGACGTCCGGTAGGTAAAATAACAGACATAAACGACTCGACCGAGAACGCGCTTTTCATCGTACAACTGCCCGACGGCACCGACAAATACATACCTATAGCCGACGAACTTATCGATGAAATAAATACCGAGAAGCGATACATAGTCATGACGCTTCCCGAAGGACTTCTCGATCTATAAATTTACTGACGCAATAAATCAAGGGGCGGGTCAATCCCACAGTCGGTCGCGTATGGCAAAACGCGGGCGGTGTTTTACTTCGTTGAATATCTTTCCTATATATTCACCCACCACACCTATGCTCATAAGGATAAGGCTGCCGAGAAACCACACCGAAAGCATGATGGAGGTCCAACCCGATATAGTCGAGTGGCCGAAATAAGCAGAAAAGACGTAGATAGCGACTAAAACGTCGACCAACAGCAATATAAGCCCTATCATGAAAATTATGCGTATGGGCTTTGCTGAAAAAGAGGTTATGCCGTCAATAGAGAAACTAAGCATCTTGGCAAGCGGATACTTGGACTCGCCGGCCACACGCTCGTGACGCTCATAAGTCACGATTGCGGTATCAAGACCTATCTGCGGCACTATTCCGCGCAAAAACAGATTGCTCTCACCGTATTCGCTCAATAATTCAAGTGCGCGCCGGCTCATGAGGCGGTAGTCGGCATGGTCATACACGGTATCAAGACCCATACGGTGCTGCAACGTGTAAAAAGCATGGGCGGTAGAGCGCTTAAACCATGTGTCGGTAGCTCTGCTCGACCTGACACCGTAGACTATCTCCTTACCCTCGCTGAAGAGTTTCACCATCTCCACAATGGCCTCGGGATCATCCTGAAGGTCGGCATCTATCGATACGGCCGCATCGCACTTATCCTTTACCGAAATAAGTCCGGCAAGCAACGCATACTGATGACCCCTGTTATGAGCGAGCGATATGCCTTTAAGACGACGGTCCTCAACATGCAGACGCTCAATGACGCTCCATGTACCGTCGCGGCTACCGTCATTGCAACAGAGTATATAACTGTCGGGCGACACCATACCGTCAGCCGACATACGGTCTAAAAGTCCGAGGAGCCGCGCAGCCGATATGGGCAACGCGGCCTCCTCGTTGTAGCATGGCACCACTATGGCGATTACTGGAAGCGACACGGCAATGTTTGTATTAGTAGTTACGGGCAAAGATTACGCGGCGCGCCGAAGGCTTGCCTGTAACCATACAAAATCCGGGGGTATCGTCGCCGTCCAACGGGATACAACGTATAGTAGCCTTGGTCTCGGCCTTGACTTTCTCTTCAGTCTCGGTAGTTCCGTCCCAATGGGCAAGAATGAAGCCGCCCTTCTCTATCTCTTCCTTAAACTCTTCGTAGGTATCCACGGTACGGGTCATCGACTCACGATGGCGAAGAGCCTTCCGGTAGATGTTGTTCTGTATATCCTCAAGCAGCTTCTGCACAAATGCGGCTATGCCTTCGAGCGGCTCGACCTGCTTCTCGAGAGTGTCGCGGCGCATGACCTCGACAGTACCGTTCTCGATGTCGCGCACACCGATGGCAAGGCGCACGGGCACACCCTTGAGTTCGTAGTCGGCAAACTTGAAGCCGGGGCGACGGTTTTCGGCGTCATCATACTTGACGCTGATGCCGAGAGCCTTAAGCTGCTCCACTATAGGAGCCACGACCTTGCTTATCTCGGCAAGCTGCTCGCTGTTCTTGTATATAGGTACGATGACAACCTGTATAGGAGCCAAGTGCGGAGGCAGCACAAGGCCGTTGTCATCGGAGTGGGTCATGATAAGAGCGCCCATAAGACGTGTCGATACGCCCCACGAGTTTGCCCATACATATTCGGGCTGATTGTCCTTGTTGATAAACGTCACGTCAAACGCCTTGGCGAAGTTCTGTCCGAGATTGTGCGACGTACCCGACTGGAGCGCCTTTCCGTCCTGCATCATAGCCTCGATGGTATAGGTGTTGAGCGCGCCGGCAAAACGTTCGTTGGCTGACTTGACACCCTTTATGACCGGCATGGCCATGTACTTTTCGGCGAAGTCGGCATACAGATTGATCATCTGCATCGTACGGGCCTCCGACTCCTCAGCGGTAGCATGGGCACAGTGGCCCTCCTGCCACAGAAACTCAGCCGTGCGCAGGAACATGCGGGTGCGCATCTCCCAGCGCATCACGTTGGCCCATTGGTTGCACAGCACGGGCAGGTCGCGGTAGCTGTGTATCCAGTTCTTATATGTTCCCCATATGATGGTCTCCGACGTCGGACGCACTATAAGCTCCTCTTCGAGGCGCGCGTCGGGGTCAACGATAACGCCGTTGCCGTTGGGGTCATTTTTCAGACGGTAGTGGGTAACTACGGCACACTCTTTGGCAAAGCCTTCGACATGCTCGGCCTCGCGGCATAAAAACGACTTCGGTATCAGAAGCGGGAAGTAAGCGTTCTGCACTCCCGTCTCCTTAAACATGCGGTCGAGTGTCTGCTGCATTTTCTCCCATATCGCGTAGCCGTAGGGCTTTATAACCATGCAGCCGCGCACTGCGCTCTGCTCGGCCAGTTCGGCCTTTACCACCAGCTCGTTATACCACTTTGAATAGTCCTCACTGCGTTTGGTGAGGTCTTTTAGCTCTTTTGCCATAGCAAAAATCCTGTTTATGTTGTGTAATTTATTTTAACCCTGCAAAATTAGCTAAAAAACCTCATACCCACAACTCCTTATCTTCTCTTTTTAGGCTGTATATTCAGTCGCCTTGCATTGACCTATCGGCTCTTGGCCGGTATGAGCTCGAAGGCGGTGGCCGATAGCCAAGTGCCGTCCCACGTCTTGGACACCACGTCGTTGGTCACACCATAAGTGAGCACACTGTCGGAGCCGACTTTTATGCCGTCGACAGCCACACGCGACCATCCGTAACCCTTGCCGCGATTTACCCTGACAAGCGCCATGAGGCGGTCGCGGTCAGGAAGCACGACCGAGTCGGGCACTTCAAGTGCTTTCTTAGCATCGGCCCATACAGAGCCGCCCTTGTTGCCGCACACCGGCACATCAGCAGCATACCGCTTACCCGACCCGTTCACCGCAAACACCTCGCAACCGTTACCGTTTGTGCGAGCCACTGCCTGCAGCGTATAAAACCCCGGCGACACCTTCGCCGTACGCACCACTTCATAAATCATATTGCCTTCTTGATTATAAGCATCGAGATACGAACGCTCTCTGTCGCCCGAATAGTGCTCACCGTTCTTGGTATAATGAGCGGCAAGATTATGGCTCTTGGCCAAGCTCCAGCCCAGCTCATTGAGTCGGTCAAGAGCTTCGCGCTCACGTGCTTCTTTGTAGCGACGTATTTCGTACCCGTCACCTCTCTCTTTGCTCAGTTTATCACGCATTTCATATATTTTCTCGCGATTTGCATCCATTACATTAAATATCTGTATTGATGACCCGATGGCAATCACTACCGCCAAAATCCATATAACCGTACAAGTAACAATCACCGGCAGCGATACAGCCACGACACGCTTCAACGAACGCATAATCACATACACACCGAAGCCCACGGTAAGAGCAAGAGCAACAATCAGCGATATGCACCACAACCACAGTAGCGGCATAGGGCATATAATCAACAACTGCCCGATCTCGGTATCGACACCACCGGTTCCCACATTACCGATAGGCGATATCAAGTACCAGCATATGCATACAAGAAGGCCTATCAGGGCCGCTGCACTTATAAGCAACACCACGGCTCCCGACACGAAAAGAAACGACTTGAACAGAAAGCCCACCATACGGCCGAAACCATCGATAAACGTACGGCCTCCCGTATTGTCGCCGGTCGGTGTCTCATTCAATATCTCCTCTCGCAGATTATCGATATTGACCGGTTTGCCGCGCATCTCCAGACGCTGCGCCGGAGTATCGGCCGCAGGTATGGTAGCCCAGCACACTATATAAAGAGTAACTATAAACAGGAAGGGCGGAATAAATACAGGCAGAGCAAGTACTCCTGTCAAGGTCATGATGGCCACGACAATCACAAGCAAGCGCAGCCACTTCGGATCCACGCCCATATAGCACCCCAGTCCGGCAAGTACGCCGCCGAGCATCTTGTGCTCAACATCGCGATACAATTTCTTGGACGCCGGAACGGGCACATCAGGCATACCGGGCACCTCGTTGCCGTCAGAACCCGGCGAGGGCTCCTTACGGGCATCGTCATCATACTCTCCGCCAAGCTCTTCGGGGCTGCCTATGCGGTTTATTATACACTGTACGTCCTCGATGGTGACCGGGGTGCCTGCTCCGCCGTGAAGCTCCCCCATAAGCTCGGCGGCCCTTGACTCTATGTCGTCGGCAATCTCTTTGCCCCCCTCCTGCCGCGAGAAGGAAGCCCGCATGTTGTCAAGATACCTCTTAAGCAATTCATATGCGTCTTCGTCTATAGGATATAATACCCCCGATATGTTGACTGTTATATTCTTTTTCATAATTCTATATTGATTTAATGGTTATGACTTTATAAGATTTACCGTGGCCACAAGCGAAGCCCATGCACTGTCGAGTTGTTCGAGAAACGCAGCCCCGCTCTCGGTAAGCAGATAGTATTTCCGAGGCGGTCCCTGCGTGGACTCCCGCCACTCGTAGCTTAACAGTCCGTCATTTTTCAACCGCGTAAGAAGCGGATAGAGCGTACCCTCGACTACAATAAGCTCGGCGGCTTTCAGCCGGGCTATTATGTCAGACGCATAGCACGACTCTTTACGCAGCAGAAGCATGACACAATACTCAAGCATACCCTTGCGCATCTGTGATTTTGCATTGTCGACATTCATTGTGATAATACTGTTTATTGGTTGACATCGCAAAGGTATGTATAATTATTGTACTATGCAATACATAGTACCTTATATTTCCCTATATCTTTTATCTTTTGAGCAAATATTTTGCCGTATGGCCGAGCGTGAGTAAATTTGCAGATAAATGAGGCTTAAAAACACCGAAATTCATCACAATATATAATAATGTATTAAACTGTATCTTGTCTGCATTATCTTGTTTGGGATATCTATAACTGCATGCCACCGCCAATCGGCCGTGGCGTCCATGCTCTCATCGGCCGATAGCCTTATGCAGCAGCGTCCCGACTCCTCACTGGCCATACTTGAAAACATACCGCGCGCCTTACTGACCGAAAAGGACGAGCAGGCACATTATGCCCTGCTGCTGACTAAAGCCCGACATAAAAACTATATCGACGAGACCGATGACTCACTCATAAACATAGCACTCAAATACTACCGCCGACACAGCTCCGACAGCCTGCTTATGCAAAGTCTGTTTTACAAAGCGACTATACTATACAACTCGGCCAACTATCCGAAGGCCATCATATCGGCCACAAAGGCAGAAGACATCGCACGCAAGCTAAACGACAACTACTGGATAGCCCGCACATGCGAACTAATAGCCGAACATCTACTCCATGACATACTATCGTGAAGAGGCAGTCAATTATACATTGGAAGCGTCTAAATACTATCTGAAGTCGGGAAAGAAAACCAATTCCATGTACGCCCTATTGGACCTTGCATCCTGTTATGCCAATTTGGGCAATTACAATAGAAGCATACAACTTATTGACAGCATTAAAAATATAGCATACAAAGACCATCCTGTAGATTCGACATTTATTGCCTGCTGCATTAAATCATCCATAACACTATATTTATGGAATGGAGAGTATCACAAATCCAAATATGCTTTCGAAACTTATCAGAATTTAAAACAAATATCAATCTAACTGCAACTGATTATGCCCATATTACCGATATCTACTTAAATCTGGGGGAAAAAGACAGTACTGAAAAATATTTAAATATCACATTAAATAAAGACCAACGTCCATTAGATAAAATATCTGTACACTCACTGCTCTTGAATTACTATAAAAAGACTCATAATTATAAAAAAGCTCTACAATATTCAGACAGTATTTTTGCTCTTCAGGATTCAACAGTGCACCAAGCGCTAAAACAATCTGTGATTACCGCCCAGCGTGATCTATTCAGAATACAGACAAATATAGACCGCAAAAAGGCAAAACGCTTTCGTGCGTATATTTTTACAGGTATTTTGTTTGCAATAATTATATTTTCATTTGGTACAGCATACCACAAGTTACGCATAAGACTTAAAAACGTTGAAATAGACCGTAAGATGAATGAGGTATTCATACTATCTGAACAGAATAAATATCATGAAGATATAAACAACACATTAAAGAACAATCTTACTATACAAAGCAAAAAAAATATCGCAACTCACCGATGACCTAACCAGCCAACAAGACAAAAGCAATCGGATGAAGTCTCTTGTAGAAAATTTATTTCAGGACAAATGGCATACTATTAATGTACTCTGCAATGAATTTTTTGAAAAAGGAACTTCTGATAAAACACGAGCATCAATAGTAAACGATGTGGAAAAAGAAATAACAAAATTCTGCAATCCAAATAGTTTAAATCTTATTGAAAACGGAGTAAATGATTGCATGGATAATATAATTGAAAAGCTACGCAATCAATGCCCCCGCTTCAAACAAGACGACTACATATTTATTATGCTCATATATGCCGGTTTCTCACCCAGAGCCGTATGCATATTTACAAACATAAAACTAAAAAACTATTACAATAAACGCGCGAGACTAATCGAACGAATCGAAAGGACAGACGCCCCCGACAAAGAACTGTTTATCGCCAAACTCAAGCAACGGTCTAAATATTAGGCAATTAAACACTTTTCCTCCACCAAACCAATAATTAGCTGACTATCAACCGCTTGCGTTTCATACTATAAGTGAGGAAAACATCACATTTCCACCAAACAATTACAAGCTGAATACCAATTACTTACATCTTTCAATGAGGAATTTTAATTAAGCCATATTTTAGTTTAATACGGTTGTTTTGCCATAAATTTGCAGAAATTAATTTATAACACAATTATGACAAAACATCTTATTTTACTAACCGCAATCTTATTGATGTCAATGACATCTAATAACTTTAACCTTTATGGTAAAGGCAATGGAAATAAAAGAGATATAGAGTTGCATGAGCGACATAATAGACAACGTCCTCGATGCCCTTCTCGCCAAAGAATTGAGTGTACTTACATTGATGGTAATATCTATATAGTTTTCGATATTCCGGAAGGGAATGCGTCGTTATCAATTACCGATTTAATTGATAATAGCACATCTAATTATAATTTCAGTACTACGGCCTCCAGTATAATATACGTTGGAGATATATCAAACACCTCTCAGCTCAAAATTGAAACAGACTACGGAAACGTATATGAAGGTTATTTAACCGAATAAACACTACCTTTTTATTAACCAATCATTTTCATTAATTATGCGAAAATTTATTTACCCATTCGCATCTATGCTTATGGTAGCCGGACTATCGGCATGCAGTAACTCACAGGATGTAATTTCCTGATTGCAATAACAGGCCGGTAGATGGGGACGTGCCAAGCTGAAATATCCCGGCTTCGACATGGACGAAAGCTCGTTCAAGAAAGGCAGCGAAGGCGGCGACATGAAGCGCTTCAATTACGGCACCATAGTAAAAGCCGGCTTACAGTTCAAAGAGCACTACCAGCTGTCGGTGTCATACAACAACGGCCTGTCAAAACCGGGCTACGACCACGCCATGAGCAACCGTCAGCGCATGTTCAACATATCGCTCGGCTACATTTTCTGACACAGCATATAAATTTGATTCATTAAAATAGGCCATGAAGTGTTGACATGGCCTGTTTTATTTATTATCTTTGACCCTGACTTAACAACACTGTAAATTCAACACCAACATCATGTTTTCAAAAGATACTTACATGAAGCGCCGGGCCGAGCTAATGGCTAAAGTGGGTTCCGGTGTATTACTGTTTATAGGCAATGACGAGCAGGGACTTAATTACGAAGACAATACGTTTCGTTACCGTCAGGACTCGACGTTTCTTTACTACTTCGGGCTGTCGTTTGCAGGCCTGTCGGCCATCATCGACATAGACGAGGACAGAACGATAATATTCGGCGACGAGCTTACTATCGACAGCATCGTGTGGATGGGCACCCAACCCACTCTCCACGAGAAGGCCGAGGCTGTCGGGGTAGCCGACACACGTCCGGCAGCCGAGATAGCGTCATACATTGCAAAAGTGGCCGAACAAGGGCGTACCCTACACTACCTGCCCCCATACCGGGCCGAGCACAAGCTCAAACTGCTTGACTGGACCGGTGTGTTGCCGGCACGTCAGGAAGGGTCAATACCCTTCATCAAAGCCGTGGCATCGCAACGCAACATCAAAAGCCCCGAGGAGATAGCCGAAATAGACAAAGCATGCGATGTAACCGCCGACATGCACATCACCGCCATGAAAGTACTGCGGCCGGGCATGTATGAATACGAAGTCGTGGCCGAAATGAACCGAGTGGCAGAAATGAACAACTGTGAGCTTTCGTTTGCCACTATAGCCACAGTAAACGGCCAGACACTGCACAACCACTACCACGGCAATTCAGTAGGCCCCGAGGACCTGTTTCTCATCGATGCCGGCGCCGAATTGCCCTCGGGCTACTGCGGCGACATGTCATCGACCATACCGGCAGGCAAAAAATTCACACCGCGCCAGCGCGATATATACCTGATACAAAACGCCATGCACCTCGCGGCAGTCAAGGCGTTGCATCCCGGCATACCCTATATGGATGTCTACGAGCTGTCGGCCCGCGTGATGGTCGACGGCCTCAAACAGCTCGGACTCATGAAGGGCGACACAGACGCCGCCGTACGCGAGGGCGCCCACGCCCTATTCTATCCCCACGGACTCGGACACCTCATGGGCCTTGACGTCCACGACATGGAAAACCTCGGCGAAGTGTGGGTCGGTTACGGGGGCAAGCCCAAAAGCACACAGTTTGGCCGCAAGAGCCAGCGCCTCGCCGTGCCGCTGCAGCCCGGCTTCACCCTCACGGTCGAGCCCGGCATATACTTCATCCCGGAACTGATTGACCTCTGGCACAGCCAAGGCCGGTTCACCGACTTTATCAATTATGATAAAGTACAGCAGTACCGCGACTTCGGAGGCATACGCAACGAGGAGAACTATCTGATAACCGACAACGGAGCACGGCGTCTCGGCAAGAAGATACCCCTCACCCCTGAAGAGGTAGAGGCTCTGCGATGAAAGCCCGGATTATCCCGACCCGGTTTTTTACCGGTATTGACACGTTTCTATCTCACTTCATTCACAAAAGATTGTGAGAATATGAAATAAATAACTAAATTTGCAGTCGTTTTTGACATAAAGGGTGTGTTATGCCCTTATGTAAAGATTGAGAATTAACCGATACACAATGATAACAATTACATTTCCCGACAAAAGCACAAGGCAGTACGAAGCCGGAACCACCCCGCTTCAGATAGCCGAGAGCATAAGCCCCCGCTTGGCGCAGGACATACTTGCCGCCACGATAAACGGCGAAGATTGGGACATAAGCCGCCCCATTGACAAGGATACCGAAATAAAGCTCTTCAAATGGGAAGACCCCGAAGGCAAACACGCATTCTGGCACAGCTCGGCCCACCTTCTCGCCGAAGCGCTTCAGGAACTCTTTCCCGGAGTCAAGTTCGGCATTGGCCCGGCCATCGAAAACGGCTTCTACTACGACATCGACCCTAACGGACACAACATCACCGCCGCCGACTTCCCCAAGATCGAGGCAAAGATGCTTGAACTCGCCCAAAAAAAAGAGCCGATAGTAAGAGCCGACATATCCAAAGCCGATGCCATGAAGCTATTCGGCGACCGCAACGAAGAGTACAAATGCGAGCTGATAAGCGAGCTTGAAGACGGCCACATAACCACCTACACACAAGGTGCGTTCACCGACTTGTGCCGTGGACCGCACATAGCCAACACAGCACCCATCAAGGCCGTCAAGATAACATCGCTTGCCGGAGCATACTGGCGCGGCGACGAAAAGCGCAACCAGCTGATACGTGTTTACGGTATTACGTTCCCGAAGAAGAAGATGCTCGACGAGTATCTGGTCATGCTTGAGGAGGCTAAGAAACGCGACCACCGCAAGCTCGGCAAAGAGATGGAACTTTTCGCATTCTCGTCAAACGTAGGAGCCGGACTTCCTCTCTGGCTGCCCAAAGGCGCCGCACTTCGCGACCGTCTTGAGCAATTTCTGCGTAAGATACAGAAGCAATACGGCTACCTGCAGGTAATAACCCCCCATATAGGCAACAAGATGCTCTATGTGACATCGGGCCACTATGCCAAATACGGCAAAGACTCGTTCCAGCCCATCCATACCCCCGAGGAGGGCGAGGAGTACCTGCTCAAACCGATGAACTGTCCTCACCACTGCGAGATATTCAGAGCCTATCCCCGCTCCTACCGCGACCTGCCCATGCGACTTGCCGAATTCGGCACCGTATACCGCTACGAGCAGAGCGGAGAGCTCCACGGCCTTACCCGAGTACGCGGTTTCACGCAGGATGACGCACACATATTCTGCGCTCCCGACCAAATAAAGGATGAGTTCCTCAAAGTAATGGACATCATCTTCTATATATTCAAAGCATTGAAGTTTGACAACTTCGAGGCCCAGATATCGCTGCGCGACCCCGACCACAAGGAGAAGTATATAGGCAGCGACGAGAACTGGCACCTTGCGGAGCAGGCCATTATCGAGGCATGCGCCGAAAAAGGCCTGAATGCACGCACCGAGCTCGGAGAAGCCGCTTTTTACGGCCCCAAACTCGACTTCATGGTCAAGGATGCCCTCGGACGCCGTTGGCAGCTCGGCACAATTCAGGTCGACTACAACCTGCCCGAACGCTTCCAGCTCGAATACACCGGCGCCGACAACCAGAAGCACCGTCCGGTGATGATACACCGTGCGCCCTTCGGTTCACTTGAGCGCTTTGTCGCAGTACTTCTTGAGCATACCGCCGGACGCTTCCCGCTGTGGCTCGCTCCCGATCAGGCTGTCGTACTCCCCATCAGCGAGAAGTTCAACGACTACTCCTATGAAGTGGCAAAACAGCTTAATGCAGCCGATGTACGCGCTATCGTAGATGACCGAAACGAGAAAATCGGCAAGAAAATCCGCGACAATGAGCTCAAGCGCATACCCTATTTGCTTATAGTTGGTGAAAAAGAAGCCGAAAACGGTGAAATTTCTGTAAGAAAACAGGGCGAAGGTGATAAAGGTACAATGAAAATTACTACCTTTGCAGAATATTTGACTCAGGAAGTCAACAATATGATAAATCAATAAACTACCGAATGGATAACAAACCCGGAAATCAGGGGCCGCAGCGCGGCTACCAACAACGTAGAGGACCTCAGCAAAAGGAGAAAGAGCCTTACGTCATCAACGAACGCATTCGCGCCCGCGAGGTACGCCTTGTAGGCGACAATGTGGAGACCGGCATCTACTCCATTCACGATGCTCTGAAACTAGCCGAGGAGAAAGGGCTCGACCTGATAGAAATCTCACCCAATGCTGCCCCTCCGGTATGCAAGATTCTTGACTATCAGAAGTTTCTTTATCAGCAGAAGAAGCGTCTGAAAGAACAGAAGGCCAAATCCACCAAAGTAGTGGTCAAGGAGATACGGTTCGGACCGCAGACCGATGACCATGACTACAACTTCAAGCTCAAGCACGCACAGGGCTTCCTGAAAGAAGGTGCCAAGGTAAAAGCCTACGTATTCTTCCGTGGACGCTCCATCCTGTTCAAAGAGCAGGGCGAGGTATTGCTTCTGCGTTTTGCCAACGACCTTGAGGAGATAGGCAAACTCGAACAGATGCCGGTGCTTGAAGGTAAGAGAATGACAATAATGTTGTCGCCCAAGAAAAAGTAATTTTGTCGAGCAATCGACCGAATAATTATAACTCGAATTAATAAAATTTTTAAGAAATGCCTAAGGTAAAGACTAATTCCGGTGCCAAAAAGAGGTTCGCCCTTACCGGATCAGGAAAAATCAAAAGAAAACATGCCTTCAAAAGTCATATTCTGACCAAGAAGACCAAGAAGCAGAAGAGAAACCTTACCCACTCCGGACTTGTTGCCCGCGTGGATGTACACGAGGTTAGAGATCTTCTCGCCCTCTAAGCGAAGGCCGACGTTTTCAATGTCTTTAATTCGTGATTTTATAATCATTTTTCATTAACCGAATGCACAGCACTAAAGAGCAAAGAAAAAGCCGCTGACATTCAAAAAACATTACAAAAATGCCAAGATCAGTAAATCATGTTGCTTCAAGAGCACGCAGAAAGAAAATCTTAAAACTCACCCGCGGTTACTACGGTGCCCGCAAAAACGTGTGGACCGTTGCCAAAAATACTTGGGAAAAAGGTCTTACCTACGCTTACCGTGACCGCAAAGACAAAAAGCGCACCTTCCGCGCATTGTGGATACAGCGTATCAACGCCGCTGCCCGCGAAGAGAATCTCTCTTACTCCAAGCTTATGGGCTTGATCCACAAAGCAGGTATCGAGATCAACCGCAAGGTGCTCGCCGACCTCGCTCTCAACAACCCCGCCGCTTTCAAGGCTGTTGTTGAAAAAGTAAAGAACGCATAACAACCTCTTTACATTTTTATAACGAGGGTAGCATGACCGGCAGCCATGCCGGCAACCCAAACACAGGAGGCGGAAAATTGCAATGATTTTCCACCTCCTGCCATTTTATATAACCTGACTGAATACGACCAATTGCAGTCGATTGGCAGGGCCCGGTAGTACGGTGCCCGCAAATCCGGATGGACATAAAGACATCATACGGGTCACAGCCGGACGCCGTGGTACCGGCGTCCCTTCTAACCCTACCGTTTTTTTGCGTGTAAAAAAATATTACTGTCCGCTAAACTTTTTTTG
>LUJO01000019.1 GCA_001689405.1 Candidatus Homeothermus arabinoxylanisolvens | reverse complement strand
TCCCTTTTCAAATGTTAGATGCAATCCAATAACTGCCGATTTCAAGATAGGCGGGTTTTGCCTTCATTCCCTTGCGCATTTCCACTATCATCAGGAACATACGGATTACCTGATAACCCTCCATAGTGGTGATAACGTTGAAATAGGATTTGTCACGGATAACACGCTCCTTCGTGTCCTTGATTTTAACCATTGTGCCACATTCGGGACATAAACACATTCCATCCCTTGTCTCCAACCATTCGTGACCGCATTTCATGCAGGTACACATTCCGGATTTGAGTCGGTAGCCATAATGTCTGATGGTTGAGTTAAGTGCCCAATTCTTCTAGGGAGCGGTGAGCGGACGGAGTCGCCCGTTCAGTTCCACTATATGCTTTTCTTTAAGATTACGAGGTTTCATAGTCTTGAAATTTTAGAAATTATCGAATAAGTTGGGGGCAGTGTCTATCTCTGCGCCGGCTTTGGGTGCGGTGGTGGTCGGCTTGGGTTGTGCCTTGGGTTGAGCCTTCAGTTGTGATTGTCTGCGGAGTTCCCGGAGTTGCTCCTGCTTATATTGCATCATTGCCTGCTCCTTGAGTTCGGCTTTATCCTCATCGGTGAGTTCCGGCTTTGCGACCACCATATTGCAATAGACCTTTCCGCAGTCCTCAATGTCGGGTTCTTCAAAGTAGTGGGTCAGCAGGTTAAGGACGGTATCCCCGTCAACCATACACATTCCGCTCTTTTTTATTTGTGAACACATATAGTCGATTGCACCCTCAAGACTCTTGGTTGGATTTGCCATTTTAATGGCGAAAGAGGGTTCTGCGATGCAACGCTCCTGGAGCATCTGCTGCATTGCTGCGATTGCAGCGTCGTTTGATTTCAGTGTAGCCATATCAGTGTTTTTTAAAGAATGAGTAACCAATAGATTATCATTATTGCGGTGAGAACTGAAATAATCCACCCTACACCTCGGAATAACGGTTTCAATATCAGCCAAAAGACTATACCGACAATCGCCCCTATGATTATAGCCACCACCTTTGCAATCCGTCTTAATGCGGTATGAGCCGGTGAAGGTGTGAAGCTCGATTTGTCAATATGTCGGTTATTCAGTGTCATAAGGCGATATTTTTTTAAACCTCAATGCGTCTATTTCGCAGTATGAAGTATGTTCGCTCGATAACACTGCGGCGTGGCGGGAGCAAAGTGCTGTTCGCCGACGGCTAAAAATACAAGCTGAACGACCGCAGGGAGTGAAGTCTGGAGATTTTTAAGCCGTCAGCAAAAGAATAGCACGTCCCGGCACGTTATCCATTCCGAGCGAATATACTTTCCGTACTGTGATATATGCGATTGTCGTGGAGAAATATTGAGCCGCAAGTGCCTTGATGGAGACACTGAATGACCGACATACTAAGATGGGAATTCTCTAAATATAATAAGGTGTAAACCTGTAGTACAGATGTGGAGCGGGCGTTAAGAACATGGAGTGAGGAATAGACAAGCAGGAGCAGCGACACTTGTGGCGCAACCTGCACAGGCGATTCATCACTCGGTGTTTAGCCTGCTCTCATACGTGGACAATACGGTCTGCGGTAGTGCCGGACCCGCTCCAAACGCCGCTGACGGCATTGTCCCGTGCAATCCGAATGAAATCAATTGTTAATGCACCGAACAAATGCAACGGTAAAGTTGTACTATTTGAAAATAGTTCGTAACTTTGCAACATGATAACAAAGGAACAAGTCGAGAAATTCTTGGAAGATTTTAGCCTGAAGGTTAAAATCTTCGGCATCCGCTTTCGTGATGACAGGTCAAAAAATCAGAACAGCCTGCTGGAACTCGGAATAACCCCAAGTCAGCGACTGGAAATCATCATGCAACTGGATTGCTATGATTACTCTGAAGGCCCCATCGTGGATGTATTGAATAATCAAGGTGAAATGTGGGTATTCGGCAAGGATGTCAGAGGAAATGAAGTGTATATCAAGATTACTCTCGGCAAACCTAATGCGCATACCATCTGCATATCATTTCACAAAGCCGAACATCCGATGTCTTACCCTCTAAAAGATGACGCAAATGGAAAGTAATGTATTGTCAAACGGTGATAAATTCTTTCAGGAAGAAAGATCCGCAACCTTCCGCAAGGAGGAGTTCACTTACATACATACCGGTATCATTGATGAGGACGGTGAAATGTGGACCACTACAGAACTGGACGAGGCCAATCTGTTTCAGGTTTACAACCAGTACCGTGCCAAGCATGGAATACCTTTTCCTGATGAAATAGCCGGGCTGCGCAAGCACTATGGTATTTCAGCAGCGAAGATGGCACAGATTCTCGGTTTCGGTATAAATCAGTATCGCATGTATGAAGATGGTGAAGTGCCAAGCATTTCCAATGCCCGCACAATAATTGCAGCGAGAGAGAAAGCAGTATTTTTGTCCTTCATTGAGGCTTCCAAAGCCGATATGACGGAACAGGAGTACAACCGTATCCGCAGGAAAGTCGATGACGCCGACGGTGATTTCGCAATGACAAAGCAACCGTCTGTTTACAGTGGCTATCGCTCGCTCTCAATGGAAAAGGTTGCAGCGGTTGGACATTTGTTAATCTCTAAAATCGGCTCGACATTTGTCACAAAGATGAACAAACTTATGTTTTATGCCGATTTCATTCATTATAAGAGACATGGCTATGGTATAACCGGCCTGTCATATCGAGCGTTGCAATATGGCCCCGTTCCGGAGTCATGGGGCACTGTGTATGGAACTATGTCCGGCATCGCAATGGAGGAATTTGTCTATCCGAGCGGACAGAGCGGCATACAGCTTGAGATAAACGCCGAAGTGGACTATTCGGTCTTGGACGAAAAGGAAGTTGCCACGGTTGAGACTGTCTGCAAATTGTTCGCTGACATGAGCGCCGGAGAAATCTCAGAGACAAGCCATAAAGAAAAGGCTTGGATTGCGAACCATCAGACACGCGCAGAAATTTCGTATCAGGATGCCTTTGCGCTCCATTACAACTAAATGGATTGTGTATGGCAAAGAAAAAGAAACATAAGCCGCAACCTCCGACCGAGTATGTCGAGGTCGAAGTCAATCACGGCATGTTTGAGGATTACCTTCAGTATGGCCCGCAGTATGACACCGTCAACGACTGCCCCATATTTGAAGGTGAGACGGAATTTGTTCCCCATCAAAGCTTCAAGAAACTGCCGAAAGATGTCAAAGGGTTGCTGAAAGACATGATGATGAGCTTCGTTACAGATTTTTGGAAAGCCAACCGTCAGATTCCAGTTGACGGAGAGCTGAAACAGTTGCGTAAGAAAGCACTTGACGCTCTTCTTCACGACCTCAGAATCTACCTCAAAGACGATAAGGAGGTGGCGCAATTCCTTAACGGCTGTGTCGCCACGACAATAAACCGTCTGTTAAAGGCGGAAAAGGCGTCCAATAACGTTTAGGTTGTCCATAATCGCAGTTTTTTGTAGAAATCGAGGTTATAATCGCAAAAATTTGTACCTTTGTAGTCTCTTAATCGTGATTTTTTGTATGGCAGTTAAAGTTGATACCCAAAAAGAGATTATATTCGGTTCGTCTGATCCGAATATTTCCCGTGTGCTCAGCAAGAAGGAAAAGAATGGTGAGCTGCGTAAGGTCGCGCCACGAATCTATACAACCAATCTAATAGACAGTCTGGAGAATATCGTGCGCCGTAACCTTATGGATATTCTGGTGTATCGTTATCCGGATGCTCTCATAAGCCATCGCAGCGCGAAGGAGATGCGCCCGACAGCGACGGGAGATTTCTTCCTCACCAATTCCACAACAAGGCGAGTGACCGACCTGCCGGGTATCACGCTTAACTTTGTCAAAGGTCCGAAAGCGACTTCACGCGATATTCCGTTTATGGGTATGCACATATCCGGCGAATACCGCTATATGCTGGAGAATATGCAGGTGTCGAGAAAGTCAGGCGACGAGTCGCGTATTTTGCCAACAAGTGTTATTGAAAACAAGCTGGAACAGATACTGCTGACGGGAGGTGAAGACCGCCTGAATGAGTATCGAGATGAATTGAGTTCTGTCGCCGAGGAATTGGGTATGCAGAACGAATTTGCCAAGATAAATAATATCATATCGGCACTGCTTTCGACACACGATTCGAAAGTGCTGTCAACCGACTCGGCGAAGGCTCTTGCCGCCGGCAATCCTTTCGACAAAACAAGAGTGGAGCTGTTTGAAGTCCTGTTTGACGCAATTAAAGACCGTTATTTCGCTATCCGCAACAACCGCAACACCGATGAAGAATCCTTCCACCTATTCTCATTCTTCGAGAGTTATTTTTCCAACTATATCGAGGGAACAGAGTTTGAGGTGGACGAGGCTAAGGCGATTGTTGACTCCGGTATTCCTATGCCGCGACGTGATGAGGATTCGCATGACATTCTCGGCACATTCAAGGTGCTGTCAAACCGCGCCGAGATGATGAAAACACCGACATCACCCAAGGAGTTGTTTGCAATTCTCAGTCACCGCCACAGCATACTGCTTGAAGGACGACCGCATATGAATCCCGGTATTTTCAAAATAAAAAACAATCGCGCCGGGATGACAGAGTTCGTGGATTATCAGCTTGTAAAAGGCACTTTATCACAAGGCTTCAAATATTATGCTGCATTGACCGACCCGTTTGCACGTGCAATCTTCATGATGTTCATGATAAGCGAAGTGCATCCGTTCAATGATGGTAACGGACGTGTCGCCCGTGTGATGATGAATGCCGAACTCGTACGTGCTGACCAGTCAAGAATAATCGTGCCGACAGTTTTCCGCGAGGATTATATTCTGGCATTGCGCAAACTTACCCGTCACAAAGACCCGATGGCGTATATCAACGTAATGACCAAGCTCCACCAGTTCAGCGACAACCTCTATGGCACAGACTTCACAGAATTGAAAAACTACCTTGCTGCCTGCAACGCTTACGAAGAACCCTCACAAGCAAAACTACAAATTAGAGAGAGGGAGATTCTATAAAATCAATCGCCCATGCAATTCCAAAGAATGATATACTTGTAAATGCAGGACCCAACACCGGACACTTGCCGGAAAAGGCAGAAATCACAAGAAATGATAAAAATTTCAAATATAAACGCCTACTGTTTGGCGGTTTAGGGAAATATTCGTAACTTTGTACAGTTGGATATGGAAATCCACGGAAGAACATTGATTTTGAGACGTGATATCTACGTGAGTAATAAAAATAGATTAAGCGTAAGTCTCTGATAATCATTGTTAAGGCGTTAAGAAATACCGATTCCAGGCGGATCACCAATAAAATAAGCCAAATTGCTAATTCACAGCAGTTTGGCTTATTTCTTTTCTCAAAATTGTCCTCCTTTTGTCCTCCTACGCCAGAGTCAGGCGTCAGCTAAGATTATGCGCACATGTGTGCACAATCTCCGTTTTAGTGGCACAAGCCGAAAATTCAGTTCATGGATTTTTGAGAAAGTGTTAAATTTGCGTTATGAAAACCGCAGATGCAATATAGATGTGCCTTCCCGAGGGGATGGACGAGCTGTTTGAGATGGTCAGGTTCGAGCGTACGGATAAAGCATACGATATCTGGCTTGACGAGAAGAAGAAACTGTCGGATGAGGATTATCGCAATCCGAACATCGTGGCCCGTGGATACACGGAATACACAACAATACAGGACTATCCGATGCGCGGTAGGCCGGTGTACCTTCACATGCGCAAGAACAAATGGTGGGACAAGGCAACCAACGAGATTTTCAGTTACAATCTCGAACTACCCAATGAGGAAGGGACACGACTCAGCGCCGAGTTCGTGGCTTTTTTAAAATATGAAGGTGGAGACGACAGCCCTGT
>LUJO01000018.1:193731-194071 GCA_001689405.1 Candidatus Homeothermus arabinoxylanisolvens | reverse complement strand
TAGTTTACTTTCCGGTTTGGAAAGGAGGTACGAGTTTCGTACTTTTATAGTGTAATACTACTGAAAATCAATCTGTTATCCCTCGTGCATCGGCAAATGACCGGCAGTTAAAGACAGGCTTCTATAAGTAGAAACAATAGTCAAGGCGTTCAGTTTGAGCGCCTTTTCTTATGCCAGATTGTCAGCAGTTTAACAGGTAGAACCCGTTTCTACCTATTTTTCACTCCATTTTTGAACCATATTTGTTGCTCGTCCACATCCGGGTCAAGTCGCTCTGCTCGGTAGTGGATGATGTATGCTATGGTATACAATGGAGGGTGTTGCAGAACTCCCTCAAAAA
>LUJO01000018.1:98407-193646 GCA_001689405.1 Candidatus Homeothermus arabinoxylanisolvens | reverse complement strand
ACTAATAATCACAAAGTTAATGTATAAATTCTACCATGACTTCTCGTGCCAACGAGAGCAGAGCCAAGCTTGCTTGAGCTATGCCGAGTGCAGCCGAGAATGGAGTGCAACGCAATTCGTGAACTACATGGTAGAAAACTATTCAGCAACTCCCGACCAGCTCATGCTCGACTGGAACTGTGTCGGTGCCACCACACGCTACCATGGACAGAACCGAGCCTTTGAGTTCCGTCTATGGGAACGCTCTGACGGACATCTCGGAATACCCGACATGACCGTCATCGTTTCCGTGTTCCACATCTCCGGGCTCGTGGCGAAACCTCAGGCAGAAGCCGATGCCGTATCTTTATGGTTACGCGATGCGGCAAAAGCTAACGGATTCCGCCACATCGCCGACGAGAGCCACGGCCCCACGGACGCACCGAATCAGGTACCCGGATGCAAAATCACTTGTTTAACCCTTTAACACCCACTCCACCCATGCAAGAAATCAAATCCACAACCCGCGACGCCATCGTGGACTTCTTCCTCGACTTCCGCGCATATATCACAGAAGTATTCGGCAGCGACCCCGATGATGCCACTCTCGACTGGAACTCCGTCGGAGCCTGCATCCACTACTTCGGCGAGGACCGTACCATTCAGTTCCGCCTGTGGGAACGCTCCGAAGGCCATCTCGGAATCCCCGACATGACCCTCATAATCATCCGCATCAGTCTCCGAGGCGCACAAGAAGTCATCCACGCTGAGATGACCGCGTAGCAGCGGCGAGGCTGGACCGAGCCAACACTTCATCCACTGGCTGAAACAGACCGCCAAGTCGCACGGCTTCCTCCACTTCGCCGACGAAGACTGCCAGCCCCTCGCCACCAGCCAAGTCCCCGGCTGCCGCATCGCCTGCATCCGCCTCTGATTCCATCCGCTAATACGCCCATAACCCTTTGACCAACGCCCCGATAAGACTCTCCTTCTTGCCGGGGCGTTTTAATCTTATCTTTCGCGGGTTTGCTTTGTAGACTCAGATTTTATTAGTAATTTTGAATATAAAACAGACATATGAACAAGATGAAAATCAAATATCTCATACTTATTATCGGGCTATTATTAGTACCCGTCGCATTGAATTTTATTCTCCAAATTCCATGTGGTTTACCAATTATAGGAGAACCACAAACGTGGTTATCTTTTTGGAGCAGCTTCATTGGTGCGTTAGCATCATTTGCGATGATTATTGTAACCATTCATACTCTTAAACAAAATAAGATGCAGTTAGAGGAGATGAAACGACAATGGGAAGAAGAACATCGTCCCCATCTTACTTGTCGAATAATAGTATATAAGAAAGCTTTCTTTTTGCAAGTCTCAAATCCCAGCAGATATGATGCCTCTAATGTATGTATAAACTTTGGAGATGAATTAATCCAGAGTCTTGACAGCAAATTTCAAAATATGTATATCAACACATCTCAGAATCCTGTCTATATTGCAGCAGGAAAGGCTTGGAATAGTATGATTGGTTGGTGTGAAGATATAAATAAAGAATGGTGTGATAAAGATTTCGATATTATTGTTGATGTTAAGTACAACGATAAGTATAATCTTCATGCAGTGATTCCTATCAAGACGTTTGTAAAGAGAATAAATATGCTTGTTCAAAGTCCGCTTGAAGATTCTATGGAAGATTTAGTCTTAGGGTTAGTTAAACCTCATTCTGTTTCCAACCATAAGACAGTCCAAGTATCATTAGAAGAAATCTCAAAGACTTTGAATAAGATCGCCTCTCAAATGTCTAATCCCGACAGTGCCAAATAAAATATTATGGCTGATGTGAAGACACCCGAGCAGAGAAGTCGCAATATGGCGGCGATAAAGGGTAAGGATACGAAGCCTGAGATAATTGTGCGGAAGTATCTTTTCTCTCGTGGTCTGCGGTTCCGTGTTCAAGTCAAAAAGTTGCCGGGTAATCCGGATATAGTATTGCCAAAATATAAGACAGTCATTTTCGTCAACGGATGCCTCTGGCACGGCCATGAAGGATGCAAGTATTTCCGGTTGCCAAAGTCCAATGTCGAGTTCTGGAAGGAGAAGATTGAGCGCAACATTGAGCGCGATAGAGAATCAATGCAGGCGTTACTTGATTTGGGATGGAAAGTAATTCGTGTATGGGAGTGTGAACTGCGCAACAAGGCAAACCGCGAGGTCACACTCAATAAGATTTATAATAGCATTACATCGGCTGATAGAATCGGTTATAGCTTTGAAGAGACCGAGGTGCCAATGGCGGCAGAACCAGAAGCTGACTATTCCAGATAATATTTCATTGCACGAAATGCAATTTCTTGAAATGTCCTTTCAATTTTATGGCATAGCATGACTGACTTCTCGGAAAAATTCGTTAACTTTGCATTAATGAATAGGACAAAACATCATGGGCAAAGATATAAACCGAATCAAAGTCATGCTTGTGGAGAAGAAGCGGACCAACAAATGGCTTGCCGAACAGCTCGGTAAAGACCCCGCCACAGTCTCCAAATGGTGTACTAACACAATTCAACCGAGTCTCGTCACCCTTCTCAGGATAGCCGAGCTCCTTGATGTGCAGATTCAAGAACTTGTAAGAATGCCCGAATAATCGCTCTAATCAATTCTAATGGCTACTGTCACTAAAGATATACAGGAAGAGTCTGAAAAAATCACTAAGGTAAAACGTATAATTAAGAAACGTACGGAAAACCTTGAAAAAAAAGACATTCAGCCTACTCCTCTGTCAAAAGGTACTTCATGGAAGGAGTTGCCGTTCTCTCATCCAGAAAATACAGTCCGCATCGGAACAGTATTTTCAGGTATTGGGGCTTTTGAACATGCTTTCCAGCGGCTTGGTCTAAAGCATAGGATAATGTTTGCCGGGGATATTGATGCCAAATGCAAACAGAGCTATTTCGCTAATTATGAAATCAGCGAGGATGATTGGTTTACTGATATTCGCGATTTTGATGCAAAGAAGTATGCTGGGAAAGTTGACATCGTTGTTGGGGGTGCTCCTTGCCAAGCTTTTTCTATGGTGGGGCATCGTTTAGGATTCGAAGATGCCAGAGGTACCCTGTTTTATGAATTTGCCCGCGTGGTAAAAGAAACCCAGCCTAAAGTTTTCTTGTTTGAAAATGTAAGAGGTCTGCTTAATCACGATAAGGGCAGAACATGGCATGTTATACATGACATTTTTGAAGAACTGGGCTATGATGTAAAATTCAGAGTCCTCAACAGTTGTGACTACGGCATTCCTCAGCATAGGGAGAGAATTTACTGCCTCGGATTCAAAAAGAAAACAGATTTTGAATATCCAGCTCCTATAGACTTGGAGTATCGCATGTACGATTTCCTCGAAGACTTCATTGATACAAAGTATTTTCTTAGAGAAAAGGGAGTTAAATTCGTCACCAGTCACAAAAATCGGATGAAGAGTTATACTCAAATCAATGGAGACATTCAGTTATGTCAAAAAAGAAACCAACAATTCAATTGGCATGGTGATTTTGTATTTCATCCAGATTCTGAATTAACAGAACATAATACAGATTTCGACGAGTTCATTTTCGATGTTAGAGATGTTGAGGAGAAGTATTATCTTTCCGAGAAAGTTGCCAAATACGTATTGGCAGGAGGCACTAAGAACTTCAAGACTTCAACCGAGACAGATTTGGATGTAGCGCGTCCTTTACTTCAGTCAATGCATAAAATGCACAGAGCAGGCGTTGATAACTATGTAACTCACAAAGGGCGCATAAGGAAATTAACTCCTCGTGAATGTCTGCGTTTGATGGGTTTCAAAGACTCTTTTAAGATAGTCGTGTCTGACACATCCGCCTATCAACAGGCTGGCAATAGTATTGTTGTAGATGTATTGATAGCCATTCTTAAGCAAATGGATATCACACAATATGGTATAATCGAATAACGACAATCTTATGGCTGATATAATTTGTCGATGGAGAAATGGCACTCCTAAAACTGTGGTGGAGTTAGTGAACTCAATGCCACATGAAGTAATGTCTTCAGATCGTTTTAGGGACATTATGTCAACACAATGGGATGGCGACTTTTTTAGGACGCCCTACCAACTGGCGTGTCAACTGGGGTTGTATTATGAATCCGATGATGGGTGTTTCCATCCACGGTTTGATCATAATATAACAACGGAAGAAGCTGAAGAATATCTGTACCATTGGCTTCCACGCTACTATATACCGAATCCGTATATCAGTAAAAAAGGATTTAACGATATTGAGTGCCCCACTTTCTTCTTGAAAACGCTATATGAATATGTGAAGGCACATCCAAATTGCAATTATCATGATGCCTGTCTCGCATGTTTCAAAGAAGAAGCCAAGAATAATGATGACATAATCCGCAATTATATCAACAACTATTCTCGCATTCTGACGTTTTCTTCAGAAGGCAAACTAAATATAACAGACATAGACCCAACCCCAATAATATATCGAATGGACAGATCTGATAAACAAAGTTTTTTCGATAATTTCAACAACGAAAAGAACGAGACCTTAAAGCCCATAGCAGAATCACTCCAGCAAATATACTATGGGGCGCCGGGAACCGGCAAATCGTTCACCATCGACGATAAGACCGACGATGGGAACTCGGTACGTACTACATTCCACCCTGACAGCGACTATGCTTCGTTTGTGGGCGCTTATAAACCTACGATGGAGGACGTACCCATTTCAGCCACTTATCAGACAAAGGAGGGCAGTTACGGAGAATATCTCACAAAGACAGAAAAACATCCCGGTACAGAGCGCAAGATTGTCTATAAATATGTGCCACAGGCTTTCCTGAAAGCATACGTGGCAGCATGGAGCAATCTCGACACACCTTATTTCCTCATAATCGAGGAAATAAATCGTGGCAACTGCGCTCAGATTTTCGGCGACCTTTTCCAACTGCTCGACCGTAACAATGCGGGTAGCTCGTCATATGCCATTCATGCAGACGAGGACATAACGCAGTTCCTCAGTGGCGATGATAAAGGTTTTGCTTCTCTTTCTGACGACCAGAAAGGTACTATCCGTGCTTTTGTTTTGCACAAAGATAACGGCAAGACACAAGCTGTCGGTCAAGACATTCTCAACGGCAAACTTCTACTCCTGCCGCCCAATCTTTATATCTGGGCTACAATGAACACCAGCGACCAGTCGCTTTTCCCCATCGACTCCGCTTTCAAACGTCGTTGGAATTGGAAGTATATGCCCATTGAGTACCACCCAATCGATAAGAAAACGCAGCAACCAATAGATTGGAAATTCCAAATTGGAGACAACATCTATTCATGGGGGCAGTTCCTTAGCAAAATCAATCCAGAAATATATACGCTTACCGAATCGTCGGACAAGCAGATGGGATATTTCTTTGCCAAGGCTGATAATACCACCGGCATTATTTCAGAAGAAGTATTCTTGAACAAGGTATTGTTCTATCTTTGGACAGACGTGTTTAAGGATTTTGATGTGTCGAGCGAGCTTTTCAAGAATAAGAAAGCTAACCGTTCATTCCGCTTTACCGATTTCTTCGAAGATCCTGAGGCCCTCGGGAATTTCATCGACAACTTCAATCTTGATGTCGTCGAGGATCTTGAACATGTCGGCGAAATTCAAAACGAGAAAGGCGAATGGGTTCAACCTACTTTCATGGTAGACGGAGAAAAAATTTCTTCGATGATTGACACTGTTCTGACCGTATTAAAAAAATATTTTGAGAAGTATCCTGATATCTCAACGGAAGAAGCTATTCAAGTGTGGAATAGCTTTGGGTTGCCTAAGCATGCTCTAGAAACTGAACAAGTATTTGCTGAAAGGACAGATATGTCTAAGAATAGAGCCTCAAAAGTATTCAACACTGCTGATGGACGTAAATTTTATGTTTCCGCTCAACTGAGAAAACAACATATGGATAAGCTGATCTCAAAAGCCAGCGATTGGGATATCCATATTACTCGACTTTCATAATGAAACTACTGATTGAGGAATACCAATACGATGTGGCTGATGTCGCGGATGTTCTTGACGGGCTTTTTACCCTTCAGGACGTTGAGCAGCGCGTATCAGTCAGTTACGTTGGGTATTACTATAATCCTCATGAAAGAGTCAAGGACGTAGTTTTCATTCTCCCCAAAGTTCTTATTGACGAACAGGGGAAGGTGTTCGGTGAATATGAGCCTCAAAACCTTATTCATCTCGACGAAGCAAAGATTGACGAGAGACACCGAAAGTTTCTCTATGAATTTGCCGTGTGGATTCACCGGGCAATCGTGGTCTATAATGAATCGCACAAAAAGAATGAGATTGTACTCCATCGCCAGATAGAGGACGAGGGCAAAGGATCACACAAGAAAAAAAGCAACACACTTCTTGATGTTATCCTGTCGCTAATCCGTTTCAACAAGGAAAATCAACAGTTCTTCACTTTTATACTTAAGAACCTGCACTCCGGCTTTAACAAGATAAACTGGGGTAAGACCATCGCCCGAACTACCGCCATTGTTCAAGACAGCAGTCCGACATACCTTAACCCGGTAAACAAAAAACGTCAGGTGAATTTCGACGAAGAACTCATTGTGATTTTCTTCTCTATTCTACAATACATATCTGACACATACGGCTTCCGCTCCAGTATTAACTTCGGATTCAAGCTCATCACCGGAGCTAAGTTCAAACGATACCTCGACGGCTTCGGGCGTACTCGCCTACGTCAGATAAAATATAAGTATTTCTCTGATACCGCCGTTAAGCTGTGGGATTTATGTTATGCTTTCTTCGATAAGACATACAAAATCCGTATCAATACATCGCAAAGCGAATATTTGCTTGTGAAATCCTTCCACATCGTATTTGAGGCGATGATTGACGAACTTATCGGTGACACAAACATACCGCGCGGATTGAAAGAACAGGACGACGGCAAGCTCGTAGACCATTTCTATACTTACGACGGACTACTAATCAACGATAAGGCCGACGATGATATTTACTATATCGGCGACTCCAAATATTATAAAATCGGCAACTCGCTCGGCAAGGAATCAATCTATAAACAACGCACTTACGCACGTAATGTTATCCAATGGAATCTCGATATATGGCTCAATGGCAATCCAAACATGGCTGACCCGTTCGAGCGCATACAGCTCTTTGATGAAGTTACCGAGGGCTACAATGTAATCCCCAATTTCTTCATTTCTGCTTCTATCGACAAGAAAACATTGTCGTATGAAGACTATACCGAGCCGCATCCCAATCAGCCGCCTGTCAGCCGTCAGTTCAAAAACCGGCTATATGACCGCGACACGCTGCTGCTCTCGCATTACGATGTCAACTTCCTATTTGTACTTGCGCTTTACGCTCGAAATAATGCTGGGGCAAAAGCCGCATGGCGACACAGCGTTCGTGACAAGTTCCGTCGTGCCGTGCAGGATATGCTCAAAGAAAAATTTGAGTTTTACGCATTGGCAGCACACCCTGATGTCAATGCTTCGGACTATTTCAAATCTCATTTTCAAGATACTCTCGGCAAGACTTTCCGACCATACGAGAATCAGAATCTTTTCTCACTTGCGTTAGACAAATCATATCCTGAAGACAACAAACGACTTCGGGCATTGCTCGGCGAAAACTTTTATGTTGTTCCTGTCGAACTCGGTAAAGACCCGACCGTTCAGTTAGAAAAAGAGCGAAAAGATAAAGGTATAGTAAATAGTCCTGATGGTATGGGTAAATTCCTTACCTGTCTTGTGCGCAAGGAAGAAACTGGAGAAGACGGTCGAAAAAATGTCGCAAAACTTTATCAACTGTTCTACAACCATGAGGCAGAGGGTGCTACTTATGTTATGCTTAATATGCCAAGAGGTGACATTTCCGAAGCCAAGTACCTGTTGCCTCTTATCGACAACACAATCGACGGATATTATGACATTGAGCGCATCTCGTTCGGGACACGCACAAAGGTAATGAAGGACGGGCAATCAATCCCGAATTATCCAACACTTCGTATCAAGATAAGCTCTTACCATCCGCTCGAACGCCGTTGCACCGAGGGCATCGTGCCTCGCATGGCAAACCAAATATGGAGCTACACCCAGCTCCAGAATGTCATAGCTAAGTCTGACGGCTATGGAAATATTGATGAGGCAGAGACTGTTGTCAATGAACCGGAAAGCCAATATGGATTATTCGACGACACAATATCTGACTATGTAGAATAACAATCTTGAAGATAGAAAATGTGTAGAAAACTTCAATTTGACGCATTTTTGCGTGCTTTTGCTCTAAGTAAAACACAATCTTTTGGTTTTCTATTCGGGGCGGGTTGTTCTGTTTCTTCTGGTGTGCCAGCTGCATCACGATGCATTTGGGATTGGAAAAGAATGCTTTATATTTCTAACAATCCAACCAACACTTCCATTAGCATTGATTCGGAAAGCGATAAAAAAGAAATCCAACGATGGTGTAATCTACAACCGGGCTATCCTAAGCATGGAGATCCATCCGAATATGTTTTCTATGTTGAAGAGGCAATGCCTCAGGAAGATATAAGAAGGAACTACTTTGAGAGTCTATTTGAAGGGAAGTCGCCGAGTGTAGGTTATTGCCTTCTACCATTATTGCATCAAAAAGGAGTCTTAAAGTCTGTATGGACAACAAACTTCGACAGATTAACAGTTACATCTTTTACTCAAGCGAATCAATTGGTACATGAAGTTGCAATTGATGACAAAGACCGAATTTTTGAGGTGCTCTCTCGCAGTAGATTCAACCATATTGCGCTGCACGGTGATTACAGATACTCCAAATTAAAAAATACCGAAGCAGAACTCTATTCCCAAGAAAGTATTTTTGTTGAAGCTATGTCTTCGTACTTCGTGGACAAGCATCTAATCGTGATGGGATATAGTGGCCGAGATGAATCTCTTATGTCCGCTCTCGAAATAGTATTCGCAAAAAGAGGAAGTGGTGTCCTTTATTGGTTGGGCATGGATCCTGAACCTACAAACCGAATTGCTCAATTGCTAAATATTGCTACACAGAATGGCAGACAAGCATTCTACATACAATCACCAGTATTTGATGAAATCGTCTCAAGAATGGCAAAGGTCGCCTACAATGATGACGAACAGGCTTTGCGCGAAGTAAACGAAATTGAATCGAAAAGTTGTAGCTCTTTTGATTCTAAGGTTCCATTTGCATTGAATCCCAATATCAATGCAGCTTCATCTTACGCTGAAACAAATCTATATCCAATTGTAATCCCTAAGGAATGCTTTTGTTTTGAACTTACTTCATCAAAAGCCAATTTATGGGGTGAAGTTCGAGACAATATAAAAGGTAGGGCTATATCTGCGATTGTATATCAAGGGAAAGTTTATGCGTTAGGTTCATATGACGAGATTTATAACACATTCAAAAACAACCTAAAGAATACACTGCAGCCCTTACCCTTGTCAGTAATGAGCTGTGAAGAGATTCCTATTTTTAGAAGATTAATAATAAACGGAGTCTTGATTGGTATTGCCGACTTATTAAACCTCAATATCGAATTTAGAAAGGACTTGTTATGGGATCCCCAACGAATCTACGATAATAAACAAGGCATATACAATGCCCTTAAATTGTCCTTGAAATTTTCTAATATCCAGGGAGTGAAACAAATGTTTTTATCATTGAATCCCACTCTCTTTTTCGAAGAGGGACAATATAATGTTGAATTCAAAAAACTATTCCTTAAGTCCTTTTCAGATACCTTAAGGAATGAGGGATGGTCCAATGAATTGCAAAAATGGCATCAATTATTATTTGCCAATGGAGCATTGTCCTTTGGTCTACCACTGTCAAATACAGCTTCAATTTTTAAGATTTCTCCTAATGCGGCTTATTGCTATATTGTGAATGACAATGAGCCAATACAGTCGCCAATAGGTTTCGATCAAAGAAGATTGTATTTTGGTGGTATTGATATAGTTGAGCCAGCTCTACTTTTTAGCAATGGAAACAGCCTCGTTCGGGATACTAATCCAATGCGAGGTCTGACTAATAATGCTCCATATGATATACCCTCTAAGGTATTAGAGCCGGAAGCTATAAATATTGGTGTAATATGTCCGAAGTGCCTAGTCCCCAATGCTGAACGATTCCTGAGATCACTTGTGGTTGGTGGAATTGCAGCTTATGGTCGTGATTATTTCCAAACATACAGAGGATTTAATATTGAGTATCATACGATTCTTAACGTTCCTACTTCAAAAGATGATGGATGGATTACTTGTAAAGACAGTCAAACGAATGCAAAAGTCCTTGCTGATAACATTTGTAGATCTTTAGAAAAAGTAAGTAGTGTCTCTCCCAATACAATTGTGGCAATATTTATACCGAATCATTGGGCAAATATAAAAACTTTTAAAATCGGAGAAAAGACAATAGATTTCCATGATTATATAAAGTCATTCGCAGCTCAGAGCAATATACCTACTCAGATAATTGAAGAAAAGACACTTAGCTCATCATTGAATTGTGCTAAACATTGGTGGGTATCCTTGGCTATATTTGTTAAGTCAGGACGTGTGCCTTGGACTATGGCAGATTTAGATCAGAACTCCGCCTATGCTGGAATTGGATATGCAATTGATACCGTGCAACAAAAGGGTAAACAAATAGTTATTGGATGCAGTCATCTATATAATTGCCATGGACAAGGATTGAAGTTCAGATTGCAAAAAATAGACGACAATCAATTTTTTAGAAAAAATCCATATCTAACAGAGCATGACGCATATAATTTTGGACTTAATATCATTGAAATGTTTAGGCAAGCTATGACTAACATGCCTAAACGTGTTGTCATACACAAAAAAACGATATTTAAACCTTCAGAGATAGCTGGACTTGTTAAAGCACTTTCTCCGCATATTAGCGACATAGATCTAATTACAATAGAAGAGGAAAAGTCCATAAAATTAATAAGTAAAGATTCTAAACATGATTGGTTCGATACTAGTAAGTATCCTGTACATCGTGGACTTTGTTTTCGGATTTCAGACTTTGAAGCTATGCTTTGGACACATGGTACAGTTCCATCAATTGAAAGTGGAAGATCATATTTTGTCGGTGCAAGAGGCATCCCTAAACCTTTAAAGATAACAAGATGCTACGGCAAAAGTAGCTTGGAGCAAATCGCTTCGGAGATTCTAAGCTTTACAAAGCTGAATTGGAATTCGTTTGAATATCATACGAAAATGCCGTCTACTATTGATACATCTAACAACGCAGCAAGAATTGGTGTCCTTTTACAACACTATAATGGTCATTGCTTTGATTCAAGATTTTTCATGTGATTTGCTATCAGAGTAACTCAAGCACTAGTCAACTGATTTTTGGAAAAAGTATGGCATACGAAGACAGATATAAGGAGTTTAAGCAGTATCTTGCTTCCGGGAACCGGGAGTGGAGGAGCACGCGCATAATTGGTCAATGGGTATCGGTTTGCAGGATGTTGACCGGTTGAAGCCGTCAGAGTTTCTACTTGAACAGGCTATGAATATTAATATTTTTTAATCTAACGTTTTACTTATTTGCGAGCATTATGGCGAATAAATTTGAGATACGAAATAGCACTGCGGAGTTCCTGATCTTTCAGATTGAGGGGAATGAGGATGGTGTGCAGGTTGTGTACCATAATGAATCTGTGTGGTGTACGCAGAAGGCTATGGCGCAACTGTTTGATTGTTCCACTGATAATATTGGTCTGCATCTGAAAAACATCTTCAAAAGCGGAGAACTTCAAGAGGATTCAGTTACCGAGAAATTCTCGGCAACTGCTTCTGATGGGAAGAATTATTTGACGAAATTCTACAATCTCGATGCCATTATATCAGTCGGGTATCGTGTTAACAGTACACGAGCCACGCAGTTTAGGCAGTGGTGTACATTTATTTTGCGTCAGTTTGCTATCCGTGGATATGTGATTGACAAGAAGCGCATGGAGAACGGCTCGTTTATAGGCGAGGACTATTTCGAGCATCTGTTGGCTGAAATTCGTGAGATACGCCTCAGCGAGCGGCGTTTCTATCAAAAGTTGACGGATATTTACGCTACAAGCATCGATTACAATCGTGATGCTCCGACTACCCGATTGTTCTTCAAGAAGGTACAGAATAAGATGCACTACGCTGTTCATGGTCATACGGCGGCTGAACTGATAATTGACCGGGCTAATGCTGAAAAGGAGCACATGGGCCTCACAACATGGGAGAATGCTCCCAACGGAAAGATTGTTAAGCCGGATGTCAGCATCGCCAAAAATTATCTTAAAGCGAGTGAGCTGGAGGATATGGGACGAATTGTCAACTCATTCCTTGATTTGGCGGAAGACATGGCAAAGCGTCATATTCCCATGACAATGGAGGATTGGGCTAAGCGTATTGATAGGTTTCTTGATCTTACCGACCGTCCCGTTCTGACTGATAGCGGACATATATCAGCCGAACAAGCTAAAGAATACGCTGAAACTGAGTTTGAGAAATATCGCGTCATTCAGGATAAGCTTTTCCAGTCTGACTTTGACCGTTTCAATGATGACAACCTCCTGCCATTGGACATAGAATAAAATTTGAGATGAAAGCTTTGACATATATTGCGCCGGGACGGTTCGAGCTGATTGAGAAACCGAAGCCGGAGATTATAGACCCAAAGGATGCCGTGGTGAGGGTTACTCTTTCAAGTATCTGCTCGTCGGATCTTCATATTCTGCATGGGGCTGTGCCTCAGGCGGAGGTCGGCATTACTGTGGGACATGAATTAGTTGGCGTCGTTGAGGCTGTCGGTTCGGATGTCTCCAAGGTAAAGCCGGGTGACAGAATCGCGGTGAATGTCGAGACTTTCTGCGGCGAGTGCTTCTATTGCAAACGAGGATACGTGAACAACTGCACATCCGGTGGATGGATGCTTGGTTGCCGCATCGATGGCGGTCAGGCGGAATATGTCCGTGTACCATACGCCGACAACGGTCTGACTCCGATTCCCGATAACGTGAGCGACGAGCAGGCTCTGTTTGTCGGCGATATTCTCGCTACGGGTTATTGGGCTGCCAAGATTTCTGAAATTTCAGAGGAAGACACGGTGCTTATCATCGGAGCCGGTCCGACAGGGTTATGTACGCTCGAATGTTTGCAGTTGTATAAGCCTCAAAGAATAGTCGTTTGCGAAGCTGATGAGAGTCGCCGTGAATTTGTGCGCCAGCATTATCCGGATGTGGATGTTGTCGAACAGACAGAATGCCTTGAAATCCTTAATACATTGACAGAGGGTCGTGGCGCCGACCGCGTGATTGAGGTTGCCGGAGGCGAGGAGACGTTTGAACTCGCATGGCGTTGTGCCCGTCCCAATGCCATTGTTACGATTGTCGCACTATACGAAACGGAACAGATATTGCCCCTTCCGTGGATGTATGGCAAGAACCTGACGTTCAAGACCGGCGGTGTCGATGCCTGCGACTGCGACAAAATCATGCAGCTGATTTCCGAAGGCAAGATTGACACGACCCATCTGATAACCCACCGCTTTCCTCTCAGCCGAATCCAGGAAGCCTACACCCTCTTCGCCAACCGCGCCGACAACGTCATCAAAACCGCCATCCATCCCGATTAAGGAGTATTATCACAAACTCTATACGCAGAAAGACAACGGCATCTCGTTTGCTAACAAGACGCCGTCGATAATGTTGATGTTTATTCTGCTTCAAGCTGTTCGCGGATTGCCTTTGCAGTCTCGCGCTTGAAGTCGGGACGGCTGTATCGTTCGCCAGAGCACATAGGGCAGCTGCAAGGTTGTCCGGTGGTTCGATACACCTGACACCATTTAACCTTACAGAGTTCTTTCCATGTTTCGGCTTCACGAATTGTTCCAGTTGCGCAATCTTCAACGTATGCCGATGAAAATGCTCGGAAGATAATGCGTAACCGATTACGCCACACGCGTTTTTTCTGAATGCGTCGCCACGCACGAGTTGATGTTCTGTCCATCGTCACGTTCAATTATTGGTTTCGGGAACGTGATGCTAATAAACAGATACTCTTTATTGATATTCATAAGTTAGCTTTTATAAGATAGTACAGCAATAAGCGTGCCAAAATCCATCGTATCAGACCTCTATCACAGCGGAATCGTTGAATCCAGAGTTTTCGCCGCAGAAGACGTAGCCGAGGGGATTGCTTACGAGGTGAGTGTTGCCAATCATCAGGTCGGTACAATGGTGGGAGTGACCGTAAATCCATGCTGAAATTCGACAATCTGCTATGTAGTTGCCGAGTTCCGTGGCGTATGCAGCATTCAATACATCACCTACGTGTCTTTGTTCGAGAGCGGAGAACGTGGGAAGATGATGGGTCACCACGACAATCTTTTCTGCATCGCTCTCGTTGACCGCCTGTTGGATGAAAGCAAAGTTCTTTTCAAACTCATCGTTTATGTTTTGTGGAATCAAGCGACGTTTGTTGTAGAGAATCTGCGAGAAATCGTTCATGCCATTCTGAATTGCGAACTCGTCGACAACAGGTATTCTTGACCACAGCGTTGAAAGAATGAAATCGACATTGTCAACGCGTACAACCTTATTGTGATAGTAGCCGACATTCGGCAGCAACATCTTCTGCCAGCTTTCGCCATGCGCTGCTATATCTCCGTTGTTGTAATACTCATGGTTGCCCGCTATCATCAGAACCTGACGATAGTTTTCGGACGTCCACTTCCAGAACCTGAGATGCGGAATGGTTGAATCCACAAGATACCCTACATCACCGGCTATGACAAGCACATCGCCGATCGGTTCAAGCGGCAGCGACTTCATGAAGCGCATATTCTCATGAAACTCCATGTGCAGATCGGAGCAATATTGAATCTTCATTTTCAGGACTTTCTTTAGTTTATCCTCCGATAGGATTACACTTTTTCGACCGAATAGATCAACCTCCGTTACATTTTTTCAAACGAATCAGCTTAAATCCGGTGTCATCACATATCTTCCAAAGTCAATAGCTTTGTTTCTACGTCATATTTCATAAGAAGGCAAGATTTTATGCACTCTACTTTCTCCATGAATAACTTATGGTCGTAGTTACGTTGCTGGCGTTTAACTTCGGCGACAACAGCAGTCTTGTCATCGACCTTGATACCGACTATATCTATTTCGTTGGCTTCCTTCCCTTTTTTGCGCTCCCACCACGAGCCGATGTTCATATACTCATGGCTTTCCATCATTTTGAGTCGGAAGTATTTTTCAAGGATATGACCGGAATATGTCGGATAATCTGATACGACAATTTCACGAAGGCGGTCATAATTGCCCATTTCAACCAGTGTCTGGTTGCGGTCGAAATAGTTGAACCAGAATTTCAGGAAATTATCGGTTATCACATATTGTACATTCTGCGAACGTGGCTTCGACATTATAGGACGTACTCGCTTGATTAGTGAATAATCCTCAATCAACCGCTTGAGATGACCTGCCACAGTCACCCCTCCCAATGCGCTTTCAATCGCGCCCTGAGTGTTCGTCCCGGAAGCTATACAGCTAAGCACTGAGAAATATAGCCCATAGTCCTTGCCGAACTCTTCTATCAACAGATTGCGTCCTTCATCTATAAACGGAGAGTTCTCTCTGACTACGTAGTTGAACATCCCGTCAATCGACAAATCGGTATCCTCGCACAAAAGTTCTATATACTTTGGTACGCCTCCGGTAATACAGTAAAAAGCGAGCAGCTCATCATTGGTGTAGTCCGGACGAAAATCCCGCATAATCTCCTTCATGGTCTCCGTTCCGAAACCTGACAGACGTATGGTCGCATCCGCCCTGCCAAACAACGGCTCATGGTAACTTTCAAAAATCTTGTGCATCATTGAATAAACCGAACCCATCAGCAGAAGATTCACATGCGTATCGCTGCGGTACGTATCCCATATATTCTGCATGTCGCTGAATACCGACGGATTGACATTGAAAAATTCCTGAAACTCATCAATAATCAGATTAAACTTGCGGGTCTTCGCAAGTTCCATCATCATCTGAAACAGCGACTTGAAAGTCTTTATCTCCGTTGGCACATAACAGTTGAGAGCGTTTGAAATAAGCCCGGCGAATTCTTCGCATAACGCAGCCTCGTTTTTACGACTGACAAAAAGATAAACCGTAGGATACTCCCCTTGTGTGGCACGCAGGGCGAGCGATGTCTTGCCGATGCGACGCCGACCGGTTATCACTGTCATTCTCGACCGGGATTCAAAGGCTCGCCCTTGTATCCGCTTTAATTCCTCTATTTCCTTAGAGCGATTATAGAACTTCATATTTTATCACTGTCGTAATTATTACCGCGGTGACAAAGTTATAAATAATCTCTGAGATGACCAAATCCAATTAGGATATTTCCCTGAAAATCGCTAACTTTGCGGTGGGTCTTGATGGCTTCGCCACCGCGCACCGGCCTTTGGCCGACATGCGCTTCAAGCCCACTCGCGAATGACCTGAAGGCATTTGTCGGGTACAAAATACAGGCCCGGGAGGGGCTTGGAAAGCGATTTTTCAGAAGGTAAAAACGGGGCATTTTCGGGCTTTTGTACCCGAAGATTTGCAATCTGTTGAGCGACAACGTGTTCTACGCACTGCATCGGTAAGTAAAACCCGAACAACAAGTGGCAGATTCAGCGTAAATTTCGCTATCTCCGATTGCTGATTGTTTTGTTGCCGATATGCATGATTATTATTTTATAATATAATCTGCAAATCCCACTGCCTGAGACTTTTATAGAGCGCGTTTTCACACCTGCCGGCAATGCCTTGACGGGACCAATCCGCTTGCCGGGTGTCTTATATTATGAAACATCGACAATTCTATTGTTATGTGAAATATCATCGCTATTTAGAACATGCTCCAAATATGATGAAAACATATCAATAATAAGATACTTTAATCTATAATAAACAAAATAGAATAGGGATGTAACTCAAAAGGTTACATCCCTATTTATATGGATTTAGATATTTCTGAATTGACGGATTACTTGACTTCTTCGAATCTAACCATGTTTGATTATCAATATATTGGTGTCGTATGGTACAAATATGAGATTTCAAGTTCGTAAGAATGACATTGGTTACCTTGTCGTTGCTTATCTCGGAAGGATGGTAGAAGCCCAGTTGGGAAGTTCCTCAACATAACGTTTGGCAAGTTCGCCGTCGCTCAGTCGGAACAAAAGACGCGCTTCTGCATCCTCGATTGAGTTATCATAGACATAGAGTCGGTCAACTATCCCGGAGAGGATTTTGCAATTTGCAATGGACTTGTCGTATCTGGATATGATTTTAGGGATAGGCACATCATGTCCTCCATCCAACACTCGTTGAGCCACACGCTTCGCATTGATTGTCGGAGATTCAGTAGATACGAAGAAAAGGCGGATGAAGAATCCGGCTTGCTTCGCTCTAAGAATGTAATCGACTTTATCTGTAGCCGACATCACAGTCTCAAAGATATGGCTCTTACGTTCTGCAAGACATCTTTCTCTCCATTCATTGCAATAGTTGGCGGCTTTTAGAACAGATTCCTGATTGTTCCAATCGCCGAACACATCGCGGGCAACATTATCGGGATTGATGTATTCCGAATCCTCAAGCCACTCATGATGCAGAATCTTGGAGGTCACGGAAGTCTTGCCAGATCCATTAGGTCCGGCAATCACAATCAGGACAGGGCGATGATTACTTGCTACCATTCTTTATCCTGTTTATCGCATCCCCCCATTTCTCTTGAGCCGCTTGTGTAGCAGCTTCAATTCCGGCAGCTACACGCTCGGCAGCCCGGCGTGTGCTTTCGCGGGCATCTTCAGCGACCTCACGCATAATCTGAGCCATGCGTTCATCGCCCGGCTCCTCCATCGACGTAAGTCGATAACTATTCATCTGCTCTTCCGACATAAAATAATCTTTTCTTATTCAACGCCAAATATACGAAAAAAGTCTGAAGCCACTTCGCTATTTTTTTGCAATTAGTCCTATTAGGCGAGAAAAGTATAAATAAAAATGGAGTGTAACTTGTTGAGTTACACTCCATTTTTATTATCGTTGATTTGGTGGCTTATTTCACTTCTTCGAAGTCGACGTCGGTTACGTGGTCGTCGCCGCCTGCGTGGGGTGCGCCTGCGCCGGGGTTAGGTGCGCCTGCGCCCGGCTGTGCACCGGCTTGAGCCTGCTGCTGGGCGTTGAGTATGTCCTGCTGGGCTTCGCCGAAAGCTTTCTGGATGTCGTTGATGGCCGGTTCGATGGCAGCTACATCCTGAGCCTTGTGGGCGTCTTCCAAGCGTTTGAGAGCGGCTTCGATAGTTGCCTTTTTGTCAGCGGGGATAGCGGCTCCGAGCTCTTCAAGCTGCTTCTTTGTCTGGAAGATGACAGTGTCGGCTTGGTTCAGCTTGTCGATGCGCTGCTTTTCGGCCTCGTCGGCAGCTGCGTTTGCGGCGGCCTCGTCTTTCATACGCTTGATTTCGGCGTCGGTAAGACCCGATGAAGCTTCTATACGTATGCTCTGTTCCTTGCCGGTAGCTTTATCCTTGGCTGAAACGTTGAGTATGCCGTTGGCGTCAATCTCAAATGTAACTTCAATCTGGGGTATGCCTCGCGGAGCGGGAGCTATGCCGTCCAAGTGGAATTTACCGAGGGTCTTGTCATCTTTTGCAAGAGGACGCTCACCCTGAAGTACGTGTATTTCAACCGAAGGCTGGTTGTCGGCTGCGGTAGAGAATACTTCGCTCTTGCGGGTAGGTATGGTGGTGTTGGCCTCGATAAGCTTGGTCATTACGCCGCCGAGGGTCTCGATGCCTACCGACAGAGGTACTACGTCAAGCAGAAGCACGTCTTTTACATCGCCTGAAAGCACACCACCCTGAATGGCGGCGCCTACTGCTACCACTTCGTCGGGATTGACGCCCTTTGAGGGGGCTTTGCCGAAGAACTTCTTGACTATTTCCTGTATGGCGGGTATACGGGTCGAACCACCTACGAGGATAACTTCATCTATATCGGAGGCTGTCAGACCTGCATCCTTGAGCGCCTGTTCACACGGCTTGATTGTAGCCTGAATGAGCTTGTCGGCGAGCTGCTCGAATTTTGCACGGGTAAGTGTTTTTACCAAGTGGCGGGGCACACCGTCAACCGGCATGATGTAAGGCAGGTTGATTTCGGTTGTGGTCGAGCTTGACAGTTCAATCTTCGCTTTTTCGGCGGCTTCTTTAAGGCGCTGGAGGGCCATGGCGTCTTTGCGGAGGTCTACATTGTATTCCTGCTGGAAGTCGTCGGCAAGCCAGTCTATGATTACATGGTCGAAGTCATCGCCACCGAGGTGAGTGTCACCGTTGGTTGATTTTACTTCAAATACTCCGTCGCCGAGTTCGAGGATAGATATATCAAATGTACCGCCGCCAAGGTCAAACACGGCTATCTTCTGGTCCTTATTGCTCTTGTCAAGGCCGTATGCAAGGGCTGCTGCAGTAGGCTCGTTGACTATACGGCGCACCTTAAGACCGGCTATTTCGCCTGCTTCCTTGGTAGCCTGACGCTGCGAGTCGTTAAAATAAGCCGGAACGGTTATGACGGCTTCGTCAACCGACTGACCGAGATAGTCTTCGGCGGTTTTCTTCATCTTCTGAAGTATCATGGCCGAGATTTCCTGAGGAGTATATTCGCGGCCGTCCACGAGCACACGCACTGTGCCGTTGTCAGCCTTGCCTACCTCATAAGGCACTCTCTTGACCTCGTCGGCCACTTCATCATATTTTTCACCCATGAAACGCTTGATCGAGTAGATGGTGCCTTCAGGGTTGGTTATTGCCTGACGCTTGGCGGGGTCTCCGACCTTACGCTCTCCGCCGGCTATGAATGCTACGATAGACGGGGTTGTATTGCGACCTTCGCTGTTAGGTATAACGACAGGATCGTTGCCCTCAAGTACTGAAACGCATGAGTTGGTAGTTCCCAAGTCAATACCGATAATTTTTCCCATAATGTTTAAGTTTTTATTTTGGTTATGTTGATTCGTTAAATGTATGTTTGTCGTGCTCACCCATGTCGGGTTTGACATTCATAGAAAAAACAAATCATATGCCAAAAAGGTTGAACATTTAGCTAAGCATATGATAAACATTGCCTTGACTGTTTTGCACCTACTGACATGCGGGCTGACACAATTTCACTTTTCTGACAAAAATTCACTTATCATACATTAATTATTATAGATATGTCATTAATTATTATAGATATGTCATTAGGTAGTTCAACAATAATTGCTAAATTTGCAGCGTCGATTAATGTGAATCGGTCTTTGCGCATGGCGTAAAGCCGATTTTTAACCGGAAAATCAATAACATTATTCAACCATAATTAAAAAATTAATACAATGAACATTTCTCACATTGAACACGTGGGTATAGCCGTTCCCTCTTTGGACGAGGCAATACCTTTTTACGAGAAAATCTTAGGCCTTAAATGCTTTGCCATCGAGGAGGTGGCCGACCAGAAAGTACGTACTGCATTTTTTAAGGTAGGTCAGACCAAGATTGAGCTTCTTGAGGGTACATCGGATGACAGCGCTATATCTAAATTCATAGCCAACAACGGTGGCCGCGGAGGCATACAGCACATAGCTTTTGCAATGGAAGACGGAGTCGCCAACGCTCTTGCCGAGGCTGAGGAAAAAGGCTGCCGCCTTATCGACAAGGCTCCGCGTAAAGGGGCTGAAGGCCTTAACATCGCTTTCCTTCATCCCAAATCGACTTGCGGTGCGCTTATCGAGCTCTGCGAGGACCCCAACAAATGATAACCAACTCCCTTGTTTATTAACAAAACAATAAGACATGAGCACTCAGCTTGAAAAAGTACAAGAGCTTATCGCCCTGCGCGAGGAAGCCCGTTTAGGAGGTGGCGAAAAGGCCATACAGAAACAGCACGACAAAGGCAAGTATACAGCACGCGAGCGCATAGCCCAGCTTCTTGACGAGGGTTCTTTCGAAGAGCTCGACATGTTTGTGCGTCACCGTTGCACAAACTTCGGTCAGGAGAAGAAGAGCTATCTCGGCGACGGTGTTGTCACCGGTTACGGTACGATAGAGGGACGTCTTGTATACGTATTCGCTCAGGACTTTACCGTATTCGGCGGTTCGTTGTCCGAGACTATGGCCCTGAAGATATGCAAGGTCATGGACATGGCCATGAAGATGGGCGCACCCGTTATCGGTCTTAATGACTCGGGCGGCGCACGTATTCAGGAAGGTATAAACGCTCTTGCCGGTTATGCCGAAATATTCCAGCGCAACATCATGGCGTCGGGTGTCATTCCCCAGATATCGGGCATACTCGGTCCTTGTGCCGGTGGCGCCGTATATTCACCCGCGCTTACCGACTTCACCATAATGACCAAGGGCATATCCTACATGTTCCTTACCGGTCCTAAGGTCGTGAAGACTGTCACCGGCGAGGATGTCACTCAGGAGGCTCTCGGCGGCGCGCAGGTACATGCCTGCAAGAGCGGTGTGGCACACTTTGCCGCTGAAGACGGTGAAGAGGCTTTGAAGATTATCCGCAAACTGTTCAGCTACATACCTCAGAATAACCTTGAGGAGCCGCCGCTGGTAGAGTGCACCGACCCCATTGACCGCCTCGAAGACTCGCTTAACGACATCATCCCCGACAGCGCCACCAAGCCTTATGATATGTATGAGGTGATCGGTGCCATAATCGATAACGGCGAGTTCCTTGAAATACAGCGCGATTATGCCAAGAACATAATTGTGGGTTTTGCCCGCATGAACGGCCAGTCGGTGGGTATTGTGGCCAACCAGCCCAAGTATCTCGCCGGTGTGCTTGACAGCAACGCTTCACGCAAGGGCGCACGCTTCGTGCGTTTCTGCGACGCCTTCAACATACCTTTGGTCACTCTCGTCGACGTACCCGGATTCCTCCCCGGTACCGGTCAGGAATACAACGGCGTCATCCTTCATGGTGCCAAGCTCCTTTACGCCTACGGTGAGGCTACCGTGCCCAAGGTTACCGTTACTCTCCGCAAGAGCTACGGCGGAAGCCATATCGTGATGAGCTGTAAGCAGCTCCGCGGCGACATGAACTACGCATGGCCTACTGCCGAAATCGCGGTTATGGGCGGTGCCGGTGCCGTTGAGGTGCTTTATGCCCGTGAGGCCAAGGAAGCCGAGGATCCTGCAAAGGTTCTTGCCGAGAAAGAGGCCGAATACAACAAGCTGTTCTGCAATCCCTACAATGCCGCCAAATACGGCTATATCGATGACATCATCGAGCCGCGCAACACCCGCTTCCGCGTGATACGCGCTCTGCAGCAGCTTGCTACCAAGAAAGTCACCAATCCTGCTAAAAAGCACGGTAACATACCTCTATAACAAAACGCCTCTATACATTTTCCAATGAAAAAGAGATTTTTAATCATACTTATCGCCGCCGTTGCATGCTGCATGACCGTTGACGCCCAAGGACGCCGCGGACTGCGCATAAACGAAGTGATGGTACAGAACGACAGCAATTATGTCGACGACTACGGCCTCCATCAGGCATGGATAGAGCTGTACAACTCGACCTATGCACCTATGGAGATATCGAGCGTTTACCTGTCAAACGATCCGGCGCAGCCTAAGAAATATCCTGTGCCCCTCGGCGACGTAAACACGGAGATACCCCCTCGGCAGCATGTCGTGTTCTGGGCCGACGGCGAACCCAACAAAGGTACATTCCACCTAAGTTTCAAGCTCACTCCGGGTCAGGACAACTGGATCGGTATATATGATGCCAACGGCATTACTCTCATCGACTCAATCACTGTGCCCGCCTCTTTGCTGCCCAACACGACCTACGCCCGTAAATTTGACGGCGAAGGCTCCGGTATCGAAGCTTGGGAGGTGCGCGACGGCTCTGATGCAGCTTACATCACACCCAGCAGTAACAACAAGATCATTGACACCAACTCAAAGGTGGAGATGTTTGCCGAGACCGACGGTCACGGCTTCGGACTGTCACTGATGGCCATGTGCATCGTGTTCTCCGCGTTGCTGCTGCTCAGCCTGTCATTCTATGCCATAAGCCGCATAGGTGCGAGGGTGTCGCGTAAAAACAAAGCCCGCTCGCAGGGTATCGAGACCAAGTCTCTGCCCAAGGAAGAGCGTCCTACCCACGACTCGGGTGAGGAGATTGCCGCTATCGTCATGGCTCTGCACAATCATCTTAACGCCCATGACAAAGAGAACACTATCCTTACTATAAATAAGGTAAGGAAAAGCTACTCGCCGTGGAGCTCTAAAATCTACAGCTTGCGCGAACTTCCGCGACGTTAATCCAATCAAATTTTTCCAACAAGAAAAGTAAATTATCATTCACATGAAAGAATATAAATATAAAATAAACGGAAACACCTATAATGTTGCCATCGGCGATATTGTAGACAACGTTGCCGAAGTTCTTGTAAACGGTACCCCCTATAAGGTCGAGCTTGAGAAAAAGCAGAATCCGGTGACCGTAGTCAACACTCCGCGTCCTTCGGCTGCCCCCCGTACGGCTTCAGGCGAGAAAGTGGTGGCAAAAGCCACTGTTGCCTCCGGCAATTATGAAATCAAGGCTCCTCTGCCCGGTACCATACTGTCTATAAACTGCAAGGTAGGCGATACTGTAAAGGCTGCCGATACGGTAGTCGTGCTCGAAGCCATGAAGATGGAAAACGCCATCCATGCCGGACGCGACGGAAAGGTGGCCTCCATCAATGTGGCTGCCGGCGACGCAGTGCTTGAAGGAGCAGTGATTATAACCCTCGCTTAAGAGAGACCTAAGGTATTTTATTTATAAAATAAAGCATCAGACAATATGACTTTCCACGAATTTATGGCGACCAATTTCCAGCAGTTCTGGGAGCTTACGGGCTTTGCCAACGCTACTTGGCAACATCTGGTCATGCTCGCCGTCGGCCTTTTCTTCCTGTGGCTTGCCATCAAGAAGAATTTCGAGCCGATGTTGCTTGTGCCGATAGGCTTCGGTATACTTATAGGCAACATCCCTTTCAACGGAACCGCAGGTCTCGAAATAGGTATATACGAAGAGGGCTCCGTGCTCAATATCCTTTACAACGGAGTGAGTGCCGGCTGGTATCCGCCTCTTATCTTCCTCGGCATCGGTGCCATGACCGACTTCTCGGCCCTTATAGCCAATCCTAAGCTCATGCTTGTCGGCGCGGCTGCGCAGTTCGGTATATTCGGCGCTTATATGGTGGCCCTTGCTCTCGGCTTTGCTCCCGATCAGGCTGGTGCTGTCGCTATCATCGGTGGTGCCGACGGTCCTACCGCTATCTTCCTGTCGTCAAAACTCGCCCCCAACCTTATGGGTGCCATAGCTGTGTCGGCATATTCTTACATGGCTCTCGTGCCGCTTATCCAGCCGCCGATCATGCGTCTGCTCACCACCAAGCACGAACGTGTCATCAAGATGAAGCCCGCGCGTGCCGTGTCGCAGAACGAGAAGATCATATTCCCCATCGTAGGCCTTATCCTTACTTGCTTCGTGGTGCCCTCCGGTATACCCCTGCTCGGTATGCTCTTCTTCGGTAACCTCCTGCGCGAGTGTGGTGTGACCAACCGTCTTGCCAAGACTGCAAGCAATGCGCTGACCGATATCGTGACCATACTTCTCGGTATGACAGTCGGAGCCTCGACCCAAGCTTCGGAGTTCCTTACACTCGACACGATATTTATCTTCGCCCTCGGTTTCATGGCCTTCATCATCGCATCGGCTTCGGGTGTCATCTTTGTGAAGATCTTCAACCTGTTCCTGCCTGCGAGCAAGAAGCTCAATCCGCTTATCGGAAATGCCGGTGTGTCGGCTGTGCCTATGTCGGCCCGCATCTCCAATAACCTCGGCCTTGAATATGACCCCAGCAACTACCTGCTCATGCACGCTATGGGTCCCAACGTCGCAGGTGTTATCGGTTCGGCTGTCGCTGCCGGTGTGCTCCTCGGATTCCTTGCATAATCAGTTATGATCATATGACTATAAAGTGCGGCATTGTGATGATTCACTATTGCCGCACTTTTTTATCAAATACAGCCATTCTAAACCATTTTTATCTAAAAAATCCTAAACCATAGGCGCCGTAAGTGTGTTAATACGACACAGGCAAGTGCGGATGACCAATCAAGCCCCGTCAAAGCTTAACTACGTAAGTATGATAACGAAGAAGGTAATCGACGCATTATATAAAAAATATCGCAAGCGGCCGGCAGGAATAGAGTTGCTTGATGTGGGATTGTTGTTTGAATATACATCTGAACATCACAACATCGTGATTGACGAGGAGGGCAACTTGGTCATCAACAGCATCGACCCCGCATCGCCCTTTCATAAGCTGGCTCTTAGCCATATACACGGCATCACCCAGTTTGACGACGTTGTGGTCATAATACTGCACAGCTCCATCGTGTTCCTGAATAAAAAAGACAGCGGCATAAACGTGCACATAAAGTTTGACGAACCCTCTATCTGGGAGAAAATCCGCTGGAAAGTATCCGGTAAATAATAGCCCCCATTTATTGAAAAACATACACGGGCGAAAACTGAATCATTCAGCTGTTGCGTGCGAAGCATTATATTTATTTCATCTTGATACTTCGTTGCCATATGAAAAACATATGGAGATTTCCATTTTACGCGGTTTATGATTAACTTTGATGCGCTCTTAGACACTCATGTCGGGCAAAGTGCAAAATTATTTGCTTTTGCACTCGACTTATTTGTATCTTTGACGTAAATTTCATTATTGCATTAACATACTATATTTCAGTAACGCTATATGTATAGGAGTAAGACATGCGGAGAACTCCGCTTGAGCGATGCCGGCAGCGTGGTCACAATTGCCGGTTGGGTTCAACGTGCCCGTAAGATGGGAGGCATGACATTTGTAGACCTGCGTGACCGCTACGGTATAACACAAGTGGTGTTCAATAACGAGACAGATGCTGACCTCTGCGAGGCCGCCAACCATCTCGGTCGTGAATATGTGGTTCAGGTGACCGGAAAAGTGGCTGAGCGCTCAAGCAAGAATCCCAATCTTCCCACCGGCGATATTGAGATCATCGCCGAAAAGTTTACCGTGCTCAACCCGTCGGAGGTGCCTCCGTTCACAATCGAGGACGATACTGACGGCGGCGACGACTTGCGTATGAAATTCCGTTACCTCGACTTGCGCCGCAGCTGTGTCAGGAAGAATCTTGAACTGCGTCATAAGATGACAATGGAGGTCCGCCGCTATCTTGACAGCAAGGGCTTCCTTGAAATAGAGACCCCCATGCTTGTCGGCTCCACACCCGAGGGTGCGCGCGACTTCGTGGTGCCCTCGCGTATGAATCAGGGTCAGTTCTATGCTCTTCCGCAGTCGCCCCAGACTCTCAAGCAGCTTCTTATGGTGTCGGGTATGGACCGCTATTTTCAGATTGTAAAATGTTTCCGCGACGAGGACCTGCGTGCCGACCGCCAGCCCGAGTTCACACAGATAGACTGTGAGATGAGTTTCGTGGAGCAGGACGATATAATCAACCTTTTCGAGGGCATGGCCGTGCACTTGTTTAAAGAACTTCGCGGTGTTGACCTGCCGCAGCCGTTTATACGTATGCCGTGGGCCGATGCCATGAAATATTACGGCAGCGACAAGCCTGACCTGCGTTTCGGCATGAGGTTTGTCGAGCTTATGGACATTATGAAGGGCCATGGCTTCGGCGTGTTTGACAATGCCGCTTATATCGGCGGTATATGCGCTCCGGGTGCGGCTACATACACCCGCAAGCAGCTCGACCAGCTTACCGACTACGTGAAGCGCCCGCAGATAGGTGCGAAAGGTATGGTATATGCGCGTGTGGAGGCCGACGGCACCGTTAAGTCGAGTGTCGACAAGTTTTACCCGCAGGAGGTGCTTCAGCAGATGAAAAGTGCGTTCGATGCCAATCCGGGCGACCTTATACTTATTCTGTCAGGCGATGACGCCATGAAGACCCGCAAGCAGCTTTGCGAGCTTAGACTTGAGATGGGTCGTCAGCTCGGTTTGCGCGACAAAAATAAATTTGCATGCCTTTGGGTCGTTGACTTCCCCATGTTTGAGTGGAGCGACGAGGAGCAGCGTCTCATGGCCATGCATCATCCGTTCACACATCCGAAGGATGAGGATATACCCTTGCTTGACACTGATCCGGCAGCCGTAAGAGCCGATGCCTATGACATGGTCATCAATGGCGTTGAGGTCGGCGGCGGCTCCATACGTATACATGACAGCAAGCTTCAGGCCAAGATGTTTGAGATACTCGGTTTCACACCCGAGCGTGCTCAGGAGCAGTTCGGCTTCCTTATGAACGCATTCAAGTACGGAGCGCCCCCTCACGGAGGTCTCGCCTACGGCCTTGACCGTTGGGTGTCGCTGTTTGCCGGCCTTGACAGCATACGCGACTGCATAGCATTCCCGAAAAACAATTCCGGACGCGATGTCATGCTCGATGCTCCGGCGCCTATAGATCAAAAGCAGCTTGACGAACTCGCACTGAAAGTGGAGTTGCCTGAAAAATAATCAGCTGACGGTGGTGACGATACGCGACATAACAGATGCGATAGAGCAGGTGGCTCCGCTCCCCCTGCAGGAGGGCTACGACAATGCCGGCCTGCAGGTCGGCGATGCCGGGTCTTTGTGTACCGGAGCGTTGATATGTGTCGATGTCACGCCCGATATAATTAATGAGGCTGTTGAGCGGGGTTGCAATCTGGTATTGTCGCATCATCCGCTGCTGTTCAACGGCGTAAAGCGCCTTACCGGACGTACGATTCAGCAACGGGCACTCATTGCGGCGGTTAAAAACGATGTGGCGGTCTATTCGGCCCACACCAATCTTGACAGCGCTCCCGTAGAGGGCGTGAGCAGGGTGCTCGCCTCCCTTCTGGGCATCGGCGATGTCGAGCCGCTCCGGCCACTCACCGGTAAGACCATGAAGCTCTCGGTGATTGTGCCCCGGGCTCATGCCGTGAAGGTCCGTGAGGCGGTGTGCCGCGCAGGAGCCGGCAGGGTAGGGTGTTACTCCGATTGCTCTTTCTCGGTAGAAGGCGAGGGCACTTTCATGGCTCTTGACGGGGCTGAGCCCTATGTGGGTGAAGTAGGTAACCTGCATCATGAGCCGGAGACTCGTATTGACGTCATGCTGCCGTCTTGGTTGCGCGGCAGTGTTGAGCGCGCCCTTTTGGATGCGCACCCCTATGAAGTGCCGGCATATGAGTTCATCAGTCTGGACAATCCGCTGCCGGCCGGTCTTGGTGCTGTGGGGAGTTTCGCAGCGGCCGTTGACCCGGTGGATCTTGTCGCTAAAGTGAAGGAAGTGTGCTCGTCGCCTGTGGCGAGATGTACGCGTATACCTGACCATGCTGTCACTCGTGTGGCTGTATGCGGAGGCTCCGGCGGTTCGCTCATAGCCGATGCCATAGCTTCGGGTGCGCAGGCATTTGTCACCTCCGATGTCCGTTATCATGACTTTGTCGACCACTGCAATGACATTTTTATCATAGATATCGGCCATTATGAGAGTGAAATGTGCACAAAACATATTTTTTATCATATAGTTAGCAAAAAATTTCCTAACTTTGCGCTCTATTACTCCGAATTAGAAAAAAATCCGATAAACTACTTGTAAGCAAATGGCTACAGACAAGAACAAAAACGAAGTACTCTCAGTGGAGCAGCGTCTGAAATCGCTGTATGAGTTGCAGACAATTCTATCCGAGATCGACCGCATAAAGACTATACGCGGCGAGCTCCCGCTGGAAGTCAAAGACCTTGAGGACAATATCGAAGGCCTTCGTACTCGTATCGAAAACTACCGTCGCGATGTGGAGGAGCTCCGCAAGAAGACAGTGATTGAGAAGGAAAAAATCAACGACTCGCAGTCAAAGATAGCGCGCTACAAAGAGCAGCTTGACAATGTAAGAAACAACCGCGAGTTTGACCTCCTGTCGAAAGAAGTTGAGTTCCAGACACTTGAAATCGAGCTTTGCGAAAAGCACCTCAACGAGTATGCCCGTGCCATAGACGCTAAAAACAACGACATTGTCGCTACCGAAGAGCGTCTTACCGACAGCGAGCACATTCTTAAAGAAAAGAAAGCGGAGCTTGACGAAATCGTATCGGAAACCAAACAGGACGAAGAGCGTCTGCGCATACAGGCCAAGGAGATAGAGCCGCGCATCGACGAGCGCACACTCAAAGCCTTCAAGCGCATCCGTGACAACGCCCGCAACGGTCTCGGCATCGTATACATACAGCGCAATGCCTGTGGAGGCTGCTTCAACCGCATACCGCCGCAGAAGCAGATGGAGATCAAGATGCACAAGAAAGTCATAGTATGTGAGTATTGCGGACGCATCATGATAGACCCCGAACTGGCCGGAGTGGCTGAGGAGGCTGTAAAATAATTTATCTTTAATTATTGATAGCGACTTTATTACCACAAAATTTTGTCATATCGAAAACTATATGTAATTTTGTCGCGCAATTAACAAAACTGAAACAAACAAAAACAAACATATTAAAATGATAATCGTACAAGTAAAAGAAGGCGAAAACATCGAAAAAGCTCTTAAGAAGTTTAAAAGAAAATTTGAAAAGACCGGCATCGTAAAAGAACTGCGTAGCCGTCAGGCATTTGAAAAGCCGAGCATCACCAACCGCAAGAAGATGATGAAGGCTGTATACGTGCAGAAGCTTCGCATGGTTGAGGAATAAATCATAATTTCCCTCCTTTTTATTTGGTAAATTGACATAAAAGAGCTAAATTCGTAAAAGAAGGTTTTACGGATTTGCCATGTTGGACTCTTTTATAACATATATACGGTGTGAGCTGAATTTTTCAGTTCACACCGTTTCCGCATATACCGGCGACCTTCGTCAGTGGGCCGATTATGCCACGGGGGGCCATCCCGAGGAGCTGCATCCCGAGGATGTGACTGCCGGCGATCTGAGGCTGTGGGTGGCAAAGCTTGCAAAGGACGGCGACGGACCGCGCACTATACGCCGGAAAATACAGGCCTTGAGGGCCTTTTTCCGATACCTTATGCGATACCGCGGTCTGAGGGCCAATCCGGCCGCCGACCTTGCGCTGGCAAAAACCGACAGGCCGCTCCCCGTCTATGTAAGACAACGCGAGACTGAAGAGATACTTGACGAGCCGATTGACACCGATGATTTCAAGCAGGTGCGCGACCGGTTGATAGTCATGATGATATATACTACCGGACTCCGTTCTTCCGAGATTATGGGGCTTCTGGACGCCGATGTCGACACCGTGAAAGGTGAACTAAAAGTGCTTGGCAAGCGTAATAAACACAGAATAATCCCCTTCGGAGAAGAGCTGTCTGATATGATTACATTATATCGCAATAGGCGTGGCGAGACAGTGCCCGGTGCCGTTCATGAGTTTTTCGTTAGAGCGGGCGGAGAGCCGCTATACAGAAAGCTCGTGTACAATGTCGTGAATTCGGCTTTGGCGGGACACACCGTCGCACAGCGGCAGAGTCCTCATGTGCTGCGCCATTCATTTGCTACCGACATGCTTAACAACGGAGCCGATCTATATTCAGTACAGCAGTTACTTGGACACCAGTCGTTGGCTACAACGCAGGTGTATACCCATATAACTTATCGAGAACTAAAACAAAATTACCAACTCGCACATCCACGTGCTCTAAAAAAAGGAGGAGATCATGGAAGTAAACATTAAGTCAATCCATTTTGACGCAACTGAAAAACTGCAAGATTTCATCAACAAGAAAGTAAATCGTCTTGCGCGACACCACGAGAACATATCAAATGTCGAGGTTACACTTAGCGTTGTAAAGCCCGAGACTTCGATGAATAAGGAAGCAGGAATCAAGATATCTGTACCTCAGCAGGAGGATATATTTGCATCTAAAACCGCCAACTCATTTGAAGAAGCGGTCGATCTGTGCCTTGAGGCGCTTGAACGCCAGCTTGAGAAAATCAAGGGCCGTAAGTAGTCATTACAAATTTTCGCGATAAAGGTCCCGCATGGTTCGGGGCCACATATAAAGTTTTACGGAGAGGGTGCCGCCCGGCACTCTCTCCGTACTTTTATCTCTCTTTCAGCCTTTTTTAAGGGCAGCAGCAAAACACGGTTGAACTGTTAGTTATTTGTTAGCAAATACAATACTTATTTAGAAAGAGCTTTGTCTGCAGATTAGTTTTGGAAACACGATATATGCTTAGCGTTGGGGACGCGAGACATATCCGGATGGACTGATGCGGAATGTCGCCTGTCCCCGACGGGCATATGCTATTTACATGTCGTTTGCCGATACGGTTACATCTTGCATTACGGAGGCGTTGAAAGTTGTTCCTTCTTGTATTTTCGGCATACTTCCTTTCATACAACCACTGATAAGGCCGAGAGGGAAAAATAGTACAGATAAAACTATAACGCCACCGAGTTTACTTCCTCCATTCTTACAACTGCTAAGGCGGAGTGAAACTTGTTTATTGTCGATTGTTTTTGTTGTAGCGTGAGTTAAACAGATTTTTCCTGCTTTACCCCAAGAGCCATTGGACTCGGCAGAAAATTCTATGTATGCCGGTGTGCCCGCTTTTATGAGCACTCTTGTACCATCTGCCGAATACACATCCGTTTCTATAATCGAATTAATCGTTCCTGTGTCAGCGTTGTTATCAGCCTTGAAATTCTCATTAACACGTAGTATCATTTGTGTGCCATTCTCCAGTACGTTGCCTCTATCGTTGGATGATTGAGCCAAGGCTTCAAATGGAGAACAGAATATGAGTGCTATAATAAGCACACATGAAACTACGCTTCTCCACAATTCGTTTTCTTTTTTCATCTGCTTGTGATGTTATTGGTTTTGTGCATTATTGCCATTATGTCGTTTGACTTGGTATGCGCACTTGCCAATAAAACAAAAGCGCAGACTTTCGTCATACGCAGTCTTGGCTCACCACAAGCCACAATAATCCTACGAGAAAGTCCGCGCCGTATGGCACGCACTCACGGATTTTTTTTTAGCTCGTTCTTTTGTCGAGGTGGTGATTCAGACTGCGATTGAGCTAATATGTAAGGGTGCAATCCCCAAAGGGAATACTGCACTGCAAATTTAGTGATATTTAGCCGATTGTCAAAGCATTTCGTCGCGTTTATTCAAAACATAATTTGACACGTTTGCAATTGGATTATACATTCTTTCTGTGATTTTTGTGGGTAATTATCGGGATAATTCTTCTTTTTTGGTGGAGTTGTTATTTGCGTTCGAGCAGCAGGGTTGACGGCTGCCATTTCGAGGCTGCGTCCACGATTTCCACGAGCGCGGGCCAAGAGGCCGACGGCTCTACTTTGTGGTTGTACCGTTTAAGTATATTGACCGTGATTTTGTCGGCGGTTTTCGAGGCTTCGACCTTGAATTTGCCCGCAGAGTTGTCAACATCACATTCGAGTGCCTTCAGCGCTTTGTCCGACACCCGGTAGCCGTCGGGTATGTTTATTGTTATGGCTGTAGCTATCTCGCGAGGCATGCTCATGTAAACATCATCGGTGCGCGAACGGTCCGACGGCAGCAGTTCGAGCTGTTCGCTCATCAACTTGCCCACCGGTATGATGATATTGCGCCCTGCATTTTTAACCATTTCGTCCATCACGTATCCGACACGGTATTCGAGTACGGGATTCTTCGGGTCAATTCCTGTCGATACAACCTCTCCGCTCCTCATCTCCAAAGCATCGCGTCCGTGATAGTTTTTAATCTCGGTCTTGAAATCATCGGCCTGCCTGCGGCGTCCGTCGGCATAACGTTCTTCTCTTTCAGCTTTGGCTTTCTTGTTCTCGCGGAACACACACTTTATGTCCACACGCGACAGCAGGTCGAGATACTCTTTGTTCAGGTCCTCTTCGCTCAGCAGCTCCGACGACGATGACTTCATGCCGCCGTAGTCGCGTACTCTTCTGTCGATGACAAGTGTCGTACCGTCGACTGTTGCGTTGACCTCGACGGCTTCACGGTTTTGTTCGGGGGTGTACATCTCGAAGTCAACTATAGCTCCTTTTGCGTTTTTGTCTTTCTTCAACTCACGCTTGCCGGGTTTGAACTGACCTTTCTCGCCTTGGAATATTCCGGCTATTTCTCCCGGGGCATTGTAGTATCCGGCCGGTGGCAGATAATATTTTCCTGTATTATCGACATATCCGAACCATAGTATGTGAAACATGGTGCTTAGTGTGTCGAGCGGTTCGTAGAAGTCGGGTGTGACTATGCCGTATTTGACGTCAAGACCTGTGGCGGCTGCGGCCTCGTTGAACATGGTTATGAATTTGTAGGGATTTATATTGACGCGCTTGGCACATACGCGGTAAGCTAACAGACTGTATAGGTAGTCGCATATCTCGTCATCGGTTATCAATCCTTTCTTGCGCATGTTCTTGAGCTTGCCTGTCACATTTTTGCCACCGTCAAAATCGATGTTAAGCAGGTCTTTTACTATTTTTTCATTATACGACCCGTAATATATATCCGTCATTGCATCGTCTTTTATAGTCTCGACTGACGGATTGGACTGTACGCCGTCTTTGCGTGCGCTTTTAGGAGTGAACTGGTCTGACCTGCGGTTGTACACGCGCATCTGTATTATGGGCGACTGTCGCAGCGGGTTGTACCATAGGCGCGGCGTCTTGGCCGATATGTCGGTCATCTCGGTGTCAAGTATGAAGTTGTCATCGGCATCGCGTGTTATGTTGAAGTCGGGAGCGCCGTTGAGGGTGCGGTACTGTGTGGTAAGGTTGTTGTCTATTTTGCAGTGTACTTTGTAATACATCACGGGATAGTCCTCGCGGAATACATAGTCGATCGGGTCAAGATGCAGGTTCTGCAATTGTGTCGACGTATAGAAAAATACATCGAGATTATCGCCAACTTCAAGTCCGGGTACGGCCAGCTTTCGGCGTTTGTCCTCTCCCTTCTTGCCCTCTTCTACTTCAAGAAAGTCATCGGTATTTACATCAATCACGCGGCCGTCGGGCTTGATAATCTTTGCGCCAAGCACTTTGCGTACTTTTTCGTTGGCCTTGTACGATAGGCCGTCGCGCCAATCGCGTTTGCCCATTATAGAGAAGTCAAACTCCGAGAAATTTTCAAGCGCGTTTTTGTCATTGATGTGTATAAGCATGCGGGTAAGTTCGTCGGCCCATATGCGGGCGCGCGTCGAAGGTATCCATAGCTCAAAGGCCAGTCCGGTTTTCTTTTCTGCCGCGAGGCTGTTGTACATGGCTATTATCACAGCCGATTCATCTTTGTATTTTTCCGGTATGTCCGTTACCTTGAATTCAGGCAGGTCCATCGAATACACTTCGTTGCGTATGCTTTCGGCAAATTTCTTATATTCGGCGACATCATCGGCTCTCAATTGCGTCGCCCACAGGAGAGCCATACTCAGTATCAGCAGAGTCTTTTTCATTATGATTATTTTTTGAGGGTTAATTCTATCTGTCGGTTACATGCGTTGTTCCAGTCCGATACGGTTTTGTTCCACCGGTTTATATCGGCAAGCGGTATCCGGGTATTTTCCAGTTCCATTCTTTTATATAATGTCACTTTTTGTCCGTTACGTTTATAACTGCATGAGAATCGTCCCTGCGGTATCTCTGCGCTGAAGTCGTCGGGAACCTCCGTTATGTCATACGAGTCAGGAACTATAAGGGATATTTCCCTGAAAACCGATGCCCTGAACGGCAGCTCGTAATCGTTTTTACGGTCTTTGGTGTCGATACGTGCCGTAAACGGGTCGGCAGTGGTGTTGAGGTCTATGTACAGCTTGTCATCGGCGGCGGTTATGGCGTTGCGGTTTATTATTACGCCGGCTATCACTGCAAGGCGTCCTCCGTCTATGTCAGGATAAAAATATGTATGCTCTCTGTCCACATCGGCTTGTGCGCCCGGTATGAGGGACTTGGCTATGGCGTCGCTCTGGCGGTCTTTTTTCATGGCGTTGAGTGCGGTCATGAAGTATTCTTTCATGTCGCCTGTAAATGTACGTCCGGCTGCGCCGACGAGGGCACCGTCCACTATATTGTATTCATACGCCAGTGTATCGGCCGCCGCATTTACCGGTAGTCGCGGCACTTGATACAGTTCGTAGTCTTCACCACGGTCTACAAGTACATCCTTCCCCTGTATTGACGACGGTATGTATCCGGGGTGGATGTATTCGTTTGTCGCGTCAAGGTATAATGTATCTCCATCGTTATATGTCACGCATATCATGTGGTCGGTAGAGGCCAGCGACGGTACTTCGCCGATAAGAAACGGTATGGCGTCGGTGCCTGTCGAAGCTACGTGTGCGTCATAGCCTTTGTGTCGCAACAATGTTGCGAGTAGTGTAGACATGCCTTTACAGTCGCCATAGCGTTTACGCACTACCTCTGCCGGAGTGTCGGGGCGGTAGCCCGCGTCGCCCTCTTCGTAGGCTACGTAGCGTATGTTGCGCTGTACCCACCGGTATATGGTGCCGATAGTGTCGCACTCCTCACATTCTTCCGCCATTATTTCATCCATAAGGGCGTCTATGTCAGGTATCGCTTCGTCTACAACGCTCCTCTCATGGTGCCATTTATATAGCTCGGCCACATCGTTGAAATAGCCTGCGATGAGTATGTACGGTTCAGCCGACATGGGTTTCGGGCTTCCCGTTTCCTCCTTAAGCCCCGGTAGGTCTGTCATAGTATAGGTGACAGTGCGTGAGCCGTCGGAGTTCTGTTTCTCGTCTCGTGTTATGTTGAAACTGCCGAAATTACGTCCTATGAGTTTAAGACGATTCATCGAAGACGGTATATTGAATACGACGCTCTTGCTTTTTATCGGATATTCTTCCTGTATGAACACTTTTGTGAAGTAGGCCGGATCATTGAAGGTGCGGCGGAACTCCGTTTTGGCTTTTTTACCTTTTTCCGACAGCCATATGTCGAAGTAACATACCTTGCTGTCATCGTGAAATACCATAGGATTGTTTACATTGCGGTATAGGGCTTTGCCTCCCGATGCCTTGTCAAGCGATATAACACTGTTATAATATATGTGTGGCTGTATATTCTCTGATTTTCGTGTAGCTTCATATTCACGGGTTACGATATTCTTTACCGTCAATGTGTTTTTGTTGTCATTCACGGTATACTCGTCTCTCCCTGATAGAATGATTACGTTGTCCTCTTTTTCCACGGCTTTGCATGGTATTGCACACACCAGTATGCACAATATCAAAAATTTTAACATAGCGACATTTTTTGGTTTCATGCAAATATAGACCTTTGCTGCCGCAATATGCTTAAACTAATTTAAGAAATAGTCATATTTTTAAATGAAATTCTTATTTTTGCCCTAAATAGTAATTTTGCGATGAAGAATATATATGTAAGCGTTATCAGGGGTACGATGTTGTTGGTCGTGGTGTTTGCATGGGCGCATGTCTATGGCTCCGGCCTGCCGGTGGATTCAATAAAGTATCGCCGTACGCTTGATGAGGTCTTTGTCACGGAGCGGAAATCGTCTGTCGGGCTTATGCCGCAGACCGTCATGGAGATAGACCGTGATATGATAGACAACTCGACGCAGCCGTCGCTGTTGCCGTTGCTTACATCGCAGGTGCCCGGTGTGTTTACGACTTCACGCGGGGTTTACGGATACGGTGTCTCGGGCGGAGCTGCCGGCGGCATATCGGTACGTGGCATGAGCGGCGGTACGGGACGTATAATGACGTTGATAGACGGACATCCGCAGTATAGCGGTGTGTTCGGTCATCCTGTTTCCGATGCGTTGCAGTCGTCGATAGCCGAGAGTGTTGAGATAGTCAGAGGGCCTGCATCCGCAATATACGGCTCCAATGCCATGGGCGGTGTCATAAATATAGTTACGCGCAGACCGTCGGCCGACGGAGTGTATACGTCGTTAAGTGCCGGCTACGGCTCCTACAATACTCTGTACACCGAGGCCGCCAATCAACTTAAAAAAGGACGCTTCCTGTCTACTGCAAGTGTGTCATATAACCGGAGCGACAATAACCGTGACGATATGGACTTCAGTCAGGTCAACGGATACGTCAAGTTGGGCTACGATATTTCCAAGCATTGGTCAGCCCGGACCGATTTCGATATAACACGGTTCAGCGCGTCCAATCCGGGTGCCGTGACGTCGCCGCTTCTTGACGCCGACCAGAGTGTCACGCGCGGTATGGTGGCGGTGGCGGTCGACAATGAATATGGCAATACGTCGGGAGGTGCAAGCATGTTCTTCAACTTCGGTCACAACCACATAAACGACGGTTATGCACCTTCGGCATCCCCGAGGCCATACCGTTTTATCTCCGACGATAACATGGGCGGCCTGTCGCTGTGGCAGGCGGTGTCGCCGTTTTACGGCAATACGTTGACGGTGGGTGTCGATCTGTTTCGCTCTTCGGGCAAGGCATGGAACAAGTATGTCGACGGAGAGCGCAAGGGGGAGTGGCAGGTACTTGCCGACAAGTGGCACAGCACTATGGGCGCATACATCAACGTCAGGCAGCGGCTCGGAGGCCGGCTTATGCTGAACGGTGCCATACGTGCCGACAGGCACAGCTCGGTCGGTACCGAGTGGATACCGCAGATCGGCTCTGAAATTACACTGCCTCGTGATTTGGTGGTGAAACTCTCGGCTGCAAAAGGATTCCGTTATCCGACATTGAAGGAGATGTATATGTTTGGCCCGGCCAACCCTGACCTTAAGCCGGAGTCATCGTGGAACTATGAGATATCGCTGGCGCAGCCGTTGTTTGGCGGCAGGCTCGACTATAGCATAAACATATTCTATCTTAATGCTGAGAATCTTATAGTCACGGTGCCTCGCGAAGGAGCCACTCCGCTCAATGTCAATACGGGCAAGGTTGAGAATTATGGAGCGGAGGCGACATTGTATTATAGAATAAACCGTGAGTGGAGTGTCGATGCCAACTACGGCTATCTGCATACAAGCCGCCCCCTGCTTGAGGCTCCGAGGCATAAGCTATGTGTAAACGGGCGTTTTGTCAAAAAACGGTTTGACATATCATCGGGCATCCAGTATGTCGCCGGGCTGTATACTCTTATAGACAGCCATGATACCGAGAATTTCCTGTTGTGGAATCTCTGCGGCCGGTATGAAGTCATGCGGTGGATGAAGCTATGGGTGCGGTGTGACAATCTTCTCGCGCAGAAGTATGAGATAAACGCAGGCTATCCAATGCCCCGCATGACGGTAATGGCCGGTATAAAACTTGACTTTTAATTATAAACAAATATGAATAAAACGATTATGGCATTAGCAGTCGCAACCGGAATGTCGGTGGCCGGATGCACCGGGTCCAAAGCACAGACAACGGTGACGGAAACTCAGGAGAAAGAACTTCCTACGGTCTATTTTATCAAGGATATAACTCCTGAAAACATCATTAAAATCTATAATGCGCTGGGCCGCAAGGCCGAGGGAAAGAATGTGGCGGTGAAACTGTCGACCGGCGAGGCCGGTAATTCCAACCACCTTTCGCCGGCTCTCATAAAGGATCTCGTGCAGAGTGTAAACGGCACTATCATTGAGGGAAATACCGCCTATGAAGGTAAGCGCAACAACACAGCAGACCACTTGAAGACGGCTGAAGAGCACGGCTTCACGGCCATAGCCAAAGTTGACATACTTGACGCCGACGGACAGGTATCGCTCCCGGTCAACGGCGGAAAGCATCTGAAGGAAGACATTGTGGGCAAGAATTTCCTTAATTATGACTTTCTTATGGTACTTTCGCATTTTAAGGGTCATCCTATGGGCGGCTTCGGCGGAGCATTGAAGAATATATCCATAGGCATAGCGTCGCCTGACGGCAAAGCCAATATCCACTCGGCGGGCAAGACTCAGGACGTGGCCAAGGTGTGGGAAATGATACCCGATCAGGATACGTTTCAGGAGTCTATGGCCGAGGCTTCAAAAGCTATCATAGAGCATATGGGCGACAAAATATTGTACATAAATGTAGCTAATAACCTATCGGTCGATTGTGACTGTGTGGCCGATCCGGAACCTGTATCGATGGCTGACATAGGCATATTTGCCTCGCTTGACCCGGTGGCTCTTGACCGTGCTTGCATCGACGCGGTTAGAAATTCCGATGACCACGGCAAGGTACACATGATAGAGCGTATCGATTCGCGCCACGGCATGCACAATCTTGAATATGCCGAGCAGCTCGGACTCGGGTCGCAGACCTACAAGCTTGTCGAACTTAAATAATTGTACGCATTCAGCAGTCGTACTGTAAAGATATATTTATGTGAAAAGCCGGAATTTGACAATATTTCCGGCTTTTTCTTGTGTCAGGAGAGGAAAATGAACATATAAAATGCATATTTGTTATGATTATATGTTATTAATTGTAAAAAAGTCGTAAATTTGTAACGGAATTGAGAACTAAAGGTTGCTTAACTATATTATAAAGTATAACTAAAAACTATTATTAACATGAACATTGACACTATCGGCTACAACGCCGGCCTTGTGTGGAATGCACTGAATGACGCTGACGCTCTCGGGCTTAAGCAGATTAAGAAAGTTACCAAGCTTAAAGACAAGGAACTTTATGCCGCTATAGGATGGCTCGCCCGCGAGAATAAAATCCTTATTGCAGAGAATGAAGAAGAAAAAGATCCTATCATCTCACTCGCTTGATAAGAATAAATCTTACTTGATGAAACCATAACGGGATGTGGCACATTGGCCTCATCCCGTTTGTTTTTGCATCCTTATACGGTTTGTTGTTTTTGCATCAGGCGTTTCCAGTTGCGGTATCCCATTAAAGCCACTATCGTGTATGCTCCGTAAAGTACGCCATAAAAATATATGCCTTTGTAAGAGTATAGCCCCACGCATACGGCGTCGACGGCTATCCATGCTATCCACTGTTCTATATATTTGCGGGCAAGCATCCACATGGCCACAATGCTCAATGCCGTCGTGAATGCATCGGCCACAGGCACCGTGCTGTCGGTAAGATAACGCAGTCCGCAGTACAGCGCTATCCATAGAAGAATAAACACGGCTGTGCATGACAACAGCTGTCGTCCGGGTATATGCCTGATGGGCAGCTCCTCTTTTTTTGAGCGTGCCGCAGTTTTTCCCCGCCGTCCGGTCCGGGTCCATGCTATGTAGCCGTACACGGCTATCAGAAAATAATATATGTTTATGGCAAAGTCGGCGTATATGCCTTTATGGAAGTAAATCCACATGGATATGGTAGGCATGACGATAGATGCGAACCAAAGGCGCGAATCGGCATGATATTCCCACCAAAGATAAAGCAGCCCGACGCTGAAGCCGAGAACCTCAAGTATTTTGTCCCACGGGAGTTCGTGAAGTGTCATGTCAGAAAGTCATTGTTACGGTTGCAAGTACATTGGCAGTGGCTTGTGCGGCAAAACCTGCGTAGCGGTATATGACCGGTTTGCCGTCCTCAAGATAATATCCTGCGCCGGCATAGCCGTTGTTGCAATATTTCTCATTGAAAATATTGTATATGGCCAGTCCGAGACGCAGCTCTTTTACCGACGGCAGTGTCTTGAATGTATAGGCAAGCGAGAGGTCCGATACAAAATATGAATCGAGACGTGCCTCGGCGCTCCGGGCATTGTTCATGTACTGGCTTGATACGTACCGGCTCGCCAACGAGGCCTCGAAGCCCGATACATTGAAGTTAAACATGTTCTGCAATATGAAATCGGGCGAGAACGCTATAGGTGTGTCGCCGCAGTCGATCGATATCGGATTTTTCCACTCATCCTCGTAGACATACTCAGTGAAATCGCTGATGCGGTTGCGCGACAGAGTTGCGTTGACTTGCCAGTCAAACCACGCTACGGGCCTCAAGGCTCCCTGTAGCTCGATGCCCATGCGGTATGAATCGGGTACGTTGACGCTTATCGGGTTGCCCGTGTCTGACAGCTGTCCTGTCACCACAAGCTGATTGCGGTAATCCATGTAATAGCAGTTTGCACCGAGCGAGAACAGGCTCGTGTTGTAAAAATAGCCTAACTCGTAGTCAAACATGCGCTCTGCTTCGGGATAATGGCCGGGGTCGCTGTCGGTGAAGTTGTCGCGTGTAGGCTCCTTGTGCGCCACACTCCATGACGCGTATGCCCGGTGTCCGCCGCGATTGTATGACAACCCTACTTTGGGATTGAGGAAATTCCAGTCGCGATGCAGGTCAAGAAGCGCCATATCGCCGGTGTTCCAGTCAAAATTATCGCTCACGCCGGTTATCGTATAATGTATGTGGCGCAATTGCATGTCGCCGTATATCGATATGCCGTTGCTTATGTCATAGTCGGCTCTTACAAATATGTTGGAGTCAAATTTGCGTCCGGTGTTGTGGTAATATTGCTGCAGAGGGTCAATGGCTCCGATGTAGTTGCGCACCCATTTTATTTGGCCGAAGTGATTGCCGCGGTGAAAATTGGCCGCTCCTCCGGCCACAACCGACAGATTGTCGTGCAGATACCTTACGTTCAACATGGCTCCGCCGAAATCATTGTCGTTGTTTTTCAACCTTATGAGGTCTGATTTTTCCACAGTATTGCCCTCCTTGTCGACAAACGGCTTCAGACCGTATTCCGTAAGAGTCCTGTCGGTCTTATACTGGTCGTAGTAGCCGTCGCCTTTCGTATAGTGCAGCGTGGCGTTGAGGGTTAAATCGTGTCTGATACTCTGGGTGTACAGCAGCTGCAGGTGATGCTGGGTGAAGTTGTCGCACTGGTCGGGATAGAAAGCGGTCTCGCCGTTGTCGGCCGTATATTTGCCGCAAGGGTTATAACGGCGGCCAAACTTCTTCATCTCCTCTTTTGTAGCGTAGTCCCACGCCATATATGTCTGTTCTTTTCCGCCGAATGCGAGCAGGCGTATCAACATGCCGTCACCTCTGTAGGCCACCTGCCCCATGTAGCTCCACAATTTCGAGAACGCACGGTCTATGTAGCCGTCTGAACCTATATGGCTCAGACGCGCGTCCACGCTCCAGTGGTCGCCGAAAAGCCCCGATGACACTTTAATCGTCTCTTTATTTGAATTAAACGAGCCGTACGATGCCGATACCGTCGCCGACGGCGCATATGACGGCGCGTCGGTGAGCATGTTGATTGAGGCGCCGAATGCTCCGGCTCCGTTGGTCGATGTACCGGCTCCGCGTTGTATCTGTATGTCACGCAGCGATGACGCGAGGTCGGGCATATTAACCCAGTACACGTTGTGGCTCTCGCTGTCGTTTATAGGTACTCCGTTGGCTGTGATGTTTATGCGCGATCCGTCGCTGCCACGTACACGTATGCCGCTGTATCCTATGCCTCCGCCTGCATCGCCGGTCGCAATTACCGACGGGCTCATTTCAAGTATGCTCGGCAGGTCTCTGCCGTCGTTACTGCGGGCTATTGTCTCCCGATTGATGTTTGTAAAGGCTACCGGAGTCTTTATGCCGGCTCTGTTGGCCGTTACTTCCACGCCGCGCAGTTCTATGGCTACGCTGTCGTTCAGCTCCGATGGTTGTGCATCAGCCGTGGCGGCGATGGCACAGGGCGTGCCGGTCATGCCCAATATGACCGCCGCCGATGAAAAAGTTTTCTTCATGCGTCAATTTTTCTTTTCGCCGGTACTAACCGGATCAAGTTCCAAGGGTCTGTTCTCAGCCCCGTTGTCAGTACGCCGACATGACGGCCCGTGACAATGGTGCACCCCCAAATATGTTCACATCAAGCGGCGATACGGCATTTGCCCATACTCCGCTTTTGTTTATTCTGCAAAATTATGTAATATCTTCGACAATACGCTTTGAAACGATGAAAAATATGCAATAACTGCGATATTTGTGTCTGTGGCAACAATACGGGGCGACTCGTTGTTATACGGAAGTAAATTAACAATAAAACGATTTTAGCATAATGAAGCGAATAGTGATAACGGGCGCGACGTCAGGCATAGGGCTGAGTCTGGCCGAGACATATGCGGCCAAAGGCTGGCGTGTAGGTGTGGCAGGGCGCCGCGAAGGGGCCATGAAAGAGTTGAAAGAGCTTTTCCCCGAGCAGGTCGAGTGGATAAAACTTGATGTGACCAAGAACGATGCCCCGCGGCGCCTCATGGAGCTTATCGGTGCTCTTGGAGGCATGGATGTGTACCTGCATGTAGCCGGAGTGTATCATGAAAATCCTGCGTTGAAAATCGATGAGGATGTGGCCACGGTAGAGACCAATGTCACCGGATACACGCGAATGATCGACGCGGCCTATCACTATTTCCGCAAGGTCAGCGAGAAGGGCGGCAAGGGCCATATCGCTATAATTTCATCAGTCGCCGGCACTAAAGGCATAGGCCGGCTGGCAAGTTACTCGGCGTCGAAGCGTTATCAGCAGACTTATCTTGAGGCGGTGGAGCAGCTTGCCCACACCGAGAAAGTCGACCTCGCTTTTACCGACATCAGACCCGGTTTTGTAAGGACGCCTCTGCTGAATGACGACAAGACCTATCCGATGACTATGACACTTGACCACGTTGTGCCTATGATAGTCAGGGCCATAAGCCGCCGCAGCCGTATAGCCGTGGTCGACCGACGTTGGGCGGCCGCGGTATTTTTCTGGCGCCTGATACCGGGACGCCTGTGGGTGAAAATGAACATAGGACTGTCGTCGCCGGCGAAAAAAGACGAGCCTGTCGGCGATGACGCCGCTACTGTCGAGCTGGTCAAAGGTTAAACTGACGTAGTTAAATATAATAAATCGCGGCCCGCGTCCGTTATAAAATTAAAAAATAACGAGGACGTGGGCCGAGCTATGTTAAAAATATTGTGTGTCGCACTTGCCGCTGTCGTATCATTACAGGCTACGGCCCGCGGCAATGCGCCCGGACTTAACAGGGCATACGCTGATCAGCGTCCGTGGCATCTGGGCTTCTCCGTGGGTATACACACTCAGGATTTTGCATTTACCCATAACGGATATGTCACTGCCGACGGACAGTCTTGGTTCATGGAGCAGCCCTCATTTTCACCCGGTTTTTGCGTGACGGGGCTTGTCAATCTCAGACTGAACACATACTTCAGCCTTCGTTTCACGCCGGGCATGTATTTCGGCAACCGTACGGTCAAGATGCACGACGTCAACAGCGGCGCCCGCGAGGAGCAGGATATAAAGTCCAATCTTGTAGTGCTCCCCGTCGATGTGAAGTTCTCGTCGCTGCGCTACCGCAATGCGCGCCCTTATCTTGTGGCCGGAGCTATGGCTACGTTCGATGTGTCACGTCGCCGCTCGCGTGAGCCGCTGCAGCTTAACACCGCCGATTTTCTGCTTACGGCCGGTTTCGGATGCGACTTTTATTTGCCGTTTTTCAAGCTGTGTCCCGAGATAAAGTTCTGTTTCGGGCTTACCGATGTGCTGCGTCACGACCGTCCTGATTTTAAGGATGACCCCGACGGGTACAAGTTCACGCACTCTCTGAAAAAACTGACTACACAGATGGTGGTCCTCTCTTTTTATTTTGAATGAAAACAGCGGTGGACATCAGAAAAGTCATATTAATCATAGTATTGTCGGTGCTTGCCTTCATGGCGCCTGTCGCTGTCATGGCCCAGACCGACGCGCAGTTCTCGCAATATTATGATGTGAAGAATTATTACAATCCGGCCGCATCGGGGTGCGGCGACATGCTCAACGTCAGCGTCGGCTCCCGTCTGCAATGGACCGGCATACCCGATGCTCCCAAGACATTTGCGGCATTGGCCGATATGCCTCTGCCGCTGCTTGACCGCCGTTTGGGTGCCGGGCTTGTGATAAGACATGAGAGCATGGGGCTGTATCGCGGTTTTATCGCCGCCATGCAGCTGTCATACCGCATGAAGCTGTGGGGCGGTGAGCTTTCGTTAGGCCTTCAGGGAGGCATGCTTGAGGAGACTTTCAAAGGCTCGGAAGTGGTGTTGCCCGATGATGACGACTTCCATGAGGGTGGCGATGACGCGGTGCCGCGTACCGATATCAGCGGCTCGTCGGCCGACATAGGAGCCGGCGTGTTTTATTCGTCGCCACGGTTTTGGGCCGGTGTGTCGGTGTCGCATGTCAACAATCCTTCCGTCACCATGACGGAGGGCGCCGACCGTGAGTGGGAGTATGAGGCGGGCCGCACATTCTATTTTATGGCGGGTGGCAATATCCCCGTTAAAAATACGTTGTTTGAGATACAGCCGTCGGTGATGGTAAAAAGCGATTTCACCTTTACTACCGGCGAGATTACGGCTCGGGCGAGGTACAATAAGTTTATAACCGTAGGCGCGGGTTACCGTTACCGCGACGCGGTGACCTTTATTGTCGGTGCGGAGTATCGTAACTTCCACATCACCTACAGCTACGACTACGCTACATCGGCTATAGCCAAAGCCGCCGACGGCAGCCATGAGATATGGGCCGGTTATAGCGTCAGGCTTGATTTCGGACGAAAAAACAAATATAGACATAAAAGTATACGCATAATGTAAATCGACTATATGAACAGGTTAATGAAATATCTGCCGGTGGTCTTGACGGGTGTGGCCGCCGTGTCGTGTGCGACGGGAAACAACCGCAATGCCGGGGGTGAAGTCACCGGCGTGGGTGCCGCGTCTTGGTCGGAGCCTGTACCTTACGGTATGGTGCTCGTTGACCGCGGATCGATAAAGGCCGGCCCGGCGGAGTCTGACAGCGCATGGCATCTGCGCGCCGACGCGCGTGGTGTGTCGGTCGACGGTTTCTGGATGGACGAGACCGAGATAACCAACAGCAAGTACAAGCAGTTTGTATACTGGGTGCGCGACTCCATCATCCGCGAGCGTCTTGCCGACCCGGCCTACGGCGGCAATGAGGACTACAAGATCGAGGAGGACCGCGAAGGCAATCCCATAGGCCCCTATATCAACTGGAGCAAGCCCATCCCGTGGCGCAATCCCGATGAGGACGAGGCGAGGGCCATCGAGAGCATGTACAGGGTCAATGCCGTCACCGGCGTGCGTGAACTTGACCCCGAGCAGCTTACCTATCGCTATGAGGTATATAATCATACCGAGGCCGCCAAGCGCCGCAACCGTATGAACCCTGCCCGGCGTGAGTACAATACCGACCTGCCGGTGCCTGTCGATGTGCCGCTCATAACAAAGGATACGGCCTACATAAACGATGACGGCGAGATTGTGCGCGAGACCATAACCCGCGGTCTCACCGGCGATTACGACTTCCTTAATACGTACATAGTCAACGTCTATCCCGATACGACCGCTTGGATCAATGACTTCGACAATGCCTACAACGAACCTTACGTAAGGCTGTACTTCTCTCACGGGGGCTATAATGATTACCCGGTGGTGGGAGTGAGCTGGGAGCAGGCCAATGCGTTCAGCAACTGGCGTACCGACTATCTGCGCAAGGCGCTCGGCAAGGACGGTGTGCACATCGAGCCTTACCGTCTGCCTACCGAAGCCGAGTGGGAGTATGCCGCGCGTGCGGGCAAGAGCGAGAACAAGTATCCGTGGGACGGCGACCTGCCCATGTCGGATGACAAAGGCTGTTTTTATGCCAACTTCAAGCCCGATGAAGGCAACTATGTGCGCGACGGCCATATAATAACTTCACGCGTCGGCACTTACGCTCCCAATGACTTCGGACTGTATGATATGGCGGGCAATGTCAGCGAGTGGACATCTACGGCCTACACCGAGAGTGTAAGCCGCCTTACAAGCGACCTGAACCCTGAATACCGTTACGATGCCGCCGTGGAGGATCCTTACCGCATGAAGCGCAAGATAGTGCGCGGAGGCTCGTGGAAAGATGTGATGCATAACGTGAGAAGCGACCTGCGTATGTGGGAGTATCAGAACGAGCAGCGCAGTTATATCGGATTCCGCAACGTGAGGACCCATATAGGCTTTGCAAAGGGGCAGGGCGGAAAAAGAAAATAAATATACAATCAATTACCGCAATGGGAAAGATAAAACGATATCGAAACAGCATAGAGCGCTTCCTCTCAAGCGAGAAGGGGCAGAGCTTCTTTAACTTCGCCTACTCCATAGGTGCCGCCATTGTCATATGGGGTGCGCTTTTTAAAATTCTGTATCTGCCGGGCGGCAGCGTGTTGCTCGCCATAGGCATGGGCACGGAAGTGCTGATGTTCATCCTTACGGCTTTTGACCGTCCGTATCACAGACTCGGACGTGATGACGCGGTACCTGTCGCCGTCACGGCGTCGGCTGCGCCGTCGGGGGTGGTGCGGCAGGTTGCGGTGCCGTCGTCGGCGGACCTGCCCGACCTGTCGGGCGAGATGGAGCGTCTGCGTGCCACGGCCTCTGAACTCAACAAGGTGTCGGCGGCCCTTCTTGAGGCATACAAGGCCATCGCCGACAATTCCGGCAATATAAACTCCAACTCCAGAGGTTATGTAGAGCAGATGGAGGCTCTTAACCGCAATGTCGCCGGGTTGAACGCCATATATGAGATACAGCTTAAGAGCATAGGGTCGCAGCTCGAATCTATAGAACGGGTCAACGAGGGCATGAAGCGTATGAGAACTATGTATGAGAGCGCTTCGTCAATGAGCGGCCGCTACTGCGACGAGGCTGAGAAAATGACGCGCAACATCGAGCAGCTCAACGTCGTGTACGAGAATATGCTCCGCGCTATGACAGTCAATATGCAGCGCAGCGATGGCACAAGATAATACACCGCGCAACATGTCGCCCCGACAGAGGATGATCAACCTCATGTACATCGTTTTGACTGCGATGTTGGCGCTCAATGTGTCGAGCGACGTGCTGCAGGGCTTCACACAGGTCAATGACGGATTGGAGCGTTCCAACGACAATGCCGGGTCGCGCAACGATGCCGTGTACGGCCGGTTGGAGGCGGTGGCGGCCGACAATCCCGAAAAAGGGGAGCGGTGGTACCGTGCGGCATCCGGTGTGCGCGAGGCCACCCGGGAGCTATACTCGTTTGTCGACTCGCTTAAACTGGCTATTGTGCTTGAGGCCGACGGTAAGAACGGCGACCTGCGCGACATAAAGAAGCAGGACGATCTTGATGCGGCTTCGGTGGTCATGCTTAATCCCGCGTCGCCGCAGGGCAGGCGTCTGCGTGAACGTATAGGGCGCTACCGCACCATGCTCACGGAGCTTACTGGCGACTCTGCGAAACGGGCCGATATAACGGCGGCTCTCGCCACCGACGCGGTTTCGCGTCCGGGCAGCGTGATGCCGGTCGATTGGGAGACTGACCTTTTTGACGGCAAGCCGGTCATAGCGGCTGTAACCCTTCTTACCAAAATACAGAACGACATACGGTTTGCCGAGGGTGAGGCGCTGACTCATCTGCTCGCCAATGTGGATGCCGGCGACCTTCGTGTCAACAGCCTTAATGCGTTTGTCATACCGCAGTCGCGCAACGTCATGCGCGGCGACAGCTATTCGGCCGACATAGTGCTTGCTGCCGTCGACACTACCCGTCTGCCGGCCATATACATGGATGGTGTCAGGCTTGCCGACAGAGGAGGGCATATAGACATACCGGCCCTGTCGCCCGGGCAGCATTCCCATACGGGGTATCTTGAAGTCACCCACGATGACGGCACGGTGTCGCGCCATGAGTTCCGTCCCGAGTATACGGTTATCGAGCCGGCGGCCACCGTATCGGCCACTATGATGAATGTGTTTTACGCAGGCATTGATAATCCGGTGGATATATCGGTGCCCGGTGTCGAGCCTTCTGCAGTATCGGCTACGATGACCGGAGGCACTCTGTCGCGCGCGGGCAGGGGCTGGGTGGCGCGTCCCGCCAAAGTCGGTACCGATGCGGTGATTACCGTGACGGCCGATGTCGGAGGACGCCGCATGACGGTAGCGCAAACTGCGTTCCGCACGCGCAAGCTGCCCGATCCGGCCCCATATATCGCTCTTAGTGACTCGAAAGGCAATCCGTTGCGGTATCGGGGGGCAAAGCCGGTTGCGAAATCGCAGCTTATGGCGGCTTCCGGCATCGGGGCGGCTATAGATGACGACATGCTTAATATAGCATACAAGGTGCTCGGTTTTGAGACCGTATTTTTCGACTCTATGGGCAATGCCATGCCCGAAGTATCTGACGGGGCTTTGTTCTCGCGGCGTCAGAAAGAGGCTATAAAGCGCATGTCGCGTGGCAAGCGATTCTTTATTTCGAGGGTGAGGGCGCTCGGACCCGACGGCATTGAGCGCGACATAGCCCCCATGGAAGTGATAATAAATTAACAAAAACTACAGGCAATGATACATATACGTCACTTATTGTTCCTATTGGCCGCTTTTGCGGCTGCCGCTACACTTCATGCACAGCGGGCGTCGACTTCAACCGAGGTGCGGCGTATAGGCACCGAATCCCGACCTTCAGGCAATGCCGCTTCCGGCATAAGCAACCGCATGAGGATGCTTATGGCCGAGGACGCTCCTGATGATGACAACGCGCAGTGGATGAGAGTGGTCTATCGCACTCTCGGGGCTGACGATATTAAAAATGCGGCCCTCTATTATCCCGAGGACGTGGTCGACGGGCAGGAGAATCTGTTTCGTATACTCATGCGTCTTTTGACCTCCGGCGATATTGTCGCTTATGAGTATCTTGACGGTCGTGAAATATTTGGCGACGACTACCGCATAAATGTCGCCGACATGCTTGAACGCTTCCACATACCGTATACCGAAGGGCGTAGAATCGCCGGAGGAGCGACACCTCTTTTGATTGAGGAGAGCGATGTGCCGGCCGCCGAGATACAGAGCTATTATGTTATCGAGCGCTGGGTGTTTGACCGGCGTTCCAATCGCAAGACCATGACTGTCGAGGCTGTGTGCCCGGTGCTGCACCGTGTCGGCGATTTCGGTGGTGAGGCTGTCAGGTATCCTATGTTTTGGGTGAAAATGAGCGACATACATCCTTATCTTATGGCCCGCGCCATATTTGTGGATGATGACAACAATGCGGCTTCCTATACTTACGATGACTTTTTCAGGCTGGGATTATATGAGGGGGAGATATACAAGACCCGCAATCTGCGCAATATGTCTATGGCCGCGCTTTATCCCGACCCTGACGAGCGTAAGCGTGCGCAGGCCTCGGTCGACTCCGTGCTTGAGAATTATGACAGCAAGATGTGGGTGCCTACGCGTGAGGAGGTTATCGCGGCCCGCGAGGAGCGTGAACGACTCGGACAGGCCGACACCATAGCTGTAAAGCGTAAAGCCGATACGGTGAGGAACAATCCCAAGCGAAGCTCGCGGGCCAAGCGTGCCACTCGTGCCAAGACATCGGGCGTGAAGGAGCACAAGACCATCACCCGGTCGGTGCGCAGCCGCAAATGAAAGGTTCGCTATAGTCGGTCATTTGACCGTTTTATCGCCGATTATTTGGAATTTCCGATGTAAAGCCCTATCTTTGCATCGATTAATTGAGGTGCGTTAGTTCAGTTGGTTAGAATACATGCCTGTCACGCATGGGGTCACGGGTTCGAGTCCCGTACGCACCGCTTAGGTGGCCTTGGCCGGGAACACATTCTGTTTCCGGCTGCTTTTAATTAATAAACCGATGAAAACATTTAAGACTGTTATTGCGGCTCTTTTTCTTGCCGCTGCTATTCCCGCAACGGCCGGCGATGACTGGGCCAACTTCCGTCGTTATGAACAAGCCGATATCGAGGCGGCAAAACTTCCTGCCGATCAGCGCAGGGTCGTGTTTATGGGCAATTCGATTACCCAGAATTGGAATAGTGCGCATCCTGATTTTTTCACTTCACACGGATTTGTGCCCCGTGGTATCAGCGGTCAGACCTCTTATCAGTTTTTGCTCCGTTTCCGCGATGACGTCATTAACATTCATCCCGAGATTGTGGTGATTAATGCCGGCACCAACGATGTGGCTGAGAATAACCATGTATTCAGTGAGGATCGCACTTTCGGCAATATCGTGTCGATGGTGGAGCTTGCCAAGGCCAACGGCATACGTCCCGTGCTGTCAACGGTTCTTCCCTCCAACCGCTTTGGGTGGCGTCCCGAGATTACCGACGGTTCACCGAAAATAATCAGCCTGAACAAGCGCATCAAGAAGTACGCCGATGAAAACAATATACCTTTTGTTGATTATTATTCACCTATGGTGCTCGATGAGAGCGGTGCGCTCAACCCCGCCTACACCGACGATGGCGTACATCCCACTTCAGCCGGTTATGATCTGATGGAAAAAATCGTGCTCGAAGTCCTCGACAAAATGTAGTCGGCACACTCCTCCGAAATAGGATCACAGCCGATAAACATATCAAATCAGGAGGGGCGCTGGTAGAACGGCGCCCCTCCTGATTCGTATTCTGACCCTTTATTAACCGAGCTAAAAATCGCCGGCCAAAGGCTCATGCTAACCATCAACCGCAACCGTCTTGCCGGTATAACTCTCCGGCTTCGCGGGCGCCCGCTTCCCTCGTCTCAAAAAAAATGATACTGTAACCGGCTGATTCCCTGCGCTCTTATCCACATTACGCCCGATTGTGCATAAAAACGGCGTTTTATCATATTATCTTTGCATAAAACCAATATTACATATTATGAAACTTACACCGAAATCTTACACGACCCGTGCTTACTCCCGCTCCCTCATTGTCAGTCATATGCAATTGCTATTATTGATGCCGGGTTGTTTCGGCCCGTGAATTGTTGTATCTTTGTGATGTGTATCAATCGTACTGAACCATGAAGTCAATAAAGGAACTTTACAAGATAGGCCACGGGCCGTCGAGCAGCCATACGATGGGGCCACGCAAGGCCGCAGAGATTTTTCTCGGCCGAAATCAGGAGGCCGCTTCGTTTGAGGTTACTCTTTTCGGTAGTCTGGCGGCTACCGGGCGCGGCCATATGACCGATGTGGCTATTCTCGACATACTTGAGCGCAAGGCTCCGGTCACCATCAAGTGGGAGCCGCACATATTTCTCCCGTTTCATCCCAACGGCATGACGTTTCGTGCGTTCACGGCATCGGGAGTGCTGATGGAGGAGTGGACGGTTTACAGTGTCGGCGGCGGCACTCTCGCCGAGGAAGGAAAACCGTCGACCGATACCCCCGATCTCTACGAGATGAATAAACTGAGCGAGATTCTCGAATGGTGCGAACGTACGGGCAAAAGCTACTGGGAGTATGTGCTGCAATGCGAGAGTTCCGACATCTGGGACTATCTCGGCGAGGTCTGGGACACCATGCGCGCGGCTGTGGAGCAGGGCCTTGACGAGGAGGGCGTATTGCCCGGACCGCTTAATCTGCGTCGTAAGGCATCCACATATTATATAAAAGCCAAAGGCTACAAGGACAATCTGCGTTCACGCGGACTGGTGTTTGCTTATGCGCTTGCCGTGAGCGAGGTCAACGCCTCGGGAGGCCTCATTGTCACGGCCCCTACTTGCGGCTCGTGCGGTGTGGTGCCGGCCGTGCTTTATCATCTTCAGGAGAGCCGTGAGTTCAGCCGTATGAAGATACTTCGCGCTTTGGCTACTGCCGGACTTATCGGCAACATCGTCAAGTACAATGCTTCTATTTCCGGTGCCGAGGCAGGATGTCAGGCCGAGGTAGGCGTGGCCTGTTCCATGGCGTCGGCCGCTGCAAGTCAGCTTTTCGGAGGCAGTCCCGCGCAGATAGAGTATGCCGCTGAGATGGGCCTTGAACATCATCTGGGCATGACCTGCGACCCTGTATGCGGACTTGTGCAGATACCCTGTATAGAGCGCAACGCCTATGCGGCCGCACGCGCCTTGGACGCCAACATCTATTCTGCTTTTACCGACGGCACCCACCGTGTGTCGTTTGACAAGGTGGTCACAGTCATGAAAGAGACAGGGCACGACCTGCCGTCGCTATACAAGGAGACAGGCGAGGGCGGCCTCGCCAAGGATTACAGTCCTATGTGATTATTGATATGTCGCCGGTCTTGGCGGTACGTGTCGGTGCAATCTGTGGAGCTGATAGAAGACCATGATGAGCGTTACCACGGTTGCGGCAAAGTCCGATGACGGGAACGAGGCCCATACGCCGTTGAGCCCGAAGTACTTGGGCAGTGTAAGCAGCAGCGGTATAAGAAATATCACCTGACGTATGAGGCTGAGAAATATCGATTTTCCCGCCATGCCTATTGACTGGAACAAGGTGGTGGATATGATCTGGAAGCCTACGGCCCAGAAGAACAGGGTGGATATGTGCAGACCGTTGGCTGTGGCGGCTATAAGTTCGCTGTCGATGGTGAACGCTTTGGCTATGAGGTCGGGTACGAAAATGCTGAAAAACGCTCCGATGCTGGTGACGCATGTGCCTATTACGGCCGACATCCAGAACGCCTTGCGAAGTCTTGTCATGTGCCCGGCTCCGTAATTGTAGCCCAGTATCGGCTGCACGCCTTGACACAGGCCTACCACGATCATGCACAGCAGCGATGTGTAGGTCGAGAAGATGCCTACAGCTCCCACGGCTATGTCGCCTCCGTAAGTATAGAGCGTGCGGTTTATGATGACGTTTATGGCCGATGACGTGAAGTTGACTATGCTCGGCGCCGCGCCTATGCTGATTATGCCCCATACTATATGCCACTTTATGCGGTATATTCCCCGGGTGAATCTTACGGTCGACGTGCGGCGGCAGAAGTGCGCTATTACAAAAGCGGCCCCGACGCTCATGGATATGTCGGTGGCTATGGCGGCCCCTTTGATGCCCATGTCAAGTACAAATATGAATATCGGTGCGAGAATGACGTTACATCCTGCCCCTATGAACATCGTTATCATGGCCTGACGGGGATAGCCCGATGCTCGCATGATATTGTTGAGGCTGTACATTATGTTCATTATGAGCATGCCGGGCAGTATGTAGGCCATGAAGTCATGGGCGTAGGGCAGTGTGGCCGGTGATGCTCCGAAAGCCATGAGTATGTCGTCGAGAAATATGGCGAAGATTGTAAGGTATACTATGGCGTTCGATATTATGAGCACAAGCGAGTTGCCGAGTACGAGTTCGGCGCCTCTCATGTCGCGCTGGCCGAGCATTATCGACACTCTTGCCGCGGCGCCGGCGCCTATGAGCACACCTATGGCGGCGCTGACGTTCATCACCGGAAATGTTATGGCGAGTCCGGCAATGGCTTCCGCACCCACGCCGCGCCCTATGAATATGCGGTCGATGACATTGTACAGCGACATAACCACCATTCCTACTATGGCGGGCAGACTGTATTCCCACAGCAGCCGTCCTATGGGCCGTGTGGCAAGTGCCGTTATGTCACCTTTGGTTTTTTCCATCTGTCAGCATATCGTATAGGTTGGCGCAGCCGTTTTCAAGAAGGTCGAGCACGAGCTCGAAGCCTTCGGCTCCTTCATAATACGGATCGGGGACATGGTCGTAGCGGGTCGACATTGTTATGAACTCTGTCATGGGCACGACTTTTGTTTCAGCCTCAGGTGTCGGAGCCATGTCGCGCAGATTTCGCTCGTTGGATTTGTCCATGGCTATGATGAGGTCGAAGTCATCGAAGTCGCTCTCTCTTACACGGCGTGAGCGGTGGGTGAGGTCATAGCCGCGGCGTTGCGCGTGGATGCGCATACGTCGGTCGGGCATATCCCCCGCATGGCCGCCGTAAGTGCCCGCCGAGTCTATTTCCCAGTCGGCTGAAGCTCCGTGGGTGTCGACTATATGCTGCAAGACTCCCTGTGCGGCCGGTGAACGGCATATGTTGCCGAGGCACACAAACAGCACCTTCTTCGGTTTTTTGTCCTTAAGTAGCTTTACTACACTGCGGTTTTCAGAGGTTGTGTCACGCTTCTGCATCCTGTATTACTGTTTTAGTAGAATGCAAAGGTAGCGATTTTATTCCAATCAACGGCTTTCGGTGACTGCAGAAAGTTGTCCGGTGACGGAGTCCATGATGTAGCCGTTTACGCGTACGTCGGCCGCCATGAGCGGATGTCGTCCTATAAGGTCGACAGTCTCGCGGACGGCGTCTTCGGTGTTTTCGAAGCCGTGAAGCCAGCTGTCGAGGTCTATGCCGCAGTGGCGCATCAGCGTTATGTGCTCGTCGCTGATACCGCGCCGGCGCATGAGCTGCAGCATCTCCTCCGCATTCATGCCCTGTACGCCGCATCCGGTATGGCCTATGACCATTATTTCGTTGACTCCGAGTTCATACACGGCTACCAAGAGCGAGCGCATGGTGGAGTCGAACGGGTTTGTTATCGTGCCGCCGGCATTCTTTATGATTTTGACGTCGCCGTTTTTTATGCCGAGGGCGGCCGGCAGCAGCTCGATAAGCCGGGTATCCATACAGGTGACTATGGCTATGCGCTTGTCGGGATACTTCGAGGTGATGAACTTCTTGTAGCCTTCAGAGGCCACAAACTCTTTGTTGTAGTTGAGTATTTCTTCAATCATGGTGTCTTGTCATTTTTTCGGTGTACGTGCTATGGTGGTTACGCTCTCTTTGCCGAGCATGTACAGACGGGCTCTTACGGGGCCGCCTGTATAGGCAAAGGGCGCGGTGTATATCGGTGACTCGTCGTCAGGGTCGGTGCCGTCGAGCGTGTAGCGTATCACGGCGCCGCGATAGGGTGAGTTCATTTTTACCGTATCCTCCTCGATCAGTATGCCGGGCTGACGCAAGTGAAAGCTGTGGCCGTCGGTCACGTATGAGGGCAGTTCGCGCTCGGCTATGATTTTGTTGTAGCGGCTGTCGGTGTAGGTGGGGGAGTTGTTCCAGCCGCGTTCGGCGAGTCCGAGCATCTTGGGCAGCAGAAACTCTTCAAGCATGGGGTAGGAGCGCAGTGTCTCGTTGAAGAGCTGTCCCGACACACCCGTTATCCTGCCGGGATACTCGGGTTTGACTACAACCATGCTGTCGGGATAGCCTCCGAGAGTGGTGAATTCATCGACTGTCCCTCCCCAGCGCAGTCCGCGTTCGAGCGGGTGCATGTTGTAGGACTGGTCGAGATAGAAGCGGTTGACATTGCTGAGTATTACCGGGAAGCCGGCCTGAAGTGCGCGGGTGGTGGTCTTTCCCGTGCTGCGTGTCCAGCAGTTGACACCCCCCGTCAGCGGGGCCACGGTCTTGTTGTACGTGTCGGAGTATTCTACGGCTATATCTTGCCAGCCGTGTACGGGTATGCCTCGCTCTGCAAGTATGTCAGCCACACGTAGTACAAACTCGGCGTGCAGTTGCTTCTGCGTTTTAAGACCTTTCTTTTTCATCAGCGCCTGTGCCATAGGCGAACCGTCCCACGCATGTTTGGCTACTTCGTCGCCGCCTATGTGTATGCCCTTGAGCTTTACCCCGGCGTCTTTATACATGGCGGCTATTTCGTCGATGACTTTTGTCATGAACCGGTACACGCCCGGCGCGGCCGGATTCATCGTATTGTCGTGATAGTCCTGAGCGGTGGTGTAGACCGACGTGTCGGCGGGGTCGATGAGCCTGTACGAGGCGTCGCCTTTGCGTGCGCGGGCCTCCATCGATTTTATTGCCGCGCGGGCATGCCCCGGCGACTCTATTTCCGGTATGACGTCGATGCCGAGAGCGTCGCACTCCCGCAGCAGGTCGATGAACTCGTCGCGGGTGAATTGTCCGTTGGATATTCCCGCATGGCTGTCGGGGTTGCCGTCGCCGCTGTACACCTGTGCGAGAAACTCGCTGTCGTCAAGAGTGTAGCCGCGGCGTGAGCCTACGGTGGTAAGCTCGGGGAGCCCGGGTATTTCAAGCCGCCAGCCTTCGTCGTCGGTTATATGGAAGTGCAGGGTGTTGAACCGATAGTCGGCAAGCAGTTTCACGACCTTTTTCATGTTTTCGGGAGTGGTGTAGTTGCGTACTATATCTATCATGACGGCGCGGTAGGGCAAGTCGGGCCAGTCCTCTATCACGGCGTGCGGGAGCCGGTTGCCGTTTATGCGGGCAAGCCGGTTGTATAGTACACGTGCAGCCGTTGTGCGTGCACGCGGCGATGCATATTCGATTACGGGAGCGTCGCCCGACAGGTCTATGCGGTAGTACTCCGGATTTTCGTTATTTACCGCGCGGTACACGGCTTTATTGTCAAGTGAGCAGAAGCCTCCGTCACCGGTTTCGGTGACTCTCTTGAACGAGGGGATTGTCTCGTATGGCCCGAGCGGCTTCTGCGGGGCGGTCAGTGTCGCGTTGAACCGGTATATGTCATCGCCGTAGGGCATAAGGTCCGTGTCGGGTGTCGACCATTGTTCAGGCGATTTGATCATGGACGTGAGCGTGAATTCTACAGGCATGACCGAGCCGTCGCGCATCACGGCGTGCACTCCGTCAGGGCCGTATACCTCCTGAGTGAGTGTGCCTTGTGTCTCGACCTCTATGACGACGGTGTCGCTGCCGGAGCCGAAGCGCGGCGAAGCGAGGTAGAAGTATCCCGGTATGATTTCGGCCACGGTATCGGCCTGATTTACGGCTTTCATCGGGCGTTTGAACTTGTTGAACGCTATGCGGGCCACATCCTTGTGTCCTGTCACGGTATATCGTTCATGATATACCTGCTCGCCCTGTGCGTTTACGGTGTTGCCGAGTGTTTCCCAAGTCACTGTAGGCTTTGCGGCTGAAAGTGTCATTGCGGTAAACGTGCCGGCGCAGAGTATAAGATTACGAAGCATTGTGTTCATGTCATGTCGTGATTTAAAAGTTATCGTTTATTGGAATGTGATTCGTGGACTGTCTCGGTGGTAGTCGACGATTGCGTCAAGCAGTTCTTGGCAGTAGTTGTCGGGCTGTCCGTGCACCAGTTCCGTGATTTCGTCGAGCTTTTTGTCCAGCAGCTCGTGTGAGTCTTTTTTGAGCGACATTCTCTTGGATATGCAAAGTGCGTTTACGAGCCACGGGTTGCATAGTCTGTCGGCTTTGTGAGCTGACAACGTGGAGTCGCGTACATGCAGGTCGGCGTTCCCGCCGGGATTGCCGACAGTCATAAAACCAAGTCCGTATATAACCATGGCTTCAGCGAAAACCGGCGTGCCTTTTCCCGATATGTTCATTGCAAATGCCACGGACGAGTCAAGCCATCCGCGCATGCCAAAGTCATAATGCCCTATAATCATGTTTGCAAAACCGATAAGCCGGGCTACTTTGGATAGATTGGCGTCATGCCATCCTCGGTTATGTAGTTTGTCAAGTAGAAGCTGGAGTGCAGGCAAAATATCATTACTGACGTATTCGTTCAGTTCATTGCCGGTCAGGTTGAAATATGCACCGAAAAGACGCTGCTCGATATCAAGCAGCCTTATTTCATATCCGAGCTGACTCTCTTCGCCTACTTCGGGTAAAATGGTTTTCAACGTGTCGAGTTCGTCAAGCATATCCTCGATGAACAGCCGGCGGAACAGTTCGCGGGCTATCGCCACTCCTGCCGTGGCCTGCCGCTCCATGGTGTCGAAGACCGTCGATGCTTTCACCTCTCTTGCCTTGTGGAATTCTCCCCGTGCTATGTGGCGGTCAATCATCTGCAGCGCGGTTTCGGCCGGTGTCATGCCGCTGTCGTAGGCTTTCAGCCGTTCACAACAGTAATTGTAGTCATCCATGCGGTCAAGAGTCCGGGCCGCTTCCGATAACTTTGTGTAGTATCGCACCATCTCGGCATCGGTGTGTGGTCGCGAGGTCTTGAAGCCGGTCCATGTAGTCGGGCCGTCGGACATCTTCGCGTCACGGCACGGGTAACGTCTCCAACCTGATGTCAGATCAGACCGGGACATGGTATTGACAAAATCCACATCAAGATAAAACGATATATGTCCCTGTTTCATCTCTTCAATTTCATCGGCTTTTTTATCGGCTCCTATGTAACTGTCATAAAGAGTGGGAAGCATTACGGTAAGCCTCGGTAATGATACGTCATTGTCTTTCAGCCACGTGAGTATGCGCATGATAATCATGTCGCGGAAATTGGTGTAGTACAGATTGAGTAGTGTTGTTCTTGTCTTATGCAGATTTTCAATGACATAGAGGTTGCCTCGCCGCCGGCATAACTCCAAAATGCGTTCACGTATCATGGCCCAGCGCAGTGGCGTCATGTTTGTCAGCGAGAGTATCTCATCCTCGCTCAATCCGGCTTCGCCTACAACTGCAAGAGCATTCAGCACCCACATCGGTTCCCAGCTTTGTGAACGGTCACTTAGCTCTTCTCTGACATCCGCTGCCAATTTCCAGAACAAGTCGCATTTACCCGAAGTTTCGACTTCGTTTTCCAGTTTGTCAAACGAGCCGAAACGCACCAGATAATCAAGAAGCAGTCGCAGCTTGTCGAGTTTTGAAGGGTCGTGAGGCAACAATTCTTTTAGCGACGGGCTAAGTTTCTTGCCGTGCATGGCAAGATAGCGGTCAATCAATGCGTCTATAGCGTTATCAGACAGTTCGGGACATGTGATACGTTCCGCCGATAACTTCATTATGGTCTCTCCTGATCTCGTGGAGATGAGAACTTTATTTGTAGCCGAAAGTCGGGTGACGTAATCGATAAAAGCCGTGTGTTCCACATTGTTTCCAAAGTCGGCGTTGTCGATAGCCACTAAAACCGGGTCAGCCGAAGTCGTTGAGGAAAGCTGTCGGTCTACAAAGCGGCGACATTCATTTATGACATCGACGGCATTGCATGTGGCCATGTCAAAGTACACCGCTAGACGCCCTTCCGCCCGCAGTCGGGACACGTAGCTGCACAGCAGCATTGACTTGCCGCATACGTTGAAGGTCGTATTGCCGTTGGTTGTAGTGTTACGTGCATATATTGCCGCGACGGCCGGCCTGTTGTTGTCCCCAAGCCAATTATCAAGGGTCGTGTAGACTTCCGGGTCGAAGTTCACCATTTTTGCCAGATTGTCGGCAAGGATGTATTCGTTGCGCCGTAGCTCGTTGTGGTACGGGTCGCTGTCCGCTTCGGGAAACAGGCTGTCTATACGGGCTACAAGGTCGTCATAGATCATGGCACCCAATTCTTTGACATCGCGATACCTTTTTACCGGGAAGTGAGTCTGAGAGTCGAGTTTATGTCGCAGAGCCGTCACCCGGTCGTCGCATACACCATTGTCCTTTACGTAAAACCAAGCGTTTACTTTCTCGTCCCGGCGTTCGAGAGCTCCGTAGAGAAACTCCATTTCGGTTATGCTTGTGCCGCTCCTGACCGCATCGTCTATCCACGGCGCGCGGCCGGCAATCTCATTGTAGTCATTGCCGAAATCCTCTACCGCGGGAGTCCAGCCGTAGCGGTTGCCGATTATGCCTATGAAAAACGGATTGGACCGGTCTATTTCGTCGAAACAGGCCTTGACCACGCCGTGGGCCTCGCTCTCCTCCTTTGTTATGCCCCAGCGCAGGTCTACGGCATGGAATGACAGAGCCCGCCGGCGGGCATATGCTTTCACGGCGGGAAATATCTGACGGGCGAGGTAGTCGCGCTCCTCGCTCATGTCGTTGAATGTGGACGATACAAACACTCTGATGTCACGGAGCGCTTTGACCTCGTCCAATTTGTTGAATGCAGCCATCGGTATATGTTATTTGTCGGTAAGGTCGCTGTACAGCAGGCGCGCTGTCGTGGGAGCGGCGAGTGTGTCGCCGAGTATGGCGCGCATGAGTCGGTAGCCTTCGAGCTGATTGTCGTGTCCGGGGCGTCCGGGCAGTATGTTGCCGAGTTCGCGGGCCACGGCATCGGGTGTGCACAGATGTACGAGCATTTCGGGCACTATGGCTTTGTCGGCTATGAGGTTGGGTAGCGATACAAACGGCACTTTCAGTATTTTCTCCATGATTTTGTAGGAGAGTTTGACACCGTTGGCGCGGTAGCATACTACCTGCGGAGTGTCGAGAAGCGCGCATTCAAGTGTGGCGGTGCCCGATGTGACAAGGGCGGCTTCGGCAAAGTGCATCAGCTCAAATGTGGCATCGCGCACTATGGGAGTGCCGGGGGTTATGTAGTAACCGTAATACTTCAGGTCGATACCCGGGGCTGCGGCTATGACCGGCTGGTAGTCGGGGAAACGTGCTGCCGCCGTCTCCATGATCATAAGATTGTTTTTGATCTCGCTGCGCCGGCTGCCGGGCACTATGGCTATTATAGGTCTGTCAGGCAGGTTGTGGCGCTTCAGAAACTCTTCGCGCGATGCTATCGACCGGAGTTTAAGCTCCACCTCCTCTTTTGACGGATTGCCGACATAGTCTACGGCGTAGTCGTGGCGGTCGCGGTAAAACGCCACCTCGAACGGAAATATGCAGAATACCTTCCTGACATATCGCTTTATGGCTTTCACGCGGTGCTCTTTCCAAGCCCACACCTTAGGCGAGATGTAGTAATACACCGGTATGCCGAGCGATACGGCGTATTCGGCCAGTTTGAGGTTGAAACTCGGATAGTCGACAAGCACGAGCGCATCGGGGCGCGATGCCTTCAATGCGGCTTTGGCCCGCTTCAGGTTGGACAGTACTTCCGGCAGGTGCCGCAACACTTCGCTGAAGCCCATGAAAGCCATGTCGCGGTAGTGGATGACCGGTTCGCATCGTGCTTCACTGCTCATGAGGTCACCTCCGAGAAAGGCGAATTCGGCTTTGCCGTCAACTTTTTTAAGCTCACGTATGAGCTGCGATGCGTGCAGGTCGCCCGAGGGTTCTCCGGCCGATATAAAGTACTTCATTGTTGTGCGGGGCGTGAAAGTATATCAAAATTGTCGACGTATATCTCTGTGACGGTGCGCTTGATGGTGTTGCGGTCCTCCCACGTGCGGGTGCGCAGACGTCCCTCGATATATAGTTTGGTGCCTTTACGTATGTATTTTTCGGCAGTCTCCGCCGCTCTGTCCCACATGACTATACGATGCCACTCGGTGCGCTCCGGAATCGGCGTGCCTGCAGCATTTGTGTAGGCACGTTCGGTCGTGGCAAGCGAGAACGAGGCAACCGGACGCGAACCTTCGTTGTATCTTATCTCCGGGTCCTGCCCTACGTTTCCTATCAAAATAACTTTGTTTACCGACATGGTTTTCTGTATTTAGCAGTTGTTGTTAAGCACCCGTTGCTTCGGAGGGCTATCGGCATGAGGCTTTAAGCCCCTCGATGACGGATGTCGTAAAGCCGTGGGCCTCCATGGCGTTAAGCCCTTTTATCGTTATGCCTCCGGGGGTGGTGACTTTGTCAATCTCCGTCTCCGGATTATTGCCGGTCGCTTCAAGCAAAGCTACCGCTCCTTTGAGCGTGGCAAGGATGTAATCGCGGGCCTTGCCTGGGTACAGGCCAAGCTCAACGGCCCCTTCGGTGGCGGCCCTTACGTATCGCATCGCGTAGGCTATGCCGCACGAACACAGTGCCGTAGCCGCGCCCATAAGCCGCTCTTCGATGACGGCCGTAGTGCCGAGCCGGTCAAATATGCTGACCACTTTCTCTACGCAGCCGGCTCCGGCCTCGTTGTGGCACACGAATGTCATGCTTTCGCCCACCGACATGGCGGTGTTGGGTATGACGCGGAAGAGGGAGCGGTCGGTCGAGTAGCGCCGCAACATATCCGACATGTCATCAAGCGATATGCCTGCGGCCAATGACACGATGCACTGGCTGCGGAAAGCCACGTATGGGGCTATCTCGTCGATTACCGACGGAAGCACCCACGGCTTTACGGCAAGTATTATGACCTCCGCGTCTTTTATAGCCGCTTTGTTGTCGGTGAACGTCGATATGCCCGGACACTCTGACGCCAGAGCATCGACTGTAGCCTGCCGCGGGCTTGAAACAGCTATGTCGGAAGGCATGATGTCAGACGATGCGGCGAGTCCGCGCACTATGGCGCCCCCCATGTTGCCGCCTCCTATTATTGCAATCTTCATATCATATCAGGCCTTTTCGTTCAGTAACCGGGTGAAGCGTGTTATGAATTCCTGCGCTTCGGCCATTGTCAGGCAGAGCGGCGGAAGCAGTCTTATTATATTGGTGCCGGCGGCGCCTGTGAACACATGCTCCTCTTCGATGAGACGCCGGCGCAGATCCTTGGCCGGGTATTCCATCTCTATGCCTATCATGAGGCCTCGTCCCCTTACCTCCTTTATGCCGGGCAGACCTTGCAGCTGCGACAGCAGGTAAGAGCCTGTGAGGGCGGCATTGTCGACAAGCCCTTCGTTTTCAAACACGTCAAGCACGGCTATGGCGGTGGCGCAGGCGAGGTGATTGCCGCCGAAGGTGGTGCCGAGCTGTCCGTAACTCGGAGTGAAGTCGGGGCTTATGAGCACTCCGCCCATGGGGAAGCCGTTGGCTATGCCTTTGGCTACGGTGATGATGTCGGGGCGTATGCCGGAGTACTGGTGGGCAAAGAAGCGCCCGGTGCGTCCGTAGCCCGACTGTATCTCGTCGAGAATCAGCACTACTCCGTAGCGGTCGCACTCCTCGCGCAGCAGCCTCAGGAAGTCGTCGGAGGGTATGCGTATGCCGCCTACACCCTGAATGCCTTCTATTATGACCGCACATACATCGCCTTTCGACAGCTCGTGGGCCACCGCGTCGATATCGCCTATCGACAGGAAGGTCACGTGGCCGTTGTCGTTGATGGGCGACACAATCTTCGGATTGTCGGTGACCTCGACAGCCGCCGACGTGCGTCCGTGAAACGACTTGCCGAATGCGATGACGCGTGACTTGCCGGTGTGGAACGACGCCAGCTTAAGCGCGTTCTCATTGGCCTCGGCGCCGGAATTTACCAGAAACAGCTGATAGTCGTCATAGCCCGATACTTTGCCGAGCTTCTCGGCAAGACGCTGTTGCAGCGGATTTATGACCGAGTTGGAGTAGAACATGAGCCGCGAGGCCTGCTCGTCGATGGCCTTTACCACCACGGGGTGGGAGTGCCCGACGGATATTACGGCATGGCCTCCGTAGAGGTCGAGATATTCGGTGCCTTTGTTGTCGTATACATGGCAGCCTTTGCCCGATACGATCTCTATGTCAAAAAGCGGATATACGTCAAATAATTTCATGTCAAAACAGTGTTTAAACGTTTAAAATGCCGACGGCTTCAGCTGCAGGCCTACGCGCTCATGCAGTCCGAAGAGCAGATTCATGTTATGTACGGCCTGTCCCGACGCACCTTTGACAAGGTTGTCGATAACCGATGTTATGAGCAGCTTGCCGTCAACCTTTTCAAGGTGCAGTATGCACTTGTTGGTGTTGACCACGTCTTTCAGGTCGGGAGCCTTGTCGGTGACAAACGTAAAGTTATGGTCGGAATAATAGTCTTCATACAGAGCTTTGAGCTGCTCTATGTCGACCGGGCAGTCAAGATATATGATGGCCATTATGCCGCGGGCGAAGCATCCGCGCACGGGTATGAAGTTTATGTCGGCCTTGAAGCTCGACTGCAGGCTTGACAGCGACTGGCGTATCTCGGCCAGATGCTGATGCTTGAACGGCTTGTATATCGACACGTTGTTGTTGCGCCATGAGAAGTGGCTTGTGGCCGACGGTTTTACACCCGCACCGGTGGAGCCGGTTATGGCGGTGACGTGTATGTCGCTGTTGAGAAGCAGGTTTTTGGCAAGAGGCAGCAGAGCGAGCTGTATGGCGGTGGCGAAGCACCCGGGGTTGGCCACGTGGGTGGCGCCGCGCACTATGCGCTTGCGGTTGAGCTCGGGCAGTCCGTATACGAAGTCGTGTGTGCCGTCCTCGATGCGGTAGTCGGTCGACAGGTCTATGATCTTGAGGCCTTCGGGTATGTCGTGGCTGTCCATGAACTTGCGGGTGTCGCCGTGAGGCGTGCAGCAGAACAGCAGGTCTATCTCGTCAAGAGCCGGAGTGTCGGTGAACTTCATGTCGATCTCGCCGATAAGGCCTTGGTGCACGCTGCTTACCGGATTGCCGGCATTGCTGGAGCTGTGTATCCATTTTATCTCCGCGTCGGGGTGGTTGACAAGCAGTCGCAACAGTTCGCCGGCGGTATATCCCGCGCCGCCTATGATACCTATCTTTATCATACCTCGTCCGATTTGTTGTTACGCTCCTGTACGGAATAGTATATCTTCATCTGGTTACCGAGTATTTTGGTGAAGCCTTTGACGTCGTCGGCAGTCCATCCCTTGCTTATCTCGCCGTATTCGCCGAACGAGGTCTTCATAAGGTCGAAGTCGCTCTCCACGCCTACGGTGATGAAACGATAGGGCTTCAGGTCGATCAGCACGCGTCCGGTGACGTTGCGCTGCGATGACTCAAGGAATTTCTCGATATCGCGCATTACCGGCTCAAGATACTGAGCCTCATGCAGGAACATGCCGTACCAAGTGCCGAGCTGGTCTTTCCAGTACTGCTGCCACTTGGTCAGCGTATGTTTCTCAAGCATCTTGTGGGCTGCGAGGATGACCATAGGCGCTCCGGCTTCGAAGCCTACGCGGCCTTTTATGCCTATTATGGTGTCGCCGATGTGCATGTCGCGTCCTACGGCATAGGGAGCCACGAGCTCTTCTATCTTCTGTATGGCCTTGACCTTGTCAGAGAACAGCTCGCCGTTTACTGCGGCTATCTCGCCCTCTTTGAAGTCGATTGTAAGGCGGCTGTCGGCGGTGGCGGTCATCTGGGTCGGGTAGGCCTCCTCGGGCAGCGTCTCGTTGCTGTGAAGAGTCTCTTTGCCTCCTACCGAGGTGCCCCACAGTCCTTTGTTGATTGAGTATTCGAGCTTCTTGAAGTCGGCCACGTAGCCGTGTTTCTTCAGATACTCTATCTCATACTCGCGGGTGAGGTTCATGTCGCGGGTGGGGGTGATGATCTCGATTTCCGGAGCGAGTATCTGGAATGTGAGGTCGAAGCGCACCTGATCGTTGCCGGCGCTGGTGCTTCCGTGGGCCACGTATTTGGCTCCTATGGACTTGGCGTAGTTGATGATGGCTATGGCCTGAAATATACGCTCCGAGCTTACCGAGATGGGGTAGGTGCCGTTGCGCAGCACATTGCCGAATATCATGTATTTGATGCTCTTGTCGTAATACTCCTGTGTTATGTCGAGTGTGGCGTGGCCTTTGGCGCCGAGGTCGAGGGCGCGTTTCTCGATAGCTTTAAGCTCGGCAGGCGAGAAGCCGCCGGTGTTGGCTATAGCCGTGTACACTTCATAGCCACAGTCTTCAGAGAGATATTTTACTGCAAATGATGTATCGAGGCCTCCACTGAAGGCGAGGACTACTTTTTTCTTATCTTCCATGTCAGTCATTGATTTGTGAGGTGAGAATAAATATGAGTTAAATGATTAATTTTCGTGTTGGTGATGCTCTTCCGAGGGGTCGTAGAGCAGACCCGTGCACAGGCACTTGTGGCCGCCGTTGCGCTGCAGTATGTCGAAGTTCACGCAGCTCTCGCATCCTCGCCAGAAGGCGGCGTCGGTGGTGAGCTGGTCAAATGTCACGGGCCGGTATCCGAGGTCATGGTTCATCTTCATGACGGCGGCGCCTGTAGTCAGTGAGAATATCTTTGCCTGTGGAAACATCTCGCGCGACAGTTGGAATATGCGTTGTTTTATACGGGTGGCGAGGCCTATGCCGCGAAACTTGTCGGCAACGATAAGTCCCGAGTTTGCCACAAACTCTTTGTTACTCCAGCTTTCTATATAGCTGAACCCGGCAAATTTGCCGTCACACAGGGCCACCACCGCTTTGTGTTCAAGCATTTTCTGCTTGACATACTCCGGGGAGCGCTTGGCAATGCCGGTGCCGCGTACCTTGGCGGCGCGGTTGATCGTGTCAAGTATTTCGTCAACATACTTGACATGCTCGTCGGAAGCGACGACAACTTCAATTTTTGAAGGATCTACCATCTTTATTATGTATAATGCTTAAATGATTTGTTTATTTTATCGGTGTTATCGTATCGCGGCAATATTCATTGCGTGCGTTGTACAGTACTCTCTCGGGGAGAAAGTCGTTGAAATAATCGAGTATCTCGGCTCGGCTTACATGCTCGGGCACCACGAGTATGACAGTGTCGGCTCCGGCTATTGTGCCGAGTATGTACGGGGTGTCAAGGCGGTCAAGGTCATAGGCAAGTCCGCTGGCATAGCCTTCGAGGGTCCTGAACACCATGAGCGTGCCTGAAAACGCCACCGACTGCACGGCATCGTGGGTACCTGACTGTGCCGTGGAGGGTATGGACTCGTACACTTCGTCCTCGGGTATGTCACCCGGATTGGGCACTATGTAGCGGTAACCGCCGTAGTCGGCCGGTACCTTGGTGGTGCGCAGTCGCTTGAGGTCACGCGACAGGGTGGCCTGTGTCACCAGAAAACCGCGTGCGGCAAGCAGCCTCGAAAGTTCATCCTGACTTCCGATGCAGTTGTTGGTGAGTATCTCCAGTATTGCCAGTAATCGTGTCTGACGTTTGCTCATATTCTGTGCCGAATTATTTTTGAGGTGGCAAATTTACTAACAAAAAATAATAAAACCGAGAGATTTGTGAATTTTTATGCATATTTTTTGCAAAATGCGGTCGGCTTGTCGGGCTAATCACACATCCAAGTAATTATTTTCCGGTGAATCTGTAGTATGCTTTTGCTATAACCGGCTTTAAAACAAAAAAAGAGAGGCCGCGCCGTAAACGTTAGTTATGGCGCGGCCTCTCCTGTCTGTAATGGATGTGGTTATCAGTTGTTTTCGGGACGGAGTTTGCGTACGGTTACGGCAGTCTGCCACATTTCGCTTTCGCGGAGGGCTTTGAGTTCCTCTTCGAGTTTCTCGCGATAATCGGGCTTGGAGTTGCTGTCGATCGATATCTGGGCCTCATTGCCGCACTTGACACTCTCGTAAAGCTTTTGTACCACGGGCTTGATGGCATCGTGGAACGGGCCCATCCAGTCGAGGGCGCCGCGCTGTGCGGTGGTAGAGCAGTTGGCATACATCCAGTCCATGCCGTTTTTGGCGAAAAGCGGCATAAGCGACTGAGTAAGCTCTTCTACCGTCTCGTTGAACGCCTCGGAGGGGGTGTGGCCGTTTTCGCGGAGCACTTCGTACTGGGCAAGGAGAAGACCCTGAATGGCGCCCATCAGTGAGCCGCGCTCTCCTGTAAGGTCGGAAGTGGCCTCACGCTTGAATGTGGTCTCGAACAGGTAGCCTGAGCCGATGCCTATACCGAGTGCTATGGTGCGCTCAAGCGCACGGCCGGTGTAGTCCTGCTCTACGGCGTAGGATGAGTTCAGACCGCGGCCTTCGAGGAACATGGTGCGCAGCGAGGTACCGGAGCCCTTGGGCGCTACAAGTATCACGTCGACATCTTTGGGGGGCACGACGCCTGTGCGGTCGCTCCAAGTGATGGCAAAGCCGTGAGAGAAGTAGAGTGCCTTGCCGGGAGTGAGGTACTGCTTGATTGTAGGCCATACCGACATTACGGCGGCGTCAGAAAGCAGACACATGATGATTGTGCCGCGCTTGCAGGCCTCTTCGATGCCGAACAGGGTCTCGCCGGGCACCCAGCCGTCGGCCACCGCCTTTTCGAAGGTCTTGCCGGGGCGCTGGCCCACTATGACATTGAAGCCGTTGTCGCGCAGGTTCATGCTCTGGCCCGGGCCTTGAACGCCGTAGCCGATCACTGCTATTGTCTCGTCTTTAAGTACCTCTCTTGCCTTTTCCAAAGGAAACTCTTCGCGGATGATGACGTTCTCTTCAACTCCGCCAAAATTCATTTTTGCCATAAAATTAAATGTTAGATGTTATAGTTGTTTATATTCATAATCGGTAAATGCTATGCGTGCGCGGCTCACCGCTTCGCTGTCGATAGTTATCTCGGCGCTGTAGCTGCCGTCGCCGTCATCGCGGACCAGCAGCACGGCCTCCTGCGCGCACTTCGCTTCGTGCATGAACGCTATGTCGAACCGGCTCACGCGGTGGCTGTCATAGAAGTCCATGTCCCAGCGGTTCTGTATCAGCTCGATATACCGCAGTGTGTTGACATGCCGGTTGAAGTCGCAGTCGCAGTATCTGAAGCGGTAGCGGCTTTCGTAGCCGGCTGTGTCGCCCACGGGCGAGAAGCGTCTTATCTTCTCCATGGGGCACGGGCGGTCGCACACGGTGTCGCGCAGTGCGTCGAGCATTGACAGGTCGCCTCCTTGACGCTCTTTTATGTCGATAGCCATCCATATTGACCGTGCGTAGCCGAGCACTTCGCCGCCGGCGCCGGTAATCTCGAAGTTGCGCTCCGAGAAGTGGCGGTTGAAGCCTTCGATCCATGTGCGCAGTGTGTACTCTTCGCTTACCGAGGGCCAGCGCCGCATCTCGACAGACAGGCGCGAGAGCACCCACGCTTTGCCGTCGGCGAGCAGACGCGCATATCCTATGCCGAGGTCGTTGGCGTGATAGGTCGCGGTCTCGATTACGCGTCCGGCAAGCAGTGTGAGCGGCATGATGGCCTGCGGGTTGCACTCCGGAGCGGTTAGGGTATAGTGTTTTATGTACTCTTTTATCAGTCCGGACATTGACGTGATTTGCGACGCTCCTGCTCGTCGAGATACATGTTGAGATACTCGTGGGTGTCCTTTGTGACGGCTACGCGTCCCGACCGTACAAACTGTCGTATGTCGTATTTGCGCAGCTCTTCAAACAGGGCCTCTGTCTCGTCGGAGTGACCGGTTTTTTCAAGTACCACATACTCGCGTGTTATTTCGAGTATGCGCGCATTATGGCGGCGTATTATCAGCTCCACGTTCTTGTCGTCGAGCAGCTGCAGCGTGGGCACCTTGTATAATGCCACTTCCTGATATACTATCTCGTCGTCGGTGTACAGAAATGACTTGAGCACGTCTATGCGCTTTTCGATCTGCTTGACCACGCGCTCCATCATGGGGCGGTTGCTGAAGCAGGTTATGGTGAACTTGTGTATGCCTTTGATCGATGAGGGACTCACCGACAGGCTCTCTATATTAAGGCAGCGGCGGGTGAAAATAATGGATATCTGGTTGAGCAGACCCACTTGGTTTTCGGAAAACACCGTCACTGTAAATAATTGCTCGTCCATAGTCAGTTGTGTTGTCAGCTTTTTTGCGGTTAGTCGATGGGGTAAGTCTCGGTGGCGTTGAGCATGATGTTGTTGACATCGGAGCCTACCGGCGTCATGGGGAATACCATGTCGGTCTCGTCGATGTTGACATTTATCAGATAGGCTCCGTCATGCTCCAGCATGCGCTTTATGGCTCCGTCGAGCTGCTCGCGTGTATCGACATTCTCGGCGCCGAGGCCATAGGCCCGGGCTATCATCACGAAGTCGGGATTGACAAGCGGTGTCTGTGAAAAACGGTCGTTGAAGAACAGCGACTGCCACTGACGCACGTTGCCGAGGAAGTTGTTGTTAAGCAGTATTATCTTTATGTCCGTGTTGTATTCGAGTATGGTGCCGAGTTCCTGTATTGTCATCTGCAGGCCACCGTCGCCGGTAAAGAAACATACCGTACGGTCGGGCGCTCCCATCTTGGCGCCTATCGAGGCGGGCAGTCCGAAGCCCATTGTGCCGAGACCTCCGGAAGTTATTATGGACCGCGGTTCGGAGTATCGCGAGTAACGGGCGGCAAACATCTGGTTCTGTCCCACATCGGTCACCACCACGGCCTTGTGGCCTGTGGCTTCCGACACTCTGTTTACGACCTCGCCCATAGTCATGGGGCCCGACCCGGGGTATACCTCACGTCTTATGACTTTCTCATACTCGACCTGCGCGGGCCTGTCAAACTCGGCAAGCCACCCGGTACGTTTACGCGGCTCTATCATAGGCAGCAATCCGCGCAGCACTTCGCCGGCGTCGCCGTGTATGGTGGCGGTCGTGGCTATGTTCTTGTCAAACTCCGATTCGTCGATGTCGATGTGCACGATTTCGGCTTGCGGCGCATAAGTCTTTACATTGCCGGTGACGCGGTCGTCAAAACGCATTCCTACCGCTATCAGCAGGTCGGCTTTGTTGGTGTTTATGTTCGGGCCTATGTTGCCGTGCATTCCGAGCATGCCTTTGTACAGCGGGTGGTCCGACGGCATGGTCGACAGTCCGAGCAATGTGGCGGCTACGGGTATGTCGCCCTTTTCGGCGAGTGCCGCGAGGTCGGCTTCGGCCTTCGATATCATCACTCCGTGGCCCGACAGTATCATGGGGCGTTGTGCGTTGTTGATCATGTCGGCCACGCGCTTGAGGTCATCGTAGTCTATATCCGGACGGGGGGTGTAGGAGCGTATGAAGTCACACTTCTTATAGTCGTCAAACTCCACCATGCCTGTCTGTGCGTTCTTTGTGAAGTCGAGCACTACGGGACCGGGGCGTCCTGTAGACGCTATGTAGAACGCGCGTGCCACAGCCCAAGCTATGTCCTCAGGGCGTCTTATCTGGTAGCTCCACTTTGACAGCGGCTGGGTTATGCCCACGACGTCGGTTTCCTGAAAGGCGTCAAAACCGAGAAACGGAGTTGCCACCTGTCCGGTTATGACTACCATGGGGGTGCTGTCCATAAGGGCGTCGCCTATGCCTGTTATGACATTGGTGGCGGCAGGTCCGGAGGTCACTATCACCACGCCCGGACGTCCGGTGACGCGTGCGTATCCCTGTGCTGCATGTGTGGCTCCCTGTTCATGACGTACCAACACGTGTTTCAGTCTGTCCTGATAGTCGTACAGCCTGTCGTATACCGGTATTATGGATCCTCCCGGATAACCGAATAAGAGGTCGACCCCCTCGCATATGAGGGAGCGGATCAAAGCGTCGGCACCTGATATCATTTCTTTCATATAATAATATAATGATGTCTCTGTTGCGATTCGTTATTACAATTCTCTTACTCCTCCCTTGTCGGCCGATGTTACCATGGCGGCATATGCTTTCAAGGCCTTTGACACCTCTCTGTCACGCCCTGCCGGAGTGAAAGCGTCTTTGCCGCGTGCCTCCTCGGCTTTACGGCGGCCGGCAAGCTCTTCGTCAGACAGAAGTACGTTTATTGTACGTGAGGGTATGTCTATGTCTATTATGTCGCCGTCGCGGACAAGCCCTATGGCTCCGCCTGAAGCCGCTTCGGGCGATATGTGTCCTATCGAAAGTCCCGAGGTTCCGCCCGAGAAGCGTCCGTCGGTTATCAGCGCGCACTCTTTGCCGAGGTGCTTTGACTTTATGTAGCTTGTGGGGTAGAGCATCTCCTGCATGCCGGGGCCGCCTTTGGGGCCTTCGTGTGTTATGACCACCACGTCGCCGCTTACCACTTTGTCGCGCAATATGCCGTCAACGGCCTCTTCCTGTGAGCGGAAAACCTTGGCCGGTCCGCGGAAGTGGAATATGCTCTCGTCCACACCGGCGGTTTTTACTACGCATCCGTCGACTGCTATGTTGCCGCGCAATACCGCAAGACCTCCGTCTTTTACGTAAGCGTGGTCAAAATCTCTTATGCATCCGGCCGCCCTGTCGGTGTCAAGCTCTTTGTAAGTGGCCGATTGCGAGCCGAGTTTAAGGTTGCGGCCTCCTCCGGGAGCGCTGTGCCACAGCTGTGCGGCCTCTTCGGAGAAGTTGCGGCCTCCTATGGCATAGGTCTCTATGGCTTCGCCGAGAGTCATCCCGTCGACACGTTTTACCGATGTGTCAACAAGCCCTTTGTCGGCGAGCTGCTTCATTATTGACAATATGCCTCCGGCGCGGTTCACGTCCTGTATGTGGTATGACGAGTTTGGCGCTACCTTGCACAGCACGGGAGTCACTCTTGACAGTGCGTCTATGTCGGCCATGGTGAAGTTGACCCCGGCCTCGTTGGCTACGGCAAGCAGATGCAGTACGGTGTTGGTGGAGCCGCCCATGGCTATGTCGAGGGCCATGGCGTTCATCATGGCTTCCCTTGTGGCTATGCTTTTGGGCAGTACGCTCTCGTCATCGTCATTGTAGTAGGCATAGGTGTTTTTTACTATGCGCCGTGCAGCCTCTCGAAACAGTTTTTCTCTGTTGGCGTGTGTAGCGAGTATGGTGCCGTTGCCCGGCAGTGCGAGTCCTATGGCTTCGTTCAGCGAATTCATGGAATTGGCCGTGAACATGCCGGAGCAGGAGCCGCACGTAGGACATCCCTTGCGCTCAAGCAGTGTCACGGTGTCGTCGCTTACCGATGTGTCGGCGGCGTCGATCATTATGTCGATGAGGTCAAGTGCGCGTCCGTCGAGTTCGCCGGCCTCCATGGGGCCGCCCGATACGAATATAGTGGGTATGTTGAGCCTCATTGCGGCGAGCAGCATGCCCGGTGTTACCTTGTCGCAGTTTGATATGCATACCATGGCGTCGGCTTTGTGAGCGTTGACCATATACTCTACCGAGTCTGCTATCAGGTCGCGCGACGGCAGTGAGTAGAGCATGCCGTCATGACCCATGGCTATACCGTCGTCGATAGCTATTGTGTTGAATTCCGCCGCGAAGCATCCGAGACGTTCTATCTCTTCTTTTACTTTCTGTCCTATTTCGTGCAGGTGGGTATGGCCCGGTACAAATTGAGTGAATGAGTTTACGATGGCTATGATAGGCTTGCCTATCTGCTCGTCCTTCATTCCGTTGGCTCGCCATAATGCGCGGGCACCCGCCATACGGCGTCCCTGTGTCGATGCTGCGCTTCTAAGTTGTCTGCCCATAATTGTGATTAATCTTTATGTCACTTTTATTAATTAAAATGCCTCTCTGTCCGCTTGTGCGGTGGAGAGGCATCAATTTATGCTGTTAATTGCCGGTCACATACAACCGATTACCCCTCCTATGTATCTTAGAATGGAAATGACGACCGATAGTAGGACGACAATCGATAATATGCAACCTGTAGCTGTCATCGCGTTTTGTTAATTGCAAGTTAGCGATGCAAATTTATGACACTTTGCAATAAAAAACAAATAATAGTGAAAGAAATTAATCAAAAATTCTGTTTCGAGGTTACATTTGCTCATTTATGGCGAAAATGAGCAAAAAAACGGCGCTTTACAGTCCGAAAGTCAGCGTGGTGAAGTAACGTACTTGGCCTCCGAGCGAGTATTGAGGGTTGTACTGCAACGTTATGTAGCCTCGGTTGGGCGCGAACCAAGTGGCCGAGAGCGACGCTCCGCTGTTGGTGTAGTTGACCGGCACCCCGTATGTGCCTGTAAATGAATTATACAGGGCGTTGTAGCGCATCATGTCGGGATAGGAGGTCGAATACAGAAACTCCGAGCGTGACAGGCCGCCGTTGCCATAATATAATGTGGCGTCGGGCCAGTAGTAATTGAACTGGTTGATGTCGCGCAGGTACACTACGTTGTTGCCGTAACCGTCGACCGTGTAGCCGTGGTTGATAAGATAGTCGAGCGACAGGTTGAGGGCTGTGCCGAAAGTTATGCCGAGAATTGCGGCAAATGACGGTGCATGTGGACGCGGACGCCATGACGGCGGCGGCACGGGACGGCTCCAGTGGCTCGGACGCGGACGGTGAGGACGCATGGGCGGACGCATCATGGGCGGTCTTACATGGCCCGGAGGAACGTGTCCTATGCCCGGACGCGGCGGACGCGGCGGACGCGGTTGCTGCGGACGTCCGAAGTGCCAGTTGTTGTTGGGCCGGTTTTGTACCGGTCGGTTGTGCGGACGGTCCTGTGGACGGTTGTGGTTGCCGTTGTTTCCGGGACGCGGAGGCCTGTTGTCGGGCCTGTTCTGCGGACGGTTTTCGGGCCGGTTGTGGTTGCCGTTGTTACCGGGGCGGTTCTGCGGTCGGTTCTGTGGCCTGTTCTGCGGACGGTTTTCGGGCCGGTTGTGACTGCCGTTATTGCCGGGACGCTGCGGGCGGTTCTGCGGTTTGCTTTGCGGACGGTTGGCCGGACGGTTTTCGGGCCTGTGGGTCTGTTGTGACGAATTGTGGCCTCGGTTGCCGGTCGTACGGTTCTGAGCGTCAACCGGAGGAACAATCAGTGCAAGGCTTATAAATGCGATAGCCAAGAGGTGTAATATTCGTTTCATAACAATCTACTTTTATCTGTTTAGATGTCGGCGCCGCCCGAAAGTTTAATCACGTCCGGCAACATGCCTGAATTATATAACAACGTTATGGATGTATTTGTGCAATATTAGCTTATTTTATTGATATATTCGTTATCTTTGTGAAAAATAATAAACCGGATTATGACAAAACCTTACATTCCCCGACCTATATCGACCGATGACGTGGTGCTTTCGCCGCAGCTTCTTGAGCTTTCCGAGTCAATAGCCCGCAATGTGCATGAAGTGTGGGCGCAGGGGCGCATGGCCGACGGGTGGACTTACGGCGAGAACCGTGATGATATAAACAAAAAGCATCCCGGTCTGGTGCCTTACGAGCAGCTCACCGAGGGAGAGAAGGATTATGACCGCAATACGGCGGTGGAGACTCTGAAGCTGGTGACTAAACTCGGTTTTACCATAGAAAAGAAGTCATGAGCCGCGAAAAAACGGGTCTGCTGCGCCGCATGGGCCGATTCATTAAAAATCTTGCATGTCATCCGTTGAGGATGATTGACAACGCTGTGTCGGGAGGCATGGGTGTGCAGGTCCTGACTCTTGCCGTAGTCGTTGTAGCCATACTCGCCCTGTTTGCCACGGTTATAGCTGTCTATACGGTTATTGTCGAGGGAAGCGGCGATTTTGTCGGCTCGCGTCTGTGGAAGATGTATCACGTCTTTGTCGATCCCGGCAACGGCATGGAGGTTTCCGGAGCTTGGACGGGATGGAAGCGCATAGGGGTGATATGCGTGGGCATATCGGGATCTGTGTTTTTCGGCGGACTGCTTATTTCCACCATATCAAATATAATCGAGCGAAGGGTCGATGCTCTGAAGTCGGGACAGTTTCGCTACAAGCGCATAAAGGAGCACTTCATTATCCTCGGCTACGATGAGCTTGTGCCGAGCCTGATAATGGACCTGCATAATGACGGTAAGACTTCAGACTGCTCTATAGTATTGATGACCGGACAGAATGTGTCATCGGTCAAGGAGATGCTGTTCTCGCAACTGGACGATACCGTGGCCGGTGAAATAGTGGTGTACTCCGGCAACATCAATTCAAAGGAGGACCTCGCGGGATTGAACTTCAACGCGGCCAAGGAGGTGTATGTGTTTGGCGAGGAGGGTGAGATAGGCCGCGACTCGAAAAACATAGAGTCGTTGCGCTACATCAATGAGTTGCGTGACAACCCGCTTCATGACACTCCGCTTGTGACGTATGTGCAGTTCAGCCGCATAACCTCTTACTCCAGCATACAGAAGTTTACTTTGCCGCCCGAGTATTATATAAGGAAAGAGGAGCTTTACACCGCCGGTGCCAAGCCCAATCTCTACTACAGGCCGTTTAACTTCTATGAGTTGTGGAGCCGCCGCATGTGGGGTCTGTATCGTGACGAGACGTCCCGGATGTCGGGCGAGTATGACATATTGGATTATGTACGCACCGGTGAGCTTCTGGAAGATTTTGCCACACGGTCGTCGAAGTATTATGTGCATCTTGTCATTGTAGGTTTTAACCGCATGGGGCGCGCGCTGCTGCTTGAGGCGCTCAGGGTGTGCCATTATGCCAACTATGACGACTCCAAGACGCCTGAACAGCGCGTCAAGACCCGCATTACCGTGGTCGACCGTTATATGGATAAGCTCAAGGATACGTTTGAGGCGCAGTTCCCTAACATAGGCACGCAGATATATGACATCGACGTGGATTATGTCAACGATGACATAAACTCGCCTGCCATGCGTGATAAGCTTGTCGGTTGGAGCCGTGACGAGTCGTGTAAGCTGACATTGGCGATATGCGTCTATGAGCCTGACCTCGGACTGTCGATGGGCCTGTCGTTGCCGCCCGATGTATACGAAAGCGACGCCCGTGTGCTCATACGTCAGGAAAAACTCAACGGTCTGGGGCAGTTTATACACAACGACTTCACCGGACGCTTCAAGAACGTGAAGGTGTTTGGCATGCACGCCGGAGGCATACGCAAGAAAGTGCTCGATGACAGGCTGGCGGCCTACATAAACTATATCTACGAGTCCGATGACTTTATCAACAAGCATTATGAAAAGTATGAGAAATTGCTGTCTGATAAGTGTCATCCCGACAATCCTGTGTATGTCGAATTTGAAAAGGAGAGAGCCGCAGCCATGGCTTCGTGGTACAAGCTGCCGGAAAACATGAAGTGGGCCAACCGCTATCAGCTCGATTGCTATCCCAATTACTGCCATGTGCTGGGCTATGGCATAATACACGACGATGCCGCGACTGCCGTGACGCTGCCGGAGTTTTCGCAGGATGAGCTTAAAGACGCCATGCGCATGGAGAAGTATCGCTGGAATGCCGAGCGCACTATCGACGGATGGCGGTATTCACCCGTGCGCGACAACAGCCGGTTCTGTCATAATCTTATCATACCGTTTGAGCGCATGGAAGCGGATCCCGTACTGTGTAAGGATATATTCAAGGATCGCAATGTCATAGACAACATGCCCAAGATACTTGCTATGGGCGGTTTCCGTATCGTAAATCTGAAGAGCGCCTATGATGAGGTCAAAAAGGTCTGTGACTTGATTGACTTCTACAGTGAGCTGTAACTGCCCGAGAAGGTATCGCCCTGCCTTATGTCGCCGGAGGCAAGACCCTTTTTCAGCCAGCGCATGCGCTGGTCGGAGCGTCCGTGGTTGAACGCGTCGGGCACAACGTAGCCTTGAGCCTTCTTCTGAAGATAGTCGTCGCCTATTACCGAGGCGGTGGTTATGGCTTCCTCAAGGTCGCCCTCCTCAAGCGACTGGAAGAGCCTGTTTTCATGATAGCCCCATACTCCGGCAAGAAAATCGGCCTGCAGCTCTATGCGCACACTGGTCTTGTTGGCCTCTTTCTCGCTCTGTCCGGCCATGACGGAGTGCGCTTTGTCGAGGGTGCCGAGCAGGTGCTGCACGTGGTGGCCTACCTCATGTGCTATGACATAGGCATAGGCGAAGTCGCCGTCGGCCCCGAGAGTCTGGCGCATCTGGCTGAAAAATGACAGGTCGATGTACAGCTTTTCGTCGGCCGAGCAATAGAACGGGCCGGTCGATGCCGAGGCGTTGCCGCATCCGCTCTGTACGGAGCCGTTAAACAGCACCAGTGTCGGCGGCCTGTAGGTGCGGCCGAGCTTTGCAAACTCTTCGGTCCATACGTCCTCTGTCGATGCAAGTACCTGACGCGAGAAGCGTGCCAGTTCCTCTTCTTCGGCCGACGGGGTATAGGTGGCTTCGGATTCCTGCACGCCAAACATGCTCCCTCCGTTGCCTTTTACCACATCGAGCGGATTGCCTCCCATGACCCAGTAAAGGATACCCATTATTATCATGCCTCCTATGCCGAGGCCCCCGGCTTTCAGGGGCAGTGCTCCGCGTCTGCCGCGGCGGTCGTCGATATTGTCGCTTTCGCGTCGTCCGTTAAGTCGCATATCGGTTAAATTGTTGTTGAGATGTATTAAATACAAGTCAGGGAGCCTGTTGGTTTTTGGCTCCCTGACATTATTTTCAATATGTGGAGGTCGCCGGTTACTTGTCGTGGTCGTTGCCTATCTTTTCGAGTACGGCGGCGTCGAGCACGGCTACCGTGGCGAGGTTGACTATGTCGCGCACGGCGGCGTCGACATTGATGAAGTGCACGGGTTTGTTAAGTCCCATCTGAATCGGGCCTATGGCTTCGGCAAGTCCCATCTCGAGCATCATCTTGTAGGCTGTATTGGCCGCGCTGAGGTTGGGGAAGATGAGTGTGTTGACATCTTTGCCGTTAAGCCGGCTGAACGGGAAGTTGGCGTCGCGTACCTTCTTGTTGAGCGCATAGTGTACCTGCATCTCGCCGTCTATGGGCAGGTCGGGGTACAGCTCGTGCATCTTTTCGACTACTTTGTGTACTACCTGCGGCTCCTTCTCCTTGTTTGAGCCGAAGTTGGAGTACGACACCATGGCCATGACCGGCTCATGGGCGAAGTACTCGACAGAATTGCGGGCCAGACGTGCTATGTCGAGCAGTGTCTCCTCGTCGTTGTCGTGGTTTATCATCGTGTCGGCGAGGAAGTATACGCCGCGTTTGGTGCGCATTATGTGCATTGTGGCGAAGTGGTTGTAGGTAGGTCTTATGCCCACGACTTCGCGTGCTATCTCCGCCGGGCTGTGGCTTCCGGAGTAGGTGCCGGCGAGCATGGCGTCGGCCTCGCCGCTCTCTACCATCATCATGCCGAAGTAGTTGCGGTCAAACATCATCTCAAGCGCTTCGGGGTAGGTCATGCCGTCGCGTTTGCGCTTTTCGGCCAGTGACATAGCGAAGCGTGAGCGGCGGTCGGCCTCGCGGTCGTGACGCAGGTTGACGATCTGTATGCCCTCTATGTTCAGACCGAGACGTGCGGCACGCTTCTCGATCATCTCCTCGTTGCCGAGCAGTACGGGTATGCATATGCCGTCCTGATATGCGGTGACGGCGGCGCGCAGCATGTTGTCGGTGTTTGCCTCGCCAAATACGACGCGCTTCGGATTGCGTTGTGCCTCTTCGGTGAAGCGGCGCATGAGTTTGTTGTCGTAGCCCATGAGCTGACGCAGTTTCTCGTTGTAGGCGTCCCAGTCGGTGATGGGGCGTTTGGCTACACCTGACTCCATGGCTCCGCGGGCCACTGCGGGGGCCACCGTGGTTATAAGGCGCGGGTCAAGGGGTTTGGGCAGTATGTAGTCGCGGCCGAAGTGCAGGTCCGACATGCCGTAGGCGGCATTGACCACCGACGGCACGGCCTCTTTGGCAAGGGCCGCTATGGCCTTTACGGCCGACAGTTTCATGGCTTCGTTGATGACCGTGGCTCCCGAGTCGAGGGCTCCGCGGAATATGTAGGGGAAGCCGAGCACGTTGTTTATCTGGTTGGGATAGTCGGAACGTCCGGTGGCGAAGATGAGGTCGGGGCGCGACTTCACGGCGAGGTCGTAGGCTATCTCGGGGTCGGGATTGGCGAGAGCGAACACTATAGGCTTGTCGGCCATGGACAGCAGCATCTCGGGTGTCACGACATCCTTTACCGACAGACCGAGAAATACGTCGGCTCCCTGCATGGCTTCGGCCAGTGTGTCGAGGTCGCGCGTTGTGGCAAACTCTTTCTTCTGCGAGTTCAGGTCGGTGCGCTTGGTGTTGATGACGCCCTTTGAGTCGCACATCACCACGTTGGCCGGATTGACTCCGAGCGCTATGTATAGTTTCGTACAGCTCACGGCGGCGGCTCCTGCGCCGTTGACCACGAGCTTTACGTCCTCGATTTTCTTGCCCTGTATCTCAAGTGCGTTCAGCAGGCCGGCGGCCGATATTATGGCTGTGCCGTGCTGGTCGTCGTGCATGACCGGTATGTCGCACTCCTCTTTCAGGCGGCGTTCTATCTCGAAGCACTCGGGCGCCTTTATGTCCTCGAGGTTTATGCCTCCGAATGTCGGCGCAAGCGCTTTTACTATCTGAATGAATTTTTCGGGGTCTTTTTCGTCGACCTCTATGTCGAAGCAGTCAAGTCCGGCAAAAATCTTGAAAAGCAGCGCCTTTCCCTCCATGACCGGCTTGCCGGCGAGTGCGCCTATGTTGCCGAGGCCGAGCACCGCGGTGCCGTTGCTTATGACGGCCACGAGATTGCCTTTGTTTGTGTATTCATATGCGTCTTGCGGGCGCTGTTCAATCTCCAGACACGGATATGCCACCCCGGGAGAGTAGGCGAGTGCCAAGTCCTGCTGTGAGGAGTAGGGCACGGTAGGTACGACTTCGATTTTTCCCGGCTTTCCCTCGCGGTGATATTCGAGGGCCATTTCTTTGGTTACTTTTGACATGTTATATTCTTTTAGTCCGATTACAATCTGTTAGCTGAAACGCGCATGACGTGACATAAATATTCTTTTATCGGGTCATTGCATTACATTCTGCTGCAAAATTATAAAAAATATGTCGTGTATTTATGTTTTTAACGATGTTTTTATGAAAAAAACGAAAAAAGCCCCGAATTGGTTTACCCGACACATGCCTTATAGCGTCTTGTCGACGCCCGGAGGTGCCGCTCAGTTTTCGTCAAGCCGGCGGCGCATGTAGAAGTGGCGGGTAAACAGCAGAAAGAGCAGGGTGCCCGTGCATTGCATGGCCGCCGTGACCCAGAATGCCGCAGAGTAGCTTATGTACTCGACGAGAAAGCCTCCGAGAAGTATGCCTATGCCCATGCCGAGGTCCCACGATATGAGTATCGAGGAGTTGGCCGTGCCGCGCTGGTCGTGGCGCGCCACCTTTATGAACATATTGAGAAATGCGGGATACATCTGTCCGTTGCCGAGGCCTACAAGGAGCGCCGACAGGTAGAAGCTCCACTCTCCGAGAGCGAGGGCGAAGAGGGTGTAGCCCGCCAGCGACAGCAGAACCCCGCGTGCGCAGTTGTGGGTTATCCTGCCGGCGCGGAGCGACTTTGATCCGTACAGCCGCGATATGAACAGACCGCCCGACAGCATCATGAAGAATATGCCCGTGCCGTCGGTCACTCCGAGCTCCTCCTGTCCGTATATGGCCACATAGTTGCTCATGATGCCCCAGCACAGGCCGAACAGCGTTATATTGACGGCCATAAGCCATGCCCGGCCAAGAAAGAAGTGGTCAAGGCTCATCTTGGGCTTGTTTTTTATAAGCTCTCTGGCGGGTATCCTGACGCGCGAGGTGCATATGAAGCCGGCGAGAGCAAGCACAAGCGATATCCAGAAGAGCAGGGGGAAGTTGCCGGTAACGGAGTAGATGTATATGCCGGCCGACGGCGCTATGGCCATGGCCAGATTGTTGCTGAGGCCGTAAAAGCCTATGCCTTCGTTGCGGCGCGAAGAGGGCAGCACGTCGATGGCGACGGTGCTGTTGGCCACGGTGGCCGCGCCGAACGGTATGCCGTGCATGGTGCGTACTATGGCAAACATCAGCAGGGTGCCGGCGCCTATGTAGCCCGCGAAGCATATGAAAAACACAAAAAAACACAGCATGAGCACTTTCTTGCGGTTGAAGCTGTCGACCATGAAGCCGCTGAACGGTCTTATCATAAGTGTGGCCACGACATAGCCCGACAGCACTATGCCTATGGTGTCCTTGTCGGCCATGAAGCGGTCGTTGAGATACAGAGGCAGCAGCGGAGCAAGCAGATAGAATGCGAAAAACAGAAGAAAGTTGCTGCACATCACCTTCAGGTAGTCGGAGTTCCACAGCTTCTCTTCACGGGCGGCGGCCGTTGTCGATGAAGAGTGCTCTCCGGTTGTCATATCGTCATTCATATATACCTTATATAATATGTAATGTGAAAATGAGGCACAAAATTACGAAATATTTAGTATATTTGCACGGATTTATCTATTGTTGGTGTATTATGGAAGATATGCATAAAATTTCGGTCGCTATCAATACCTATAATTCCGCTAAGTATCTGCCGGAGGTTCTCGACTCTCTGAAAGGGTTTGACGAGGTTGTGGTGTGCGACATGGAGTCGACCGACGATACTGTCTCCATTGCGCACGCTCACGGATGTCGTGTCGTGACATTTCCAAAAAACGATATAAATATATGTGAACCGGCCCGCAATACGGCTATCCGCAGCGCTTCCAACGGGTGGGTACTTGTGCTCGACGACGATGAGCTCGTTACCCCCCCCTTGTATAAGTACCTGTATGACAGGGTGATGTCCGATGATTGCCCGGAGGGTCTCGACATACCCTTTGTCAATAAATTCATGGGCGAGTTTGACAATCATGTCTCGGAGTACCATGTGCGGTTTTTCCGTCGCGACAAGGTCAACTGGCCTCCGGTCATTCATGCGCGTCCGGTCGTTGACGGTCGGGTGGAGCGCGTGCCCCGGAAGAGCGCGTGCATACTGCATATAAACGACGCGTCCATAGCCGACCGCATCACCAAACTTAACCGCTACTCTGACAACGAGGTCCCCAAACGCGCCCTCCGTAGCTACGGTGCGGTTGCCATGCTGATGCGCCCTCTGTGGTTCTTCCTGAAAAGTTACCTGCTTAAAGGCAATATACGCTACGGGCGCCGGGGCATTGTGAGGTCATACTTCGAGTGCATGTATCAGATGGCGCTTTTGGCTAAAATCACCGAATACCGTATGACCGACAGCCACTGAGCCATGATACCGAAGACTATACATTACGCTTGGTTCGGCCCTAAGGAGATGCCCGCCGACATGATGCGCCTTATCGACGGCTGGCGCAAGGTCATGCCCGACTACGAGTTCATATTGTGGAACGAGAGCAACTTCGACGTGTCATACACCCCCTATCTGCGCGAAGCATATGCCTCGGGCAACTTCGCTTTTGTCGTCGACGTCGTGCGCTTCAATGTATTGTACCGTTACGGCGGCATTTATCTTGACACTGACATTGAGGTCATTAAATCATTTGACCCATACATCGGCACAACGGGCTTTCTCGGCTACGAAACCGCAGCCATAGGCACCGGCGTCATAGGCGCGCCTCCCCGAGCCCGATGGATCAAGGCGTGCCTTGACTACTACGAGTCGCGCCACTTTATAAACATCTGTGGAAAGACGCTCCGCCGGCCGTCGCCCCGCGTGCTCACCGCCGTCACAGCCCCCTACATCGGTAAGGAAGTGACCGCGTATCCTATCGACTGCTTTTGTGCAAAAGACTGGCGTACAGGTGCTATCCGTGTTACCGACAATACTGTCTGCATACACCATTATGCCGATACGTGGCACAAGAAGCGCCTGTCGCCGTGGGGCAAGGTCGTGAAGCTCCTCCGCGGCCTCGCCACCCGCTACGATTGCCGCTCCGCCGCCTCCTTTCTTGCCCTCCCCTGTGCCGCCAAGTGCCGCGGCTGCACCCCCCGCCGGTAGTGCCGCCGTTACCACGGCCTCCGGCTGCCCCCCCGGCATGCCCGTCCACAACCCGTGTGGCCGGAATTTTCAAAAAAATGAAAGTTTTCCAAATTTTTTAACCAAAAAAATTTGGAAATGAGGTGATTTTTTTTTCAGCTTTGTCGTTTGAAAAATCATCGCTTGTGAATGGCGCGGAAGCCATAAACGGTTGTTTAGGTTTGGTGCTTGATATAGGCTTGATAATCACCTCGATAAGAGGTTTGCAATGCGGAAAGATAAGACATGAATTGGCGGAAAAGTGTAAGTATTTATTAACGTTAGAATCCTTCTTATTTTGTAAGAGTGTGAAAAAACATCGGTCGGCCTCGGTCGACAATCGTCCGATTTATTGCCCGTTCTCATCCGTATCCTTACTCTGAGTCGCAGTCGCTTTTTGCGGCCCGGCAGGAGGGTATCGATAATGTGCCGCCATTTGGTGTCGGCAGGTTGTATCGTTTGACTGATTCAGACGTGACGGCCATTGTTGTGCAAAATAGTAAAGAACGAAACCAGATATAATCTAAAGATGAAACGAACGATTTTACTGCTGTTGATAGTGCTATCCGCAGGAGTTTTCCGGACAGCTAATGCGCAGGATGTCGCGGTGAAGACCAATCTGCTCTACGACGCATTGCTCAATGTCAATGCCGGAGTGGAAGTGGGGCTTGCTCCCCGTTGGACCCTCGATGTGTCGACCGACCTCAACTTCTGGACCGTCGGCGACCGCAAGTGGAAGCACTGGCTCCTTCAGCCCGAGGCACGCTATTGGTTCTGCGACCGCTTCTCCGGCCATTTTGTCGGCGCACATCTGCTGGGCGGTCAGTACAACGCGGGCAACATCCACAATTCCCTCAACTTCCTCGGCACCGACTTCTCGGGCCTTACCGACCACCGTTATCAGGGCTGGGCCGTAGGTGCCGGTCTGGCTTACGGCTACTCTTGGATAATAGACCGCCACTGGAACATCGAGGCCGAGATTGGCCTCGGCTGGGTCTACACACGCTATGACGTATACCCCTGCGCCGAGTGCGGCACCAAAGTGGCTTCCGACAAGCCCCACAACTACGTAGGCCCTACCAAGGCGGCCATAAACCTCATTTATACCTTTTAAATCACTTCGATGAGTATGAAACCGATCATTTCAATCGCCAAGATATTATGTTGCGCTCTGCTGCCTTTGTGTCATGTGCCTGCCGCCGTGGCACAGACTCTCATGGACGGACGCGTCAACATGCGCGACGTTGCGGTGTCACGTAACGACGACAAACTGTTTGTGTCGATGGACATCGACGTATCGGCACTCAATGTGTCGACCAACCGCGAGGTGATACTCACTCCGCAGATTACGGCCGGAGCCGATACCCTTGACCTTCCGGCGGTCATGGTGGCCGGCCGAAGCCGCTACTACCTGCACCTGCGCAACGGTGTGCAGCCTGCCGGCACCGAACTTTACCGCAGCGGCAAGACCTCTGTCATAAAGTACCGCGCCGTGGTGCCCTATGCCGCTTGGATGAACGGAGCCACTCTCGGCGCCGCCAACACGACATGCGGCTGCTGCAGCGAGACTCTCGACGGAGGCTCCGCACCCCTGTTGGCGCTTGAGCTTGAGCCGAAGCTCCCCAAGAAGTTCGCTCCCGACTTTATCTACGTGCGCCCCGAGGCCACCCAGAAGATCAACGTGCTCGAAGGCTCGGCCTACATCGACTTCCCCGTCAGCCGTACCGAGATATATCCCGAATATCGCCGCAACCCTGTCGAGTTGCAGAAAATCATAGCCACAATCGATGCCGTGCGCAACGACAGCGACTCGCGCATAGTGGCCCTGACCATAAAGGGTTACGCCTCGCCCGAGAGTCCGTACTCCAACAACGAACGCCTCGCCAAAGGCCGTACAAAGTCGCTCAAGGACTACGTGCAGCGCCAGTACTCTTTCCCCGAGTCGATCATAACCACCGATTACGAGCCCGAGGACTGGGCCGGACTTGAGCGTTATGTGGCCGGCTCGTCGCTCGCCAACAAAGCCGGTATACTCGCGCTCATACGCACCGACATGAACCCCGACGAGAAGGAGGCCCTCATCAAGCGCGCTTACCCCGCCGACTACGCCTTCCTGCTGAAGGAGGTGTATCCCGGACTGCGTCACTCCGACTATGCCGTCAAGTATGAGGTGCGCGCCTACACCGACGTCAACGAGATCAAGCGCCTCATAAAGACACAGCCCTCCAAGCTGAGCCTCAACGAGATGTACCTCGCCGCACGCGACATGGAGCCCGGAAGCGCCGAGTTTGAGGAGACATTCGACATAGCCGTGCGCATGTTCCCCGACGACCCCGTGGCAAGCCTCAATGCCGCCAACGCGGCCATGCAGGCCGGCGACATGAAGCGCGCGCAGCGCTATCTCGACAATGCCGGCACATCGCCCGAGGCCGTCTATGCCCGCGCCGTCTATGCCGCCATATCGGGCGACTACGACACCGCCCTGAGGCTTTTTGCCGAAGCCCGACGCCGGGGTGTGGCAAAAGCCGACATCATGATAAAACAGATTGACGAAATAAAATAAACAAAATCATTATAAATCTATGGAAAAGAAATTTTGGAGTAAATCGTTTCTCGCAATTGCCGTAGCCGCTATAATGACCGGTTGCAGCAGTGACAAACTTACAGGTGACGAACCTTCACCCGTGCATCCCGACGATGCCGTGTATCTTAACATTGTAGCCAAACTGCCCACTGCCGGAGCCGGCGGCCGCAGCCAGACCAATCCCAGGCCCGATGGCGGCAGTACGGGTGGCGTCGAGATAGGCAACGATGACGAAAACCTCGTACGCAGCATGATGCTCGTCTTTGCAAAAGATGACTACGAGATAATAGCTTTTGGCGAGCAAGACGGCTCCGCCACAGTTGAAAACGGCAAGACCAATCTTGTCAGCTCGACCCAGAAAATCGACAAGTCCACCCTCGCCGAATACTACGGCGGAGAAAATGGCGAGCTCACCGACGACCGGCGTGATGTGCACGTATGGCTCTTCTGCAATCCCACCGAACGCCTGAAAGCTATCGTGGCCGCGGCTTCCACCGCTAAGGACAAAAAATGGATCCATGAGGTTTGTACCAACATCGAGACTCCCGCCGCCGGCTCTGCGTCGAACGCCGCAATTTGGGGCGGACCCGAGCATAAGACCGGCTTCCTCATGACTTCAGCCGAGGCTGTCACCAAGAAGCTCCCCAAATCATACAAGGACTGGGAGCACCACTCGTCGCCCTCTACGGCTTTCAAGCTCTCGGGCATGAACCACGAAAACGGTGACACCGACCAGCAGATCGACAACTCCGGAGCTATCAAGGTGGAGCGCAGCGTGGCCCGCTTTGACTTCCGCGACGGCAGCACCAAAGGCAAAAACACTTACGACATAGTCACCACCGATGGTAAGGCCACCCTGAGCATACAGCTGCAGAAAATGGCGCTCGTCAACATGAGCAAGAACTTCTACTTCCTTCGCCGTGTGTCTAACGACGGTATGGCTCCCGACGGCGAGTATGGTAAGGGCTTCGCTGTAGGCGGTCTTGAGTACTATAACGGCACCGAGGACTGCAACTATGTGGTTGATACCGACTACGCGGCCAAGGCCAATCTTTCTTACTTCACAGGCAGCACTTTCGCCGACGGCTTCAACTTCTGCCTGTTCCACGAAAATGTCATCGATGCCGATGCCCGCGAACAGTGGTATACTTCACTTATCGAGGATGTGCTTGAAAACCGCGAGGACAATGACGAAGGCTGGACTCCCGCCGATAAAGTGACTCAGGGTTACCACATATGGCGCTATGTTACTGAAAACACTATCCCCAATCCCGTGAAGCAGCAGCAGGTGGCCATAACCACAGGCGTGGTCTTCAAGGGCAAGATGATTACTTCCGACGAAGCCACCGGTTCTCTGGCCGAGGCTGTCAGAAACGCTAAGGGCACATCACGTGAGGATCCTATCCTCTACACTTATGCCGGCGACATTTATGTCACTTGGGTTGAAGTCCGTGCTGCAGCGCTTGCCGCCGGTAAGGGTAGCGACATGTACAAGGCCGTTTTCGGTACTCCGAAAGAAAATAACGAGCCCGCTGCCGGCGATGTTCCCGTATACAGCAACGACGATCAGTCGCCCGACTATATGTGGAATATCTGGCACAACGACAAGAAAGCCAATGACAACACCTCTCTGCTCGCCTTCAAGAAAGCTGCCACAGCCAACGACTTTACCCTCTACGAGTCAAGCCGCGATGAGAAGTACGGCCCCGGATACTACTGCTTCTACTTCTACTGGAACCGTCACAACGACAACGGCAACAGCGGCGTCATGGGCCCGATGGAGTTTGGCGTCGTGCGCAACAATGTATACAAACTTGCCGTCACCAAAATCCGTCGCCTCGGCCATCCCCGCGTGCCCGAGAACGATCCCGATCCCGTTGAGCCCGGAGATCCCGATGAAGAGGGCAACGTATACTTCGACGTTCAGTCCGAGACTCTTCCGTGGGTTGTACGCTTGAACAACATCGAATTCTAAAAACCATTACCCCCCGATATGTTTGGCAAGAGATTAAACATATTATCCCGGCTCGTAGGTGCGGTGTGCTGCATCGCATCTATGGGCTTTGCCTTAACGTCGTGCGAGAGTCTGTATGAAGACCTCGACCCGTGTCCGAGCGGTGTCAGGCTGAGGTTCATCTATGACTACAACATGGAGTGGGCCAACGCTTTCCCCAAGCAGGTCGATTGCCTCTCGCTGTTCATATATGACGCCGACGGCAATTTCGTGGATAAAAAGACTGTCACCGGCGCCGAGCTTCAGGACGAAGCCTATCGCATGACCCTCGATCTCGAGCCGGGTAATTACCGGTTTGTCGCCTACGGCGGTCTTGCCTGCGACAAAGCCACATTCTCTTTCCGCCGCCAGCCCGATGCCGGCACGACTCACCGCGACCTAAGTGTCATGATGGACATGTATGTGGTCAATGCCGCCGCTCCCGCCGACCGGCGCCTCCACGACATGTTCTGGGGCGAGCTGCTGCTTGAGGCTGCCGACGGTTACACCGAGGGCACCGTCGAGATGATGAAAAATACCAACAACATCCGCATCGTGCTCCAGCAGGAGCGCGGAGGCGAGCTTCACCCCGACGACTTCCGCTTCTCGATAACCGACTGCAACTCGCTCTTCAGCTATGACAACGATCTTGTCACCGACGGTGTAAGCCCCGTCGTGTATACACCGTGGGCCACGGGACAGGAGCAGACCGGTGTATCGATCGTGGGCGATGAGGTGGTGCCGCAGCCCGTAAAGGTGGCTTATGCCGAGTTGAGCACCTCAAGGCTCATGACCAAAAACTCGCCCCGCCTGCTCGTGACACGCAGCGGCGACGGTGCCACGGTCATCGACTTCCCCTTGATAAAGTACCTCTCGTTGCTATGCAGCGACCGCTACAAGCAGCCGCCCTACAGCATAAAGTCGGAACAGGAATACCTTGACCGTGAGAGCGACTACACGCTCTTCTTCTTCCTCCGCTCCGACGGCACTTGGCTCAATACACGCATCGTGGTCAACGACTGGGTGGTGCGCATCAACGACGCGGAGTTTTAATCGGCTTTTATAAATGCATTATCAGTCCCGATTGTTTTATTGGATGAATCGATTGATTACATATTTTGCTAAATCGTTGCTCTGCATGGCTGTAGCTCTGTCGGCCGGCGCCTGCGCCGGATCCGCCGACGAGCCCCTGCCTGTGGGCGGCGACGGCGATGACGACATGGTCACTCTCTCGCTCAGGGCAAGGACTGCCGATGCCGACCTGTCAGAACCCGCTTCCGATGTCGAGAAGCTCCACAGCCTGCGCGTGGTCATACTCACCCGCGAGTCGGCCTCGCAGCCGTGGCGGGTCGAGCACAACGACTTTCAGGACTTTGCCGGAGTCGTCAAGCTCTCCGACACCCGCAGCTACAAGGTTAAGCGCCGCTCGCAGAAGCGCATATACCTTATGGCCAACTGCGAGGACTACAGAATGGCCGCCGGCGGCAATATCATCGACATCAGGCTCGGTGCCATGTATCTCCCCGGCAGCGACGGCCTCGCTCCCGTCGACAAGGCCGTGTTCAGCCTTCCCGACGCTCAGGCCTCGATAACCTCGCTCCCCATGAGCGCCGTATATGACTTCAACGTAGCCGACGAGGAGCGCACCGAGGTCACATGCTATATAGTCAGGGCCGTCAACAAGCTGTCGCTTGGCGTCGTGAACCGTACCGCCGACCCTATAAGTCCCGAAGAGGCCGTAGCCCCGCAGAAGCGCACCATAAAGCTCATCTCGTGGCGCATCGACCCCATAGCGCGGTGCAACTACCTCATGCCACGGGTCAACACCCGAGGCTCGTCATCGTCCTATTGGGTGGCCGACACCGACCGCAAGACGGCCGTTGACCTCCTCGGCAGGTGGATCGACTGGATGGTCGAGGAAGTGAAGAAAAAGACCGAGTCCGACATACCGCGCTATCAGTGGATGACCGACTACTTGCTGCCCGACGGTGCCATGCCCGAGGCGCTTGACTGCGACTACGCCGAGCCCCCCGTAATCGGTTACACCGACGGAGCCGACACATGGACTGCCCCCAAGCCCGTATACTTCCACGAGAGCCGCAATCAGGCCGATGCCGATGACCCGCTGATGCTACAGCAGTATACGTTCACCCTCTTTACCGAGGAGCTCCCCGAAGGCGAGGTCGACACCCCCGCCAACTGGGTCAGCCGCGAGTATTCAGCCATACTGCCGCAGCTGGCGTCGCTTTTCCGCGACACCCATGTAGTCGTCAACGTATCCATAGGCCGCTACTACGACATAACCCTCAACGTCGAGGAGCAGCCCTACGCCTACGAACTCCTCGACCCCAAGTTCGGCCTCGACCGCGACCCCAACGGCGACATCATCAAGCCCGCCCCCTGATGCCTCGGCGCAACCCGGCTTGTAGGGACGCCAGTACCACGGCGTCCTGCTCCGCCCCGCCCGGTCATTATATGAACGCCGCACTTAAACGAACAAAAAAACGAAACTATAACAAACAGCATGAATTGCTTCAAAACCTTTATAAACTTCGCTACGGCTGCCGCCACGGCTTGCATGGCCTCCGTCATGCTCGTATCCTGCGAGGATGATTTCCGCGACGACTCGCTCTTCATCCCCGAAGGCACCGGCATCATATCGTTGCAGATGGAGTTTTCACCACTCGCCGAGGGACTTACCGGAAGCCGTGCCGACGAACCCGTCAACAAGATCCTCGGCAATGCCGCCGCCGGCGACGCCCTCAACGGCATCGTCGACCTGTGCGTGCTCTTCTACGATAAGGACGGCAAGCTGCTCGACGACTACGTCTACTACTACAATAAAGATCAGGCCAAAAAGCCCGAGGCACTACCCAAAAGTCATTTCTTCTACGGCGAGACCCGCTTCAAGGAAGTGGACCGCAACCCCTCCGACGCATCCAACGGCAAGCTCGCGCAGGACAAGTCATTGAGCGGCAGCTTCGACGTTATAAAGATACCATACGGCGAGTACTACATCGTGGGAGTCGCCAACCTCGGCAACATCCGCTCCGAAAAATACACCGAGGCCACCACCACTTACCAAGAACTGTTCGATGACCCCGACCGCAGCGAGGCCGTGAAGACAATCGGCGGACTGCGCGCCCTGCGCCTTGAGTGGGACGCCTCATGCCTCGCCAACAACGCCGAGATGTTTGGCTGCTTCACTGACGGGCAGACATCCCGCGAGGCCACGACCTTCTTCGCCGGGGAGTCGCTCCCCACAGTCATCGTCAACCGCGACGGCATGCAGTTCAAGTCTTGGCTCCGACGCGCCGCTTCAAAGGTCACCATAGCCTTCGACGGCACTGACCTGCGCGACAATACTTGGATCCACCTCAAGTCGGCCGCCATAAAGGACATCCCCGCCGGTTGCGACCTCGGCCGCAAGAGCTGCGTCACTAAAGCCGACAGCCTCCTTCACCGCCCCGAAGAAGAGCATGTCGCTGGCCAGTATCTTGACTACACGCGCGGTCTGGCGGCTACCGACGAAGGCAAATACAACACCGCATGGTACACTATCGTGAAAGGCCGTAAATTCCCCTCGTTGGACAATGGTAGCCTTGCCGAGGGCGACGAAAACCTCCGCGACCCCCATACTCCCACGGAGCTGTCGCTCTTCTTCTACGAAAACATGCAGGGCTTCGGCAAGGACAAGCGCCAGTACCCCGAACTCGACGGCGATGGTGAGCCTACAGGCGCCGTTAAGGACGACGACATCCTCAAGGACAACAAACCCTGCGGCACATACATCGAGGTAAAAGCCTTCTACCGCTCCCGCGACGGAGTGGTCAGCAACGGCGACATAATATACCGCTTCATGCTCGGCAAGAACGAAATAGATGACTACAACGCCGAGCGCAACTATCACTACAAGCTCACCCTCCACTTCAACGGCAAGGCCAACGACTACGACTGGCACATCGACTTCAACGAAGAGCAGGGCATCAAGGTGCCCATACCGTACTACTACGTACCCTACATGTACAACCAGCACATGGTCTACCCCGTAACCATCATCGGTGAACTCGAAGGCGACCTCGAAGCCGAAATAATCCGCTCCGACTGGGGACCCTCCACCCCCGATGCTCCCGGACAGCCCGTCGCCGGATTGGAGTATTATAATTTCCCCGATAAAGTTGTAGGTGATGGCCCGTGGCACGGTTTCCTGTCACTCCGCATGGCTCCGCTTGAAGAGGGTGTTGACCGTGGCCGCAAGCTTGCTGTAGGTAAGGTTTCCGGTATTTCCAAAGAGTATAAGTATAATCAGTCTGATGCGAGTGGGCAGTACAACGGTCTTCCCTATAATCGCGCTTATTGGGAGGGCAAAGGTGATCCGGATTTAAAAGAAAAAGTGAATCATCGCGGCCACCGTTTCTACAATCTCACTAAGACTCCGATTTCAGGTCGCGATGATAATGCCAACGATGATTTCGCCAATGACGGCACTTATGAGGTGTCTACTACCACGGTCAATGGCGTTAAGCATACTACATTCTATATACCCTTGTATTCACGTGAGATTAATCTTATCAAGACGGCCGGCTATCGAGGCAATAATCCGTATATGGGTTACTATCGCTATGCCGAGATTAAATTTACCGCCAAAATTAAGGGTCAGGATAAACCACAGTCAGTTGTCGCCAAAGTGCTTCAGGTACCGCGTATCGTAAACCCCAAAGGCATTTACCGCAGTTGGGATTGTATCGACCCGTTCAATGTGCATCTCATGCGCTTTGACTCTGAGGATGATGCCGATAATATGACCTATCTGCCTGTTACCTCGACCGGTGGGCCGTGGAGCGCCGAGATTGAATATATATCCGATGGCGGCGGGTGGCTCTCTGTCGGCGGCAAGACTGCCAAGGGCGACAAAATAAATGGCTACACCGACAGCGAGATTCAGTTTGATGTCAAGTTCCTGTCTAAATGTAAGGATAAAAATTCGGTGCGTAGTGCCGTCATAAAGGTGCTGTATCACAACTATACTTGTACTCATCGTATATTGGTGCGTCAGGGCTATGCTCCTGTGGCTATCGCTTCGGGTTCGAACACTAAGTGGCACACGTGCAATCTGCAGTATGCTGTAAAGAACGCTGACGGCACCATCTCCGGTCATGAGTATGAATATCCGCGTGGCGAAGGCTCCATGTTCAAGTGCGGTAATCTTTTTCAGGCTATCGCTTCGGTCAACAATAAGCGTGATGACCGCTATAAGAGTTATCCTGAAGGACAGACTTCCTACTACCTTGCCCCCTATGACCTCGATCCTGAAAAAACGGATAAGCCGATGGCTTCATGGACAGATATAAAGTCCAATAGGAAGGCTGTGTTTAAGGGAGTGAAGTTGGACATTAATGGCATATCCTGTCGTGTCCCCAAATACGAGGATTTCGAGTACCTGCGTAAGGAGTGCGACTTTGGTGCCGGCATCCTTTACGGTGATGGCGCCACCGAGACACAGACCAATGTTGTGAAGGCTCGCGGCTACGCCACCTATCTTGACAAGAAAGAGCGTCAAAGTTACGGCATGCGTGGATGGTTTGTCTACAATGTCGCTAAAGATGGCTTAAACCTGTTTTTCCCGATAGGCGTATCCGGTAACGGTCATCGCAAGGATGGCTCATTGAAATCCGGAGGAAGTAAGGCTTATTATCATGAACCGGGCTATGCCCGCGGAGTGTTGCGCTATGCCGCACGTGCTGACAAGATGCCTGATGGTTCGGGTAATTTTGCAGAGTATCGCCCCTTGTTGTATACGATGTATACTCAGTTTGGTGCGGTTTATTGGGTTAGCGGCGATGGCCCCGAGGTCGGCACTCCAACCGGAACCACCGCATGGGATATAAACTATACTACATTTGACTTCAATACATATGGTAATGATGCTACTGCATTGTTTGGTGATTCCGATGCCGCTTTCATCCGTCTTGTAGAAGATTAAGTATAAACAGACAACAACATGATATATTAACGATGATTACTATAGCCAATCTCATAATTGGTGTTAAAAGAAAGCGTCGTGACGACGCGAATGTGTGTAAATAAATGTATTTAGGAGTATTGCGATGATTATCAATTCCTAAATATCCGTCTTTGTGAAAAGACTCAATGTAATACTTATGTTCTTTGATGCCGTGGGTTCCGCCCCACGGCTTTTTTATTCCCACCCCGCGCCCCCCCGTCCCGTGCGGCGGCCGGCTGGCCGCCGTCTCCCCAATTGGCCTAATTTGACCAATTGGCCCTATCGCTCCACCTCCACCCCGCTTCCCCCCGTCCCCCCTCTACTGCTGCCCTGCCTCTCAACTGTTAAATTTTGCCCTTAATCCCGATTGTGCATAAATCCGGCCCTTTCGTGTATTATATTTGCCGGAGAAAAACACCCATAAACCGACCATGCTATGAAATTTGACCAAGAATGGACCGTCGCCATCTCACACCTCGACGCCGCAAG
>LUJO01000018.1:0-98399 GCA_001689405.1 Candidatus Homeothermus arabinoxylanisolvens | reverse complement strand
ACACCGACACCGTGCCCGATGACCTCGACCCCGCATCGATGATGGGCTTCCTCTTCGCCAAGGCTGTCATAGACCGCCGCAAGCGCATCAACGCCCGTGCCCGCGAACGCCGCCGCCAAAAAGCCCTCTCGGCAACCGGCTCAACCCCCATTAGTCCCATTAGTCCTATTAGTCCAATTAGCCCAATTAGCCCTACTGAATCCACTCCTGCTCCTGCCCGCGCTCTCCCCGAGGCCGGCCCCGTCACGGCCGACTACTACAAGGCGCTCCCGGGCTACCGCCGGAGCCACTCGCTCAGCTATCCCGGTCAGGAGGTGTGCAACGACTGGGAGATGATAACGGCGTGGCGCAAGCTCATGCTCCGCGACACCGCCTTCCTGAAGTACCTCGCCGACTACCACCATGTAAGCGTCGACTTCATCACCGGCCACATACCCACCTACGACACCTATCTGCTCAACAACGACAGCGTGGCCGTCGACTGCCTCTCCGACTACCGCCTTGAGTTCGAGCGCTACATGATGTCCTCCATGCTCATGATGGGCCGCCGTCGCCGCCGCTACCAACGCAAAGAATACTGACCCCGCCTCGTCACCGTGCCCACCATGCTGGTAGCACTGCCAGTACCACGGCGTCCGGTTCCGCCCCGCCTTCCACATCCCCCCGCCTTCGCTCTTTTCCGCGGCTCCGAATCAGGTATATTGCACATGGTGCCGTATAATTTGCGGAAAATTTGTAAATTTGTGGCTTAAATTGCGTATGATATGGAAGATAATACAAAAAAGTCAAAAAAACTTTTTATCGGAGTCATAGTTTTAGGTGCGTTGCTGCTTGTGGCCATACTCGCCTTTGTATTTACAGCGACCACTATGAGTAAGAAAGTCGAGGAAGCCACTCTTGCCAACGAACAGTTGCAGCTAACAAACGAACAGTTGCAGCTCGCCAACGAGTATCAGGCGCTCAATACGGAGTATGCGCAGTACGAAAACCAGTCGCAGCTCCTTGTCAACGACTCCCTCGTCACTAAATATGCCGCCGCCAAAAGCAAGGTCGAGAAGCTCCTTCAGGAACTTAACTCCGAGAAGCAGAAGAGCGCGCAGCGCATAAAGCAGCTTCAGGACGAAATAGGCACCCTAAAGAACATTTTGCGCCACTATGTGTCGCAGATCGACTCGCTCGGAAAGGAAAATGCCGGACTTAGAGCCGAAAATGCCGAGATTAAGCAGCGCAATCAGCAGCTGACTACACGTGTCGCCAACGAGACCAAGCGCAACGAAGTGCTGTCGGAGCGCATGACCCTCGCCGAGAAGCTCAACGTTACGGGAGTAAGCCTCGTCGCACTGAAGAAAAACGGCAAGGTCGAGAAAAACGTCACCAAGGCCCGTCAGCTCGATGTCTCGTTTACAATACCGCAGAACAACTCCACCCCCGTCGGCGAGAAAATCATATATCTCCGCATCATCAGCCCCGAAGGCTCGTTGCTCGGTGCCGGAGGCTCATTCTCGTTCGAAGGCGGATCACTGCAGTGCACCGCGCGCAAGACTATCGAATACTCCGGCGAGGAGATTCCCGGCATACATATATATTGGGACGTAAACACGACCCTTACCCCCGGCGACTACCTCGTCGAGCTCTTTGCCGACAACTTCCGCCTTGCTTCACGTCGTTTCACTCTGCGTAAATAAAGGTCGGTTATGGCGGGGCTTTGGACAACTCTCATCGATGACATAAACTCCATCGAGGTCAACACGGTTTCCTCAATATTCAAGCTGTGTCTGAGCCTTATGCTGGGGTGCTGCGTGGGCTTTGAGCGGAAGCGCAAGGGCCAGATAGCCGGAGTGCGCACATTCGCTCTCATATCGATGGGCGCCACTCTCGCCATGCTTCTGTCCATATATGTGCCGCAGGAATACATGGGCCTGAAAAACGGCGACCCCGGACGTATAGCGGCGCAGGTTGTCACCGGTATCGGTTTTCTCGGTGCCGGGGCCATAATACAGATGAAAGGTTCCGTGCGCGGTCTTACTACTGCCGCGGGCATATGGATGATAGCCGCCATAGGCATGGCCGTCGGGGTGGGGCTATACCTCCTATCCATCATAGCCACCGGGCTCATCCTGCTTATACTTGTCGTCATCGAGCGTTGGGAGCACCGCATAAACGCCGGCGTGGAGTCGCGCATAATCCGCCTTAAGCTGTCGGTCATCGCCGAGGACATAGAGGGCTACCGCGAGGTCCTGCTGCGACACGGCGTGCACCTTACAAACGTCTACGTGGAGTATGACTATACCGAACCCGTCACCCGGCTCAACCTTGTGGTGCTGATCCGAGAGAGCACCAACTACCTGAAGCTGTTTGCCGAGTTGCGTCAGGTGAAGCCTACCGTCGCCATTTCGCTGGCCAATCAAGTTAGCATATAAAAATCGATTTCTTACGATGATACTATCGATCATAGCGGCACTGACGCCCGCGGCCGGAGAAGCGGCGGCCGACACTGCCGAGGTTATTTCCGACGTGCAGGTGGAGAATCTCGTGTCGGATCTTGCGTTTATTCTTATTCTCGGTGCCGTAGTCACCGTACTGTTTAAGTGGATGAAGCAGCCGGTCGTGCTGGGCTACATTGTCGCCGGTTTTCTGGCAAGCCCCAATTTCGAGTACCTGCCTTCGGTGACTACCGAGAGCAACATCGAGTTCTGGGCACAGCTCGGTATCGTGGTGCTCCTCTTCTCGCTCGGCTTGGAATTCAGTTTCAAGAAGCTCCTTAACGTGGGCGGCTCGGCTGTCGTCACGGCGCTTGTCATTGTTACCGGCATGATGGCCTCGGGCTTCATTATCGGCCATGTGCTCCACTTCTCGCATATGAACAGCCTCTTTCTCGGAGGCATGCTCTCCATGTCGTCGACCACTATTATTATAAAGGCGTTTACCGACCTTAACCTGCGGCAGAAAAAGTTTGCGTCGCTCGTGTTTGCCGTGCTTATCGTCGAGGACCTCTTCGCCGTCCTGATGATGGTGATCCTGTCGTCGATAGCCATCAACAAGAGTGTCGAAGGCTCCGAGATGCTGTTCAGCATAAGCAAGCTCGTGTTCTTCCTTGTCATATGGTTTCTTGTCGGTGTTTACGTGCTACCGTCGCTTCTTAACGCCATACGTCGCTATCTCAACAACGAGACTCTGCTCATCATCTCGGTCGGCCTCTGCTTCGGCATGGCCGTGTTTTCGGTGTACTGCGGCTTCTCGCTCGCTCTCGGCGCGTTTGTCATGGGCTCCATAATAGCCGGCATAAGCTACGCCGAGCGCATAGAGCAGGTGGTGGCGCCCGTCAAGGACCTGTTCGGTGCGGTGTTCTTCATTTCGGTGGGCATGATGGTCGACCCCCACATCATCGTGGAGTACAGTTCGCCCATACTCATTCTCTCGGCCGTGGTAGTGGTGGGCATGATTGTGTTCGGTACGTTCGGCATGCTTATCACCGGCCAGACTCTGAAGATAGCCATCGAGTCGGGCTTCTCGCTTACGCAGATAGGTGAGTTCGCCTTTATCATCGCCTCGCTGGGCATGTCGCTCGGCGTGCTCGATCCCGTCATATATCCTATTGTGGTGGCCGTGTCGGTCATAACCACCTTCACCACCCCTTACTTCATACGCATGGCCGACCCGTTCTATAAGATGGTCGAGCGCATATTGCCGGCACGCCTGCACTTCCTCATCGACCGCTATAGCGACAAGGCCTCCTCCGAGAGCGAGACCACGGCCTTGTGGATGTCGGTGCTCAAGCGCTACATGTGGCGCATCCTGCTGTATTCGAGTGTCATCATAGCCATTATTCTCGTGTGTGTGAAGCATATGCTTCCGTGGATGCTTGAGCTGACACCTTCATGGGGCCGGTTCATATGCAGCGCCACGGCGCTGGTGCTGATGTCGCCCTTCCTGCTGGCTCTTGCCATGCCCGCCTCGCGGAGAACAGAGCGCGAGCGCCTTATAGCCGCCAACGCGCACTTTGACGTGCCGCTTATTGTCATGGGCGTGTTCAGGGCCGTACTGTCGCTCGGATTCATCATATACACGCTCAGCGTCATACATTCGCCGAGAGTGGGCTGGATTGTGGGCTTTGTCATCTTCTTCATCCTTATAGGCGCTTGGTCAGGCCGTCTGAAAAAGCAGATGAGGATGATTGAGTCGCGCTTTTTCAACAACCTGAACGAGCGCGAGCTGCGCCGCAGCGGTAAAAACAACAATCTGGTGAGCGACATGCACATGGCTTATATCGAGGTGGGCTACAATTATCCTTATGTCGGTGAGCGACTCGTCGACTCCGACCTGCGCCGCCGCTACGGGGTCAACGTGGCAAGCATACAGCGCGGCGGCACCACCATAGCGGTGCCGAACGGCAACATGCGCCTCTTCCCCGGCGATGTGGTGGGTGTGATAGGCACCGACGAGCAGATTGAGAAGCTGTTGCCTATTCTTGAGGCCAATCCCGACTCGGTGAGCGACAGCTCCGTCAACGACATGAAGTTTACAAACATACAGCTGTCAGAGACCTCGCCGCTCATAGGGCAGACGTCGGCTTCGGCGCAGATACGCGACAAGTACAGCGCGCTTCTCGTGGCCATACAGCACCCCGACGGCACTTACGACCATCCTACCGGAAGCACCGTGTTTCATCCCGATGACATTCTGTGGATTGTGGGCGACCCCAAACGCATAGCACAACTCAAATAGCCTGCCGCCATGTGGATAGCTCTTGCCATACTGTCGGCGCTGTGCCTCGGGGCCTACGACATATTCAAGAAGATTTCAGTCGCGGGCAATAATGTGCTTGTCGTACTGTTTTTCAACACTCTGTTCAGCGCTCTGCTTATGTCGCCGGTCATCGTCGCCGGTCTGTGGGCCGGAAATTACGGCCTCGGCAATACCGTCTCGGGCCATATGCTCATAGTGCTGAAGTCTTTTATCGTTCTGTCGTCGTGGCTGCTCGGATACTTCGGTCTCAAGCACCTTCCGCTCACCATAGCCGGCCCGGTGAATGCCGCCCGGCCCGTGATAGTGCTTGTAGGTGCGCTCGTCATATTCGGCGAGCGTCTTAACTGGATGCAGTGGATAGGTATAGCGCTCGGTTTTGTTTCGTTGTACTTCATAAGCCGCATAGGCGGCCGCGAGGGGTTCTCGCTGAAAAAGAGCCGGTGGCTGTGGTTCAGCATCGGCGCCACCTTCATGGGTGCGGTGAGCGCTCTTTATGACAAATATCTGCTGCGCTTCTACGAGCCTCTGGAGGTGCAGGCGTGGTACTCCTTCTATCAGCTCATTATCATGGGCGTCACAATTTTCATACTGCTGAAAGCCAAGGGAGCCGCCTCGCAATTTCGCTGGCGGTGGTCAATACCTTTCATTTCGGTATTCCTTACCGTGGCCGACATAGCATATTTTTATTCGCTCTCTATCGACGGCTCCATGATAGCCGTAGTGTCGATGATACGCCGGGGCAGCGTCATTGTATCGTTTCTTTATGGCGTGACGGTGTTGAGGGAGAGGAACATACGTCTCAAGCTGGTCGACCTGTCGGTGCTGCTCATAGGCCTTGCCTTCCTTGTGGCGGGCAGCCGGTGATGGCGTGCCGGTCACTCATCGTCGCACGATGCGTGCGCGTAGTGGCGCGAGGCATGGCACTCATGCAGCTCATGGTCCACTATTATGTGGCGGTTGGCCATTCCCGCGATGGTCGACATCTCGTGCGACACGAGTATTATCGTCGTGTCGGCCGCCATGTCGGCGATTATATGGTATAGCTCGTGCTCGTAGTGCTTGTCGAGATAGCTGAGCGGTTCGTCAAGTACAAGTATCTCCGGGTGCGATATGAGCGCCCTCCCTATGAGGGTGCGCTGAAGCTGTCCGCCCGACAGCTCGCCTATGGCGTGGTCGGCATGGTCCTGAAGCCCCATCAGCTCGATGGTGTCGAGTATCCTTTTCGTGCGCTCTGCGTCATTTATCTTTTTGTCGGCGAGCAGTCCGAGCGCTATGACCTCCTTCACCGTTATCGGGAAACGGCTGTCGATAAGATTCTTCTGCGGCAGGTAGCCGATGGACAGATTTTTTACCGGAACTCCGCGGTCGAGGTAGCGCACCTGTCCGCGTGTAGGGGGCATGAGCCGGAGTATGAGCCGCAGCAGCGTCGTCTTGCCTCCGCCGTTTGGTCCGGTTATCGCGAGGAAGTCGTTGCGCTTTATGTCGATGTTAATGTCGCGCAGTATGACTTTGCGGTCATACTGCATGTAGATGTCGCTGAGCGATATCAGTATGTCATTTTGAGAGTGCATCTGCTATGGTGAGCATTTCTTTGTCCCAGTTGTAGCTGAGAGGGTTGATGTTTACGAGTGTGGCGCCTATCTGTTCGTTGGCCACCTGTGCCTGCCGCGAGTCGATGTCTTTCTGGAAGAACATGACTTTGGCCTCATGCGCCTTGGCGTCGTCTATGCTTTCCTGAAGCATGCCTATGGAGGCTTCCTTGCCTTCGGGGCTGAGCGATATCTGTGTCAGTCCGTAGTCACGGGCGAAGTAGCTCAGCGAGGGGTGCCACACGGCAAAGGCCGTGCCCCGCTTGTCGGCGAGCCGTGACGATATGGTGTCCTGAAGCGCGTCGAGCTCCGTGAGGAGCTTGCGCAGGTTGTCGGAGTAGTAGCCTTTGTTGTCGGGGTCGAGGTCGACCATGGCGTTGTACATGTTGCTCGCTATCTTGCGCGCGTTGACCACGGAGGTCCATGTGTGCGGGTCGGGCTCGTCGTCGCGCTCTCCCGTGCCGTGGCTGTGCGTGCCCGTTATGAGCGATATGCCCTCGGAGTTGTTGTACAGCTTCAGTGCCGGATTGTTGTTGTGCACCTTGTTTATTATGGCGCTCTCGAAGGGTATGTTGCCTATGCGGAAGTACGCCTTGCTGTTCTCAAGGTTCAGCAGGTGGGTGAGGCTCGGGTCGTATGACTCCGGATTGGCTCCGTTGGAGAGCAGACACTTGACGTCCCATTTGTCGCCGACAATCTTCTCAAGCAGATATTTCTGCGGCTGTATGCTTACGGTTATGGTGGGGCGGTTGTATTGCTGCCGTGCGCAGGCCGCGAATATGACCGCGACCGCGAGTGTCAGGAGGGTGACGACGGCGGTGAGTGTATGGCGTTGTTTTTGCGAGGTGTCCATTTTCGTTATAAAATAAAATGTTTCATATCGCTTCGTAAACGAAATGATGAAGCAACCGGCGTGCTATGTCGAGATCGATGTCGCCCCGGGTCATGAGCATCATAGGCACTTCCTGAAGCTCGTCGGTATAGGGCGGCTGCACGTATTGGTAGTCAGGGTGCGGCGTGAAGCCGTGGCGCCGGTAGAAGCCTATGCGCCGTTCTGCCATGGGGTCGGTGCCGGGCAGCTCCACTTCAAGCACCACGGGTGTCGACACAAGCGAAAGAAACTTGTCAATGGCCAGAGCGCCAAGCCCGTGACGCCGGTATGCACTGTCGATGGCGAAGTGCTCCACGTAGGCCGCTTCGGGGAATTGCCAAGCGGTTATGAAGCCCACCGGAGTGTCACCGTTCATGATCATGTAGGCGGAGAACATGTCGTGGCCGTTGTGTATTTTGTCGGTTATGTCGTCCCACGGCCGTCGCTCGTCGGCAGGAAAGGCTTCAAAATATACTTTCCTGAAGAGGTCGAGGCCGATGTTGTCGGCGTGTGCTTTAGTAAGTGTAATATTCATGTCGTAAAGTTACTCTAAAAAGGAAAAAGAAACAATTTTTATTTCAAAATTGGTAGAATTATTATATAAATGTGTAAATTTGCTTTCCGAAAGTTAACGGTTTCAAAATATAACAAAGAAATAAAATCATAAGTTTATGGCTAAAGCACAGTTGGACTCCTTGGACTACAAAATTCTTCAGACTTTGTCGACAAACGGACGTAAACCATTTCTTGAGATAGCGCGCGAATGCAATGTTTCGGGAGCCGCGATCCATCAGCGCATACAGAAACTTATGGCACTCGGAGTGCTCCGTGGTTCGGAATGTCTTATCAATCCCGCATCGGTGGGATATGATACGTGCGCCTACATCGGATTTTTCCTCAAGGACCCGAGTAAGTTTGACGAGGTTGTCGAGAAGCTGAAAGCCATACCGGAGGTAGTGGAGGTGCACTTCACGACGGGCCAGTACGACATGTTCATAAAACTATATGCACGCAACAACGACCACCTGCTGCACATAATCCATGAGCAGCTTCAGGGTCTGGGGCTTGCGCGCACCGAGTCGCTTATCTCGTTTAAAGAGGTTTTCAAGCGTCAGCTTCCTATTGTCGAGAACAAGGACTAAACATTTTGCCGGGTAATATTATTATAAGTTGTGTAGTAGTATAAAGCTGAAGATATATGGATTGCCCGGAATTGCTTCTTAACGCCATGTCATGGGCCCGCGAGGCGGGCGCCGTGCACATGCGCTATTTCAGAGGTAACGAACTTGGCGTGGAAGCCAAGCTCAACGACAGCGACATCGTGACCGTGGCCGACAAGTCTGCGGAGCGGTTGCTGATAGGTCATATCAGAGACACTTATCCCGACCATTCGATACTGTCGGAGGAGTCGGGCGCCGACACCCATGCCGGCGATTACCGCTGGGTCATAGACCCGCTTGACGGCACGACCAATTTCAGTCAGGGGCTGCCGTTGTTCAGCGTGTCGGTCGGTGTCGAGTATAAGGGGGAGCCGCTCGCAGGCGTTGTTTTCGCTCCTTATCTTAATGAATTGTTTCATGCCGTCAGGGGCGAAGGCGCCTATCTGAACGGTACTCCTATATCTGTGTCGGGCAAGTCGGAGCTTGCTCACAGTGTGGTGGCTACGGGTTTCCCTGTCGACAAGGACAGTAATCCCGACAATAACCTTGACAATGTGGCGGCCGTGATGCCGCGTGTGCGCGGACTGCGCCGTCTGGGGTCGGCCGCGATTGACTTGTGTTATGTGGGCGCGGGCATTCTTGACGGTTACTGGGAGATGAACCTGCATGCGTGGGATGTGTGCGCCGGGCTGCTCGTCGTTGAGGAAGCGGGAGGGCGTTACACGCATTTCCGCCATGACCGCAACATATCGGTGGTGGCGGGTACTCCTGACATACATGACCGCCTGCTGGGTCTGCTGAGGCCGGAGGACGGCCACTGATTCCGCATAAACTTAACACATACTGTTTACTATGAATGACAAGCCGTTGTTTGCCGACTATCAGAAGTATTTTTCGGTAGAGGGCCTGAAGGAAAAGTTGTCGTCCATCGGCAAGTCAGCCGGGGCGTCGTTAGTGTATCTTGTGCTGCTTCTTTATTATGTCGTGACTGACTCGAAGCTGCCGTTGAAAGACCGGGCTATCATTTACGGGGCGTTGGGCTATTTTATTCTGCCGGTGGATCTTATACCGGATGCCATGCCATTGGTGGGATTTTCCGATGACATGGCCGCTGTTATCGCGGCGCTAAATGCCATTAAGGGCAATATTACGCCCGAGGCGAAGGCCCGTGCGAGGGAGCGCCTCGTACGGTGGTTTCCCTCGGTGACCGACGCTGACCTGCCGGGGGAGTTTAGGTAGTCGTTAGTTGGTTAGGGCGTTAGGTAATTAGGTGATTAGGGAGTTAGTCGGTTAGGGAGTTAGGCTAATGGGTCTAATGGGAGATAAATGGGGTAATTGGGAAGATTGTTTTTTATATTGGGGTAAAAGATGTAAATTTGCGGTAAATTAAACTATTGACATAATGGAGAAAATCATACTTACGGGCGACCGTCCTACGGGTAAGTTGCATCTGGGCCACTATGTGGGCTCGCTGAAGCGCAGAGTGGAGCTGCAGAATTCGGGAGAGTTTGACAAGATATTTGTCATGATAGCCGATGCGCAGGCTCTGACTGACAATGCCGACAATCCGGAGAAAGTGCGCCAGAATATTATCGAGGTGGCTCTCGACTACCTGTCGGTGGGCATCGACCCGGCCAAGACCACGATATTCATCCAGTCGCAGGTGCCGGAACTTACGGAGCTTGCGTTTTATTACATGAACCTTGTGACGGTGTCGCGCGTGCAGCGTAATCCTACGGTGAAGACCGAAATCAAGATGCGCAACTTCGAGCAGAGCATACCGGTGGGATTTTTCTGCTATCCGGTGAGTCAGGCTTCGGACATAACCGCATTCCGCGCCACGACAGTGCCTGTGGGCGAAGACCAAGCTCCGATGATAGAACTTACGCGCGAGATAGTGAACCGCTTCAACAATGTGTACGGCGACACTCTTGTGGAGCCGGAGATACTGCTGCCTGAAAACGCGGCATGCCTGCGTCTGCCGGGAACTGACGGCAAGGCCAAGATGAGCAAGTCGCTGGGCAACTGCATCTACCTGAGCGACAGCGCTAAGGAGGTGGCTAAGAAGGTCAAGAGCATGTATACCGACCCGGAGCATCTCAATGTGTGCGATCCGGGGCATCTTGAGGGCAACTGTCCGTTCATATATCTCGACGCTTTCTGCAAGGACGAGCACTTTGAGCGTTATCTGCCCGAATATAAAAATCTTCAGGAGCTTAAGGACCACTATACACGCGGCGGTCTGGGCGACGGTACGGTGAAGAAGTTTCTTGCCGCAGTCATCGAGGAGGAACTCGGCCCGATACGCGAGCGCCGCAAGGAGTGGGAGCAGAATATACCGGCCGTGTATGACATACTTAAGCGCGGTTCAGAGGAGGCACGCAAGGTGGCTGCCGCCACTCTTGACGATGTGCGCCGTGCCATGCGGATCAATTACTTCGACGATGTGGACCTCGTAAGCGAACAGTCCAAGAAATACTCTTCCGGGAGATAGTCGTTGGACAATTAGTCGTTAGTGGATTAGTCGTTAGGCATTAGGCTAATTGGACTAATAGGAGATAGATTTAATAAGCAGCGACAGCGGGCGCCATTACAATGTGGCGTCCGCTGTCGCTGTAAGTGTGGGCAGGGATGGTTATTTGGTGCGCTCGGCTTTTACGCCGGCTTCGTTGTCAGCCTCGGCATCGTACCATGTAGAGTACATGAGGTAGTTTTTCGCAATCTTGCGGTTTATCTCCTTGCTTTGTTCGGGATCGACCATTTTTATAAATTTGGCCGGTGCGCCTCCCCACAGTTCGTTGGGGCCTATCTGTGTGCGCGACAGCACGACACTGCCCGCAGCCACCAATGCGCCTTCGCCTACCACGGCGTCGTCCATGACCACTGCGCCCATGCCTATAAGTGCGAAATCATGGATTTTGGCTCCGTGTATAGTGACATTGTGTCCTATCGACACATCATCGCCAATCTCTATAGTCGACTTCTGATATAGGGTGTGCAGTACGGATCCGTCCTGAATGTTGACTCGGTTGCCGATTTTGATCGAGTTGACGTCGCCGCGCAGTACGGTATTGAACCATACGCTACAGTCGTCGCCCATGATGACGTCGCCTATTATCGTGCAGTTGTCGGCCAGAAAGCAGTTTTTGCCGATTATGGGTTCGTAGCCCCTTACTTTTTTTATGAGTGCCATAATTGTTATAGTAGATTAATCGTAATATTCGTTTCGTGTAAGCGGTCGGGTGTTGCGGTCGAGCCATGCGCGCTCTTTTTCGTCGAGCCTCGGCGACAGTGTGTCATGCACCCGCCTGTGGTATTCGTTAAGCCAGCGGAGCTCTTCGTCGGTAAGCATGGATGTGTCGACGAGACGCAGGTCAAACGGGAACAATGTCACTGTCTCGAACCGCAGAAAGCGTGAGAAGTCGCTTGTAAACGCCGGCACGGTCAGCATAAGGTTCTCGCATCGTATGCCGTACTTGCCGGTCAGATATATGCCCGGCTCGTTGGAGGTGAGCATGCCGGGTTTCAGTGTCACGGGATTTTCGTTCAGCCTTATGCTCTGCGGACCCTCATGTACGTTCAGGAAGTGGCCTACGCCGTGTCCGGTGCCGTGGAGATAGCCTTTGCCCTCGGCCCACATGGGTATGCGTGCGAGCGCGTCGAGCTGCGCGCCGCGTGTGCCTTCGGGGAATACCGCCATGGCGAGCGCGATGTGGCCTTTCAGTACGAGCGTGAAGTCATGGCGCTCTTCCTGCGAGGGGTCGCCTATCGATACGGTGCGGGTGATGTCGGTGGTGCCGTCGAGGTATTGGGCGCCGGAGTCGACGAGCAGGAGTCCGTTGCCTGTAATGGCGGCGTCAGAAGTCTCGTCGGCCTCGTAGTGTACTATGGCTCCGTGCTCTTTGAAGCCGGCTATCGTGCCGAAACTGTCGTCGAAGTACAGCGGTTGCTCCGCGCGGCGTCTTGACAATATACGCCCGACCTCCATCTCCGTAATCGGTTCGCCTGCCGCCAAGCGCTCCTCAAGTTCTGCAAAACCTTTGACGAGGGCCACTCCGTCGCGCAACATGGCGTCGTGCAGACCTTGTATCTGTACCTCGTTGCGCAGCGCTTTCAGTGCCGGGACGGGCGACGGGGCCTTTACGGCCTTGTCGCCGAGGGCATCAATGAACGCTCTCGATGCCTTGGCCGGGTCGACAAGCACCTTTGCGTCGCGGGGGAGTGACGAAAGGAATGGCGCCGCACCGGAGTAGGGGGCCTGACTTATGCCCAGCATGTCAAGATACTTTTTGACCTGACCGTCAAGTTTTATATCGTTTACAAAAAGGGTCGAACCGTTGGCCGACAGATACAAAAACGAGGTGAATACGGGATTGTATTCGACGTCGGAGCCTCTGAGGTTGAGCGCCCATGCTATTTCGTCGAGGGCGGTGACGAATACGGAGCCGGCACCGTGCACGGCGGCCGCATCGAGTATTTTGTCGATTTTAAGCCGGGTGCCTTCGCCTGCATACCGCTCCTCATATATAAATACGGGATTATCGGGGAGTGCCGGCCGGGCGGTGCGATTGTCGGCCGCCGCGGTGAAGTCGGCCGCGAGCTTTATGGCGTGTCCGGCAAGTGTCATCTCAAGCCTTTCAGCCTCGTCGGCTGAGTATATCAACCCGTCGATGCCTACCGTATCGCCGGGCTTTAGCTTGCCTGTGATGTAGCCGGCTATGGAGGGTGTGTCGGGCAGGCCTGCCTTCATCAGCCTTACGCCGGTGCCTTCGAGCTGCTGCTCCGCCTGAAGAAAGTAGCGCGAGTCGGTCCACAGAAGGGCTTCGTCACCGGTGACCACAAGGTCACCCGCCGAGCCGTTGAATCCGCTGTAATACTCGCGGAGATGCCAGTGAGGCGACATGTACTCGCTCTGATGGGGATCGGAGTGGGGTATGACCGTAAGGGCGATGCCCGATGCCGCCATGGCTTCACGCAATGTGCGGAGGCGATTTTTTATATCAGTAGTCATTTCGGTGCTTATATTAATTAATGTGTTCTGCAAACATACGAAAAAAAGATGAACCAACAGGCTTGAAGATGAAAAATAAATGCTACCTTTGTGACCGCAAAACGTAGCACGACCAAAAAACGAAGCGTTAATGAAAATTAGCTTCAAAAAATTTGGAAAGAAAAAAAATACTGCGTAACTTTGCACCCGCTTGACGCTCCTAAAGGAGTCAAGTCAAAAGAATAAAACGCCTCTTTAGCTCAGTTGGCCAGAGCACGTGATTTGTAATCTCGGGGTCGTTGGTTCGAATCCGACAAGAGGCTCAAAGCGGAAAAAGTAAATTTGCGTTTCCTGCAAAGCGGAGCGTAATTTTATCAGGGCGAATACCAGAGTGGCCAAATGGGGCAGACTGTAAATCTGCTGGCTTATGCCTTCGGTGGTTCGAATCCATCTTCGCCCACGCAATTTGCGGAAGTAGCTCAGTTGATAGAGCATCAGCCTTCCAAGCTGAGGGTCGCGAGTTTGAGCCTCGTCTTCCGCTCAAAGAAATATTGCCAATGTAGCTCAGGGGTAGAGCACTTCCTTGGTAAGGAAGAGGTCGCGGGTTCAAATCCCGCCATCGGCTCAACATTACGGCCCACGAAAGCGGAGTTACGCTTTCGCGGTGTCTGTGTAAAAGAAGAAATTTTAATAATTACAACAAAATAACAAAACAGTTATGGCTAAAGAGAAATTCGAAAGAACCAAACCGCATGTTAACATCGGTACTATCGGTCACGTTGACCATGGTAAGACTACTTTGACTGCCGCTATCACCAAGGTGCTTGCAGAAAAGGGTCTTTCTGAAGTTAAGTCGTTCGACCAGATTGACAACGCTCCCGAGGAAAAGGAGCGTGGTATAACCATCAACACCGCTCACGTTGAGTACGAGACTGAAAATCGTCACTATGCTCACGTTGACTGCCCGGGACACGCTGACTACGTTAAGAACATGGTTACAGGTGCCGCTCAGATGGACGGTGCTATCATCGTGGTTGCTGCTACCGACGGTCCTATGCCCCAGACTCGCGAGCACATCCTTCTCGCCCGTCAGGTGAACGTTCCCCGTATCGTTGTTTTCCTTAACAAGTGCGATATGGTTGACGATGAGGAAATGTTTGACCTCGTTGAAATGGAAATGCGCGACCTTCTTTCGTCTTACGAATATGACGGCGACAACACTCCTATCATCCGTGGTTCAGCTCTCGGCGCGCTTAACGGCGAACCTCAGTGGGTTGAGAAGGTAATGGAGCTTATGGCTGCCGTTGACGAATGGATACCCCTGCCTCCCCGCGATATCGACAAGCCCTTCTTGATGCCTGTTGAGGACGTGTTCTCGATCACCGGTCGTGGTACAGTTGCTACCGGCCGTATCGAAACAGGTGTTGTCAAGGTCGGTGACGAAGTTCAGATCATGGGTCTTGGCGCTGACATGAAGTCGGTTGTTACCGGTGTTGAAATGTTCCGCAAGCTCCTCGATCAGGGTGAAGCCGGTGATAACGTAGGTCTTCTTCTCCGTGGTATCGACAAGAAAGATATCAAGCGCGGTATGGTAATCTGCCATCCGGGAGTCGTTAAGCCCCACAGCAAGTTCAAAGCTTCTGTCTACATCCTTAAGAAAGAAGAGGGTGGCCGTCACACTCCGTTCCACAACCACTATCGTCCCCAGTTCTACATCCGTACACTTGACGTAACCGGTGAGATCACTCTTCCCGAAGGTGTAGAAATGGTAATGCCCGGTGACCACGTAGAGATCATCGTTGAGCTCATCAACCCGGTTGCATGCGACGCAGGTCTTCGCTTCGCTATCCGTGAAGGTGGCCGCACCGTTGGTTCGGGTCAGATCACAGAGATCCTCGACTAATAATCGATACACATCGCGCCTCGTCCACCAAAGCGGGGCGCGATAATAAACGGGATTAGCTCAGTTGGTAGAGCACCGGTCTCCAAAACCGGGTGTCGGGAGTTCGAGTCTCTCATCCCGTGCAAAAATAAAAGAAATGAAGAAATTAAAATTACTTACGGATATAGAGGAGTCTTATACCGAATTGCGATATAAGACTTCTTGGCCTACCAAGAGTCAGTTGATCAAAAGCAGTTGCATTGTGTTGATAGCTTCCGTCATCATAGCATTGATTATTCTTGTTTTTGATCAGATTATCAACTACTTCATGCACTTCATCTACAGTCTTTAATACTTAATACGTAGTGCGCAATGGCTGAAAGAAAAAAAGAATGGTATGTGCTCCGCGCCATATCAGGAAAAGAGGCTAAGGTTAAGGAACTCCTTGATGCTGCAATCAAGAATACCGACTTAGGCAACTACGTATCGCAAGTGTTGATTCCGACTGAGAAAGTAGTGACTACACGCAACGGGAAAAGGGTTGTTAAAGAACGCAATCTTTATTCCGGTTATGTGTTTATAGAGGCTGATCTCCAAGGCGAAGTCATGCATGAGCTTCGCAACACGACCAATGTTATTGACTTCCTCGGAGGAAGGGGCAAGGGCAGTGCGCCGGAACCTCTCCGTCAGAGCGAGGTCATGCGCATGCTGGGCGCTGCCGATGAGATCAACGAGGCTAACGATGACGGTTTCGGCGACTTTCTTGTCGGCGAGCATGTCAAGGTCACTTTCGGCCCGTTCAGCGGCTTCAACGGCGAGATCGTCGATCTCGACCCGGAGAAGCGCAAGCTGAAAGTCGAAGTGAAGATATTCGGCCGCAGCACACCTCTCGAACTGGAGGCTTCGCAAGTAGAGCGAGAATTGGCGAAATAGTTGTTACGGATTGTTTTGTCTATTCCGACGTTTAACCCAACAAAATTTGTATTAAGAAATGGCTAAAGAAATTGCTGGACAGATCAAATTGCAGATTAAAGGTGGAGCAGCAAATCCATCGCCGCCAGTAGGTCCCGCGCTGGGTTCTAAGGGCATCAACATCATGGAGTTTTGCAAGCAATTCAATGCCCGTACCCAAGACAAGGCAGGCAAAGTGCTTCCGGTCGTAATCACTTACTACACCGACAAGAGCTTTGACTTCATTGTTAAGACTCCCCCGGTAGCAATACAGCTTCTGGAGGTGGCCAAACTCAAAAGCGGTTCGGCCGAGCCTAACCGTAAGAAGGTGGCAGAGATCACTTGGGATCAGGTAAAGGTAATCGCTGAAGACAAAATGCCCGATTTGAACTGTTTTACTGTGGAATCGGCAATGCGCATGGTTGCCGGAACAGCCAGAAGCATGGGTATCACCGTAAAGGGAGCTTTCCCTGAAAATAACTAATAAACTTCAATTGACATGGGTAAACTTACTAAAAATCAAAAGTTGGCTTTACAGAAGATTGAAGCTGGGAAGGCTTACACTTTGGCTGAAGCGGCCGAAAAGGTAAAGGAAGTAACCTATACTAAGTTTGACGCTTCGCTCGATATTGATGTACGTCTCGGCGTAGACCCCCGTAAAGCTAATCAAATGGTGCGTGGTGTTGTTACTCTTCCTCACGGTACCGGCAAAAAGACTACAGTGCTCGTGCTCTGTAATCCTGATGCCGAGGCTGCCGCCAAGGCTGCCGGAGCCGACTATGTGGGTCTTGACGAGTATATCGACAAGATCAAGGGCGGCTGGACCGATGTTGATGTCATCATCACTCAGCCGGCTATAATGGGCAAAATCGGTGCTCTCGGCCGTATCCTCGGTCCGCGCGGATTGATGCCTAACCCCAAGAGCGGTACAGTGACCAATGACGTGGCCAAGGCCGTCGAGGAGGTTAAGAAAGGTAAGATCGACTTCAAGGTCGACAAGAACGGTATCGTTCACTCGTCGATCGGCAAGGTATCGTTCACTCCCGAGCAGATGAAAGAGAATGCCCGCGAGTTTATCAACACCTTGATCAAACTTAAGCCTGCTACTGCTAAAGGCACCTATATTAAGAGTATTTATCTTTCGAGCACTATGAGTCCCGGTATCAAGGTTGACTCTAAGTCAATCGATGCTTAACCCTTTAATGACTACGTAAAATGAGAAAGGAAGATAAAGCAATTATTATAGACAAAATCGCTGACACGCTAAAACAGTACTCTTGCTTCTATCTTGTTGAGACCGCCGGTCTTAACGCCGAGAAGACAAGCGACCTGCGTCGTGCGTGCAACGCAGCCGGTATAAAGCTCCTCGTAGTAAAGAATACTCTTCTTCACAAGGCTCTTGAGAAGGTAGAAGGAGATTATTCAGAACTATATCCCTGCTTGGAAGGTGCTACATCCGTCATGTTTTCAAATGTTGGAAATGCTCCCGCCAAACTTATCAAGGATGTCCTCAAGAAAGACAAGGACGCCACACTTCCGCGTCTGAAGGCCGCTTATGTTGAAGAGACCGTATATGTCGGTGGCGACCAGCTCGATACTCTCGCAAGCATCAAGAGCAAGAACGAGCTCATCGCCGATGTTATCGCTCTTCTCCAGTCGCCCGCCAAGAATGTGGTATCAGCTCTTACTTCGGGTGGCACCAAGCTCCACGGCATCCTCGAGACACTCTCCAACAAAGAATAATTAAAACAGAAAAATAACTCAATTAAATCATACAAAAATGGCAGATTTAAAAGCTTTTGCAGAACAATTAGTTAACCTCTCAGTAAAAGAAGTAAACGAACTTGCTCAAATCCTTAAGGACGAGTACGGCATCGAGCCCGCAGCCGCAGCTGTTGCTGTAGCAGCCGGTCCTGCAGCAGGTGCACCCGCCGCTGAAGAGAAGTCTTCTTTCGACGTTATCCTTAAATCAGCCGGCGCAAGCAAGCTTGCAGTCGTTAAGCTCGTTAAGGAACTCACAGGTCTTGGCTTGAAGGAAGCTAAGGAACTTGTTGACGGTGCTCCCAGCACAGTTAAGGAAGGTCTCGCCAAGGCTGACGCCGAAGGACTCAAAAAGCAGTTGGAAGAAGCTGGCGCTGAAGTTGAACTTAAATAATATTGCCTGTTAATCAGGTAGATAGGTTAAGAATCATATAACAATGATTCTTAACCTTTTTGTGCTATAATTTAAGTTGAGTTTCTCTTAACGTTTTTTCTAAATGTCAGTCTCTTTAACAAAACCACGTGTAAATTTCGCCTCGGTAAAGAACCCGCTTCCTTACCCTGATTTCCTCGAGGTGCAGTTGAAGTCGTTTCAGGACTTCCTACAGCTGGACACACCTCCTGAAAAAAGAAACAATGAGGGCTTGTACAAAGTGTTTGCAGAGAACTTTCCCATCGTGGACACCCGCAACAACTATGTGCTTGAATTCCTCGATTATTATATAGACCCTCCGCGCTACACCATCGAGGAGTGTCTGGAACGAGGTCTTACTTACAGCGTTCCCCTGAAAGCCAAGTTGAAACTTTATTGTACCGACCCTGACCACGAGGATTTCGCTCCGAAGATTCAGGACGTATATCTTGGCCCGATTCCTTATATGACTGCGCAAGGCACCTTTGTGATTAACGGAGCCGAGCGTGTTGTTGTATCCCAGTTGCACCGTTCGCCCGGTGTATTCTTCGGACAAAGTACACATGCCAACGGTACCAAGCTGTACTCGGCACGTATCATACCGTTCCGTGGTTCTTGGATAGAGTTCGCTACTGACATCAACAATGTCATGTATGCATACATTGACCGCAAGAAAAAACTTCCTGTCACCACACTGCTCCGCGCCATAGGTCTGGAAAGCGATAAAGACATTATCGAGATTTTCGGCCTTGCCGAGGAGATAAAGGTCAACAAGACCAATCTTAAGAAAGCTGTGGGACGCAAGCTTGCCGCCCGTGTGCTCAAGACATGGGTGGAGGACTTCGTCGACGAGGATACAGGCGAAGTCGTGTCGATCGAGCGTAACCAAGTGGTTATCGACCGTGAGACCGTGCTTGAAGAGGATCAGATCGACGAGATAATCGAGTCGGGAGCGCAGACCATACTCCTGCACAAGGAGGACGCCAACACCAGCGATTACTCGATCATATTCAACACTCTCCAGAAAGATACAAGTAACTCCGAAAAGGAGGCTATACAATATATTTACAGGCAGCTGCGCAACGCGGAGCCGCCGGATGATGCGTCGGCACGCGAAGTCATAACCAATCTTTTCTTCTCGGAAAAGCGCTATGACCTCGGCGAGGTAGGCCGTTACCGCATCAATAAGAAGCTCGGTCTGGGCACTTCGATGGATGTGAAGGTCCTTACAAAAGAGGACATCATAGCCATAATCAAGTACCTTATCGAACTTATCAACTCCAAGACTGACGTCGACGATATAGACCACCTGAGCAACCGCCGTGTGCGTACGGTGGGCGAGCAGCTCTACAATCAGTTCGGCGTAGGCTTGGCCCGTATGTCACGTACTATCCGCGAGCGTATGAACGTGCGCGACAACGAGGACTTCACTCCCATCGACCTGATCAACGCCAAGACAATCTCGTCGGTGATCAACACGTTCTTCGGCACCAACGCTCTGTCGCAGTTCATGGACCAGACCAACCCCTTGGCCGAAATGACCCACAAACGTCGTATGTCGGCTCTCGGTCCCGGCGGTCTGTCGCGTGAGCGTGCCGGCTTCGAGGTGCGCGACGTGCACTATACCCACTATGGCCGTCTTTGTCCTATCGAGACTCCTGAAGGTCCTAACATCGGTCTTATATCGTCGTTGTGCGTATATGCCAAGATCAATGACCTCGGATTTATCGAGACTCCTTACCGCAAGGTCGAGGATGCCAAGGTCAACATCAACAACGACGAGGTGGTATACCTTACCGCCGAAGTCGAGGAGGGTCAGGTAATAGCACAGGGCAACGCTCCGCTTAACCCCGACGGTACATTTGTACGCGACCGTGTGAAAGCGCGTCTTGACGCCGACTTCCCCATTGTCGCTCCCGGCGAGGTCAATCTTATGGACGTGTCGCCTACACAGATCGCTTCCATAGCCGCATCGCTCATCCCGTTCCTTGAACATGACGACGCCAACCGCGCGCTGATGGGCTCCAACATGATGCGTCAGGCAGTACCTCTGTTGCGTAGCGAGGCGCCGATTGTCGGCACCGGCCTTGAAGGACAGCTCATACGCGACTCCCGCACTCAGATTACAGCCGAGGGCGAGGGTGTCATAGAGTTTGTCGACGCCACCGTCATCCGCATCCGTTACGACCGTACCGAGGACGAGGAGTTTGTGGCATTTGAAGACTCTGTAAAGGAATATCATATACCCAAGTTCCGTAAGACCAACCAGAGCACTACCATTGACCTGCGTCCTATATGCGTGAAGGGTCAGCGTGTCACCGCCGGTCAGATACTGACCGAAGGATATTCGACCGAAAACGGCGAGCTCGCCCTCGGCCGCAACCTCAAGGTGGCGTTCATGCCGTGGAAGGGTTACAACTACGAGGATGCCATCGTGCTTAACGAGCGCGTTGTACGCGAGGACATACTTACATCCGTGCATGTCGACGAGTATTCTCTCGAAGTGCGTGAGACCAAGCGCGGTATGGAGGAGCTCACAAGCGATATCCCCAACGTAAGCGAGGATGCCACAAAGGACCTCGACGAGCGTGGTATAATACGTGTCGGCGCTCATGTAGAGCCCGGCGATATAATGATAGGTAAGATTACACCTAAGGGTGAGTCCGATCCTACTCCTGAGGAGAAGTTGCTCCGCGCCATATTCGGTGACAAGGCCGGCGATGTGAAGGATGCTTCACTTAAAGCCACTCCGTCGCTGAAAGGCGTCGTTATCGGCACCAACCTCTTCTCGCGTGCAGCCAAGAAGAAAAAGACCAAGAGCGCCAATGCACAGCTTCCCAAACTCGACGAGGAGTACGAAGCAAAGCAGGCCGAGCTGATGGATGTGCTCGTCGACAAGCTCATGGTGCTTACTGAAGGCAAGACCTCGCAGGGTGTCAAGGACTTCCTCGGCGCCGACATCATAGCCAAGGGTGCCAAGTTTACGCCTGCCGCTCTGAAAGGCATCAACTATGACACCGTCAACCTGTCGAAGTGGACCAATGACGCGCATAAGAATGACCTTATACGCGCTACGATTGTAAACTATCTGCGCAAGTCGAAGGAGATCGATGCAGAGCTGCGCCGCAAGAAGTTTGACATCTCCATAGGTGACGAGCTTCCCTCCGGCATCATGCAGATGGCTAAGGTATACATAGCCAAGAAGCGTAAGATCAGCGTGGGCGACAAGATGGCCGGACGTCACGGTAACAAGGGTATCGTGTCGCGTATCGTGCGTCAGGAAGACATGCCTTTCCTTGCCGACGGTACTCCGGTCGACATCGTGCTTAACCCGCTGGGTGTGCCTTCGCGTATGAACCTCGGTCAGATATTTGAGACCGTTCTCGGATGGTCGGGTGCCATACTCGATGAGAAGTTCGCTACTCCCATCTTTGACGGTGCAAGCCTCGATGACCTTAATGAATGGACCGACAAAGCCGGCCTTCCCCGTTACGGCAAGACATATCTTTACGACGGCGGCACAGGCGAGCGTTTCGACCAGCCCGCTACGGTAGGTGTCATCTACATGCTTAAGCTCGGCCACATGGTTGAAGACAAGATGCACGCACGTAGCATCGGTCCGTACTCTCTTATTACTCAGCAGCCTCTCGGCGGTAAGGCCCAGTTCGGCGGTCAGCGCTTCGGAGAGATGGAGGTCTGGGCGCTTGAGGCATTCGGCGCATCCCACATCCTTCAGGAGATTCTTACCATCAAGAGTGATGATGTCAACGGACGCAGCAAGGCTTATGAAGCCATTGTCAAGGGCGAGCCTATGCCGCCGGCCGGTATACCCGAGTCGCTCAACGTGCTTCTGCATGAATTGCGCGGTCTCGGCCTGAGCATCAACTTAGAGCAGTAACAGTTTTCATTTGTAAGAAAGGACTATACAAAATATGGCTTTTAGAAAAGACACTAAATCAAAATCCGGTTTCTCAAAGATTTCCATCGGGCTTGCTTCGCCCGAGGAGATCCTCGAGAAGTCGAGCGGTGAGGTACTCAAACCCGAGACCATCAACTACCGCACTTACAAGCCTGAACGCGACGGCCTCTTCTGCGAGAAGATTTTCGGTCCTGTCAAGGATTACGAATGTCATTGCGGTAAGTACAAGCGCATCCGTTATAAAGGCATCGTGTGCGACCGTTGCGGTGTGATGGTGACTGAAAAGAAGGTGCGCCGTGAACGCATGGGTCACATCAAACTCGTTGTGCCCGTGGCTCACATATGGTATTTCCGTTCATTGCCCAACAAGATAGGTTATCTTCTCGGACTCCCCTCCAAGAAACTTGATGCCGTCATCTACTACGAGCGTTATGTAGTGATACAGCCCGGTGCTGCGGAAGATGTTCAGGAGCTCGACCTGCTTACTGAGGAAGAGTACTTCGACATCCTCGACAAGCTGCCGAAAGAAAATCAGTTGCTTGAGGATACAGATCCCAATAAATTCATAGCCAAGATGGGTGCCGAGGCCGTTTACGACCTGCTTACCCGTCTTGACCTCGACTCGCTCTCTTATGAATTGCGCCACCGCGCCAATACCGACGGCTCGCAGCAGCGCAAGACCGAGGCGCTCAAACGTCTGCAGATTGTTGAGTCGTTCCGTGCGTCGAAGCACCGCAACAAGCCCGAGTGGATGATACTTCAGGCTGTTCCGGTAATACCGCCCGAACTCCGTCCTTTGGTGCCCCTTGACGGCGGACGCTTCGCTACATCCGACCTTAACGACCTTTACCGTCGTGTCATCATACGTAACAACCGTCTTAAACGTCTTATCGAGATCAAGGCGCCCGAAGTGATATTGCGCAATGAGAAGCGTATGCTTCAGGAGGCTGTCGACTCGTTGCTTGACAACTCGCGCAAGTCGTCGGCTGTCAAGACCGAGGCCAACCGCCCGCTGAAGTCGCTCTCTGACTCGCTCAAGGGTAAGCAGGGCCGCTTCCGTCAGAACCTTCTCGGTAAGCGTGTCGACTATTCGGCCCGTTCGGTTATCGTTGTAGGTCCCGAGTTGAAAATGCATGAGTGCGGTATACCTAAAAACATGGCTGCCGAGCTCTACAAGCCGTTTATCATACGTAAGCTGATTGAGCGCGGTATCGTGAAGACTGTCAAGTCGGCCAAGAAGATTGTTGACCGTAAGGAACCGGTGGTATGGGATATCCTCGAACATGTGATGAAGGGCCACCCCGTACTGCTCAACCGTGCCCCGACACTTCACCGCCTCGGTATTCAGGCATTCCAGCCCAAGATGATCGAGGGCAAGGCCATTCAGCTCCACCCGCTCGCATGTACGGCATTCAACGCCGACTTCGACGGTGACCAGATGGCGGTGCACCTCCCTCTCGGCAACGAGGCTATTCTTGAGGCCCAGATGCTCATGCTCGGCGCACACAACATACTTAACCCTGCCAACGGCGCTCCTATCACGGTGCCCTCGCAGGACATGGTACTCGGTCTTTACTACATAACCAAGCTCCGCAAGGGCGACAAGGGCGAGGGTCTGAAGTTCTACGGCCCCGAAGAGGCTCAGATAGCCTACAATGAAGGCCGCGTGACTCTGCACGCCCCCGTGTCAGTGATGGTCGACGATGTTGACGAGAACGGCAATCCTATAAAGCATCTTGTCGACAACACTTCGGTAGGCCGTGTGCTCGTCAATCAGTATGTGCCTAAAGAGATCGGTTATGTCAACCAGATTCTTTCAAAGAAATCGTTGCGCGACATCATCGGTAAGGTTATCAACACCTGTGGTGTTACCCGTTCGGCACAGTTCCTTGACGATATCAAGAACCTCGGTTATTACATGGCGTTCCGTGGCGGACTTTCGTTCAACCTCGGCGACGTGCTTATCCCGGCCGAGAAAGAGCAACTTGTTGCGGAAGGCAACGAGCAGGTTGCGGAAGTGATGAACAACTACGCTATGGGTTTCATCACCAACAACGAGCGTTACAACCAGATAATCGATATATGGACGCATGTTAACTCGCGTCTTACCGACACCCTCATGAAGCAGATGACTGCCGCCAATCAGGGCTTCAACTCTGTATTCATGATGCTTGACTCCGGTGCCCGTGGTTCTAAGGACCAGATCCGTCAGCTGGCAGGTATGCGTGGTCTTATGGCCAAGCCCCAGAAAGCCGGTGCCGAAGGCGGTCAGATCATCGAGAACCCGATTTTGGCTAACTTCAAGGAGGGTCTTTCGGTGCTTGAGTACTTCATCTCGACCCACGGTGCCCGTAAGGGTCTTGCCGATACCGCATTGAAGACTGCCGACGCAGGTTATCTTACCCGTCGTCTTGTTGACGTAGCTCATGACGTCATCATCAACGAGGAGGACTGCGGTACTTTGCGCGGACTTGTATGTACTGAAATCAAGAACAATGAGGAAGTCGTGGCTTCACTGGCTGAGCGTATACTCGGTCGTGTGTCTGTCCATGATATCATCGACCCCATCAGCGGTGAACTTATTGTGGCTTCCGGCGAGGAGATCGACGAGGTTGCAGCTAACCGCATCAACGAGTCGCCCATCGAGTCGGTTGAGATACGTTCGGTACTTACCTGTGAGTCCAAGAAGGGTGTATGTGCCAAGTGCTATGGCCGTAACCTCTCAAACAACCGTCTTGTACAGAAGGGCGAGGCTGTCGGCGTTATCGCTGCGCAGTCTATCGGTGAGCCGGGTACCCAGCTTACACTCCGTACGTTCCACGTCGGTGGTGTGGCATCGAATATCGCTGCCGTATCTACCATTACCTCACGCTATGAGGGTACCCTCGAAATCGAGGAACTCCGTACCGTGGCTACCGACGAGATCGGTTCTAACGGCAAGCCCGTTGAGGTAGTGATCGGTCGTCTTGCCGAGATGCGTATCATCGATCCCAACACCAAGATGATGCTTACCAACGCCAACATACCTTACGGTTCGAAGCTTTATTTCAGCAATGGAGCTTCCGTTACCAAAGGCGATGTGATATGCGAATGGGACCCCTTCAATGCGGTCATCATCTCGGAAGTCGGCGGTAAGATCAGTTTCCAGAATCTTATCGACAACATTACATATCGTGTCGATTACGACGAGCAGACAGGTCTTGAGGACAAGATTATCATCGAGTCCAAGGATCGTACCCGTGTGCCCGAAGCCAATATACTTGATGCCAACGGACAGGTCATAAAGACCTATGCGCTTCCTGTGGGAGCTCACCTGATGGTCGAGGACGGTGCCGAGGTTAAGCCCGGCGAGGTATTTGTCAAGATACCGCGTTCGGCCGGCAATGCCGGTGATATCACCGGTGGTCTGCCCCGTGTCACCGAGCTGTTCGAGGCCCGTAACCCGTCTAACCCCGCTATTGTATCGGAGATTGACGGTGAGGTTAAATTCGGCAAGGTTAAGCGCGGTAACCGCGAGATTTCGGTTACTTCCAAGCTTGGTGAGGTCAAGAAGTATCTTGTGCCCCTGTCAAAGCAGATACTTGTTCAGGAAAACGACTATGTGCGTGCCGGTACACCTCTGTCTGACGGCGCTATCACTCCGGCCGATATCCTCAATATCATGGGTCCCACGGCCGTACAGGAATACATCGTCAACGAAGTTCAGGATGTATACCGCATGCAGGGCGTGAAGATCAATGACAAGCATTTTGAAGTAATCGTGCGTCAGATGATGCGTAAGGTCAATATCCTTGATCCGGGCGATACTTGCTTCCTTGAGCAGCAGGTTGTCGACAAACGTGAGTTCATGGAAGAGAACGACCGCATCTGGGGCAAGAAAGTCGTGGTTGACGCAGGCGACAGCGAAAATGTCAAGCCCGGTCAGATTATCACGGCACGTAAGCTCCGTGACGAGAATTCGGCTCTGAAGCGCCGCGACCTCAAGGTGGTTGTCGTGCGCGATGCAGTGCCCGCTACCTCCGAGCAGATACTTCAGGGTATTACCCGTGCCGCTCTCCAGACTTCGAGCTTCATGTCGGCCGCATCATTCCAAGAGACTACCAAGGTGCTCAATGAGGCTGCCATAAACGGCAAGGTCGACACTCTTGAAGGTATGAAGGAGAATGTCATCTGCGGACATCTTATACCTGCCGGTACCGGTCTTCGCGAGTACAACAATCTCGTTGTTGCCGGTAAGGATGACATCGACACCTTGTTTGATGCTCCCGACGTTGTCGATATAGTGCATCAGGAAGTAAGATAAATAAATTGTTCTCATAAAAACGCGAGGGCCGGAAATCAGATGATCTCCGGCCCTCACTGTTTTTATGAATCAGCTGCAAACCCGTTTAATAGCCGTTTTTATCCGGGCGATAGTCGGTGTAGAGGCCCGCTTTGCCGGTTATTGCAAAAAAGCAGGGAGCGGAGTATCGTAAGATAGCCGCTCCCTGTATTATTTGCAGATTTGTGCGCTTATGCCGAAGTGGTGTCGGGTGCCGTATTCCGGCATCGTAGCACTGCCGCGCAGTAGCCCAGATATATCATGCAGCCTGTGATTACAGCCAGTGAGCCGCACTGGTTGCCCACGGCGTCGGCAAGTATGCCCATAAGCGGCGGTATTACCGCGCCTCCGAATACTCCCATTATCATCAGTCCTGATATCTCGTTCTCTTTGTCCGGTTTCGCCTTGAGCGCTTCGGAATAGATAATGGAGAATATGCTTGAACAGAAAAATCCGATCAGGCCGATTATTGCCATTATATATACGGCGCCTGTAGTGAAATACAGCAGGCATATTGATATTATGGCAGCCACGATATTGATACGGAAGTAGGCGATACCCGATACGCGGGTAAGAAATATCGTACCGATAAAGGCGCCTGCCGTACGGCATACGAAATACACGCTCGACGCGAACCCGGCGTCGTGTACGGCGTAGCCGCAACGCTCTATGAGCAGTTTCGGCGCCACGGTATTTATGCCTACATCAGTGCCTACGATGAAAAATATACCGAGAAACAGTAAAAGTATCTTGCCGCCTTTCAGGAGCCCCAGTGTCGCGCTTACCGACGATTTTGTCTCGGACGGCTCCTCCGCTATCGGAGTCAGCTGCAGCCAAATGGTGGACAGTACCGTGATAGCTGCGAAGATGGGGAAGAGGTATTGCCAGTTTCCGAGACGGCTTACGGCAAAGGCCGCTATAAAGGGCCCGCAGAATGACGAGATGGCTTTTATCACCTGTCCGGCGGTAAGCGAACTTGTGAGTGCGTTGCCTTTTACGACATTGGTGAGCAGCGGATTGAGCGACACCTGTAGTATGGTATTGCCTACTCCGAGCAGCAGAAATGCCGTCATGCACGTCACGAGGTTGTAGCTGAAGAAGGGTATCAACATTCCCGCTATGGTTATGACATTGCTGGCTATGACCATGCGTTTACGCCCGAAGCGGTTCATCAGCAGTGCACTCGGCAGTGAAAGGAGCAGAAACCATATGAATACCATGGACGGGATGAAGCCTGCCATAGTTTCGTTAAGGTTGAAGTCTTTCTGCACATAGCTTGTCGATATGCCGACCACGTCGCAGAAGCCCATGATGAAGAACCCGAAAAGTACAGGTAGCAGTTGTGCTACATATTGGCCTTTTTTCATATTCAAGGTGCTGTTAGTCGTTTACAAACTCTATCGAATAGGTAAAACTGTCGGCACGATAAAAACCGATGTTGTACTCCACGGGCAGGCCGTTTACGTCAAGGACGAAGCGCTTGCGCACAAGTATCGGTTCTCCTTCCGATATCTCGAGCTTCTCCGCCAGATCGTTGTCGGCCGCACATGCCGATATCATCTCTCGCGATGTCTTGACTCTGATGCCGTAGTTTTTCTGAAGATTCTCGTAAAGCGGCATGGCCAGATCCTCTTCACCTGTCATCGGTATGGACGGGTTGAAGAATGATATGAAGTAAACAAACGGTAGTCCGGGGCGTCCGCGCAGTCGTTCAAGACAAAGAAGTCTCATGTCATCCGATACCTTGAAAAATTCAGCGGCTTCGGCCGGAGCTTTTTTTCTTGACAGGTGAAGTTCGAAGTTCTGCACTTCCATACCCTGAAGCTTCATCTCCTGCGAGAAGCTCATCCAGTTACGGGCGTTACCCATGACTTTTAAGGGAGCTACGGTGGTACCGTAGCTCTTTTTCCTTATAAGCAGCCCTTCAAAAACGAGGCGGTTTATAGCTTGTCGCAGAGTGTTGCGCGATATGTTTAACTGATGTGACAGTTCGACTTCGCTCGGAAGCAGCCGACCTTTCTGATACTCCTCCTGCTGTATCATGCGGCGCAACAGATCTTCGGCCTGTTGGTGCAGCGGCATGGGGGAGGTAGGATCAAGTTGTAGTTTCATATGTCGGTAAGTTTTATTTATTCGATAGCCGTTTAACAGTTATGCAAAAATAATTAAAAAATAGTTGTTTTGCAGATAATTACTTCTCAATTCCCCAATTTTTATTTGGTTCGGGACCCATTACGAGGTGTAATTTTCCGCCTTTTAGCAATTCTTTTGCCGGGAAGCGGAATGAATTGAGAGGCTTGCCGTTGAGGGTGGCTTTCTGCACATATATGTTTTTGCGCGATGCGTTGTCAGCAGTGATGGTAAATGACTTTCCGCGGCCGTAGCGGTTGCCGAGGTCTATGGTCACTTCTTCAAACAGCGGGCTGCCGATTTCGTATACCGGTTCTACAGCACATCCTCCGTCGATCTGAAACAGTCCGAGCGCTGTCATTATGGCCCATGCGCTCATCTGTCCCTGATCTTCGTCGCCGAGATATGCGTTGGCTATGCCGTAACCGAAGTAACGGTCAAGTATTGAGCGGCTCCAGCGCTGGGTATTCCACGGCTGACCGGCGTAGTTGAACAGATATGCGAAGTGCATCGACTGCTGGTTGCCCTGTACCACGGGGTGGTCCCAGTATTGGTCGTTGGGTGCGTTGTAGCGCCAAGCCTCGTCCTGATTGAAACCCCACAGCAGCCTGTCGGTGAATCGGTCGCGGCCTATCTTCTCGACAAGCGCGGGCACATCCTGCGGCACAAAGAATGTAAGCTGCCATGCGTTGCCCTCTACGTAGTGCTGGTTGGCACCGCTGCGGAAGGGGTCGAAGTCTTTCATCCAGTTGCCCTCGCTGTCGCGCATGTGGCAGTAGCCCTCGTCGCTGATGACATTGCGCCACCAGTATCCGCGGTCGTTGAACTTGTCGTACAGCTCTTTCTCACCCAGAGCTTTGGCAAGCTGCCCCACGGTCCAGTCATCGTAGGAATACTCCATGGTGTTGGAGAAGCGGCCTTTGTCATACGGTACATATTTATGTTCCATATAGGCTACGAGGTCACGGTTTCCGGCGAAGCCTTTGTACACTTTCTGTGCCGGTGTTGTCTGCATCTTTACAGCCGCTTCAAGAGCCTTTCGTCCGTCAAAATCCCTGATACCCATCTGCCATGCGCTCACTATCTGCGGTATCTCATGTTCGCCGACCATAACGGGTATGTAGTTCAGTCCGGCCGGACCTTTGGCAAGCCATCCGTTGGCGTCGTACAGTGATAACTGCGAGCCTACCCAGCGGCTCGACCACTCGGGAGCTACGAGGTTCCAGAACTGATTGAGATTCCAGAATGAATTCCAGAAGGCGTCACAGCCTATCATCGCATCGCGCGACGGGTCTTTCACACGGTGTTTCTTACCGTCGGTAGATATCCACTCGCCGTTTATGTCGCTCCAGATGTTGCGGCTGCACAGAGCACGGTACATGTTGTTGTAGAAGCGTGTCTTTTCTATGCGGTCATCGGTCTTTATGTTCACACGTGCAAATAAGTCATTCCATGTGTCGACCTGATTGCGGCGCACGGCCTCGAAATCCCATCCGAACGGCTCTATGACTTCTTTCTGCAGGTTCTCGGCCGCGTTAGCTATGCTTACCGGCGATATTGCCGTGCGTACCTGTACAACCGGGTTCTCTTTCGGGTCAAATTCGACAAAAAGTCCCGCATCGGTACATGGCCCTGATTCAAGTCGGGTTATATCATGCTTTATTGTTTTGTCGCACCAGCTGCCCATGCTTTTTATCGGCCTGTCAAATTCGATTACGAAGTTGACGTTATAGTCCTGATCGGCATCGTGACTCCATACTCCGGGCGAGTACTGATGGCAATAGCCTTCAATGCGTGACGGGTCTGTCTGGGTCACTTTCAGGTCTTTAAGCTGTATGCCGTATTCGGCTTCCGGGTGAAGCTCGATGAGTATACGTCCGTCGCCACGGTCGGCAGGGAAGGTGAACCGCTCGAATCCACACCGTGTCGTAGCCGTAATCTCAGCTTTTATTCCGTAGTCGGTGAAATCGGCGGCATAATAACCTATTTCGGCCTTTTCGGTGCGTTTGTCAATGCGCGAGCGGTATCCCTCGTCGGGCTTCTGTTCATCGCCGACTTTTACTTTCAGTTCTCCGTTGGCAGCCATTATACCGAGTCCGCCGAGTGTCCATTCGTGGATGTGACTGAAACACCCGATGTTTTCAAATGACGGCTGATAGCCGGCTTGCCATCCGCTGTTCTGATTGTCGGGACTCAGCTTGACCATGCTGAACGGCATCCACGGGCCCGGGGCTATCATCCAGCGGGAGTGGGCGGTACCGAATCGTGTATCGACATAGTCGGCCGGGGTCTGCGGTTTTTGCGACGACCTTACTACAGTGCCGGAAGCTATTTCGCGGTTGTCGCAAAGTATGCGGTACCGGCTTGTCTTTTGTTTTTTTACCGCCGGCATGGGCGCTTCAAACATGTAGCGTCCGGCTTCGGTCTTTTTTGAGAAAATCTTTTTACCGTCGACCTCCACCTGTAGCAGCGGATTACCCGACAGATGCTCTATGTCGACAATAAGCGGCTGGGTGTCATCGATCTGGTATCCGGCACTCTCTACATTGCGTACAAATATGCCCGACGGTTTTGTAGCCGTTGCCCCCTCGGGACCTACAAGCGACAGGTGGTCAAAGAGTATCCAAGAACCTTCAAGTACGGTTACGGTGATTTCGTTCGGGCCTTTTTTCAAGGTGTTGCCGTCAAGAGGCATTGTCAATGACAGCGGAGTCGCGGCATTCATGTTGCCGGTAATCGAGAGTGTATCGGTCACCGGTTCGTTCTGACGGGGTTTGCGCTGTTTCTTCAGGTCGTGACCTTCGGCCGTAAGCTGAAATTTACTGTCTTGTCCGTTTACACTTATTTTTACGAGCGGTAAAAATGACTTTGCATAATCGGCGAGGTCAAGTTTAAATGCATAGCCTGATGGGGCCGGCTTTTTATCAAGGTCGAAAAGTATGGTCACCTGATGCGTGCGCCATCCTGATGTGGGCCAAGTGCCGCCCCATGTGTCGGTAGGGCCGGGCAGTACATAGGGGAAGTCGGCCGACGGGTCAGACACGCCTATAAGAAAATACTTGTCCTCGTATCCGAAATCCTTAGCCAGAAACTTCCGGTAGCCGTCGGGCGCGAGGGCAAATTCCGCGGCGGAGCCGTCGGGTGTCCCTATCGACCATATGTCGCCGGACTGCTTTTCCGCCGTCATAGTCAGTGAGATAAGGCCGGCGGAGAAGGCTGTGATTAAATGTTTGTTCATGTTTACAAAAATATTATGTTCAGACAATGCGGTACAAAGTAAACAAAAAAACATGATTTAAGCAATAGAAAGCCGATATTTTTGGATAAATATGCCTGACCGGCATGTTATTAGGTGCAAAAAAGGCTGTTGAAGGACTCTATTATATATGTATATGAGGCGAAACGATTGGTTTGTAACGCATTGTATAGACAAAAATGCAGAACCGACGCTTGTGAGCTTCATTCGCTGATATATAGTGTGTTATAGTGTTGTTGAAAATTTATTTTGATATTTTCCGTGAAAAAATGTTGCGAATATGAATTTTATCCTTACCTTTGCGACATCGATATGTATGAACATACGGTGCAAATGATGATATTTTTAACTTAAACAAATATGCCGATGAAAATATCCTTAAAGAGTTTGATGATTGCCTCGCTTCTCCTTTCGTCCGTAACGGTGACGGGTAAAAAGGTGTATGTTTACGAGCAGATACCATCTTCCCGGGTTTCCGCACAGGCCAGCAGTGCCATAGGAAGCTCGCCGGCGGCCAATGCCGTGAACGGGAAGGGTATGCTCGGCGACGCTCATGTGGCCAATAATCTCGGAGAGGGTATGTGGGTATCGGAGGTCTCGAAAAACAAGGTGCGTTACGATGCGGGCACACGCCAAGGCGCCGTGTGGTTCCTGTGTGTATTTGACGAGCCGTTGAAAATCGAGCAGTTGCTTGTATGGAACCATAACCAGAATGAAAAAACCGTACTTGAAACATCGCTTTCAAGCCCTCAGGGTGTTGTGCGCGACATGTCGGATGTGCCTGCGGCGCGTAAGTGGACGGTAGCGTTCTTCCCTCATTCTCATCAGGATATAGGCTACACGCACCGTCAGAACGACGTGATGAAACTTCAATGGCGAAATCTTGAACGTGCCATGAGTCTTGCCGAGCGTACCCGCGATTATCCTGACGGCGCCCGGTATAAATGGAATACCGAAGCCACATGGTCAATAAAGGGTTATCTTGACAAGTATGCCGGCACGCCCAAAGCCGACCGGGTCATAGAAGCCATAAAGAACGGCGCCATAAGCTCTCTGCGCCTGTCGGGTCAGGACTTTGAGTATGCGTCGTCCGACGGTCTGAACACATACCATTATTCAGGTCATCGTTCAACCGATCCGGTCACCGATACTCCGGTAAGAAGTATCGCCCTGACAGATAACGGTCCGGTGTCGGCTACATTGCGTATAGAGTCCGATGCTCCCGGCTGCAATTCACTCATACGCGACATAACTCTTTATCGCGGACTTCAGCGTGTGGACATAGTCAACACCCTTGACAAGCAGGACATACGCAAAAAAGAGAACGTAAGATTTGTATTCCCGTTCAATTTCCCGCATCCCGATATAGCGATTGATTTGGCTATGAGCGAGATGCACCCCGAACGCGAACAGCTCTCGGGTGTGAACAAACACTATTATTCGCTTCAGAACGGCCTTTCGGTCGGTGATCTGGAGCACGGCATATGCCTTACTTCCGTCGATGCGCCTTTTGTAGAGTTCGGCTCCACTTCGGGCGAGGATTACCGGCTTAACCCGCGCCACGGCTATGGATGGTGGCGCATGGCCCAGATATCGCCGGTGGTGTATTCATGGGTCATGACCAATACTTGGGGTACCAATTACAAGGCCTCGCAGGGCGGACCGGCTACATTCCGCTACACGCTTGAGCCCGGCGATCCCCATGACCTATGCCTGAAGCAGCGCGGTCAGGAACGTGAGCATCCTTTGGTGGCATTCCGCTCCGAATCATCCGCTCCGGCCGACTGTCTGTTCCGCCTGAAGGGAAATCATAAAATAGCCGTATCGGGCATAACTCCGGCCAAAGACAATTCAGGCTACATAGTGAGCCTCCATAACATGGATAAAGAAGCTGTATGTACGGCATTCGAGTGGAGAGCCATGCAGGGTGTGAAGGTCGACCGGTGTGACTGGCGTCAGCAGCCGCTCTCGTCGGTAAATCACGAGTCATTCTGGCTTAGACCTTATGAATATGCAATGTTGAAAGTAACCGTAAAATAAAAAAAGAATACCATATGTTTAAACTTAATAAACCAATCGCGTCATTGCTCTTATCAGCCTCAGTGCTGTTCAATGCCTGTGCCGGCGAATCACTCACCGACTATGTTGATCCGCTGATCGGCACGGCCCATTCACGCTGGTTCTTCTTTACACCGGCGGCAGTGCCTTTCGGCATGGCCAAGCTCGCGCCTACTACCGACGGGCATCTCGGCAATCCCGGCGGATGGCAGGCCGTAGGCTATGATTTCCGTCATAATTCGATAGAGGGTTTCGCCAACTTCCACGAGTTTCAGGTGGGCGGTGTCGTGCTCGCTCCGACAGTAGGTGAGGTCATCACGGTGCCCGGCGAAGCAGACAAACCCGATAGCGGCTACCGTTCACGCTTTGACCGTGAGGATGAGACCGCGCGTCCGGGCTATTACTCCGTGCTGCTCAAGGATTACGGCGTGAAGGCTGAACTTACCGCGACTCCCCGCGTAGGCTTCCACCGTTATACATATCCGGCCGGAAAGACTTCCAATCTTATATTCAACATCGGTACCCGCATGGGTGAAAGCGGAAAGGTGCGCGACTCCCATGTAGAACTGACTCCCGACGGACGTGTCGAGGGCTGGGTTGTCACCGAGCCTGTGTATGTCGACATATACCAGAAGGGTGCCGACGTGAAGATGTATTTCAGCGCCGAGCTTGATGCGGAGCCTATAGCTTACGGCACGTTCATAAACGATAAGAAGTTTCCCGACAAGCGCGATGCAAGCGGTCCCGGCGCAGGACTGTACATGACTTTTGACACCCGGTCGCGCCAAGATGTGGGCGTCAAGGTGGGTCTGTCATACACTTCTGTTGAAAATGCCCGCCGTAACCTTATGGCGGAAGCGTCCGACATGACATTTGACAAGGCGAAAGCCAAAGCCCATGATGAGTGGGAAGAGGCGCTCGGCCGCATAAAGGTCGAGGGCGGCACAAAAGAAAACCGTGTGAAGTTTTATACCGGACTGTTTCATGCGCTGCTCGGCCGCGGTCTTGCAAGCGATGTCAACGGGGCATATCCGGCCAATGACGGTTCTGTGGGCATGATACCTCTTGATAAAGACGGCAAGCCTGTACATAATCATTATAACACCGACGCCATATGGGGCGGTTACTGGAATCTTACCCAACTGTGGAGCCTTGCATGGCCCGAGTATTTCTCGGACTGGATATCAAGCCAGCTCCTTGTCTATAAGGATGCGGGATGGCTCGGCGACGGCATAGCGTGCAGCAAATATGTGTCGGGTGTAGGTACGAATTTCACCGGCTTGGCCATTGCCGCCGCTTACAATGTAGGCATACGCGACTTTGATGTCGAGCTGGGTTATGAGGCCGCCCTTAAAAACGAGGTTTGCAGCGAGGGACGTCCGGCCGGTGCCGGCAAGCTCGATGTAGGTCAGTTTGTGGCCCGCGGCTATTCGCCTTACTCCACCGAGTTGCATATGAAGACCACTCCGCGCGGTTCGGGCTTCTCCGCATCGCACACTCTTGAATACTGCTTCAGCTCTTATGCCGTGGCTCAGATGGCCCGTCAGCTCGGACGTGACGATGACTACCGGCTGCTCACCCGCCTGTCGGAAGGATGGCGCAAGCTCTTTGATGACAGTACGAAACTCATGCATCCGCGCGATGAAGAGGGTAATTTTATAGCCGACTTCGACCCTTATGCTCCGTGGGTGGGCTTTCAGGAGGGCAATGCAGTCCAGTACACCTACTATGTGCCTCACCACATCGACCGTCTGGTCGAGCTTGTGGGCCGCGACGAGTTCAATACGCGACTCGACAGTACGTTCATAATATCGCGCGAAAGCATATTCGGCGGCGGCAAGGAGATAGATGCCTTCTCCGGCCTGAAGAGCTACTACAATCACGGCAACCAGCCCAATCTTCATATTTCGGCCCTGTTCAACTTCTCGGGCAAGCCGTGGCTGTCGCAGAAGTGGATGCGCACTATATGCAATGAGTTTTACGGTACGGAGGGCATACACGGCTACGGTTACGGACAGGATGAGGATCAGGGACAGCTCGGAGCATGGTATGTCATGGCTTCAATCGGTCTTTTCGATGCCAAAGGCCTCACCGCTCCCGACCCTACATTTCAGGTAGGAAGCCCGCTGTTCGATAAAGTTACCATCAAACTTAACCCGGCATATCACAAAGGCCGTAAGTTTGTCATCGAAACCACCGGCAATACGCCCGACAACAATTATATACAGACAATCACTCTTGACAACAAGAAGATGAGCAGCGTGCAGTTGCCGTTTGCCGATGTTGTCAAAGGCGGTACTCTGAAGATCGCTCTCGGCGACAGACCCAATGAAAGTTTAACCCATTAAAATTATATCAACCATTAGAAAAAAACAGTATTAACCAATCAGTTCAGACAATGCCTTAAACAACGGTGCCCGCAACCGAAGAGCGGGATTAATTTAAAAACCAAATCTAAAAAGAAATGAAAGCTCCTAAAATCATTAGCAGACTTTTAAAAGTTTGTCTATGCGGAATTCTTGCGATGCTATCGCTGCAACTGCAGGCCCAATCGGGAACGGTTCACGTAACAGGTACTGTAGTTGATGCCAACGGAGAGCCTATTATCGGTGCTACGGTAATGGACAACTCCACCCACAATGGCGTGGCAACCGACTTGGACGGTAAGTTTACCTTGACAGTGCCGTCGGGTGCTGTGCTTAAAGTGTCGTATATCGGTTATGATGATACCGATGTTAAGATTGTGCCGGGAAAGAAGGTATACGACATTGTCCTACATGAAAAAGATCTTGCTCTCGACGAAGTGGTGGTAGTCGGTTACGGCGCTCAGAAGAAGGAGTCGCTGTCAGGCGCTATCTCGGCTATATCGGGCAAGGAAGTCCTTACTACCAAGAATGAAAACGTACAAAATATGTTAACCGGTAAAATACCCGGTCTACGTATACGTCAGAACTCGTCAGAGCCCGGTTCGTTCAATACCTCGATGGATATCCGCGGTTTCGGCGCTCCTCTCGTGGTCATCGACGGTGTGCCCCGTGACAATATATCGCGCATAGACCCCGAGGATATAGAGTCGATATCGGTACTGAAGGATGCTTCGGCAGCCATCTACGGTGTTAAGGGCGGTGACGGATCGTTCCGTCCGGGAATTTTTACAATACAATATAACAATGGTAGCATCTGAACAAAACAATAATTATGCTGTAGGCGCTGACATAGGCGGCAGTCATATATGTTCTGCGGTAGTTGACCTTACGACTGGCGGACTTTGTTCCGAACCGGTAGTCACTAACGTCGACAGCCGTGCCGACGCTACGGCTATAATAGGAGCTTGGCAGTCCAATATATGCACTACCGTAAAAGCATTCGGCAAAAGAGTGGCAAATGTAGGTTTGGCTATTCCCGGACCGTTTGACTATGAGAACGGGGTGTCGCTTATAGCGGGTGTGGATAAATATGAAAATATTTACGGACTCGATGTCAGGTTATCGCTTGCAGAGCGCCTTTATGACGCCGGCATACGTAATTTGCGTTTTGTCAACGATGCATCGGCATTCGCTCTCGGAGAGTGTCTCGGAGGTGCGGCCCGTAACGACAGCCGTGTGGTGGCTCTCACTCTCGGCACAGGAGTGGGCTCAGGCTTTGTGGCCGAGCACCGTCTGGTTGAGAGCGGCGATGAAGTGCCGTATAAAGGGTGGGTGTATCATCTGCCATTTGAGACAGGCATCGTGGACGATGCTTTCTCTACCCGGTGGGTATGCCGCCGCTATTTTGAATTGACCGGTGAAAATGTAGCGGGAGCCAAGGAAATAGCTTTACGCTGTGACTCCGGCGATGACAATGCCCGTAGGCTCTTTGATGAATACGGGCGCAGAATGGGTGAATTTGTTTTGCCTTTATTGAAACGCTTCTCTTCTCATACTCTTCTTCTTGGCGGCAACATATCGCTTGCGTACCGCCATTTTGGCCCGTCATTGGAACGGACATTTAAAAATCACGGATATAACGTTGACGTCAGAGTCTCCGCTTTGCTTGACCGAGCGGCATTGATAGGAGCGGCGTCACTCTTCATATAGTAAATATTATTTGACATGAATGTATTAAGAAAGACTACCCAGTACGTACTTCCGTTAGAGAAAACGAAACAACCCGGAAATTATGATCCCTATCCAGTCCATGATCTGGGTCATGACAAAATACATTGTGATTACGCTTCTCTTGCCGGCAGGTTGGCGGGCTGTAAACACGTCATGGTTGATGGATACATAGGTGTGAGATTCGATATATTTGCCAAAGAACTGTCAAAAGCATTTGCCGCCATAGGCATAAATCCCATGTGGTGGAATGTAGCCGCCGCCCTTAAGCCGGAAAAGGAGATCGATGATATGATTGAACCTTTTCTTGGCGGCGATGACCCGATATTCGGCTACCGTGCGCCGTTGACGGTCGACGGATATTTTGACCGCGAAAAACTGCGTGCGATAAAGCCCGACGACAAGGCCGACATGAATATTATTATCGGTACGGGTGCGGCGTTGGCAAATTGGGACGGTCCGCTGGTGTATATCGACATACCTAAGAACGAAATTCAGTTTCGTGCGCGTGCGGGCAGTGTCACCAATCTCGGTGCCTCAAAACCCGATGCGCCGAAGAAGATGTACAAGCGGTTCTATTTTGTGGACTGGTTTGTACTGAACCGTCATAAGAAAGCCATTCTGTCAAAGATCGATATTGTTGTCGACGGTCAACGCGAGGCCGACATTACATGGGCGGATGGCGATGACGTGCGTGCCGGTCTTGAGCGTTTGGCCCGCAACTGTTTCAGGGTGCGTCCGTGGTTTGAACCCGGAGCTTGGGGCGGACAATGGATCCGTGACAATATTCCCGCATTACCGAGCGATGTGCCTAACTATGCTTGGTCATTCGAGCTTATTGTACCCGAGAACGGCATAATTTTCGAAAGTGACAATAATATGCTTGAGGTGTCGTTTGACTCGTTGATGTATCAGAACGGCCGAAATGTTGTGGGCGAGGAGTGCTATGCCATGTATGGCGACGAGTTCCCCATAAGAATGGATTATCTCGACAATTTTGACGGAGGAAACCTGTCGATACAGTGTCATCCGCAGCGGTCGTACATACAGAAAAATTTCGGAGAGGTACTGACACAGGAAGAAACGTATTACATACTTGACACGTCGAAAGATGCAGTGGTCTATCTCGGATTCAAGGAGGATATCGACCCGAAAAAATTTGAAGCGGCGCTGACTGAGAGTTTCAACAACGGCACTCCGTTGGACGTGCCCCGTTACATCAATGCAGAGCATGCCGAAAAACACGGCCTGTATCTGATACCGCCGGGCACGCTTCACAGTTCAGGCCGTAACAATCTTGTACTTGAGATAAGTACCACTCCTTATATATTTACATTTAAGATGTATGACTGGCTCGCACTTGACCTTGACGGCAAGCCGCGTCCGCTGAATATAAAACGGGCCATGGACAATCTGTGCTTTGACCGTAAGGGCGCGAAAGTCAAGGAGGAGCTTGTGTCAAAGCCCGTAATTATGGAGCGTGGCGACGACTGGGAGCTATGGCATCTGCCTACCCATCGCAATCACTCCTATGACGTGCACCGGTATAAGATAGGATCGTCGGTCGATGTAAAGACGGAGGGCAAATGCCATGTGCTTAATCTTGTTGACGGCACGAGCGCGGAAGTCATTACAGCCGATGGCGTCAAGCAGCATCTTAACTATGCCGAGACTCTTGTCGTGTCGGCCGCAGCCGGTTCTTACAAGATCGTAAATACTTCGGGCGAAGATATAATGGTGGTTAAAGCATTCATGAAATAAGATGGTTTGGGTAAGAGGTTAGTTAGGTTAAAGTGTCGGTCGCTTTATGCGGCCTTAGACGTGACCGGTGCGACATGGCATCGGTCACGTTGATTCTGTGTGATTGATTTGGTATGTAAAATTGAATTATATGTATGGTGCCGACAGGACCGGTTGGGCTATTTATGGTGTTAAAATGAAGTATATAATTGAAGCCGTTATGTTATCTTTGTAATGCGTAATAATTTATTAATTAGCGTTTTTATTATTACTGTTATTGGTGTAATAGGTATTAAGGTTAAGTTATGTTTTAGGTTTGTAATGCGACATGACAATCCATTAATGCATTGTGTCTTAACGCATAAAAAAGCCGGAGTTTCAGCTCCGGCTTTTTATCTGTAAAATCAGAGGCAAAAATCTATCGGGTCTTACTCTTCTCCTTTTATGCCTGAAGCGGCATCGATGAGGCGTAGTTCTTCTTCTGAAAAATCGAGCCGGTCTATAGACGATATCGTGTCGCGAAGCTGTTGAACCGAGCTGCATCCGACTATGGCCGACGTGACGCCGGGTCTGTTCAATACCCATGCGGTAGCCATTTGCGCAAGGGTCTGTCCGCGGCGGGCCGCTATCTGCGATAATGTCTTTATACGTTCCACGACCTCTGGAGTTATCTGCTCGGCTTTCAGTGACTTGCTTTGCGTGGCCCGTGAGCCTTCAGGTATGCCGTTTAAATATCTGTCGGTAAGCAGTCCCTGCGCCAGCGGGGAGAACGCGATGTAACCTACACCCGCTTTGGAGGCGGCTTTCAGCCGTCCCGATTGCTCTGACGAGCGGTCAAATATATTCAGTCTGTCCTGATACAGCAGGCAGTGGCAGCCGTGATTCTCAAGAAAGCGGTATGCGGCTTCTTCCTCTTCGCGTGGCCATCTTGACAGCGCTATGTACAGCGCCTTGCCTTGACGTACTATGTCGACAAGTGCCGTCAGGGTTTCCTCTGCGGGAGTTTCCGGGTCGAAGCGATGACTGTAAAATACGTCTACATAGTCGAGGCCCATACGCCGCAGCGACTGATCCAAGGAGGCCATCAGGTATTTCCGCGAGCCCCAGTTGCCGTAAGGACCGGGCCACATGTCGTAACCGGCTTTCGATGATATGAACAGTTCGTCGCGGTAAGGGCGGAAGTCTTTGCGGAATATTTCGCCGAATGTCTCTTCGGCAGAGCCGTAGGGAGGTCCGTAATTGTTCGCGAGGTCCATCGACACCACGCCGTTGTCAAATGCGTACCGCATTATGTCGCGTGCTTTTGCAATCGGAGTTCCGGCTCCGAAGTTATGCCAGAAGCCCAATGATATGCGGGAGAGAAGCACACCGCTGCGTCCGCAACGCGCATATTTCATGGTGTCATAACGTCTCTCGTCGGGGGAGTACAAGGGTTCAATCATACCAAGTCATATTATTTAAGTTCGATATTGAGTTTTTTGCCTGTGTAAGTCACCGTCTTATCCGTTTCCGGCGATACGATGCGGAAACTGCGGCTATGTTTCATCCCGGGATATAAGTACATCGGATGCTTATTATTGCAAATTAAATAAAAATAATTGAGAGATTATCGATAATGTATCGACTAATCTCCCAATTATCCTGTAATTATATGGTTTGCCGTTATGGCTTCCGGTTACCAGAGGTCGCGGAATTTGCCGCCGTCGCCCCAGTGATGGTCTTTGGGGAACGGCTGTCCCGACCATGCTTTCTTTGAGGTCCAAGGCTGTTCGGCATCTGTCCAGAACGGATGGGTGGCCGGCAGGCCGAGCGGCAGGAATGCGAGCGAGGTCATGTAGAGGCTGCCGTTGTTTGTATACCAGTCGGCTATGTTGGGCTGACGGCCCGAGAAACCTATGGTGAGGAAGCCGCTCTCGTTAAAGTTCTCTTTGTCGTCAAACATGCGGTGCATTACCGCGGTCAGGGCGCCGCGTACCTGACCGTTGGTCAGCCCGTGGGGGAGCTTCTCGTACCAAGCCATGAGCGCGAGAGGCTGCATGGTGGCCATGCGGTAGGGTATCGAGCGGCCGAATACGGGGAATGTGCCTTCGGGCGAGATGAGGCGTTCAAGCACTATGCTGTATTTCTGTGCACGTTTCAGCGCGCGGTCGTAGTAGTTGGCGTAGTGTATGCGGGTGTGGGCTTTGGCGTCCTTCATTGCCTGAAGGGTCTCCAGATACATCGGGTGAAACACGTAGCTGCTGTAGTAGTCAAATGCGAATTCCGGACCGTCGGCATACCATCCGTCGCCCGTATACCACTCCTCGACTTTCCTTATGGCCGAGTTGATGCGGTATTCGTCATATTCGGCTCCGGCTTTGGCGAGGAAGCTCTCTATGGTCGATGAGAAGAGCACCCAGTTGGTGTAGGGCGGGTCGACACGGCGCAGTTGTGTGAACTCCTCGAAGTAGCGGCGCTTGGTTACCGAGTCAAGCGGCATCCAGAGCGCGTCATAAGCGCGCAGGAAGCTCTCGGCCACGTAAGCGGCATCGACAAGAGCCTGACCGTGGCCGCGCCACAGCAGATAGTCGGGACTTGCCGGATCGACGGCATTGGCGTAGCTCTTCAGCGCCCACTCGCGCAGCTGCTTGCGTTTCGCGCCCTCCTCGGTGTCATCGTCGGGGAGCGACAGCCACGGTGCTATACCGGCCATAAGCCTGCCGAAAGTCTCCATATAGGTGACGCCTTTGTTGCGGCCGTCCCAGTTGGGGCTGACCTCGACGAGCATGTTTTTCTTGAGATTTCCCTCCGACATGTTGCGCAGAACGGGCTCGGCCATCTGCCAAGCGAGTGTGGTCCAGTAAGCTCTGTCGGGGTTCATGTCCTTTTCAAGATGACGCACATACTCGCAGGCGGCGAGCAGAAACGCGCCTGTGCCGAAGTCGGCCACGGAGCTTTTGTTAATCACCTGTCCCGGTATGGCACGGTCGCCTATGGGCTGTACGTAGCCTACCGATCCGTCTTTCTGTACGGCTGTGCGGCTAAGATAATTCCATCCTTTTTTGGCCGCGTCAAGATACTTGGCGTCATTAAGATAACCGTTGTTGACGCCCCACAGCAGGCCGTAGGTGAAAAATGCCGTACCCGATGTCTCGTATCCGGGAGCATGCTCTTCGTCCATCATCGAGCGCGACCAGTAGCCCTCGGGTTGCTGGGTAGACACCACGGCGTCGGCCATTTTCTTGTACTTGTCGACAAAGAACTGACGGTGTTTGTACTCGGCCGGCAGGTCTTTCAGCACTTTGGCAAGTCCGGCAAACACCCATCCGTCGCCGCGTGCCCAGAAGTCCTTTTTGCCGTTGGCGCTTTTGTGCTTCGGGTATACGTAGCGTCCGTCGCGGAAGTACAGGCCGGTCTCTGTGTCGTACATGAGGCTGTCGCTTACGAGCACATATTCGTAGAGTTTGTCAAGATACTTCTTGTTGCCGGTTATTTTGTGCAGCTTTGTCATGACAGGCATGACCATATACAGGCCGTCGGCCCACCACCAGTAGTCGTTCTGCGGAGTCGACATCTCATACTCCATCACTTCTTTGGCGCGGCGTATGCGGCGGTCGTCGGGGAGTATGTTGTACAGGTCGGCATAGGTCTGGAAGCATATCTGCCAGTCGCCGAACAGCACATGGTCGGGGGTTTCGCCGTAGTTGTATTTCCACTTGCTGCGGTCATTGCCTTTGGCTCCCTTCCACTGGTTGTGCTCGGCCCATTTGGTAGAGTAGTCGAGCCAGTCGCTGTTGCCGGTGAGATAGAAGGCCTCCATGTTGCCGGTGTGGTATGCCGCGTTGTGCCAGAAAGGTGTCATTTCGGGCTTATGGGTCGATTGCCACCGGTTGTTCACTTTGTCGATAAGCGCACGTACTTCGCGGGCCTCTTTTTGCTCGGGCGCCACGCTTGCCTTTTTTGCTCCCGCTGCCATAGGTGCGATGACCGTTGCAGCCGTGAGAGCGATCACTTTTAGCAGTGAGTTAAGGTTGATTGTCATAACTGTGTTTTTGATATTCGGGGACAGGTGAAAAAATTCGATTATACAAATTTCGGTTATACAAATATAGATAATCCGGCCCTGTCCACATAGTTAACAATTGTTTAATTAATTATCTGATGACTACATACTGGTCGACGAGTCCGTTTATGCGTGTCGTAAGCACACCTCCGCGGTACTCCAGTATGAGGTCGAAACTCTTGTGGGGCACCGGCGTGTACCATTGGCCCCCTGTGCCTCGGTTCTGCTCCTGCCAGCAGTCTGAAGTGGCAAGGGCATTGGTGCTCGGGTACAGTTTGTCGCCATACTTCACATAGGGCTTGAGCGTTGACCGGTCTATGCCGTAGGTCAGCTTGCCGAGTTGAAGCAGCACGCCCGAAGCCATATGTGTCGAGTCGAGTGTTACTGTGGTGTGCAGCCTGAACTCCTTCTTCGGATTGAATCTGTATGACTCGGTCACACCCGGCAGTGCGGGCTTGGCCGGCAGGAAGCCGCCGAAGTCGCTGTTGATGCCCGTACAGTAGCCAAACGGACGCGATAAGCTTACTATCCAGTCGTAGTAGTCGCCGTGCATCCATGTGAGGCGCAGCGGTGACCCTTCGGAGCCGGGAATCATGAACGGACGTATGTTGTTGAGGCGTGAGTCGCGGGTCACCGGCTCGGTCGACACTACATCGCCGTTGTCGTCGAGCGTGTACCTGATTATCTCGTAGACAAGTCCATGCTTGCCTCTCACGGGCATCGAGCAGTATACTATGTCGGCGTCGGGCAGCGACAGCCGGGCTATCGTAGGATGCCACTTTATGCCGCGCCAGCACAGATATATGTGCCCGGGTCATCAGACAGGATGAACGGCGACGGGTAGGTGGTGTTGTTGGCTGTCTTTATCACCTTCTCCTCGCCGAGTGTGGTTATGTCGCCCGGCTCGCGGCTCACGCGGTAGTAGAAGCACGGTTCGTCGGTGTGGCGCGAGTAAAACACCATGATGCGCTCGTCGGGGAGCACGAGAAACGTCGGGTTGTCGTGGTCGTCGGGCTGAAAGCATGAGCGCACGAGCACCTCGTCCTGACGGTTTGCCGCGAAGTCATACTGCATGGCCTTGATGTTGCCGTGTATGTCTATGTAGCCCACATAGCTGCGGTCAATCGTGCCGTCCTGATTGCGGTAGTGCAGCGCACGCGGGTCGGCAAACCAGCACCAAGCGCCTTCGTCGGTCACCGTGTGGCCTTCAAATGGCGGCTGTGCCGATGTACGGCGCGGCTTTTTCTTGTATACACGCACATAGTCCACCTCATACTTCATGGGCAGGGCGCTGTCGTCGATTTTACCGCCGTTGTCGCCTCCGAGAGCGAGGTTCAGCAGCAGATACTGCGGATTGCGGAACGGATTGCTGCCTTTTCCCACCGCCCCGTTGACGGTGTTGGAGAGCGGTATGGAGTTGAGCAGCTCGTCGTCAAGATACAGGTTGATGAAGTCCTCGTCCCAGTCCATGCGCCATGTATGGAATTTGTCGGCCCAGTCCGAGTCTTTGTCCGTGAAGCGGCTGAACGGTATCTTTTTGCTGTTCCATTTCGAGGCATACGGCTTGTCGGTGCCCCAGCATGCGTTGGCGAGTATGTGGGGCACACCGCCTTTGCGGTAGTACTCCATCATGTCGATTTCGCCGCACGAAGGCCACGGCTGTCCGCTGCCGAGCAGCCATATGGCGGGCCAAGCTCCTCCGGCGGTCGGTATTTTGGCTTTTACCTCTATGCGCCCGTAGAGCCACTCCTTTTTGCCCCGCGTATTGATTGACGCCGAAGTGTAGTCGATATACTCGCGGTTGCGCCAGTCGTTGCCTCCGGTTTTGTAACGCGGATTTTTACGTCTGTCGGCCTTTATGTCACGCCCTTCGATTATCAGTTTCCCGTCGCGGCAGTATACGTTTTCCGGCTGATACCATTGGGCCTCCCCGTTGCGTACAAAGCCGGTTTCGTAGTTCCATACCGTAGAGTCGGGTGCTCCATCGCGGTCAAACTCATCGCTCCATACAAGCTCCCAGCCATCGTAGTCACGCGCTTCGGAGCGTCCGGCTCCGGTGGTCAGCCCGGTTACGGCCAGAGCCGTGATAATGATTGCGGTCAGTTTCATGATTGGTTACGGTTATTTATTGGTGTGATTAGTCTAATCATGGGTTAATGTAACAGATTGGTAGGGGCGCCGTACTACCGGCGCCCTTACCAATCTGTTGGATTTTCAGGGAATACGAAAAAGCCCTCGGCGGATGCCGGGGGCTTTGTGTGCGCACGAAGGGACTCGAACCCCCACGTCGTCAGACACTAGATCCTAAGTCTAGCGCGGCTACCAATTACGCCACGTGCGCAGGATTTGTAGTGCAAAGTTAGCGAGTTGATACAAACTATGCAACTTTTAGACCTAAAATGTAGGTTAAAAGTTGCATAGATGTGGTTAAGTATTTGTTATTCAACTGTTACCGACTTGGCGAGATTGCGGGGCATGTCTACATTGCAACCTTTCATCACGGCGATGTGGTAGGCGAGGAGCTGTAGAGGTATCGACACGATTATCGGTGACAGGCACTCGGGTACGGGCGGTATCTCAAGTGTGTGGTCGGCGATTTCGGGTATGGTCTCGTCGCCACGTGTCACTATGGCTATTACCGAACCTCCTCTGGCTTTCACCTGCTGTATGTTGGATATGATCTTTTCATGCAGTTCGTCGGTGGGAGCTATCACTACGGTAGGCATTTCGCGGTCTATGAGCGCGATAGGACCGTGCTTCATCTCGGCGGCCGGATAGCCTTCGGCATGTATGTAGCTGATCTCCTTGAGTTTCAGGGCTCCTTCGAGTGCGCTCGGATAGTTGTAGCCGCGTCCGAGATACAGGAAGTTGTGGGCATATGTGAAGATGCTCGACAGACGCTCTATCTCTTTGTTCAGCTTAAGGGTCTCCTTTATGAGATCGGGCAGATTCTTCAGCGCACGTGCCATTTCGGTCAGTTTCTCTTTTGAGATTGTGCCTCGGAGCTGTCCTATGGCAAGAGCGAGCATGGTGAGTACGGTGACCTGTCCTGTAAATGCTTTTGTCGAGGCCACTCCTATCTCGGGGCCTACATGTATGTAGGTGCCGGTGTCGGTCTCGCGTGCTATTGAAGAGCTTACCACATTGCATACTCCGTATACAAACGCTCCCTTCTCCTTCGCCAGTTTTATGGCTGCCAGAGTATCGGCGGTCTCGCCTGACTGTGAAATGGCTATCACGATGTCCTGCGGAGTCACAACCGGATTACTGTAGCGGAACTCGCTTGCATATTCAACCTGTGCCGGTATGCGGGCGATGCTTTCAAACAGGCGCGCCCCTATAAGTGCTGCGTGCCATGACGTGCCGCAGGCCACGATGATTATGCGCGAGGCGTTTATGAAGCGGTCGGGGTGGTCTGTGATACTCGACAGTTTTATTTCGGTGCCGTTGTTTACGATGCGGCCGCGTATGCAGTCGTATATCGAGTTGGGCTGCTCGAAAATCTCTTTGAGCATGAAGTGGGGATAACCGCCCTTTTCGAGCTGCGACACTGACAGACGCAGAGTCTGTATGTCAATGCTTGACGTACGGTTGTCGTTGGTTATCACGCGCAAGGGCTCGCCGCGAGATATTATCGCTATCTCGTCATCGCGCAGATATACCACCTGATTGGTGTAATCTATGATGGGGGTTGCGTCGGATGCTATGAATGTCTCGCCTTCTCCTATGCCGATGACCAGAGGCGAACTTTTGCGTGCCGCGATTATGGTGTCGGGGTTCTCGCTGTCGATAATCGCTATGGCATAGGCGCCTATGACCTGATTGAGCGCCTCGCGCACCGCGTCGATGAGCGGACATTTGTTGGTCGACTGTATGTATTCGATAAGCTTTACCACCACTTCCGTGTCGGTCTCGCTTTTGAATACGCATCCGTGCTGTTCAAGAGCCTGTTTCAGCACGTTATAGTTCTCGATTGTACCGTTGTGTACAATCGCTATCTTGCCGTTTGAACTGTAGTGGGGGTGGGCGTTGATGTCATTGGGCTCACCGTGGGTGGCCCAGCGCGTATGGGCTATGCCGATGGTGCCCTCTGTGTCTTTTGACTCGCAGAAAGCCTCGAGTTCGTTTACTTTACCTCTTGTCTTATATACGTTAAGCCGGTCTTCGGAGTTAATCAATGCCACTCCCGCGCTGTCATAGCCTCTGTACTCTAATCTATGTAAGCCTTTAATCAATATCGGATAGGCTTGCTGGTGTCCTATATATCCTACAATACCACACATAAAAAATATAAATCGAGCTGTGTTTATTTGTTATCTAACGTGTATTCGGCATAATTATTGTTTAGCCGGGGTTAACCGGTCATTTTGTCTCCCAGTTAGGTATATCCACAAGTTTTATGTTAAACTTAAGATTGCTGAAAGGAAGTATCTTGCCGGAACCGGTAGTACCGTAAGCCGACTGGTAGGGAATTACGACTTCTACCGAGTCGCCCACATGCATCTCCTGAAGGGCAATGGTCCAACCCGGTATCACTGCGTTTACCTTTGTCACAAACAGGGAGTCGGTGGCAAGATAGCTCGAGTCAAACGCTTCGTCGTTGTATAACCGTCCGATATACTTGACTGCCACGGTCGATGTGTAGTAAGGTTGCAGGTTGCCGGCAGTAGTGTTGCGGTCGTTGAACCAATGCATCAGCACATACTGGCCTTTATCGTATGACGGTATGACCTTGCGATAATATGACCCCGAACTCAATTCAAGCTCGGAGAGCCAGTTGTTGTTCAGGCTGCGCCATTCCTTATAGTCGTCAAGGTTATTGTCATCCTTACAGGACATGAGTGTAACGATGGCTATAACAAAAAATGCTATTATCGGGAATTTTCTCATTTATAGTTTTTTAGAATTCTACTTTAGGTGCGTTCTCGGCGCCTGCGGCGGCTTTGAACTGCGGTTTGGCTGTGAATCCGAACCATCCGGCATAGATGGTAGTGGGAAATTTCTTAATAGATGTGTTGTAGTCTTTCACTGCTTCGGTGTAGCGTCCGCGGGCTACCGAAATGCGGTTTTCGGTACCTTCGAGCTGTACCTGCAGGTCGCGGAAGTTCTCGTTGGCTTTCAGGTCGGGGTAGGCCTCGGTCACTGCAAGAAGCGACTTCAGTGCTCCCGTCAGCTCATTCTGTGCCTCTTGAAAGCGGGCGAGGGTCTCTTCATTGAGGTCTTCGGCACTGATGTTGATCGAAGTGGCCTTGCTGCGGGCTTCGGTCACCTTTGTCAGTGTGCCCTCTTCATGAGCGGCATAGCCTTTTACGGTAGCTACGAGGTTGGGTATGAGGTCGGCGCGACGCTGATACTGGTTCTCTACTTCGGCCCAGTTCTGGTCCACGTTCTGTTGCTTTTCAACCAGTGAGTTGTAGTTACATGACGAAAGAGAGGCCATGCAGACAATTCCTATAAGGAGAGTCTTTACGTTGTGGAATTTCATTTTCTAAATATAAATATGTGTTGTCGGGTTGTTATCCAAGTTTGCGCAGCAGTGAGTTGATGCTTACCGTGTCATGGATAAGACGGTGCAGATCGCTGATGTTTACGCGTTTCTGCTCCATTGAATCACGCTCGCGCAGAGTTACTGTATTGTCCTCAAGGGTCTGGTGGTCGACGGTGACGCAGAAAGGTGTGCCTATGGCATCCTGACGGCGGTAGCGCTTGCCTATGGAGTCTTTTTCTTCATAGTGGGTCGGGAAGTCAAACTTCAGGTCGTTGACTATCTCGCGTGCCTTTTCGGGCAGACCGTCTTTGCGTACAAGCGGCATTACGGCACACTTTACCGGAGCCAGTGCCGGCGGCAGGTGCAGTACCACGCGGGTCTCGCCGCCCTCAAGCGGTTGCTCCTCGTAGCTTGAGCAGAGTACCGACAGGAACATGCGGTCAACGCCTATCGAGGTCTCTATCACGTAGGGCACATAGCTTTCGTTAAGTTCGGGGTCGAAGTACTGTATCTTCTTGCCTGAGAATTTTTCGTGCTGCGACAGGTCGAAGTTGGTGCGGGAGTGTATTCCCTCCACTTCCTTGAAGCCGAACGGCATCTCAAACTCGATGTCAGTGGCGGCGTTGGCGTAGTGGGCCAGCTTTTCGTGGTCGTGGTAGCGGTACTTGGTGTCGCCGAGGCCGAGGGCCTTGTGCCAGCGGAGGCGGGTCTCTTTCCAGCGCTTGAACCATTCGAGCTCTTCACCGGGGCGTACAAAGAACTGCATTTCCATCTGCTCGAACTCGCGCATGCGGAATATGAACTGGCGTGCCACGATCTCGTTACGGAATGCCTTGCCTATCTGTGCTATACCGAACGGTATGCGCATGCGGCCCGTCTTCTGTACGTTAAGATAGTTGACAAATATACCCTGCGCGGTCTCGGGACGCAGATACACGGTCATGGCGCCGTCGGCTGTAGAGCCCATCTCCGTGCGGAACATCAGGTTGAACTGACGTACTTCCGTCCAGTTTTTTGTGCCTGAGATAGGATCTACTATCTCTTGGTCTATTATTATCTGGCGCAGTTCGTTGAGGTCGTTGTCGTTCATGGCCTTGGCAAAACGCTCGTGAAGGGCGTCGCGCTTGGCCTTGTGCTCCTGTATGCGGGGATTGGTCTCACGGAAGAGTGCTTCGTCAAAGCTTTCGCCGAAACGTTTGCGGGCTTTCTCGACCTCTTTCTCTATTTTGTCATCCATTTTAGCTATGGCGTCTTCGATAAGCACGTCGGCGCGATAGCGCTTTTTGGAGTCCTTGTTGTCGATAAGAGGGTCGTTGAAAGCGTCGACGTGTCCCGATGCTTTCCAGATGGTCGGATGCATGAAAATCGCAGAGTCGATGCCCACGATGTTTTCGTGAAGCAAAGTCATTGCGTCCCACCAGTAACGCTTTATGTTGTTTTTGAGTTCCACTCCGTTCTGTCCGTAATCATACACGGCCGACAGACCGTCGTATATTTCGCTGGACGGGAACACAAAACCGTATTCTTTGGCATGTGATACTATCTTTTTGAACTGATCTTCCTGTTGTGCCATTTCGAGTAGTTTTATAAGTCAGTGAATTTAAAGACGCAAAGATAGCGAAAAAAGCTCAATCGAACAAAATTTCGGCCTTCTCTCCCAATGAAAGGTCCAAATGTATAAATTCGTCGGCTTTCACGCGTTTGCCGTTGACTGTTATGTGGCGAGTGTCTGCGGGCACTTTTATCGTCAGTCCTGATACCGGACCGCCTGTTATGACGGCCGATGTGGCTTTGCCGTTGTCCCACTTCAGGTCGACTGTGGCGCCGCCCCTGACCTTGAAGCCGTGCAGGGAGCCTGACGCCCATTCTGTCGGGAGTGCAGGCAATATGTTGATGAAGCCGTCCTGACTCTGCAGCAGCATTTCGCTTATGCCGGCGGTGCCGCCCCAGTTGCCGTCCATCTGGAACGGCGGATGCGAGCAGAAAAGGTTGGGGAATGTTCCGGCTCCGTGACCCTGATAGTCGGTGGAGCTATAGTCGTAGGCCGGTGTGATCAGAGCCTTGAACAGCTTGTAGGCTCTGTCGCCGTCGCCCAAGCGGGCCCAGAAGTTGACTTTCCATGCGCGGCTCCATCCGGTGCCCCCGTCGCCGCGTCGGTCAAGTGTCTTGCGGCATGCCTCGGCAAGGTCGGGCGTAAGCGTGGCCGATATGCCGTTGCCCGGATGCAGGGCATAAAGATGGCTTACATGGCGGTGGTGCGGGTCGGTCTCGTTGTATTCTTCGAGCCACTCCATGAGGCGCCCGTCGGAGCCGATTTTATTGGGCGGCAATAGCGCCATGTCATGCCTCAGCGAGTCGGCGAAGAGCGAGTCCACACCGAGTATTGAGGCGGCTTCGGCCACATTGCCGTACAGCTCGCGTATGATCTGTGAGTCCATCGTCGGACCCATGCACACGCTTATGGGCGTGGTGTCGTCGCCTATTGTAAACGAGTTCTCGGGCGATGACGACGGCGCTGTCACGAGTCGGCCATGTTCAGGCTCTTTAATCATGGTCGACTTGAAAAATTCGGCTGCGCCTTTCATGACGGGATATATTTCCGACAGATACTGTCGGTCGCCCGTATAAAGATAGTGCTCCCACAGATGCGCGCACAGCCATGCTCCGCCGGTATTGGTGGCTCCCCATGACGGATGCTGTCCCGGATCGGTGTATTCCCACGGGTTTGTCATCATGTGCATGACCCATCCCCGGGCTTCGGGCCCGTAAAATACTTTGGCCGTATGTTCTCCGTTAGGTACGGCGCGTTTTACCAAGTCGATGAGCGGGCCGTGCAGTTCCGACAGGTTGCCGGGCTCTACGGGCCAGTGGTTCATCTGTACGTTTATGTTGGTGTGGTAGTCGCCGTTCCATGGTGTAGATACTCCGTTGGCCCACAGTCCTTGCAGATTGGGTGGCATGGCTCCGGGCAGAGTGCTGCATATGAGCAGATATCGGCCGTAGTTGTAGTACAGAGCGGCGAGTGAAGGGTCGCTCTGTGTCTGAAACGCCTCAATGCGCCGGTCGGTTGGCAGTGAGGAGGCCGCACCCTCTTCAAGGACTACGCCCGCACGGTCGAAGAGTGAGCGGTGGCGCGCTATCCCGGCCTCTTTCAGCCCGGCAAGTACATCGGCGTCGGCGGTGGCTTCGTTGACCGCATTTATCGCGGCCGTGCCGTATATGGCGCCATAAAGATAGCTGGTGGCCGCCCCCATGACTATGTATACCTCGTCGGCATTTGCGGCGGTAAGGGTAGAGTCGGTCGATAGGGTTGTGGCTCCCTTGCCGTTGGCGGTAATGGCTGCTGCAAGGGCGAATTTCATGCCGTCGACGCCTTTTGCCCCGCTGTCAAGCGTGCCTGTCATTATAAGGCGGTTGTCGCCCCCCGATGACACGGTGGCTCTTTCGGGCCTCGACAGAGACGCCGTCAGGTTTATGCTGCCGGGCCGTGATGCTTTTATGTGGTAGACCATGACATCTTCGCCACGTGGCACATAGCATTGCTGGACATATTCCGTGCCCGATATTGAATATGACGTATAGGCCGTAGCCTCGGTAAGGTCGAGCCAGCGTGTGTAGCCTGACACCTTGTCCGAGCCGTATGAAAGATCTATGTTGAGGTCGGCAAGCATCTGGTAGCTGCCGTATGTGCCTCCGTCGGTGGTCATGGTGGGCACGAATGTGGTGTACATAAGCTCCTGAGCCTCGCGGTTTTTACCCTCGGTAAGAAGACGCTGTATCTCCGGCAGGCTTTTGGATGCTTCCGGATTGTCATAGCACGCTTTTGAGCCGCTCCACATGCTTATCTCGTTGAGCACCACATGCTCTTTGAACGGATTGCCGTATGGCATCATGCCGAGCCGTCCGTTACCTACCGGCAGTGTTTCTTCCCACTGTACGGCGGGCGCTTTGTACCATAGGGTTTTATCGGGCGAGAAACGGTTGTCGGCCGTAATTGAACCGGCTGTTGTGTAAAATAGCAATACTATAATGCCGGAAAGGTAATTTTTCATCTGTAAACAGGCTAAAGTTAAAGTTATGTCAGAGTTTTTATCTGCAAAGATACTAATATACATAAATATATTTCGGCCGAAACCGAAAAAATCGCTATCTTTGTAGTGATATGACGCTATGTGTCATTTTACCATTGAAATCATTATCCCATAAATGAGCGACGATATTATTACCCCTGAAGACACCGATGAGGCAACGGACATGCCTGACGAAAACAACGGAAAGCCCCTGTCACGCATGCCTGTCGACACAACCGACGGTGTTGTGAAACATCAATTGCGAGGCATGTACCAGAGCTGGTTTCTCGACTATGCCTCTTATGTGATACTCGAGCGTGCCGTGCCGCATATAGCCGACGGCCTCAAGCCCGTGCAGCGCCGTATACTCCATTCGATGAAGACGATGGATGACGGACGCTTCAACAAGGTGCAGAATGTGGTGGGCGATACCATGAAGTATCATCCTCACGGCGACGCGTCGATAAAGGATGCTCTTGTGCAGCTCGGACAAAAAGAACTGCTTGTAGAGACGCAGGGTAACTGGGGAAATATACTCACCGGTGCGTCGGCAGCTGCCGGACGTTATATAGAGGCCCGTCTGTCGCCCTTCGCATTGGAGGTGCTTTACAGTCCGAAGGTCACTGACTGGACAGTGTCATATGACGGCCGCAATCCGGAGCCGGTCACGTTGCCGGTTAAGTTTCCGCTGCTGCTTATGCAGGGGGCCGAGGGTATAGCCGTAGGTTTGTCGTCGAAGATATTGCCTCATAATTTTAACGAAATCATAGATGCTGCTGTGGCTTATCTGCGCGGAGAGCCGTTTGTGCTGTATCCCGACTTCCCGACAGGAGGCTTCCTTGATGTAAGCAAATACAATGACGGCGAGCGCGGCGGCTCGGTGAAGATACGCGCCAAAATCGAGAAGGTCGACAACAAGACCCTTGCCATAACCGAGATACCTTACGGCAAGACCACGGGCACGATAAATGACTCTATACTCAAAGCTGCCGAAAAAGGCAAGATAAAAGTGCGCAAGGTAGAAGATATGACTTCGGCTACGGCGCTGATACTGGTCCACCTGCTCCCCGGCACCTCGTCAGACAAGGCCATCGACGCGCTTTATGCATTTACCGACTGTGAGGTGAGCATATCGCCCAACTGCTGCGTCATATCTGACAAAAAGCCTCATTTCCTCGGAGTGAGCGATGTATTGCGCCATAGCGTGGACTCTACGCTTGACCTGTTGCGCCGCGAGCTGTTGATAAAGCGGGGTGAGATACAGGAAGCATTGCATTTCGCTTCGCTCGAACGCATATTTATCGAGCAGCGCATATACAAGGACAAGGAGTTTGAGCAGAGCGAGACCATGGATGCCGTACTGGAGCATATAGACCGCAGGCTTGAACCGTTCAAGGCCGATCTGTTGCGTGAAGTCACCCGCGACGATCTCCTTAAGCTCATGGAGATAAAGATGAAGCGCATACTGAAGTTTAACAGCGACGAAGCCGACAGGGTGATAGCCAATCATAAAGAGCGCATAGCCGAGATAAACGACCGGCTCGACCACATGGTCGACTATACCGTCGACTGGTATCTCGGGCTTAAGGAGAAGTACGGAGAGCCTTATGTGCGCCACACCGTGATAAGAGGATTCGACAGCATTGAGGCGGCTACCGTTGCCGAAGCTAACGAGAAACTGTATATAAACCGCGAGGAAGGCTTCATAGGTACAGCCCTGAAGAAGGACGAGTATGTATGCAATTGTTCCGACATCGACGATATAATCATATTTTACAAAGACGGCAAGTATAAGGTGGTCAGAGTGCAGGATAAACTGTTTATCGGTAAGAACGTGCTGTATGTCAACGTGTTCAAACGCAATGACTCGCGTACCATATATAATGTCATATATCAGAACGGCAAGGGCGGCATATACTTTATGAAACGATTTGCCGTAATCGGTGTGACTCGCGACAAAGAGTATGACGTGACACAGGGCTTGCCCGGCTCGAAGATAATGTGGTTCTCCGCCAATCCTAATGGCGAGGCCGAAGTGGTCAAGGTGACCCTGAAGCCGAAACTACGACTTAAGACACTGCAGTTTGACGTGGACTTCAGCGAGCTTGCCATAAAGGGCAAGGGCGCGCAGGGAAATATCGTGACCAAGAATGAAGTGCACCGGTTTACGCTCAAGGAGAAAGGGGCCTCTACTCTCGGCGGCCGTGAGGTGTGGTTTGACCCCGATGTGCTTCGCCTGAATTATGACAAGAGGGGCGTATTCCTCGGTGAGTTTGCCGGTACTGACAAAATACTTGTCATCCTGAAGTCGGGTGAATATTACATGTCGACCTTCGATGCCGGAAATCATTATGAGGACAACATACTGCGCATAGAGAAGTATCGTCCGGGCCATGTGTGGACGGCGGTGCTCGACGATGCCGATCAGGGTTATCCGTACTTGAAGCGCTTTACATTCGAGCCTGTTGCCAAGCGCACGCGTTTCCTCGGCGACAATGACAAGTCGACGCTTATTCTGCTTAGCGACACTCCCGGATGCCGCCTCGAAGTGACATTCGGCGGCGACGATGCGTTCCGCCCGTCTATGGTGGTGGATGCCATGGAGTTTGTCGCTGTCAAGAGCTACAAGGCCAAAGGCAAAAGGCTTACTACGTATGAAGTGGCGTCGGTGACCGAGATTGAGCCGCGTGAAGTCGATGATGTGGATGACGAAGTTTCGCCTGATGATACTGACACTGACAGCAGTGAGATTAATGAGCCTGACCGCTCCGATGATGAAGTCCGCGATGAAATCAACGGGCAGAAACGAATATTTTAATTGATTCATGAAACGTACGATTATATGTATAGCGATATTGGTCGCCGGAGTGTTGGCGGGGTATTCGCAGGATAAAGAGGTGACTTTGCGCCCTGTGACTTCGGCTTACACGTTTGAGGCAGGCGGTGCGAGGCTTGCCAATACCTATCTGACTCCGCTGGAGTATACGGGATGGAGCGCCGCGTTCAACTACGAACGCATGCAGGCCATGAAATTCAATCCCGACAATTGGGTGATGCGCCTTGCCGCGGGACTTACCCTTGACGGTACGGAAAACCCGGCCAAGAATGCCGATATGTGGCGTCTTGTAGGCGAATTTTCGTGGGGTATGATGCACAGGTGGCGGTTGCCTTACAATATAACTGTCGCTGCGGGCGGCAGTACCGGTGTCGATATAGGTGTGCTGTATAACGTGCGCAATGGTAACAATCCCGTGGCGGTTGAGGCGGCTTGGACAGTCAACCTTACCGGATATGCCGCATGGAATACGCGCATAGGCCGGCTGCCGGTGACGTTACGTTACCAGCCTACGCTTCCGGTCACGGGAGTCTTCTTCTCCCCCGATTACGGAGAGCTGTTTTATGAGATTTCGCTCGGCAATGATTCGGGACTCGTGCATGGCGCTTGGTGGGGCAATTATTTCCGTATGGAAAATCTTGTGACCGCCGACCTGCATTTCGGTGCTACATGCCTGCGGCTCGGACTTCGCAGCAATGTGCTGTCGACCAAAGTCAACAATATAGTCACCCGTGTGGTGACCACCTCTGCCGTCATAGGCATATCGGGTGAGTGGATAAGTCTTAATCCTTCGCGCGGTCTTGACTCGAAGGCCCGCATAATTTCTGCATTGTATTGATGAAACACATCTGTTATTTAGTGATGCTCGTGCTGCTGGCGGCTACGACATCGTGTCATAAGTTAGAGTCATGGAGCGACAGCCAGCGAGGCAATTTCGAGGCGCTGTGGTCAATTATGGATCAGCACTATTGCTTCTTTACGGAGAAGGGTGTGGACTGGGACGAGATACACACACGCTATGCCGCCAAGGTAAGCGATGACATGACTGACAAGGAGCTGTTTTACGTATGTGCCGACATGCTCAACGAGCTGCGCGACGGTCACACCAATCTCAGCTCGTCGTTCAACGTGTCGTACTACCGCAAGTGGTGGAGCGACTATCCCGAGAATTACAATGCCCGTCTTGTCGAAGAACATTATCTTAATTTCAACTACCTTAGCGCCGGAGGCATGGACTACGCCATTCTGCCTCAGAATGTGGGCTATATACGCTATTCGAGTTTCAACAGCATGGTGGGAGAGAGCAATCTTGACCAGATACTGCTGCATCTGAACGTGTGCGACGGATTGATTATCGACGTGCGCGACAACGGCGGCGGCAGCATGACAAATGTCGAGACCATAGTGCGGCGTTTTATAACGGAGCGTACTCTTGCCGGATACATATCGCACAAGACCGGTCCCGGCCATGACGACTTTTCGAAGCCTTACGCATATTACTATGATCCGGCTGAAGCCGGACGTATAATGTGGGGCAAGCCTGTTGTGGTGCTCGCGAGCCGCGGTACGTTCAGTGCGGCCAACAATTTCGTGTCCATAATGCAGTACAGGCCCAATACGGTTATAGCGGGCTCCACTACCGGCGGCGGCAGCGGTATGCCGTTTAACTCCGAATTGCCCAACGGGTGGGGCATACGTTTCTCCGCTTGTTCAGTACTTGACGCGAAGGGCAACACCACAGAGCAGGGTATAGAACCTACTCAGGGATGTGCTGTCGATCTCGACCCCGCACAGGCACTTGACGGGCACGACACAATCCTCGACTTTGCCATAAGTTATCTTACCGGCACTTCGTTTGCTTACAATCGTCAGTAGATTTATAAATAAATATATTAATGTCAATGAGAAAGTTATTTTGCGCTATGGCAGGGCTTGCTGTCGTAGCGTCGGCCTTTGCCGATACCCCGTTGTGGCTGAGGTATCCGGCCATTTCGCCTGACGGCTCCAAGATAGCGTTCTGCTATCAGGGCGACATTTTCACCGTGCCGGCGGCAGGCGGTGTCGCAACACGCATAACGACCAATCCCGCCTATGACTATATGCCGGTATGGAGTCCCGACAGCCGTTCGATAGCGTTTGCTTCTGACCGTAACGGTAATATGGACGTGTATGTAGTAAGTGCTGAAGGCGGCGCCCCGCGTGCGGTGACGGTAAACTCGGTCAATGAGACTCCCGTCATGTTTATTGACGACGGGCATATTGTATATTCGGCTTCGATGCAGCCCGACTGTAAAGACATACAATTCCCTTCCGGCCAGTTTCCGCAACTTTATAAAATACCGGTGGCCGGCGGCCGTCCTGTCATGTTCTCGTCGCTTGCCATGGAGAATCTGTCGGTGAATCCCGTCGACGGCACTATATTATATAATGATAAGAAGGGTTATGAAGATACTTGGCGCAAGCACCACCGTTCATCAATCACACGCGACATATGGTCATGCGCTCCCGATGCAAAGTCATCGTTTAAAAAACTGACCGATTTTAACGGCGAGGACCGTAATCCGGTATGGGCGCCTGACGGTAAGTCATTTTACTACCTGAGCGAGCGCGACGGCAGTTTCAACGTGTATAAGTCGTCGCCGGGAAAGGCGGTTGAACGCATAACCCGCCATGACCGTCACCCCGTGAGGTTTCTGTCATCGTCCGACAAGGGGTTGTTGTGCTACTCTTACGACGGTGAGATATACACGCTTGCCGTGGGTGGCGAGCCTGTTAAGGTCGCTGTATCGATAGTCAGCGATGTCGTGGAGCGTCCGGTGCTTGCACGCTATCTGCGGAGCGGCGCCTCGGATGTGTCGGTTTCTCCCTCCGGCAAAGAAGTCGCTTTTATCGTGCACGGTGATGTCTATGTGACCTCGATAGAGTACAATACGACCCGTCGCATAACCGATACCCCGCAGCAGGAGCGCGACGTGGACTTCAGTCCTGACGGCCGGTCGCTTGTTTATGCGGCCGAACGCGGTGATACATGGGGCGTATATGAATGTAAACTTGCGCGTGACGAGAACAAGTACTTTACTTATGCGCAGGATATTGTCGAGACACCTCTTGTGGTTAATGAGAAAACCTCATTTCAGCCCAAGTATTCTCCCGACGGCAAGGAAGTGGCTTTCCTTGAGGACCGCACCGCGCTTCGTGTCATAAATCTGAAAGACAAAGCTGTGCGCACCGTACTTGACGGCAAGTACAATTACTCCTACAGCGACGGTGACCAAGAGTATCAGTGGAGTCCCGACAGCAAGTGGTTCCTCGTAAGATATATAGGTGTCGGAGGCTGGAACAATACCGACATTGCACTTGTAAAGGCCGACGGCAGCGGCGACATAACCAATCTTACCGAAAGCGGCTATTCTGACAGCAATCCTCGCTGGGTGCTCGACGGCAAGGCCATGATATGGTCGTCGGACCGTGCCGGCTATCGAAGCCACGGAAGTTGGGGAGCCGAGGATGACGTGTATGTCATGTTTTTTGATGGTGACGCTTGGGATCGCTTCCGCCTGAGCAAGGAGGATCTTGCTCTTGTCGAAGAACGTGAGAAGGATGCCAAGGACAAGGATAGCGAAAGCAAGGATGATGCCGATAAGAAAAAGAAGAAAGGCGGTAAGAAAGACAAGAAGAAAGACGACAAGAAGGCTGACAAAAAGAAAGACCTTGTCTTTGATCTTGCCAACCGCCGTGACAGAGTGATGAGGCTTACCGGCAATTCTTCGCATCTCGGCGACGCTTGGTTGTCGACCAAGGGTGACAAGTTGTATTATTGTGCGGCTTTTGAAAGCGGATATGACCTTTGGGAACATGACCTGAAAGAGCGTTCCACCAAGATTATAATAAAAGGTGTAGGTGGCGGAGCATTTAACATAGACAAGGATGGCAAGAAAGCATATCTGTCATCGGGCGGCCGTCTGAAGGAGATTGACTTCGACGGAGCCAAGAGCAAGGATATACCCTTTGTCGCCGAATTTAACTATCGTCCGGCGGAAGAGCGAGCCTATATGTTCAACCATGCTTGGCGTCAGGTGAAGGATAAGTTCTACGATCCTGCCATACACGGCATAGATTGGGAGGCATATCACCGCGATTACGCACGGTTCCTTCCGCACATTAATAATAATTATGACTTCCGCGACATGTTGTCGGAGATGCTCGGCGAGTTAAACGGCTCCCATACGGGGTCGCGCTACTACGGCACTATGGCGGAGTCTTCGCCGTCTACTGCAGTGCTCGGCGCTTTTTATGACGACAGCTATGAAGGCGACGGACTGTGCGTGGCCGAGATAATAGCACGCGGACCCCTCACGAAAGCCGGATGCAAGATAAAGCCGGGGTGTGTCATCGAGAAAATAAACGGCGATACTATAAAGAAGGATGTCGATTACGCTCCTTTGCTTGCCGGAAAGTCGGGCAAGAAAGTGGTATTGTCGGTTTATGACCCGTCGACAGGTAAGCGTTTTGAGGAGACTGTCACTCCTATAAGTTACGGTGCTCAGTCATCACTCCTGTATCGCCGCTGGGTTGAAAACAACCGTCGGAAGGTAGAGGAACTTTCGGGTGGAAAGGTCGGATATGTGCATGTCGAGGGCATGGACAGCCCGAGTTTCCGCGAGGTATACTCCGACTTGCTCGGCCGCTATCGCAATTGCGAGGCTGTGATAGTCGACACACGTCATAATGGTGGCGGTTGGCTGCACGATGACCTTGCCACATTGCTCAGCGGCAAGGAGTATGCGCAGTTTGCCCCGCGCGGGCAGTACATTGGTTCTGACCCCTTCAACAAATGGCTGAAGCCCTCGTGCGTGCTTATTTGCGAAGACAATTACTCCAATGCGCACGGATTTCCGTGGGTCTACAAGACTCTCGGCATAGGTAAACTTATAGGCGCTCCGGTGCCCGGTACTATGACAGCCGTGTGGTGGGAGACCCAGATTGACCCGAGCATAGTGTTTGGCATACCGCAGGTAGGTTGCCGCGACATGAACGGCAATTTCCTTGAAAATCAGGAACTGCAGCCCGATATAAAGGTATATAACACTCCCGAGATGCAGCTGTCGGGACGCGACCTTCAGCTTGAGACCGCTGTCAACGAGATGCTCAAGCTCTGTAAATAACGCCATTATACTATACGAAAAGGTCGGCTCCTGTCATGGGGCCGACCTTTTTATGTTTATTGCACCGATATGGTGTCAGATAGCGTCGTCTTCTACCGTTTCGAGCTGGTCTACATCGGCGGCGGGAGTGTCGGATGTAGCTGCTTCGAGCTTCTTCATGATTGAGAATATGAATGCGGCGGAGATAAGGCAGATTACGATAAGAATGCCCCAGATGACCGATACGGGGATTTTGCCCCACAGGAACATCGGTATTGATACAAGGTAGTTACCGATAGCCGTAGCAGCAAACCATCCGCCCATCATGGAGCCTTTGAGCTTGGGAGGAGCAACCTTGCTGACAAAGCTGATGCCCATCGGTGACAGCAGCAATTCCGCAAAGGTGAGCAGGAGATAGGTCGATATCAGCCAGTCGGGCGATACCGAACCGTTGGTGCCCACGAGGTTAAGCGATGCGAGTACCATGACACCGTATGCGGCTCCGGCCATAACCATACCGTAGCCTATCTTGCGGGGTGCCGACGGCTCCTTGCCTTTCTTGTTGAGCCAAGCGAAGAGGGCCATGGAGAACGGTGTCAGCGCTACTACGTAGAACGGGTTGAACTGCTGGTACATGGCGGGGTCCACGCCTGTCACCACAGCCGGTGTGGTGGAGTAGATGTAGCATATCACGCCTGCCACGGCAGCCAGAATGACGGCACATATGATACGGGCCTTTGCCGTCGTGCTCTGTATGAGGCCGAACAGGGCGTAGACGCCTGCTGCTATCGCTACGAGCGCCCATATGTTGAAGCCTATGCGGGTCCAGCCTGAGGCATCGGATGACGTACAGCTCTTGGCAAATTCGGTCAGGGTTTGGCCGTTCTGATGGAATACCATCCAGAAGAATATAACGACGGCAAACACCAGCAGAAGTGCTATGACGCGCTGCTTGGTCTGGGCTTTGGTAAGCTCTTTGCCGGTTGCTACTTCGGCTTTTTTGCCGGCTGCGTCTTTCTTGTCGGTAAGGATGTGTGCGTAAGTGCGACGGCCGAATGTGTAGATGAGGAAGCTGACTATCAATGACACACACGCAAGGGCAAACGCATAGGAGCAGCCGGTGGAGAATGTGGTGATATAGTCGTTGGCAAACCCGGTAAGCGAGTCGAAGCCTACGCTGCACTTGCCGGCGAAGTCGGTAAGATAGCCGGTAAGGAATGCGGAAAGGTCACCTCCGGCTTCCATGCCGTTTTTAGTGGCAAATTCGGTCATCGCCTTTATCTTGTCGGGGTCGGCGGGCATGTTGGTGAAGTTGTTGGTGTCGATGCACCAGTTGCATACAGTGGCAGCCATGGGATTGTCGGTAAGGAAGCCTTTGCCTGACAGAGCGAGATTTTTTAGTCCTACTGCAGCCATGGGGGCAAACATCGAGCCGAGGTTGATGGCCATGTAAAACAGTGAGAACGCTGCATCGCGGCGGTCGCCATAACGGCTGTTGTTGTACAGGTCGCCGACCATCACCTGCAGATTGCCCTTGAACAGACCGGTGCCGACCGATATGAGCAGCAGGGCGGCGAAGAGTATCATGATTGACAGGTCGGAGCGCACGGGAGTGGGGGCCGATATGAGCGCATAGCCCACAAACATCACGGCTATACCTGTGACCACACATTTTGAAAAACTCCATTTATCGGCGAGCCATCCGCCTACGAGCGGCATGAAGTAGACGAGGGCGAGGAAAATCGAGAAGATCTGTCCCGTCCATGTTGAGTCAAACCCGAACTTCGCCTGAAGATAAAACAGGAATATGGCGAGCATCGTATAGTAGCCGAAACGCTCGCCTGTATTGGCCAGCGAAAGCACGTATAAGCCCGCAGGTTGATTTTTAAACATAAATTGGGGTGTTAATTAATGATTGGTTTTAGATTGATTTATTTCGAACTGTCGAGTTTGGCTTTGTAAGCCACAGCATAGAGTTTCATCTGTTTTACAAGAGCTGCAAGTCCGTTGCTGCGTGTCGGCGACAGGTGCTCGGCAAGCCCTATACGGTCAATGAAGTACAGGTCGGAGTTCATTATCTCGTCGGGGGTGTGGCCGGAAAGTACTTTTACAAGCAGGCTTATTATGCCTTTTACTATTATGGCGTCGCTGTCGGCGGTAAATTCGATTTTGCCGTCGTCGGTGAGGTCGGCATGCAACCATGCGCGGCTCTGACATCCTTCAATCAGATATTCCGGCGTGCGATATTTTTCGTCAATCGGAGGCAGAGCGTTGCCGAGGTCTATTATATAGGCGTAGCGGTCCATCCAGTCGTCGATGTCTGCAAACTCCTCGATTATTTCATCTTGTTGTTGATTTATGGTCATGGTTTGTCGTGATTGTTGAAGTTCAATATCAGTTCTTTTCTCGATATATAGTGTTTGCCACCGTTTGTCCCACGGCTTTGAGGGTCTTTTTGTCGATATTGCTGAGATTGTCCTGCAATGTGTGCCATGTCGGCGGGAAAGTCCCTGTGGAGTGGTTGCTGCATTCTATTATGTCGATGCACGGTATTCCGGCCCGGTTTATGAATATGTGGTCATCGGTGACCCCTCCATGTACCGATGTCGGGAATTGTTTGCCGTAGCCCGAAGCTGCGGCTATCTGCCATACTTTGTCGTTTATGTGGGCGGCTTCCTGTTCCGAAACATATTCTTTGTGAAACTTTGCATCGGTGCCGCCTACCATATCGAGCAGTATGCCGTATTCCGGTAGGTTGTCGCCGGAGTATGGCATGTGGTTCACCCAATACTGGGTGCCGAGGCACCATGTATTTTCATTGCTGCCCCAGCCTTCATTGCGTCCCGAGTCTTCGCCGTCGACAAACAACAGGTCGATGCCTATGTCGGGCCGCTTTTCATGCATGAGACGTGCCATTTCAAGGAGTACTGCCGTACCGCTTCCTCCGTCATTGGCTCCGGGCACCGGAGTGCCCCGGTTCTCTACCTTGGGGTCATTGTCGGCCCACGGTCGTGTGTCCCAGTGGGCTACAAGGAGTATCCGACGGGCCGAGTCGGTATTGAAGCGTCCCATTATGTTCACTATGGGCATTTTGCCTCCGAGATAATTCTCTACAGTTGTAGGCTGAAGCAATATCGTGTCGGCTCCGTATCGGCCGAGTGTGTTGACGATAAGGTCGGCACATGCCTTATGGCCGGGCGTGCCGGGCACGCGCGGACCGCAGTCAAGCTGCTGTTTTATAAAGTTATAGGCGCTGTCGGCATTGAATACGACCGCACTTTTAAGCGTTTCTTGCGTGACTTTGGCTTCTGTGCCTCCGCTCTTGGTATGGCATGATCCTAAAACAACCGGGAGGAGCAAAATCGCAAAATATAATATCTTCATAGGGCACTATGCATGATTGATTACCCAAAGTTACATAAAAGTTACAGAATTCGGGCGTTTTCAGTGCAATGTGCCGGAGGTTTACACATTTTTTAACTTTTGAAGCGTTTTTGTGTGGGTCACGCACTCTGGAACTTCGGGAAGAAAGTGGGTCACGTAAATCAGTGTGAGCTTGTCGCGCTTGACCAGCGAGTTGATGACGGCTTTTATACTTCGTTTTCGCGCCGAGTCAAGACCGTGGAGCGGTTCGTCGAATATGAGCAGGTCGGGATGCTTGATGAGCGTGCGTGCTATGAGCACGAGGCGCTGTTCGCCGGTGGAGAGAGTGCTGTAGCGGCGCTCCGCCAAGTTTTCAAGATGAAAAAGCTCTATCCACCGCCATGCGGCCTCTTTTGCAAGCGGTGTCACCCGGGCGAAATTGCCCGAAGTGTTCGACAGTCCCTGCGCTATGACTTCGGCCACTGTGCCGTTATGCCGGAAGTATAGATGCATCTCGGGCGACACATATCCTATGCGGCTTTTTATGTCCCATATGCTTTCGCCGGTGCCGCGTTTGCGGTCAAATATGACTATGTCGTTGCTGTATGCCTGCGGGTTGTCGGCGTAAACGAGGCTGAGCAGCACTGATTTGCCGCATCCGTTGGGGCCGGCGAGCGCCCAGCATTCGCCGTTGAGTATTTTCCACGACTCGTTTTTTATGATGTGTCGGTTGCCGTAACGCACGTTGCACCCGTTCATCTGCAGTGTCACTTCATGAGTTGCGGCCGCACGGGGCGACTTGGGCAGCCGGTCGGTGTCGACGGCGAAGTCCATAAGGCTCATCAGTCGCGAGCGCAGAGCCGACATATCGCCGGTACATGCTATCGGCGAGCCTATGGTCAGGGCGGTCATGGGTATGATTGTGTCGGTACACGACGGAATCTCGTTGGGGTTGCACAACAGCATTATGACCGATGTGCCTGACGCAGAGATGTCGGCCACGGCCTCATCGAGCAATTCGCGCGACGGAGCGTCAAGCCCTATGTACGGATTGTCTATGATTATTATGTCAGGCGCCGACATGAGTGTGTTGATGATCAGAAGCTTGCGCAGTTCTCCGCTTGACAGGTAGTTGAGCTTTTTGTCTTCTATGCCGTCGATATGAAGCTGTCGGCACAGGCGGCCCCAGAGCGGCAGGTCTATTTTATCGCTCATTATCTCCCTGACCGTAGGCACTTCGTCGTTCATCGTCGCTTCATTGCGCTGCTGGTAGTACTCTACATGACATCCGCTAAGCGAGTGTATGTCATTGAATTCGACGTAAGTTATCGACGGTTTTCCTTTAGGCGAGGATATGGCGTTGGTCATTATGTTCCAGCCCTTTTCTATGATTCGGCCAAGTGTGGATTTGCCGCTGCCGTTAGGGCCGATGACTACGGTCACACCTTCGGGAATGGTCGCGTGATGTGGATTCTTCAGCTCTACACCCATGTAGCGCAGTGTGTCGCTCTGCAACTTTATAAGCTCTTTCATGCCGCAAAATTACACTTTTCTTCCGATTTAAGTGCCCTATATCATGGGAAATGACTAATTTTGCATCCATAAAAATATAAAATATACTTCGATGAATTTTATTGACGAACTTAAATGGCGTGGGATGCTCCACACGATGATTCCCGGTACTGATGATTTTATAAACTCTCAGCAGACAACCGCTTATCTCGGCATAGACCCTACTGCCGACTCTCTTCATATAGGTCACCTCTGCGGCGTTATGATATTGCGTCACTTTCAGCGTTGCGGTCATAAGCCTATAGCTTTGGTTGGCGGAGCCACCGGCATGATCGGCGACCCGTCGGGAAAATCAGCCGAACGCAATCTGCTTGACGAGCCTACGCTACGTCACAATCAGGAGGCTATCAAAAAACAGCTTGCCAAGTTCCTTGACTTTGAATCCGATGCGCCTAACCGTGCCGAGCTTGTCAACAATTATGACTGGATGAAGGACTTCTCGTTTCTTGACTTTGCACGACTGATCGGTAAGCATATTACAGTCAACTACATGATGGCCAAGGACTCGGTCAAGAAGCGTCTTAACGGCGAAGCGCGCGACGGACTGTCGTTTACCGAATTTACCTACCAGTTGCTTCAGGGCTATGACTTCCTGCATCTGTATGAGGAAAAAGGATGTAAGCTGCAGATGGGCGGAAGCGACCAGTGGGGCAATATGACCACCGGCACCGAGCTTATACGCCGTAAACTCGGCGGCGAGGCTTATGCGCTTACATGCCCGCTTATCACGAAAGCCGACGGCACCAAGTTCGGCAAGACCGAAAGCGGCAATGTCTGGCTTGACCCGCGATATACATCGCCTTACAAGTTCTATCAGTTCTGGCTCAACGTGTCGGACGAGGACGCAGAGCGTTACATAAAGATATTTACCGAGCTTACCCGTGAGGAGATAGAGGCCCTTGTCGCCGAGCAGGCCGAGGATCCCGGCCGTCGTCCGCTGCAGAAGCGTCTTGCCAAAGAGGTCACCGTCATGGTACACTCCCTTGAGGACTACGAGGCTGCCGTGGAGGCATCGCAGATACTCTTCAGCAACAAGGCGGGCGAACTCCTTCACTCTATCGACGAGCAGACCCTGCTTGACATATTTGAGGGGGTGGACCGTTACGAGATAGACCGCAGCGACCTTGACGGATCGGTGAAGATAGGCGACCTGCTGACCGAGAAGGCTCCGATATTTCCGAGCAAGGGCGAGCTTCGCAAGCTCGCACAGCAGAACGGCTTGTCGATAAACAAGGAGAAGGTGACCGACATCAATGTCGCAGCCGGTATCGACCTGCTCCTCAACGACAAATACATACTCGTACAGAAAGGCAAGAAAAACTATTATCTTGTCATTGTGAAATAACGTCGATTACTTAAGTCATGATAATATCGGGCGCCCGGTGCTTATAGCTGTCGGGAGCTTTTAATAAAAACACGATTGCAATGGGAAAAATATTGACTGTCATCGCGGCATTGTCCATGATGGTGCCGCCGGCTTGGCTGCATGCCGATACTGAGCCGGTAGATTATGTAAGCACTCTTGTAGGCACTCACTCAAAACGCGAGTTGTCTACTGGAAATACTTATCCGGCTATCGCCCGGCCGTGGGGTATGAATTTCTGGACGCCCCAGACCGGCAAGATGGGTGACGGATGGACCTATACCTACGGGGCCGACAAGATACGCGGCTTTAAGCAGACCCATCAGCCGAGTCCGTGGATGAACGATTACGGGCAGTTCGCTATCATGCCCGTCACCGGCAGGGCGGTGTTCAATCAGGATGAGCGCGCCAGCTGGTTTTCGCACAAGGCGGAGAGAGCCACTCCTTATTATTACAGAGCCTATCTCGCCGACCATGACGTGGTGACTGAAATAACGCCTACCGAACGCGCGGCCATGTTCCGCTTCACATTTCCTGAAAATGACAGCTCTTTTGTCGTAGTCGATGCTTACGACAAAGGTTCGTATGTAAAGATAATACCTTCGGAAAACAAGATAATCGGTTATACGACAAAAAATACCGGCGGTGTACCTGACAACTTCCGGAATTTTTTCATTATAGTATTTGATAAGCCGTTTGACTACACCGCTTCCGTCACCGGCGGCGGTAAAATCGACCGAAATTCGCTTGAGGCGTCAGACAACCATGCCGGCGCGATAATAGGCTTCAGTACAAAACGCGGCGAACGTGTGCATGCCCGTGTGGCGTCGTCGTTCATCAGCCATGAGCAGGCCGAGCGTAATTTACGGGAGCTTGGCGATGTCGGTTTCGATACATTGGTGTCTGACGGCCGAAAGGTGTGGAACGATGTGCTCTCGCGTATTGAAGTCGATGATGACAATATCGACCACCTCCGCACTTTCTATTCATGCCTGTATCGTTCCGTACTTTTCCCCAGAATGTTCTACGAGTATGACGCAAAGGGCAATGTCGTACATTACAGCCCCTACAACGGCAAGGTGCTTCCCGGTTATATGTTTACCGATACCGGTTTCTGGGATACGTTCCGCAGCCTGTTTCCGTTGCTTAACCTGATGTATCCTTCCATGAACCGGAAGATGCAGGAGGGACTGGTCAATGCATATAATGAGAGCGGGTTTCTGCCTGAATGGGCAAGTCCCGGCCACCGTCCGTGTATGGTAGGCAATAATTCGGCTTCTGTTGTGGCCGACGCTTATCTTAAAGGTCTTGACGGTCATGACATAGAGACATTGTGGAAAGCCGTGACTCACGGTGCCAACGCGGTGCATCCGTCCGTGTCGTCTACGGGCCGCCTCGGTTATGACTACTACAACCGCCTCGGCTATGTGCCTTACAATGTAGGTATAAAAGAAAACGCCGCCCGCACTCTTGAGTATGCCTATGACGATTGGTGCATATACCGGCTCGGCAAAGCGTTGAAAAAACCGATGAAAGAGATCGGTGTCTACGCCAAGCGGGCCTTGAATTATAAAAATCTGTTTGACCCCGAAAGCCGGCTGATGCGCGGCCGCAATGAGAACGGTGAGTTCCAGTCGCCGTTTAATCCGTTGAAGTGGGGCGACGCTTTCACTGAAGGCAACAGCTGGCACTATTCGTGGTCGGTGTTTCATGACCCGCAGGGGCTGATTGACCTTATGGGCGGTCGTGATGAGTTCAACCGCATGATGGACTCCGTGCTTGTCGTGCCTCCCGTATTTGACGAGAGCTATTATGGCAGTGTCATCCATGAGATAAGGGAGATGCAGATAATGAACATGGGCAATTACGCTCATGGCAACCAGCCGATTCAGCACATGCTGTATCTGTACAATTATTCCGGACAGCCGTGGAAGGCCCAGAAATGGATACGTGAAGTTATGGACAATATGTATACTTCGGCATTTGACGGCTATTGCGGTGATGAGGATAACGGACAGACATCGGCATGGTATGTGTTTTCGTCGATGGGCTTCTATCCCGTATGCCCCGGAACAGACCAGTATGTCGTTGGCACACCTTATTTCAAGTCGATGAAACTTCATCTTGAAAACGGCAATACGGTGACTCTCGATGCGCCTGACAACAGTGCCGATAACCGTTACATAGGCGCTATGTCGGTGAACGGCAGTGTGTATGACAAGAATTATGTGACCCACGGCGATCTTATGGATGGAGCGCGCATAACCTATAAGATGGTATCGGAGCCTGATACCGTCCGAGGCACGGCTCCGTCTTCATTCCCTTATTCCTTCTCGACCGAATTGTCTGTGCCGACGAGATAACTGCGGCTGCAAAGTATGATGAAGTCTTACAAAAAGAGTGCCTGCGGGCACTCTTTTTTGTATTTAAACGATTGTGAATATCCGCTCCTTTGCGAAAAAATGGCGATTGAAGTCGGTAATTTCAACTATTCTATATAATTTTACGTTTTAAATTAATATTGTATCATATGAACCGGAAGGGTAAATTATATTTCCGTTATGGCACTATGGGGTCGGCAAAGACCGCTCTCCTGTTGACTACAGCTTACAACTTCGAGGAGCGCAACATGACTTATGCGTGTCTTAAGCCTATTGTCGATACTCGCGAGAAGGACAATGTCATAAGGTCGCGGATAGGCATAGAACGCAAGTGCCGGTGGATATATCCCGACACCGATCTTTATATGATGGCGCAGGAGATGTTTGAGGAGACCATGACGGTCATAGACTGGTTCCTTATTGACGAAGCGCAGTTTCTGACGGCCGAGCAGGTCGACCAGCTGGCAAGAATTGTCGATGACTACGGAAGCAATGTGCTTTGTTACGGTCTGCGCACCGATTTCCAGACTAAACTTTTTGAGGGTTCGCGACGGCTTTTCGAGATTGCCGATACGATCGATGAGATAAAAAGTACTTGTACATGCGGACGCAAGACTATAGTCAACGCACGCATAGACGCGGCGGGCGACTTTGTCGTAGAGGGCGACCAGCTTGAGATAGGCGGCGATGACCGCTACATAGCCGTGTGCCGCAAGTGCTGGCGAAACAAGCGTATCGAGCAGTCAACACGCCATTCGCTCCCGTTTATAGAATAAAGAACGGCCTATGTTTAGATTGAAATGTTTACGTATATTTACGTTGGTCTTGTCGATGACTGTAGCTTCGACGGCTATGGCTGTCATCGAGCTGCCTGACGAAGATCTTAATTACGTGATACTTTATAAATGGGGTATCATAAATAAAGAGGCGGCCACGGCGGTGTTGTCGCTACGTAGCGATGCCGGCAATTATTACGCTCAGCTTGCCGCCAAGACTGTGCCGTGGGCCGACAAGGTGTTCATGGTGCGCGACACTCTGAAGTCGGTCATGACGCGACCGTCATGTACGCCTACCGTATATAAGAAGATTACCCACGAAGGGGCACAGTATAATTACGACGTGGTGACATACAAGCGCCGTGGCAATGAGGTGATCGGCGATGCGCTTCGCGAGCGCTCGCGAAACGGCGGACCCATCGTGCGGTCCGATACGGTGCTGCACGCTACGGGACTGACGGTCGACATGCTGTCGGTATTCTACTATCTGCGCACTGTCGATTTCGCCGATATGAAGCCCGGCACCACGATAAATCTTAATGTATTCTCGGGCCGGAATGTGGAGCAGCTTAGTGTGCGTTATTGCGGCATCGAGAACGTGAACCTTAATGGGCGCCGCTGGCAGACCTATAGGCTGTCGTTTACCTTTACCATGCGTGGTAAGACTACATCCGATGCCATGGACACATGGATAAGTACCGATGCGGCACGCATACCGGTAAAGCTCGAAGGACAGCTGCCGTTGGGCAAGGTCCACGCCTTTTTTACAGGGGCCACAAAAGTACAATAAGTAGCCATAGGCCGTTTGTCGCCGCGGCCGCTACGACATAATGGATTTTAATATGGTTTATCTCGTAATAAATTCTTAACTTTGCGGTGCTTTTTTAATAATTTAACGAAATGGACCGTAAAGTCAGAGTAAGATTTGCTCCTTCTCCCACAGGACCCCTGCATATAGGCGGCGTTAGAACCGCTCTGTACAATTACCTTTTTGCCCGCAAGCATGGCGGCGACATGATACTGCGTATCGAGGATACAGACTCCAACCGGTTTGTGCCCGGGGCCGAGGACTATATCAACGAGTCACTCGCTTGGCTCGGCATAGGCATTGACGAGGGCGTGCGCGAGGGTGGCGCTTACGGCCCGTACAAGCAGAGCGAACGTCGCGACATATATCGCGAGCATGTCAAGATGTTGCTTGACAACGGCCGGGCGTATATAGCGTTTGATACCCCCGCCGAGCTTGAGGCCAAACGGTCGGAAGTGGCCAACTTCCAGTATGACGCCTCGACCCGTATGTCTATGCGTAATTCTCTGTCGATGTCCGATGACGAGGTTAAGAGTCTTATTGACGGCGGCACACAGTACGTGGTACGTTTCAAGGTCGAGCCGGGCCGCGATGTCGTGGTCAACGACCTGCTCCGTGGAAAAGTCACCATAAACTCATCGATACTCGACGATAAGGTCATATACAAAAGCGCCGATGACCTGCCTACATATCACCTCGCCAACATAGTGGATGACCACCTGATGGAGGTGACTCATGTCATACGCGGCGAGGAGTGGTTGCCTTCGGCTCCGTTGCATGTGTTGCTTTACGAAGCTTTCGGATGGAGCGATACCGCTCCCGCATTTGTGCATCTGCCGCTGTTGCTTAAACCTGACGGCAAAGGCAAGTTGAGCAAGCGCGACGGCGACCGTCTCGGATTTCCGGTATTCCCGCTTGAGTGGCATCCCGAAGGCGGTGAAGTATCTTCAGGCTATCGCGAATCGGGCTATCTGCCTGAGGCTGTGGTCAACTTCCTCGCTCTTCTCGGATGGAATCCCGGCGATGATACCGAAATCATGTCAATGGACGAGCTGATAGCTAAATTTGATTTTTCACATTGTTCCAAGGCCGGTGCCAAGTTTGATTACGAAAAGGGCCGTTGGTTCAACCATGAATATCTGCAGATGCTTTCCGACGAGCGTCTCGCGCAATTGTTTAAGCCTGTTCTCCGTCAGCACGGGGTAAACGCCGACGATTACAGCGACGAGTTTCTCGCTCGTGTGGTGAGTCTCGTGAAAGGACGTATCTACTTCGTGAAAGATCTCTGGGATCAGACCAAATTCTTCTTTGTCGCGCCCGAGGAGTACAATGCCAAAGATGTGAAAAAGCGTTGGAGCGAAGATACCCCCCGTATTATGGGTGAGCTTGTCGATGTACTACTTGCGCTTCCCGACTTCGGCAGCAAGGCCGCGGAGCCGGTTGTGCTTGACTGGATAGCGTCAAAGGGCTATCATCTGGGCAACGTCATGAACGCTTTCCGTCTTACTGTGGTCGGTGAATGTAAAGGACCCCACATGTTTGACATAACCGAGCTGCTTGGCAAGGACGAGACTGTGGCCCGCATAAAGAAGGGCGTCGAAAGGATAAAAATATAAATTCCCCCGATGAATCCATTATATAACTTGGGAATGCGCGCTTTTGACGCCGGAATAAGTCTCGGCGCCTTTAAAAGCGAAAAGATCAAAAAACTGCGCAGAGGACAGAAGGAGGCTCTTGACTATCTGAGAGAAAAGATTCAGCCCGGCAAGCCGTATGTCTGGATTCATGCCGCGTCGCTCGGTGAGTTTGAGCAGGGTCGTCCTCTTATAGAGAAGATTCGCCGTGAAAATCCCGAAGTAAAGATACTGCTTACGTTCTTTTCTCCGTCAGGCTACGAGGTGCGTAAAAATTTCAGCGAGGTCGATGCCGTATGCTATCTGCCGCTTGATATCAAGTCGCGTGTAAAGGAATTCCTCGACATCGTAAATCCCTGCATGGCCGTATTTGTCAAGTACGAATTCTGGGGCAATTATCTGCAGGAGCTTAAACGGCGCGGTATACCGACTTATATAATATCGTCTATATTTCGTCCCTCACAGATATTTTTCAAGCCGTGGGGAGCTATGTTCCGTAATATGTTGCGTTGCTATACGCATGTTTATGTTCAGGACGAGCGCTCGCGCCAATTGCTTGAGGGCATAGGCGTGACCAACGTCACTGTCGCCGGCGACACGCGTTTTGACCGTGTGACCGACATAATGCGCAGTTGCGTGGAGATACCTCAGGCCGCCGCTTTTGTAGATGACGCGCCTGTGACGATAGTGGCGGGTAGCACATGGCCGCCTGACGAAGAGTATCTGATACCTTATTTTAACTCCCATCCGGAGCTAAAGCTGATTATAGCGCCTCATGAAGTGGAGCCCAAGCGTCTTGATGCCATAGAACGTAAACTTACGCGCAAGTCGTGCCGCCTGTCATCGGCCACTCCGGAGGAAGCGCGTGAGGCCGACTGTCTGATAATAGACGGCTACGGCAAGCTGTCGAGCACTTACTCCTATGGCGACATAGCCTATGTGGGCGGCGGTTTCGGTGTAAGCATACATAATATAAACGAAGCTGCGGTCTATGGTATGCCGGTGTTGTTCGGCCCCAATTATCGTAAATTCAAGGAGGCCTATGACCTTATAGACGTCAAGGGCGCGTTTACGTTCAGCGACAATGCACGGTTTGTGGAGATACTTGACCGGTTGTTGACCGACAAAGAGTATCTTGACGAGTGCGGCCGTAATGCGGCCCGGTATATAAAGGAGAATCTCGGTGCCACCGATATTATTTACGGCGATGTAAAGCCGCTTCTTGACACTCTCGCGTAAGTTCCGCTTTATTCTATAGCAGCAGCTCGAGGTCTACGACGTCGAGCACGCGGCCATGTTTGTGGCCCACCTCCTTGAAGCATGACACTTTGGTGAACCCGAGGCGTTCGTGCATCTTTATACTTGTGTCGTTGTCGCCTGTTATGCAGGCTATGAGTGCGTGATACCCCTGTGCGCGGCACTCTTCTATTAGTGCCTCCATAAGCCGGCGCCCTATGCCGCGTCTTTGCCATTGTGCGTCAATGTATATGGTCGTCTCCAGTGTGCGCGAGTATGCGGCCCGCTCTTTCCATTGGTGCGCGTAACAATAGCCTGCCGGCTTGCCGTTTTCCTCCCATACGAAGTAAGGATATTTTCCCGATATGTCACGTATGCGTTCGAGCATTTTCTCTTCAGTCAGACACTCCGTCTCAAACGATATCGTGGTCTCGGCGATGTACCGGTTGTATATCGCCGTTATGTAGGAGGCATCGGTAAACTTGACTTTGCGTAGCATATTTATTAAACCCTCTCTTAAATTTGCGGCAAAGGTAAAGTTTTTGTGAAATATATGTATTATATTTGTAGAAGAAAGTAACACAGATGGAAAACTATATAGTATCGGCCCGAAAATACAGGCCGGCTACATTCAGCAGCGTGGTGGGGCAGAAAGCGCTTACCACTACGCTCAAAAATTCTATAAGCAAGGACAGGCTGGCGCATGCCTATCTGTTCTGTGGCTCGCGCGGGGTAGGCAAGACCTCTTGTGCGCGCATATTCGCAAAGACCATAAACTGTGAGCATCGCACACCCGACGGCGAGGCATGCAACGAGTGTGTGTCGTGCCGTGAGTTCAATAAGGGCAACTCACTCAATATCGTGGAGCTTGACGCCGCGTCAAACAACGGTGTCGACTACATGCGTGAACTTACCGAGCAGGTACAGGTGCCTCCGGTCAACGCCCGTTACCGCGTGTTTATAGTCGATGAGGTGCACATGCTCTCCACACAGGCTTTCAACGCTTTTCTCAAGACGTTGGAGGAGCCGCCATCCTATGTGATTTTTATACTGGCCACTACCGAGAAGCACAAGATCATACCTACCATATTGTCGCGGTGTCAGATATATGACTTCAACCGCATCACGATTCAGGATATGGTGGAGCATCTGCAATATATAGCGGGCGAGGAGGGCATTTCCGCCGAGCCGGCCGCGCTGAATGTCATTGCACGCAAGGCTGACGGAGCCATGCGCGACGCTCTGTCGATATTTGATCAGGTGGCCGCTTCGTCGATGGGAAATGTCACATATCGCTCTACGGTCGACAATCTTAACATACTTGACTATGAGTATTACGACCGTCTGGTAGATGCTTTCCTGTCGGGCGATGTTCCTGCGGCGCTTCTCATATACAAAGAGATACGTGACAAGGGCTTTGACTCCCAGTTCTTTATAAACGGGCTCGCCGCTCATTTCCGTGACCTCATGGTGGCGCGCGACCCGTCGACCATAGTCCTGCTTGAAGCGAGCGACGAGGCGCGTGCGGCCATGGCAGCCGTGGCCGCCAAGTGCACGCCCGCATTTCTATACAAGGCCATGGACTTGTGCAACGATGCCGACCTGAACTACCGCATGGCCTCCAACAAGCAGCTCCTTGTCGAGCTTACGTTGATAAAGCTGTGCCAATTGCTCAGCCCCTCCCCCGGTGAAAGCGGTGCAGGAGAGGGGCGGATACGTCCTATAATGAAGGACAATGCACCGCAGAACGTTGCTCCGGCTCCGTCGCCGGCATCTGTACCGGCTTCGGGCGCGCCTGTGTCGTATGCGCCGTCGCCTGTCAAGCCTCCGGTGGCGAGTGCCCCGCGGACCGATTATGTGCCGTCTCCCAAGACAGCCGACCGTCATCATACCACTACACTGCGTACTCCCGGGCTTTCGCTGAAATCATCGGCCGGCCGTCATGAGAGCGGTGAGACGGGTGTGGCTGACAATAAGCCTAAGCGTTCGTCGGCTTTTACCGACGAGCAGCTTAAAGCTGCGTGGGGCGCTATAATCGAGGCGCATCCTAAGGAACACCTGCTTATCAACGCCATGCGTCTGGCTGTTCCGGTGCGTGTCGAGGCCACTCGATTCGGAGTTACCGTTGAGAGCGAGGCTATACGCGACGCTATAGTGCAGTCGATGGATGTGCTTCTGTCGGAGCTGCGTAAGCGTCTTGATAATGATTATATAAATTTGGAAATTGTGCTTAACAAAGGCAAGGCTACGGTGACTTCGCTGACCGACTCGGAAGTGTTTGCGGTCATGAGGCAGCACCACCCTTACCTGAATACCTTGATTGAAGACCTTCACTTGACACTGCAATAGTAATTATGATTGACCTTAAGTGTTTGATTGATGCGATAAATGTGCGAAAATCGGTGCGTTCTTATTCACGGCGTCAGCTTGAAGAGGACACCGTTGACAATATTCTGAGGTTTGCGGCATCGCTGGAGCAACCGATTGCTGGATGTCGCGCGCGGGTTGAACTGGTGCATCGCGAAGATAACGACGCTGACAGCGAGAAGCTTGGTACTTACGGGGTGATTACCGGATGCCACGACTACATGGCGCTGATTTATGAAGAGGGCGAGTATGCCGATGTAAATGCCGGCTGGTTTTTTGAAGAGGTGCTGCTCTATTGTACATCCATAGGTCTGGCTACATGCTGGCTCGGCGGCACTTTTAAAAAATCGTCGTTTCTTAACAGAATGACCCTTGCGCCCGGCGAGGTGCTTGCGGCTGTATCGCCTGTCGGTTATGCCGCCGACCGTCCCAAGTTGCGTGACAGGCTCATGCGTATAGGGGTGCACGGCAACAGACGTATTGACTTCGACCGGCTCTTCTTTTACGGAGAGGCCTGCGAGCGAATACCTGACGGAAATCCTTATCGTCAGGCCCTTGAGAACATGCGCAAGGCTCCGTCGTCGCGTAACTCACAGCCGTGGCGCGCTGTGGTCGACGGCGCTACGGTCAGGTTCTATCACGTTGACGGCGCTTCCGCTTTTATGATGCTCGATATGGGCATAGGACTGGCGCATTTTACGTTGACGTGTCGTGCCGAAGGCCTGTTGGGGGCTATGATGGTCGAGGAGGATGTGCCTCTTCACGAGGGCTGGACATATCTTGCTTCTTGGCAGGGATGCTGACCCTTCTCGGCAGGGCGATTGTTATATTGTCGGGCTTTCCCAAAGTGAAAAAATCGATAAAATGTGAAATTATACATTATTATATATAACTTTTTCCTAATTTTGCCGAAAAATTTGAATTAACAGGATAAATGTTTAAGAATCTCGTCATAGTAGAGTCGCCTGCCAAGGCCAAGACCATAGAAAAATTTTTGGGTAAGGACTATAAAGTGATGTCGAGTTACGGACACATCCGCGACCTGAATAAAAAGAAGTTCAGTATAGACATAGACCATGGATTCGCCCCGATTTATGAGATACCCGACGACAAAAAGCAGCTTGTGGCCGAACTTAAAAAGGCCGTGAAAAGCTCTGAGACCGTATGGCTCGCTTCCGATGAGGACCGTGAGGGTGAGGCTATAGCTTGGCATCTGTGTGAGGTGCTCGGCCTTGATCCGTCGACTACAAGGCGTATCGTGTTTCATGAGATAACTAAGAACGCTATTGAGGAGGCTATAAGTCATCCGCGTGCCATTGACCTTAACCGGGTCGATGCGCAGCAGGCCCGCAGAGTGCTCGACCGTATAGTCGGCTTTGAGCTGTCGCCTGTGTTGTGGAAGAAGATTAAGCCGGCGTTGTCGGCAGGTCGTGTGCAGTCGGTGGCCGTGAGGCTTATCGTTGAGCGCGAGAACGAGATCAAGAACTTCCGTAGCGAGAGCTACTATCGTGTAAACGCCACTTTTCTTGACAAGGGCGGTGTGCCGGTAAAGGCCGAACTCAGCCGCCGCATTTCCGACAGAGACTCGGCGGTGAAGCTGCTTGACGACTGTGCCAATGCCTCGTTCAGTGTCAAGAGTGTCAATATAAGGCCGGTCACCAAGTCGCCGGCGCCTCCGTTTACCACCTCCACTCTGCAGCAGGAGGCTTCGCGCAAGCTCGGCTTTTCTGTTACGCAGACCATGATGGTGGCGCAGAAGCTATATGAGGCCGGTTACATAACCTATATGCGTACCGACTCTCTCAATCTGTCGTCGCTTGCGCTCGATGCCATAGCTTCGGAGATAAACGGAAAACTCGGAAAGAGATATCTTAAGACAAGACAATATCATACTCACTCCAAGGGCGCGCAGGAGGCCCATGAGGCTATACGCCCCACCGACATATCGGCGTCCTCTATTTCCGCGTCTGTGCAGGAGCAACGTCTATACAACCTCATATGGAAGCGTACCATAGCATCGCAGATGGCCGATGCCGAAATAGAAAAGACCACGGTAGAGATTCAGCCGTCGACGCGCGAAGAGCATTTTACCGCTACCGGCGAGGTGATAACCTTCGACGGCTTCCTGAAAGTGTATATCGAGGGCAATGACGATGATATAGATGAGGCCGACAGCGATCTGCTGCCCGCCATGACCGAGGGCGATAAGCTTGAGGCTTCGGCTGTGACCGCCACCGAACGCTTCACGCAGCAGCCGCCGCGCTATACCGAGGCCTCGCTTGTCAAGAAGATGGAGGAGCTCGGCATAGGACGTCCGTCAACTTATGCGCCCACCATATCTACCATTCAGGCACGTGATTATGTCGAGAAGGGCGAGAAAGAGGGTTCCGAACGCAAGTATAATGTCATTTCGCTTGAACACGGGAAAATAACCGATAAAGTGAAGAAAGAGGTTGTCGGCTCTGAAAAGGGCAAGCTCATACCTACCGACATAGGTGTGGTTGTAAATGATTTCCTTACCCGCTATTTCCCCTCGATTCTTGACTATGACTTCACGGCCCGCATGGAGGAGAAGTTTGATGACATAGCCGAAGGACATCTGGCATGGAACAAGGAGATAGCCATGTTCTACGAGCTGTTTCATCCTGATGTGGATGCTGCCATGAACATGCGCCTTGAGCATAAGATCGGAGAGCGCATGCTCGGTCTCGACCCCAACGGCAAGCAGGTGAGTGTCAAGATAGGTCGTTATGGTCCTCTGGTCCAGATAGGCGACGGCGATGATGACGAGAAACCCCAGTTCGCCTCCCTGCTGAAAGGTCAGTCGGTAAGCACAATCACTCTTGAGGAGGCTTTGAAGTTGTTTGAGTTCCCGCGTAATCTCGGCACGTATGAAGGCTCCGAGGTCACGGTGGCCATAGGCAAGTACGGGCCTTATATAAAGCATGAGGGCAAGTTCGTATCTATACCGAAGGATATGGCTCCCGCGGCAATAACTCTCGAAGAGGCCGAAGAGCTGATAAAGTCCAAGCGCAGTGCTGAAAGCAAGCGTGTGGTAAAGACGTTTGATGACGACCCCGAGGTGCAGATACTCAACGGCCCTTACGGCCCCTACATATCGTACCGCAAGAGCAATTACAAGATACCGCGTACGGTAGCCTCACCCGAGGCGCTGACCCTTGAGGAGTGTCGTAAAATCATGGAGGAGCAGAACGCCGCTCCAAAGAAGCCGGCGCGTAAATACACTAAAAAGAAGTAGTCATGCGACCCAAAAATCCATATGCAAGTAAGCCCGGCACACAACACGTCGGTTTCAAACCCGATGTAATCGAGACATATGTCCCGAAGGAGGATTGCCGGCTGCTCGACTTTCTGTTCCTGTCCATGCCCATGCGCAAGCGCACCAATGTCAAGGAACTGCTAAAACATAATCAGGTGGCGGTAAACGGCATACCGGTAACTCAGTTCGATACTCCGCTTACTCCGGCCGACGAGGTGAAGGTAAATCTGACCCGTGAATTCCGGCTCTTCTCAAACCGTCGTGTGAAGCTCGTATATGAGGATGATGACATAATAGTCATTGAGAAGGGATACGGATTGCTGTCTATGGGTACCGACAAAATGAAAGACGGCACGGCATACTCTATAGTGCGTGAGCATGTGAAGTGGGAAAATCCCCGCAATAAGGTGTTTATCGTGCACAGGCTCGACCGCGACACATCAGGACTTATGATGATGGCCAAGACCGAGGAGGCTAAAGACGCCATGCAGCACAACTGGAACAATATGGTGCTCAATCGCACATATGTGGCTGTCGTGGAGGGCATAGTGGAGCAGGATAGCGGGGTCATAAAAAGTTATCTTGCCGAAAACTCGCAGTATGAGGTATATTCGACCGATGACCCGGAGAAGGGTGATCTCGCCGTGACCCGCTATAAGGTCATAAAGCGAGGCAAAGGGCATACCATGCTTGAAGTCGAGCTTGACACCGGCCGTAAAAATCAGATAAGGGTGCATATGAAAGACCTCGGCCATCCGATAGCAGGCGACCGCAAGTACGGCGCACGTCCTACGTTCATACATCGGCTTGCGCTTCATGCCCGCACTCTGCGCTTCGTCCATCCCTCGACACGGCGCGACATGAACTTCTCCACTCAAGTCCCCGGCTCTTTTTACAAGCTTGTCGGAGGTAAATGACAACGGGTTGCCAACCTGATAAAACGCATACGCGGCGCTATCCTCACGGAAGGCGCCGCGTAATGTATAAAACAATAGCTTTGATAATAAAATAGATTACTCCGGCCGGGCCGGTCTTATATTAAATTCGTATAATTATCCGGATGCAAAATTACTTCATCGGGCCAATCCTCGCCATACTGAAAAACGGGTATTTTCATGTCGATGACAGAGGTGCGAGTAATCATTATTGATTATCGGAGCGCATAATCTTGAATTCGGTGCCTGTATATACAAACTCGAGAACCCCGGCGGCACAAAGCCTTACTATTATCTCTTCAGCCGTAGCCCTGCTTATGTGTGCGCCGCGCATATAGTCTTCTACCGTAGTCATCTTCCATTCGTCAAGATAATTGAGCAAAGCGGCCTCCGCCTCGGAAAGCGACAGGATGAGTCCCTCCTCGGCGGCCATGCGCCTCCATGCCTTCACCATGACGGGGTGGGCCACTATATTCTCATCTTTCACTCGATAGTAGGCACGCATGGTGCCGTCGGTCTCGCGTGAATACACAGGACGCTTCAGCGCTTTGGCTATCTCTACACGCAGCACCACAGCCCCTCCGTCGACGGTGAAGGCCGATACTTTTACATCCTGCGGCGGGTGACAATACATCTGCGCGGCCTGTTCGATGACAAATATGTCCTCCTCGTTTCGTACACCGGCTATGCGGCCGTTGTCTTTCACGCCTACCAGAAGCCGGCCTCCGTCATTGTTGGCAAAAGCCGATATGGAGTGGGCTATCTTGGCCGCGTCCGATATGGCAAACTTGAAGTCTTGGTGCTCATGTTCGCCCTCGCTTATAAGATTGTGTATATAATATGTGCCTTTTATCGCCTTTAGATCCTTCATCTACGCTATGTTGTCACTGAGGATATACGAGTTGTTGCGGTGTCATACAGTCGAGAACCTCGTCAAGATAACGGCGGGCTGCTTCACGGGCTTCGCCGAGGTCCATATAGGAGTAGTTGCCGCAGTCGCGCGGAGTGGCGCCGGGTATATCTCCTTCAAAATCGGCGATAAAGCGGAAGGTCTCGCGCAGTAGCGGCACAATGTCGCTGCTTTCGTAGTCGCCGCTTAGCAGAAGATAGTTGCCGGTAAGGCATCCCATAGGCCCCCAGTATACTACTTTGTCGCGCCACTCGGCATGATTGCGCAGAAAAGTCGCCGCAAGATGCTCTATGGCATGCAGCGCACGGCCGCTCAGCGGCGGCTGGCGGTTGGGCTCGGTCATGCGCACGTCAAAGGTGGTGATGACATCGCCCGAAGGGGTAGTGTCTTTGCGCGACACATATACGCCGCGCAGCAGTGTGAGATGATTGACGGTAAAACTTGCTATTTTTTCCATAAAGCCGTTTGTTCAGATTATAAACGAGGCGCTCTACAATGTATCGACAATCTGTGTAAGCACATGGAATGTCTGAAGCGGAGCGTCGTCCCAGAAGTGCTCGTACTGTGCGGTATTGTCGGTCTCGCCCGGAGTGTCGCTGACGACACGTATGCTTATGAACGGCACCCCCTTTATATGGCACACCTGCGCTATGGCGGCCGACTCCATATCCACGGCCAGCACATCGTGATAAAGTCCTTTTATGCGGGCCAGTTCGTCGGCATTGTCGACAAACATGTCGCCTGAAGCTATGAGACCTTTCTTGACATGGGCCGACTCTTGTATCTTGGCGAGCACTTCGGCCGGAGCCTCGAAGTACAGAGGCATGCCCTGTATGCAGCCGCGCTCGGCGCAGGGGCCGCACCATACGTCATGATAGGCCACACGTTCACCGACTACCACGTCGAGTATCTTGGCTTCAGAGCCGGTACCGCCGGCCACTCCGGAGTTTATCACGATATCGGGGTGAAAGGCCTCAATCAGCGCAAATGCGCCGACAGCGGCGTTAACCTTGCCTATGCCGCACTGCATCACGGCCACACTCTTGCCGCCCATTGATCCTTCATAATATGAAAAACCATTGGCCGAAGACACTTCCTTACATGAATCTATGAGAGGCAACAACAGATTAAGCTCCTTGGTCATTGCCACAATTATGGCTATCTTCATTGTCTGTATATTAATGGAGTGCTAAGTTACGAAAATTTTTCAAGACAATAAGACATAAACCAAGACCTCTGTCGAAATATGACAATCGACAGAGGTCTGTATTTCCGGAATAAGACGGTAATCAGACCGTCATTCCTCTACGGGACTGAATTCATCTTTACCGACGCCGCATATCGGGCATACCCAATCGTCGGGTAAATCTTCAAAAGCTGTTCCGGGAGCTATACCGCCTTCGGGATCTCCTATCTCGGGGTCATATACCCAGTCGCAAACGTCACAAACGTACTTTTTCATAATCAGTGAATTTATTTAATTAATAATCCGTTATCATGTATTAGGAATGGACTCTGTCAATGAACGTCAGAGTTTAATAAATTATAGACTACGACGGCATTGTTGTGCTGTTCGTCATGTGACGAGTAGAGGAGCGTCACTACCGGTTTCTGCTCCAACAGTCGGCGCAGGGCGGCAAACGACGGATTGTCGGTCAACTCGCGTGTGTAGCGTTGCTCGAATTCCGTCCATCGGTTTTCCGGATCGGCATGAAACCACTCACGCAGTTCGGTTGAAGGAGCGATCTCCTTGTCCCACAAGTCGTAGTGAAAAGTCTCGTGCGAAAGACCACGGGGCCACAGGCGGTCGATATACACCCTAAACCCGTCATTGTCAGATGACGGTTCATAAGCTCTTTTCAGACGGTACTGTGTCATAGTTATAATTCCCATTTTTAAAATTATAACGCATATGTCTTACAACGGTTCAGGAATCATGAAAATTATTAAAATTCATGCCTGTCAGTCAGATTTCATCCGATATCCGTTTCTTCAGGGAAACTATGGATTTTTTATGTACTTTTGTAAAAGGATTAAGACGACAATGAATATAATAATCGAGAATATTATAAAAAACGCGGCTCCAGACCTGAAGGTGGTGACAATCGAAGCCGACGTTGACAACGCGGCCACATCGCCCGGATTACGCGAGGAGTTACTGCTGCTCGGCGAAAAGATAAAAGCCGCTTATCGTATTGACGAGATCAACAAGCGTCCCGGCATTGCCGCGACACGTAAAGCCTACAAGGCGCTCGGCAAGGAGCCCAACCGTTACCGTCCGTCGAGCGAGGCCCTGTGCCGCCGTATAGTCAAGGACATGGGCCTGTACTTTATCAACAATATAGTTGACCTGATTAATGTCGTGTCGATAGCGTCGGGCTATTCCATCGGCGGATTTGACGCGGACAAGATAGAGGGCGACACACTGTCGCTCGGCGCAGGATGTGAAGGGGAGCCGTTCGAAGCCATAGGGCGCGGCCCGCTGAACATAGCCTGTATGCCGGTATACCGCGACGCCATAGGCGGCATAGGAACGCCTACAAGCGATAACGAGCGCACCAAACCCGGCATCGATACCCGGCGGCTGCTTATGTGCATCAACATATACGGCGAAGAGATGCCGGTCGATGACACCGTAGCCCTGTCGCGGCGGCTGCTCGAACAGTACTGCGGCGCCCGCAACATAATAGTTAAAAGCTATTGAGCTTCGGACGTTTTTTCGTAATTTTGCAATGTGTATACAATAAAAACCTCAAAAACGGATATGAAACATTATATAACGGCCATAGCCATGGCCCTGCTCTGTGTGTTTGCTGCCGGCGCGTCGTCGGCTGAATTCAAAAGAATATGGATAGAGACCAACGCTCCTCATGACGGAGAAAAGGGTGTGATGATACATGCCGATTTCGACCTGAAGGGAGTGAAAGACAAGGGCGTGCAGTGTCAGGCCATATTTTACGCAGTGCCCGGCAAACGGGCGCTCCACGACATAAACGGACGCTATCGTCTGTCACCGTCGCTTAATTACATTGCTTCATACTCCTACTTCAAGGCCAAGAAAAATGACATGGACGTGGAGGATTGCACCATATTTATTCCTACAGAAGAGCTGCATTTGAAGAATCCGCGTAAATACCGCATATTCGTAAAGGTTTCGGTCTTTGCCAATCCCGGCAAGGACGGCGAGTTTCTTGCGGAAAGCGACTACATACCTTTTGTAGTGGACATGACTGATCTTAACGGCGGTGCCAAGAGATTTGACTACGACCCGTCGCATCCGGTAAAGATCGAGCCGTCGAAACCGGGCGAACAGCCGGGAGTACAGCCCGCCGCTCCGGCCGGAGACAAGTTCGTACCCTCGGTGGGCGAACCCGAACGCGACAAGAAGGGCCGTCCCAAGCGCAAGAAAGCCAAAGTATTCATATCCTGATTAACACGACATCACCGACAAGACAGCACACCCCGCAACGGCCACATGCCTTTGCGGGGTGTGGTGCATCCATGCCCCGATTATAACGCCACACGACACAACATTATCCATTTAACGTTTGTTGTGATAACAAGTCACATGCCCGGGACATCTCCGGCCCGGGGTTGCTTGAAATGTGAATCTTTGGAACAATCAATAACGGATAAGCATGGTTCATGGATAATGCCGGCCTAAATCTGTTTATTGCTGTCGTAGGCCTTTCTGCAGGGCCTACATTCATCAGCGGCCTGAAAGAGGTGGGATCGCAGATGTTCCTGATTGGCATGGCCTGTACCGCTATACCATTGATTATATGCATATTCATCGCCAACAAGCTGTTTAAATTTCCGGCTGCGGTGTCGCTCGGCTGTGTCGCGGGAAGTCGAAATGCTGTAGCCGCATTAGGTGCCATACAGGATAGTCTCGACAGTACTCTCCCCGTAATGGGATATACGGTCACATACGCCGTGGGAAGTGTGGCAATGATACTCGCCGGTATGGTGGTCACGCTCCTTGCGTAGCCACACACCTCTTCCCGCATTGCGAACAAACGGATGCTGAATATCGTTAAAAACGGACAGAACCACACAATTCAAATATTATGAATCTTAAAAACGAACTGGAATATTCTCCCGGACAGATAGCCAACAAGGTCATAGCAAAGAACAGTTCCGGGATGGTAATTTTGATGGCATTCGACAAGGACACGGCACTCTCGACCCACACGGCTCCGGCCGTGGCGGTAGTGCAGATTCTTGAAGGCGTCTGTGCTTTCACCGTCGGTGGTGAAGAGAAACTGCTTAAAGCCGGAGACTGGCTTGTAATGAAGCCCGGCACTCCCCACTCGCTTAGGGCGCCGGAGCGTTTCAAAATGCTGCTTACCAAGTTGAACGATTAAATACATTACCGCTCATGAACATGTTTTGTTATCAATGTCAGGAAACAGCCCGAGGCAAAGGCTGTGAACTTCAGGGAGTGTGCGGCAAAAAGCCGGAGACCTCTACAAGAATGGACCAGCTCCTGTATATCGTCAGGGGGATGGCTATCGTAAACCGCCTTCTGAGAGAAAAGGGGGCCGCCGACCGCAATGCGTCGCACTTCATAATCGACGCACTGTTCACTACTATCACAAACGCCAACTTCGACAATACGATGCTCGATGACTTCATCAGCAAAGGTCTTGAATTGAAAAACGAGCTTATCGGTACCGCCAAAAAGCGCGGCATCGAACTTCCTTGCATGCCGGAAGTGTCATTCCATATCTCGAAGGATAATTTCGGACGATTGGAAGTCGTGGAGGCAGGCGGTACTCTTGACGATGAGATATTCAGTGTGCTTCATGATAAGAACGAAGACATACGCGGACTCAAGCAGCTCGCAATCTACGGATGCAAAGGCATGGCGGCCTACACACGCCACGCGCTCAATCTCGGCTACGAGAACGAAGATATATATGCCGTGATTGAAAACGCGCTGGCCGAAGTCAGTCACCCCGACATATCGGCTGAAGACTTGTTCTCGCTTGTTCTCGCTGTCGGCGACGGTGGAGTAAAAGCCATGGCACTGCTTGACAAGGCCAACACCTCGACATACGGCAATCCCGAAATCACAAAGGTCAACATAGGGGTCGGGAAGCGGCCGGGTATCCTCATCAGCGGCCATGACCTCAAGGACCTTGAGGAACTGCTTGTCCAGTCAGAGGGCAAAGGGGTCGACATATACACCCATTCCGAAATGCTACCCGCACAGAGCTACCCGTTCTTCAAGAAATTTCCTCACTTCGCCGGCAACTACGGCAACGCGTGGTGGAAACAGATTGACGAGTTCGAGACATTCAACGGAATGTTTCTGTTTACCTCCAACTGCATCGTGCCGCCACGCCCCAAGACCACATATATCGACCGCGTATATACCACCGGAGTGGTAGGCATGCCCGGCACACACCACATACCTGAAAAGCCCGACGGCAGCAAAGACTTCTCGGAGATTATCGCGAGAGCGCAGAAGTGTCAGCCGCCGACTGAAATAGAGCATGGCGAAATCACGGCCGGGTTTGCCCACAATCAGGTGCTGGCGCTCGCGCCCAAGATAATCGAGCTGATTAAAGCCGGAAAAATACGTAAATTCGTTGTGATGGCCGGTTGCGACGGACGTTTCCCGTCACGCGAGTACTACACCGAATTTGCCTGGAAGCTGCCCCACGACTGTGTCATACTCACAGCCGGATGCGCCAAGTACCGCTATAACAAGCTGCAGCTGGGCGACATCGAGGGTGTACCGCGCGTACTCGATGCCGGACAGTGCAACGACTCATACTCACTTGTAGTAATAGCGTTGGCACTGAAAGAGGCGCTCGGCCTAAAAAGCGTAAACGACCTGCCGATTGTATATAACATAGCGTGGTATGAACAAAAGGCGGTCATAGTACTGCTCGCCCTGCTGAGTCTCGGAGTGCGCGACATACACACCGGCCCCACTCTTCCTGCCTACTTCACACCCGATATTCTGAAAGTGCTTCAGGATAAATTCAATATCGGCACAATAACGACCGTCGACGAGGATCTTGTCAATCTTATCGGCTAAACGATACATACACCCACACGACAAACCGGCGGGAGCATCCGATCCACATGGAGGCTTCCGCCGATGTGTTTTCACCGATTTCCGGCCGGCACATGAGAGAAATATTTTTGTAAATTTGCCGTCGCAAAATTATTTTTATATGACACGTATTGACCGGGAGAAAGCAGTTGTAGGCCTGATGATAGCCATCTATTGCCGCAAACACGGACATGGCGCCGGAAACCGGCTGTGCAGTGATTGCGCCGCTCTGCTCGCCTATGCCGAGAGCCGCCTCGACCGTTGTCCGAAAGGCAACGGCAAGTCGAGTTGCCGCAAATGTGACATTCACTGCTACTCGCCTGCCAACCGGGACAGGATTAGGACAGTGATGCGTTACGTCGGGCCGCGCATGATTTTCTATCATCCGCTGTCGGCCGTGCGCCACCTGATTGACGAGATGCGGTGAAGCAGTCGTCGCTCAATCTCCCTCGGGGCTACAACGCCGTCACAGCATCGGGGCTCTCTTTCGTGTCAATGACCGTGACAGCAGGCTTCATGCCGTCGGCTACAGCCTTTACCGTGACTTTACCGGGGACACCGGTTGACCGCAGTATCGCAGTCACAGTGCCGTTGTATAGACGGCGGCTGTCGCCCACCGTAAGCTCCTCGCTCGTGATGTCGCCGTTTATGACACCCACAATCTCGGCCGGACCATTGATTGAAAACTCTATACGGGCATCGGCGCCGTATACACGGCGTTCCTTGCTGTCAAGGGCCTCGACACGTATGTGCTGCAGGTCCTTTCCGTCGGCCTTCCATTGCATGTTGTCGCAGGTCATGCCGAGTTTTACAGGCTTGCCGGCAGTCTCGATGCGGTGACGCGCCACCGGCTTCGGGCTACCGTAGCTGTAGGCCACCGCCTCGACATATCCGGGTGTGTAAGGTATGCTGTCCCACAATATGCGGTTGCGTGTCTTGGAGTCGGTGCGGGCGCCACTGACAACCGGCGGGTTCCGTACCGGATACATCATGCAACTTTGCGGATGCTGTATCGCAACACGTTATGTGTGTTTTAACCGGGCGGCGGGTTTTGAGCCGAGGCCATAAAAATAGGGCAGAGCCGATAAAGACTCTGCCCTCTGCTATAACTGTAGTATCGCGGTATCAGTCGGTAAGTTCTGTGTTTGTACCCATTACTTCAAGCAGCTTGGCGTTAAGCGGGGTTTCAGCGCCATTAAGGGTAACGGTCCTGAAGAACTTGCTTGTAGGATTATAGTTGGTGTACGAGCATGACACAAGGGTCTTCGGTGTACGGAATTCGAGGTCGTTTATTACTTCTCCGCCATCTTTGCTTCCATAACGTATATTGTTTAACGACAGCTTGATGCCGGACATGTCAGGAGTCTTTGCAGGATCTGTCGAGCCGTATGCATCGAAATAAACAAAACCATAAAGATATTTTCTATTGGGCCATACATTAAAATCGTGAGTACCTTCTACAGGATCGGGACGCTCGGGGAAGTACGTCAATGCATTGAAGTATTCAAACGAGCAATATTCTATATTGATCTTGGCATTGACCTTGCCTCCGTTGAGGTCAGACACTTGCGACGTCACACGTATGACTTGTCCGGGCTGTCCCGTCAAACGAAGTGATTGTTTGCCGGTGACGTTATCGGATATTTCGAAGTGGCAGTTTCTGATGTCTATCTCCATGTTGGGGTCATCGACATAGATACTCAGACAGTTATTGTCCATTTTTATAAAGTCGCAGTTCTCAATCGTGATTTTACGACATGCGGCCGGAGTGAAGCCAACTGCATCCAGTGCCGGTTTTTTGCTTATCGGCGCGAGTTCAAGGCCGTTACGTGCATAAATCTGCTTGGAAGTATTTATATCCTTCATCACAATCTCTTCAGCACTGTTGATCATGATGCGTTTTGCACGAACGACATTTGTAAATACGGCATTGGTATTTTCAGGCAAAGTCTCGAAGTCGAGATTTTCGAGTGTCACGGTTCCTGTGGCATTGACCTGTATCTGTCCGGCTCCGAGTGTGCCGTTCTTGATTGTTATGTCATTGCAGACAATGACACGTGCCTTGGTGGGATCATCGGCGTCTACCATTCGATTGTTCTCAAGGTCAAACAATATATTCTGTCCGGCATAGTTGAGCGATTCGGTGAATGTGCTCTGGTCCACTTTCAGCACGTCGTTGTCGTTGCCTTTCCAGTGGCGGTCAAGTATCACCTCAAACGGCTCTATCTCTGAAAGGACGCGTCCAAGCACATTGGTACGGTAATTGCGCTGTATCGGCAGGTTGGGAGCCAGAATTGTAGCTGAATTGCCGCCGGCATTGCTGAATTCGAATGTGGCGTCGACAGTGTTGGTCGTGCGGCGTCCGGCGAGTACATAACACATAGACACCCATCTGTATTTGGTCTGTATGGTACCCTCCTCGGCAAAGTCATCGTGAGGCACGGTAAGCACCTCGTTTTTGCCGTTCATGAATTCGGCTGTCTCATAGACTACGCTTTCCTGCTTTTTTGTGAGGTCGGTCAGGCCGGTAAGAATGTCGAGAGTGGTGGGCACATCCTTGAGCGTAACCTTTGATTTTGTATAGGCGTCGGCTGTCTGTGCGAAATTATTCCATAACTCAAGATTGGCGCCTACGTTAATCTGTGCCACTGCACGGCGAAGATACACCTGATGAGGATGCTGGGCATTGGCATGATTTGAGTTGCGTATGACTGCGTGTCCTGAAAAAGCATTGAGCGACGGGTCATTGTTTTTCACGGCGGAGTAGTCGAGTGTCAAGGCACGCAGGTCATCGGTTTTCCAAGCGTTGCAATCGGGATTTTGCGCCCAGAATGCCACTACGTAATCGACTCCTTTAGGCAACGATATGTTTATCTGCGCCTTGCCGTTGACGAGCGTAGCCGTGCCGTTCTGGTTGAATACCGCCTGCTTTCCCGCACCGCTGACATCGTCGGCGCCCTCGACGGGCTTGTCGGTTGAATTAAGATAGTAGGCATTGTAAATAAGCCGGGTGACACCTTCATCACCGACCGCGCCGACTACGTTGCTGTCATCGGCACGTGACTGTGACGGACTCTCAAGAGATACTGTAAACGATACAGATTCGGACTCGGCGGGTTTGAAAACACCGTCATCGTTGTTGCATGCCACGAGGATACTCATCGCGGCTACTACGGATAAAACTACTGTTTTTTTCATAAAAATAATAATAAAGATTAGATATAAATATTATGATCTCCTTCAAATTCCACATCCATATTGATTCCTCCGGATTCATCGGCGGTAAGAAAGCGTCCGCGCACCACGGTGCATCGCGAGCGCAAAAGCGGTATTGTAATCTCACCGGTAAGTCCGGAGCGGCTGCCGTCGGGCGACACGAGTACGGCACTGACTATAACATAGCGTTCACGGTGGTTGACAAACACATGGTCGAAACCTATCGAGGCTTCGGTGTCAGACAGCCGGGTGATGCGCCCTTTGAACATCACTCCGGGTTTAGCGTCGGTCACGTCATCGGAAAAACGGTTATAGGCACTCGGCATGTAGCCGCAATAATAAAATTCCACCTCATATTCATCGACAGATATGCCGCTGTTGTCGCGTTCATTCTTCTGTCTTATAAACTCATCAAAGTCGGTGGCTATAAACTCATAACGGGCGAGAGGACGCTCAAGGCTGACGCTTACATACTCCGGTCCGGCTTCTTCCGGTCCGCCGGGCAGATGCACTTCTGCAGAGCCGGCAAAAGCGTCGCGCATGTCATCGCATCCTGAATGAGGCTCCAGAAGCGATATCATGGTGAAATCGGAGACAGAGTAATACCTGTCTTTCAGGTCTTTGTCCGACACAATATCTGACCATACATGCAGCTCCCAGTCGCCGACAGGCATGTCAAGGTCGATATCGAAGTCGGAGCGCGGCATCTCATCGCGGTATATTATCCGCTCCCATACATGAGGGCGTTCCATATTTTCGAGCATACCTTCGGGATAGGCCCGGAATATGTATCGCACCACATATCCGTTGTCGTCTGACGAGGCGCGTGAGAGTATGTCCATATCGTGGCGCGTCCATTCCTGAATATGTGTTACCGACAGATGTACTTTACGCATCGACGGCTCCTCGGGAAACTGATGCACACACCCCGACAGTACCAACAGAGTGGTAAGAAAAGATATATAACGGATATATGATGTCATGGTCAGCGTTTTAGATAAAATGTATAGCCAAAAGACAAAGCTATATTGTCGAGGCCGAAATAAGTCTTTTTGCACCGGTCGGTAATCAATCCATTGTGCTCGTTTCTGAATACGTCGTAATCCAAGGCGTAGACCCCGGCTCCGGCTGATAGTTCAATCAGCCAGCGCCTGTCATGGCCGAAGAGCCGGCGGTAACCGACAGTGATGCCTCCTCCATAGGCCGGTGTATTGCCGTCGCGATCCTGATACCGCTTTTTGCCGCCAAATGCGAAGTTGTAGTATGCCAGTCCGAGATGTGCTCCGGCAAACCATCCGCAGTTACACTCTGTAAGCCAATACCTGATTTCGGGACGTACATTGAATGTACGGAATTTAGTGCGGGAACTGAAATAGTCCCAGCCTGCCCAGAGTATTGACAAGTCAGCCGACCAATGTGGAGCAACATCAATCTCTCCCGAAGCATTGACTGTGAGCATAGCCCATGCGGCGGCATTGCTTTTTACATATACACGACGTGATATATCTTGCTGCGCGGCAGCCGATTGCGTATATAGGATTAGCGTGATTATCAGTACGATAACTTTATTCCATTGCTTGTTTTCCATAAGGATTATTCTGTCAGTCTCTTGGTTAGAGATACTTAGTCATGCGCAAAGATATATAAATTCCAATAAATAAGGCAAGAAATAATTAGATTTTTTTATCATAAAATCAATTATTTCTACAATTGTTTAGTAAAATAGTGATAATACATGCTTTTATTGCCTGAAACACAAACCAATACCTTTTGTCAACATCTCTAACCAAGAGATATTGACAAATCATATAGCCATAAGCACGAGTCTTGTCAGACTCGGTTTGATGTAATTTCCGTGTCCGGGCACTTCGTACCCGGCTTACGACCGGCGCGAGCCTTTACAGGCTCCCAAGCCGTCAAATAACAGCTGTTTTGCGGTAGGGACGCCAGTACCACGGCGTCCGGCTCCACTCACACGGCCACTTGCAGTCGTTCTAATGCTTCCACGACGATAATCCGGGACCGCGCATCATATGACCATCCGGATTCACGGGCGCCGTACTACTGGCACCCCTACCAACATTATCGCCGTTTTGCAGCCGTGTTTTTACATAGACCCCAAAAAAGCGAGGCTGCGCCATATGGCACAGCCTCGCTGTCAGAGTATGTTAAGCTGTAGGCTTATTTGTTTTCAAGGGTCTCGACTTCCGGGTCAACTCCCCACTGCTGGAGCGAGAGACGACGGTAGTTGTTGTAACGCCACTGGGCATTGGACTTGGCGGCTGCGAAGAGTTCGGCTGCCTCTGTCGGGTACTGCTTCATAACGGAAGCGTAGCGTACCTCGCCCTTGAGGAAGTCCTCAAACGCATCCCAGTTGGGTTCCTTGCTGTCGAGAGTGAAGGGGTTCTTGCCTTCAAGCTCGGCTGCGGGGTTGTAGCGCCAGAGCTGCCAGTAACCGCATGCTACCGCGTTGGCCTCTTCCTGCTGTGCCTTGCCCATGCCGGCCTTGATGCCGTGGTTGATACAGGGTGCGTAGGCGATAATCAGCGAAGGTCCGTCGTAGGCTTCAGCCTCGCGGATGGCCTTGAGGGTCTGTGCCTGATCGGCGCCCATAGCCACCTGTGCTACGTATACATAGCCGTAGGTAGTGGCGATAAGGCCGAGGTCTTTCTTGCGGATGCGCTTGCCTGATGCTGCAAATTTGGCGATAGCACCGATAGGAGTGGCTTTCGAGGCCTGACCGCCGGTGTTGGAGTATACTTCGGTGTCGAGTACGAGTATGTTGACGTCCTTGCCCGATGCGATGACATGGTCAAGACCGCCGAAGCCTATATCGTAGGAAGCACCGTCGCCGCCGATGATCCACTGGCTGCGCTTGATGAGGTAGTGCTTGAGTTCGAGCACCTTCTTGCAAGCGTCGCAACCACACTGTTCCATCAGGGGCACGAGAGCGTTGGCTATCTCGCGGCTGCGGTCGGCGTTGTCTTTCTCGTCAAGCCACTGGGTGGCGAGGGCTTTGATTTCGTCGCTGCACTTGGGGCAGTCAAGCAGAGCACGTACATCGTTGTCAAGACGGGCGCGCATCTTCTCGTTGGCGATAGTCATACCAAGACCGAATTCGCAGAAGTCCTCGAAGAGTGAGTTGGCCCATGCCGGACCGTGTCCGTTCTCGTTCTTGGTGTAAGGAGTCGAGGGCACGGAGCCGGAGTAGATAGAGCTACAACCGGTAGCGTTGGCCACTACTTCGCGGTCGCCGAAGAGCTGGGTTATAAGTTTTACATACGGAGTCTCGCCGCAACCCGAGCATGCTCCGGAGAATTCGAAGAGCGGAGTTGCAAACTGCGAGTTCTTGACGTTTGCTTTTACGTCAACGAGGTGAGCTTTTGACTTAACCGACTCAACGCAGTAATCCCAGTTCTTCTGGATGTCGAGCTGAGTCTCAAGCGGCTTCATCTCAAGAGCTTTCACGCCCTTCTTGCCGGGACATACGTCAACACAGTTGCTACATCCGAGACAGTCGAGAACGTCGATAGCCTGCATGAAGCGCATGCCGGTGAATGTCTTGCCGATAGCGGGTATGGTGGCATCTTCGCCGAAAGGTGCGGCCTGCATCTCCTCGGGAGTGAGGACAAACGGACGTATGGCGGCGTGAGGACAAACGTAAGCACACTTGTTGCACTGTATACAGTTTTCCGACTTCCATTCGGGAACGAAAGCAGCCACACCGCGCTTCTCGTACTTGGCTGTGCCCTGCTGCCATGTGCCGTCGGCTTCGGTGAATGCCGATACGGGGAGCAGGTCGCCGTCCTGTGCGTTGATGGGGCGTACTACCTTGTTGATGAATTCGGGGTCGTTGTTGGCCACTGTGGCGTCATCGGGAAGCTGAGCCCATGCGGGATCAACGGGGAGTACCTTGTACTCGCCTCCGCGGTCAACGGCAGCGTAGTTCTTGTCGACAACGTCCTGACCCTTCTTGCCGTAGCTCTTGACAATGAATTTCTTCATTTGCTCGATGGCAAGGTCGACGGGTATAACTTCCGTGATACGGAAGAATGCCGACTGGAGTATGGTGTTGGTGCGGTTGCCGAGGCCGATCTCCTGAGCTATCTTGGTAGCGTTGATGTAGTAAACGGTGATGTTGTGCTCGGCGAAGTAGCGCTTAACCTTGTTGGGGAGGTTCTTGGCGAGTTCATCGCCTTCCCAGATGGTGTTGAGAAGGAATGTGCCGCCGTCGCGCAGACCACGGGTCACGTCATACATGTGCAGGTAAGCCTGTACATGGCATGCCACGAAGTTGGGGGTAGTCACCAAGTAGGTAGAGCGGATGGGCTTGTCGCCGAAACGCAGGTGAGAGCAGGTGAAGCCGCCCGACTTCTTGGAGTCGTAGGCGAAGTAAGCCTGACAGTACTTGTCGGTGTTGTCGCCGATGATCTTTACGGAGTTCTTGTTGGCTCCTACAGTACCGTCGGCTCCGAGACCGAAGAACTTGGCTTCGTAGGTGCTCTTGTCGCCGAGAGCGACTTCGGCCTTCATCGGGAGTGACAGGAAGGTCACGTCGTCCACGATGCCGAGAGTGAATCCGTTTTTGGGTTCGGGGAGGCTGAGGTTTTCGTATACTGAAAGTATCTGTGCCGGAGTGGTGTCCTTAGAAGCAAGACCGTAGCGTCCGCCTACTATCACGGGAGCGTTTTCAACGCCCTTGAAGCAGTCTACTACGTCAAGATACAGAGGCTCGCCCTGTGCGCCGGGTTCTTTGGTGCGGTCAAGTACGGCAATGCGCTTTGCGGTCTTGGGCACTGCTGCAAGGAAGTGCTTTGCCGAGAACGGACGATACAGGTGTACCGATACAAGACCTACTTTCTCGCCCTGCTCCACGAGGTAGTCGATGGCTTCCTGAGCCGACTGGGTCACAGAGCCCATGGCTATGATGACACGCTCGGCATCGGGAGCTCCGTAGTAGTTGAACAAGCCGTATTTGCGTCCGGTTATTTCCGATATCTTGTTCATGTACTCTTCAACGATGGCGGGCACTGCGTCATAGTACTTGTTGCAGGCTTCGCGGTGCTGGAAGAACACGTCGCCGTTTTCAGCCATGCCGCGTGCTACGGGGTTGGCCGGATTGAGTGCGCGTGCGCGGAAATCGGCGATAGCCTCGTGGTCAACCAACGGAGCGAGGTCATCGTTGTCAAGCATTTCTATCTTCTGTATCTCGTGCGATGTGCGGAAACCGTCAAAGAAGTTTACGAAAGGCACACGCGATTTTAACGTAGAAAGATGTGCTACACCGGAGAGGTCCATAACTTCCTGTACGGAACCCTCGGCAAGCATTGCAAATCCGGTCTGGCGCACCGACATTACGTCCTGATGGTCGCCGAAGATGCTGAGTGCGTGAGAAGCCAATGTACGAGCCGAAACATGGAATACGCAGGGGAGCAATTCACCCGCGATCTTGTACATGTTGGGAATCATAAGAAGAAGACCCTGCGATGCCGTGTAAGTTGTGGTAAGAGCACCGGCCTGAAGTGAACCGTGAACGGCACCGGCGGCTCCGCCTTCAGACTGCATCTCCTGAACCAGTACAGTTTCGCCGAAGATGTTTTTGCGGCCTGCGGCAGCCCACTCGTCGACATACTCAGCCATTGTCGACGACGGAGTGATGGGGTAGATAGCGGCAACTTCCGAGAACATGTAGCTCACATGGGCTGCAGCCTGATTACCATCACAGGTCAAGAATTTCTTTTCTTTACTCATAATCGTGTAATCTATTTTATAGGAAAATATAAATTTAATTCACTGTATTCAATAATATAAATATTATTACGGCAAAATTACATATTAATCCGTTAATAGCCAAAAAATACGTAATTCCTTTACGTGAAAAGCCGTTAATACAGCATATTTATTGTTATAGCGGTCTTTAGCATTAACAGACGTTAAATCATGTGTTAATATATAGGGTGACAGCGGGTTAACTCGAAAATAAACTGTTAATGCCCGATTATACATAAAAACGGTGTTCTGTCGTATTATCTTTGCGGAAAAACAACCATTAAACCAATAATCACATACAATGAAACGTACACCCAAATTTGACAAGGCATGGAGCGAATCAATAGCCATGCTTCCTACAGAACTTCAGCAACCCCTTACCGAAGCCATCAAGGAGTATCAGATGTCAGGCGCAGAGCCGACAGGGCTTGCCCCCATAGCGCAATGCGTGTTCAACCTCCTGAAACCGATTATCGACCGCCGCGCGAAGTCCGCATCCTATCAGCGCCGTCGCCGTGAGGCCGCGGCCGAAGTGCGACGCGCTCCCGCCACCATCGAGGCCGGACGCCTCGTAAAACAGGACCGCAAATACATACGCCTCATAGCCAAGCGCTACAACCTCATCCACCGTCACATCAAATCGGAGATCGACCGCCTGTCAGCCACGTTGACCGCCAATGGCATAGACCGCATCCCCGTACCCCGCTACAAAGAGCACCTCGAACAGCACCTTGCCGCCATAATCCGCTGAACAATACCATTTTGCGGTATGGACGCTAGTACCACGGCGTCCGGATGCGACCCGCATGGCCACCCGGCCACGCACCCGCACGTCCACTAAGCTTCGGTATTCGCAATCCGCATCCCGCGTGACCATCCGGTTCTGCGGGCGCCGTACTACCGGTGTCCCTACCGGCCTGCTTCAGCCGGATGCCGGATTGGCGGGGTCGGACTGCCGCGGAATGGCGGGTTGATACAAAAAATTACGCTACGGTCATCTCACGACGTCCGTAGCGCTGTAAACCTTAAAAATCTAATCCTATGAAAAAACGTAACAAAGGTACGGTTTTTGTTGTAATCATGCAAATGATTAAATTGAAAATTCTTGAAAATTAACCTTAATAATGTTAAAATAGTTTGATTGTGTTTAAATGAAATAAGGTGTAATATTGCTAAAATGCCTTATTTAAAGCGAGTTGCGGCCATTTGACCGAAGTTGACGTTGTATTGTTAAAATAAACACCTAACGGAATAGCAAA
>LUJO01000017.1 GCA_001689405.1 Candidatus Homeothermus arabinoxylanisolvens | reverse complement strand
TAAATTCCCTTATGAAACAAATATACACGGTATAATTTCTTCAAAAAAGTTTATAGGGATAATGAGTGGGATGTGTGTAAGAATTAATCTTATTACGAATCGAATAGTACGATTCGATGAAAATCTTAGATTATATGGTATTGATTCAAAATTCTCGTTGGATTATTCAAGGAAAATGTCTAATCTTATGGTTATTGACCATACTCTTGGCCATAACTTGTCAATCTTTGAAGAAGAAGATATTGAGACAAAAAAAAAGCGATTTATATCGCGTTTTAAATCCTCACTGTATTATTCGTTTCATATTTCTCCGCTTGCATTTGCTACTTGTTTAACAGCTTTCATAATTCGAGTTGTTACGAAAAGGCTGGTTTAAATGTATAACTCGTCTAAATAGGAATAGAGTGCCAATTTTAACTATAGAATATAATACATGAGACTTTTGGTTGACTGCCATTGCTTTGATTTTGGGATAAGTCAGGGTATAACTACATATATACAAGGATTGTATCAGATTCTTCCGTCATTAGCTATTGATATTGATTTTTATTTCGTTGCCGCAGATGTAGAAAAATTACGAGCTATATTTGGAAAGGGTAATAATATCCATTATGTCTCATTAACTTCAAGGAATAGAATATATAGACTTCTTTTTGAAATTCCAAATATTGTAAAGAAATATAATATAGACGTTGCCCATTTCCAATATATCTCGCCAATAATTAAGAGCTGCAAAACAATAGTTACCCTTCACGATATCTTATTCGTTGATTTCCCACAATATTTTCCATTTAATTATAGAATATCAAAAGCATTACTTTTTAAATTATCGGCAAAAAGAGCAGACTTACTTTGCACTGTCTCAAGTTATTCACGAAAAAGGATTTCTTTTCATTATGGAATCGAGGAAAATAGAATCATAATAACCCCTAATGCAATTTCACATGATTTTATTTCCATTCAAGGGAATAAACCTCACTATTTCCCTGACAAATATTTGTTGTATGTCAGCCGTATAGAACCGAGAAAGAATCATATCGCTTTAGTTAAGGCTTTTGAACGACTGAATTTAGCAGACAAGGGTTATTCCTTGATATTTATAGGTAAAGAAACAGTGCGAACACCAGAATTACATAAATTTATTGATAATCTTAATGAAAAGAATAAGGCTGCTGTCAGAATTATATCACAGGTTTCATTCCATGAATTGAAACTCTGGTATAAGTATGCATCTCTTTTTTTGTATCCTACATTGGCGGAAGGTTTCGGCATACCTCCTTTAGAAGCTGGTGCTACTGGTATACATGTAATTTGCAACAATTCAACGGCGATGGCAGACTTTTCATTCTTTGGTAATAGTCTTATTAACATATCAGATGATAAAATATTGGATAATCGTATAAAAGAAATATTATTTAATAACTGTAAAATGAATTTGAAAAATATATCCAATGAGATTTATAACAAATATAGTTGGAATACAATTGCCAACGAGTTCAATATACAATTGAATAGATTTAGATAGAGAATCTCATTAAGGTAATATTATCATATTAATATGAATGATACGATATTAATTACAAATCCGCCATATAATCTGCAAAGAATATTAAGAAAGGTTTGCATGGTAATGGCAAAGCAATCGTTAACAACCCCTTCTATACGTTTAAGCCTGTTAAAATTGGGGGGGGGGTGAAAATCAAAGGAAGATGTTTTATAGGCTCTGGAGTACAATTTGATGGAATATATCCTAATTTGATTGAAATTGGTGAAGGATGCGTGACTACAAGCGGTACAATTATTTTATCTCATTTCTTTAATACAAATGACCGCTGCTTTTATGCCGGAAAAGTTGTAATCGGCAAACGAGTATTTATAGGAATGAATACACTGATTGTGAACGCTGTCAATATTGGAGATGATGCTGTGATTGGGGCTGGCAGTATTGTAAATCGCGACATACCGGCCGGAGAAATTTGGGCCGGAAATCCTGCAAAATTCATAAAGAAAATAGAATAATACTGATGAAAGTAGCGATAATAGGTACAGTCGGAGTGCCGGCTAATTACGGAGGATTTGAGACATTGGTGGAGCAGCTTGTGCGCCACAACAAGTCGGAGGATTTGCAATATGCGGTCTATTGCAGTAGGAAATCCTACAATGACGAGCGGTGGGTTTATCATGGTGCAAAGACTGAATATGTAGGGCTGAATGCCAATGGTATACAAAGCATTCCATACGATATTCTCTCCCTGATAAAGGCAGCAAGGAAAAGCGATGTGGTGCTGATACTCGGTGTTTCAGGATGTGCTTTTCTCCCCGTTTTCCGCCTATTTTCCAAGAAACGTCTTGTCATCAACATAGATGGGCTTGAGCATCGCCGCGATAAATGGAACAAATGGGCGCGACGTTTCCTCAAATATTCCGAGCAGCAGGCTGTAAAATATGGTGATGTCATCGTTACTGACAACAAAGGTATCACAGATTATGTCAAAAAAGAATATGGATGTGACTCGGAACTTATTGCATACGGTGGTGACCATGTATTGCAAGACATTTCGGAGAGTGAGATCTCTGCTGTATTAAGTAAATATGGCCTTAGCGCTGATAATTATTCTTTAGCGATATGTCGGATCGAGCCGGAAAACCATGTACATACGATACTTGAAGCTTTTAGTCAAATACCGGATAAAAATATCCTGTTTATCGGCAATTGGGACAAAAGCGCTTATGGCAAGGAAATGCGTGAACGATATTCTGCTTTTCCGAATATAAAAATTCAATCGGCAGTGTATGATTTGCGGGAACTGAATGTATTAAGAAGCAATTGTAAATTCTATCTTCATGGACATAGTGCCGGAGGCACCAACCCCTCTCTCGTGGAAGCAATGTTTTTTGCAAAACCGATAATTGCCTTTGACTGCATATACAACCGTGAGTCTACTGAAAATGAAGCTGATTATTTCCATTCTTCTGATGAATTGATCAATGTTATCAAGGATTCATCGCGCAAATTTGACAACAATGCGGCATCAATGCAGGAAATAGCCGACCGCCGGTATAGATGGGCTACTATTGCCCGGCAATATGAAAATCTTTATAAACAATAGGCCTTTTCGTTTGAGATACGGCAAACAATAAAAATTCTATATAATTAGGGGTAATCAATGGCCGAAAATTGAATACGATTACTTTGATTTATAGGTAATACTGTATAATAAATTTACAGAATATTATATTTTTTATGAAAGGAATAGTGCTGGCGGGAGGGTCGGGTACGCGGCTGTATCCGATTACGAAGGGGGTGAGCAAGCAGTTGCTCCCGATTTTTGACAAGCCGATGGTGTATTATCCGATTTCGACGCTGATGCTGGCGGGGATAAGGGATATTCTTATCATTTCGACTCCGTTTGACCTGCCGATGTTCAAGCATCTGCTTGGTGACGGCAGTGACTATGGCGTGAGGTTTACTTATGCCGAGCAACCGAGTCCCGACGGGCTTGCGCAGGCGTTTATCATTGGTCGCGAGTTTATCGGCGATGACTCGGCGTGTCTTGTGCTGGGCGACAACATATTTCACGGTGCAGGCTTTTCGGGAGTGTTGAAGGAGGCAGTCAGGAGCGCCGAGGAGGATGGCAAGGCTACGGTGTTCGGTTACTGGGTCGATGACCCGGAGCGTTACGGTGTGGCCGAGTTTGACCGCGAGGGCAACTGTCTGTCGATTGAGGAGAAGCCCGAGCGGCCGAAGTCCAATTATGCCGTGGTAGGACTTTATTTTTATCCCAACAAGGTTATTGATGTCGCCGCCAATATCAAGCCGTCGGCTCGTGGAGAGCTTGAGATAACTACTGTCAATCAGGAGTTTCTTAAAGACGGTGAGCTGCGTGTGCAGACGTTGCCGCGGGGCTTCGCTTGGCTCGACACTGGCACACACGACTCTCTTGCCGAGGCCTCGATATATGTCGAGGTGCTTGAGAAGCGCCAAGGGCTTAAGATAGCATGTCTGGAGGGCATTGCATATCGTCAGGGGTGGATTTCGGCCGACAAAATGCGGCAGCTTGCGCAGCCCATGCTCAAGAACAACTACGGGAAGTATCTGCTTAAGGTAGTCGATGAAGTGGAGCGTACGGGAAACCGCAATCTTGATTGACGGCATGGCGCCGATAGACAGTCGAAAATTTCCTTAAATACAGATTTATTATTAAATTTGAGGCAGGAATATTATGGCCCGCAGGTCATGGTTTCCGTCAACAGATTAACTATGGATGTAATTAATACGGCAATAGATGGCGTGGTGATAATAGAGCCGCGCATATTTACTGACGCGCGTGGATATTTTTTTGAAAGTTACTCAAAGCGCGAGTTTGACGAAAAAGTATGTCCGGTCGATTTTGTACAGGACAATGAGAGCTGCTCGACGCGCGGAGTCATGCGCGGACTTCATTTTCAGCGGCCGCCGTTCACGCAGGCCAAGCTTGTGCGTTGCGTCAAGGGGCGTGTGCTTGATGTTGCTGTCGACGTACGTAAAGGTTCGCCGACCTATGGCAAGCATGCGGCAGTGGAGCTGTCGGAAGAGAATCACCGTCAGTTTTTTGTGCCGCGCGGTTTTGCCCACGGATTTGCCGTGCTCTCTGACGTAGCCGTGTTTCAATACAAGTGCGATAACTACTACGCCCCCCAAGCCGATGGCGGCATCTCTATCGCCGACGCTTCACTTGGCATCGACTGGCAGATTGACCCGGCCGAGGCTTTGCTTAGCGAGAAAGACACCAAGCACCCGCTGCTCGCCGACTTCGACTCGCCTTTTGACATCAACGTCGACTTGTATCAACAAAAATGAGCAACCAGTTGTTTTACTAAAGAATAAGTCGTAATTTTGTGTCGTAACTCCAAATTGAAGAACCATGACCCAGCTCGTTTTGAACATAGAAAATCCTTCGATTCTTCCAAGTCTAAAAAAAGTGCTTAGTGCACTTGATGGCGTTTCTATTGCCAAGCCAGAAAAAAGGACGAGACGAAAAACCGGTTTGGATTTAGCGATTGAGGAAGCAAGAATGGGGGAAGTTACTCGTTGGGAGAGTGTTGAGCAACTGATAGACCATATAAACAATATCAACAAATGAGTTATCAGGTCAGAACCGGCAAGCGTTTTAATAAGTCATTGAAACGCTGTGCCAGACGAGGACTTGATTTATCAAAGTTGACAACGGTTATTGCTATCTTGGCAAAGAATGGTTCATTGCCTGCTGAATATAAGCCCCACAAACTGTCGGGAAATTATGACGGATGCTGGGAATGTCATATACAGGCTGATTGGTTGCTGATTTGGGAGCAGAACGACACCGAATTGACACTCTTGTTTCTTGAAACAGGCACTCATTCCGACTTATTCTAAGATATTACCAATTCATTTATGAACATATTAGTAACCGGAGCCAACGGACAGCTCGGCAACTGTCTGCGTAATGCAGCCGAAGGCTCAAATGACAATTACATATTCACCGATATTGCCGATGATGACCGCACGCAACGCCTTGACATAACCGATGCCGCGGCCGTTAAAAATATGGTGAAGGACAACGATGTGAAAGTCATTGTCAATTGTGCGGCCTATACCAATGTCGACAAGGCGGAGGATGACGCGGATTTTGCCGAGCTTCTCAATGCCACGGCCGTGCGTAATCTTGCCGAGGCATTGAAGGCAAACGACGGTACGCTTATCCATGTCTCCACCGACTATGTGTTTGGCGCCGAGCCATACAACACCCCCTGTCGCGAGGACCAAAAGGGTACCCCGACAGGCGTTTACGGCATGACAAAACTCCACGGAGAACAACAGATAGCCGAGTCCGGTGTCAAGTCTCTGATATTTCGTACCGCATGGCTATATAGTGAATATGGCAAGAACTTTGTCAAGACCATGCTCAACCTCACTTCGACAAAGCCGGAGCTGAAGGTCGTATTTGATCAGACCGGTACCCCGACCTACGCGCAAGATCTTGCTGACACCATCTTCCACATCATCGAGAACCGCAAGTTTGCGGGCAACGAGGGTGTCTATCACTACTCAAACGAGGGCGTATGTTCTTGGTATGATTTTACTAAGATGATAGCTGAAATCGCAGGCAATACCGCCTGTGACATACAGCCGTGTCACTCCGACGAATTCCCATCTAAGGTGCGCCGTCCGTCATACTCTGTCCTTGACAAGACGAAAATCAAGGATACATTTAAAATACAAGTGCCTTACTGGACCGCTTCTTTAAAAACGTGCATCGTAAATTTAGTCGAGAGTCATTAGCCGTCAGTCATTAGATTATCATACACTGTTTCGATGAAAGGAGACTATAAGGAGCTGAAGGTCTGGAATAAATCCATGCAGCTTGCCGCATCAGCATATGAAGTGGCAAGACTGCTTCCTGTGGAAGAAAAATTCGCCTTGGCCGACCAGATCCGCAGGAGTGCGGTTTCCATCCCGTCCAATATTGCGGAGGGATATGGCCGTCAGTCTGAAAAAGAGTTCCTGCAGTTCCTTTTTATCGCAAGAGGCTCGACTTTTGAACTTGAGACCCAGATAGGACTGTGTTCTATCATACATGCTTCTAATGAGAAGAAAATAACAGACACATTGAATTTGATTCAAGAAACCGGTAAGATGATAACTTCGCTTATCTCGTTCTTGAAAAACAAAGATAACCAATAAAATAGAGACTAAATATCAACGACTAATGACTAAATCACCAATGACTAATATCCTCATCACCGGTGGTGCCGGATTTATCGGCAGCCATGTTGTGCGACTTTTTGTCAACAAATATCCGGAGTACAATATCGTAAATCTCGACAAACTGACTTACGCCGGCAATCTTGCCAATCTCAAGGATGTCGAGAATAGGCCCAACTATACATTTGTCAAGGCCGACATAGTTGACATCGACACCATGCGCCGTGTGATGCGCGAGCATGACATTAACGGGGTTATCCATCTTGCAGCCGAAAGTCATGTCGACCGGTCGATAAAAGACCCGTTCACTTTCGCACGCACCAACGTCATGGGCACTCTGTCGCTGCTTCAGGCCGCCAAAGAGTATTGGGAGTCAAAACCCGAAGGTTACGATGGCAAACTCTTTTACCATATATCGACCGACGAGGTTTATGGTGCTCTTGAGCTTACACAGCCCGAGGGCATAGAGTCGCCGTTTACCACCGCGGCCTCGTCTGAACACCACCATGCTTACGGCGAGGAGTTTTTCTTGGAGACTACAAAGTACAATCCCCACAGCCCGTATAGCGCGTCAAAAGCTTCATCCGACCACTTCGTGCGTGCCTACCATGACACTTACGGAATGCCTACGATCGTGACCAATTGCTCAAACAACTACGGCCCGTATCAGTTCCCCGAGAAGCTTATCCCGTTGTTCATCAACAATATCCGTCACCGCAAGCCGCTGCCTGTCTACGGCAAGGGTGAGAATGTGCGCGACTGGTTATTTGTTGAAGACCATGCCCGTGCCATCGACACAATATTCCACAATGGCAAAGTGGCCGAGACATACAACATAGGCGGCTTCAACGAGTGGAAAAATATCGACATCATCAAGGTCATCATAAAGACCGTCGACCGTCTATTGGGCAATCCTGAAGGATACAGTGACACACTTATAACCTATGTCACAGACCGTGCGGGTCATGACCTTCGCTACGCCATAGACTCCCGCAAGCTTCAGCGTGAACTCGGCTGGGAACCGAGCCTGCAATTTGAGGAGGGCATCGAAAAGACCGTACGCTGGTACCTCGACCATCAGGAATGGATGGACCACATAACCTCCGGAGCCTATCAGCAATACTACGACGACATGTATTCGGGCCGTTAACTGTAAGTGTCGATACTTACCGTATAAAATAGCATCAGCTTTCTTTGTAAAAATACGAAGAAAGCTGATTTTTTATGTCGTAATTGTTTATTCTGACGTTACCGTAGAGGGATATGGCCTATATATGGGTTATGTCCCTCTAACATTTTACACATTTCTTAAAATTATGGCATCAATCAGAGTAAAGTTTCGACCATCGACCCTTGCAGGAAAGATGGGAAGTATTTATTATCAGGTCATTCACGAACGTAAAGTGCGTCAGTTGACAACCGATTACCGCATCTATCCTCACGAGTGGGATGAGCGCAAGTCGGGCATAAGATTTCCCGACTGTGTCGACCGGGCACCGGCTATTATAGCCATGCGTAGAAACATAGGCAATGATGTAAAGCGTCTTGGCGGTATAATACGGCAATATGAGGAAGAGTGTCATGTGTTTGCCGTTGATGAGATAGTGGATGAATACAACCGTCAGATTAACGAGTACCGGTTGTTCGGCTACATGCAGAAACTGATATCGCGTATGTATGAACACGGACGATTGCGCACGGCCGAGACTTATAGGTCTACGCTCAACAGTTTCCGACAGTTTCGCGGCGAGCGCGACATGATGCTTGACGCTATTTCGTCGGAGTTGATAGAGGCCTACGAAGTCTACCTTAAAAAGAGGGGCGTATTATCCAACACAATATCGTTTTATATGCGCATACTCCGTGCTGTTTACAACCGTGCGGTGGACGAAGGGATAGTCATTCAGACCAATCCTTTCCGTCGTGTTTATACCGGTGTTGACAAAACCGTAAAGCGGGCTTTGCCTCTGTCGGTGATAAGGAAGATAATGAATCTTGACCTGTCATTCTCAAAATCTGTCGACCATGCCCGCGACATGTTTCTTATGAGCTTCTATACACGGGGCATGAGCCTGATCGATATGACGTTCCTCCGTAAGACAGATCTTCAGGGCGGGTATCTGGTATATCGGCGCCGCAAGACAGGGCAGGCACTCAGAATAGCATTGACACGCGAGATGCAGTCGATACTCGACAAGTATCCTGAAAACCCCACACAATACCTGTTTCCGATACTGATGAACCCCTCGGCCAAAGAACTTTTCGCCTATCGTAATGCAAGCTATAATATAAACCGTAATCTGAAGAAGGTAGGCGAGCTTGCCGGTACATCCGTGCCGCTGACAATGTATGTGGCCCGTCATTCATGGGCTTCCATCGCAAGGTCCAAAGGTGTCCCTGTAAGTATTATCAGCGAGGGTATGGGGCATGACTCCGAAGCCACTACCCAGATCTACCTTGCCTCAATCGAGTCGAGTTCTATCGACAGGGCCAATCGTCTTATTATAAATTCATTGTTCCGTCAGTAAGCGTTTTTGGCGGTACTGTCACGCCAATCCGTGGGAAATTATTAACTTTGCATCTTGTCTTTATGAAAATTATGGAGAATAGTACAGATTGTATAATGTCACGCCGCAAAGGGTTGCTTGCGATTTCACCGATTGCCGTTTTTCTGATCCTTTATCTTGTCGTGTCGCTTATAATAGGCGATTTTTACAAGATGCCTATATCGGTGGCGTTGCTCATAGCGTCGGCTTGGGCTGTTATCATACTACGCGGTAAGCCTTTGGCGCGAAGGGTAGAGATATTTTCACGTGATGCAGGTTCGTCCAACGTCATGTATATGGTGTGGATCTTCATACTTGCCGGAGCGTTTGCCGCTCTTGCCAAAGAGACCGGAGCCATTGAGGCTACCGTCAACTTGGCTCTTCGATGGCTTCCTGCCGAGATGCTGATACCCGGGCTGTTTCTTGCCGCTTGTTTCATATCGTTGTCGATCGGCACATCGGTAGGCACTGTCGTGGCGCTGACTCCGCTTGCCGTCGAATTGGCCCAGACTGAAAACGGTACGGTGCCGTTCTTCGTGGCCGTGGTTCTGGGAGGTGCGTTTTTCGGCGACAATCTGTCATTCATATCCGATACTACCATTGCCGCTACCCGAACTCAAGGCTGTAAGATGAACGACAAGTTCAAGGCCAATCTGTATATCGTGCTGCCTGCCGCTTTGTGTGCGCTCGGACTTTATATCATGCTCGGAGCCGATGTCCCGGAGAGCGTGGTGTCCGATGTGGAGAATCCGTGGCTTGTACTGCCTTATCTGGTCATCATAATCATGGCTGTGGCCGGTGTTAATGTCACAGTGGTGCTTGCCGTCGGCATAGTCACTGCATTGCTGCTTGCTCTCGGATCGGGCTTCAGGCTGCTTGATATGTTCGGCTATATGGGCGAGGGGATAGATTCGGTCGGAAATCTTGTAATAATAACTTTACTTGCCGCCGGAATGCTCGGACTTATAAAGGCAGCGGGCGGCATCAATTATATATTGCAGGTTATGACACGCCGCATAAGCGGAAGCCGTGGAGCGATGGCGAGCATAGCGCTTCTGATAAGCATAGTGAATTTATGTACGGCCAATAACACCGTTGCGATAATAACCGTAGGTCCGTTGTCCAAAAGCATTGCGGGCCGGTTTGGTCTCGACCCTCGCAAGACGGCGTCGATACTTGATACGTGTTCCTGCATAGTGCAGAGTCTTATACCCTACGGGGCACAGACATTGCTGGCCACATCGTTGGCCGGTATATCGCCGGCAGCTCCATGGCCCTACATGTATTACTCATGGATGCTGGCCGGCATGGTCGTATTGTCGATTGTGTTCAAGTTTCCCCGCCGTCTGCATCAGTAGTCAGCGGTTGGCGGCGAAGTGTTCCGCCACGAGGTTGTATACCGGGGTGGCGATGCCGGCCGCGCGTGCACGTTCGATTATGTCAAACAGCTGGCCCTGTATCTCGCTTTCATGTCCCGCTTTCAAATCTTTCTGTAACGACGCGGTGCTTTCCGGTGCGAGACTGTCAATGACATCAAGATGATGCTTTACGAGATCGCATCCGAAGTCTATGCCGAGTTTGTGTCCGAGAGCCTCGCTCTCACGTGACAGCCCTATGAATGTATCGCGTTCGGGGCCGTCGTGCTGTATAGGACCCATCGGTATGTCATAGTAAGCTCCCGTGAGTGCCATGGCTGATATGAATGACCATTTTATGAATGTGTCGCGGTCTATGTCGTCGCTAAGGGTGACCTTTATCCCGGCTTCGGTAAGGTCAGCGTTGATTTTCGCGAGCAACTCCGGCTCTACTTTATGGCCGCGCGGTACACCGTAGACTAAGTGAAATATCTCACCCATCTGTGTTATTTCTCCGGTTCCCGACTTGAAGCCTACTATATATATGCACCCGTCGAGGACATTTACCCCGGGTGCGGTGGCGGCTATGCGTGCGCCTGTTCCGTATACATTAAGTACAGGTATGACTATGGTGTCAGGTCCGGCGCATTTCGATATTACAGGTCCTATCTCGTCGATTGAGTATCCTTTGACCGTGACAAAAATCACGTCGGCCTTACCATTATAATCGTCGGCTCCGTGAACGTCAACAGGTATGATGTGGTCGCCTTTTAAGGTAGAGTGAAACTTCATGCCGTTGAGGCGCATGGCTTCGAGTGCTTTGCCGCGTGCTATGCAACTGACATCTTTACCCGCTAAATGAAGGAAGGCGGCAATACTGCCGCCTACGCCTCCGGTTCCTATGACCAAGTATTTCATCAGTTAAGCTCTTTTACGATGCTTTTGGCTATGTCTGTCATGTCCTTCGGGTCAAGCGTAAGCTTGGGACGGCAGAAGTTCATGTCGCCTTCTTTGCTTATAGGCACAAGGTGTATGTGGGCATGAGGCACTTCAAGTCCTATTACGGTAACGCCTATGCGCTCACAGGGGAGGGCCTTTTTCATTGCGAGAGCTATCTTTTTTGCAAACAGCTGCAGCGAGAGATAGTCTTCGTCAGAAAGGTCAAACAGATAACTTACCTCTTTTTTAGGAACGACAAGAACATGCCCCGGCGCTACCGGGTTTATGTCCAAAAACGCGTAATGCTTGTCATCTTCGGCAATTTTGTATGAGGGAATCTCTCCGTTGATGATTTTAGTAAATATCGTAGACATATGAGTCAAGTGTTAGAATGATATTTCAACTATTTCAAATTTTGCAATGCCGGCAGGAATCTTTATCTCCACGACGTCGCCGAGCTTGTGGCCGAGAAGACCTTGAGCTATGGGGGTGCTTGATGCCAGCTTCTTTTCTTTCAGATTTGCTTCGCTGTCGGCTACGATTGTATATTCCATGACCATGCCGTTGGCAACGTTTTTGATTTTGACTTTATTGAGTATCTGTACCTCTTCGGTGTTAAGTTTGCTGTCATCGATTATACGAGCATTGGCCACGAGGTCTTTCAGCTGTGAAATCTTCATTTCAAGCATACCTTGTGCCTCTTTGGCTGCATCATATTCGGCATTTTCCGATAAGTCGCCTTTGTCGCGGGCTTCGGCTATGGCACGCGATATTTCGGGTCGCTTAATTGTCTCAAGATAAGCGATTTCGTCCATTTTCTTCTTGTATCCTTCACGAGTCATGTAAGTGATGGCCATGATATTTAAGTTTTATGTTATACAAAAAAATTAAAGGAATCTCGACCAATGGGCGAGACCCTTAAATAAAAATTCCGTGTAATGTTTACGATGCAAAGGTAAGCATTATTTTTATAAAAGTCAAGGACACCGTATATGTTTTAAAGCACTTTCCGCAGCAGCCGGTGTATGCCTCTGCCTCCGGCGGCAGTGTATCGGAACGCTGCAATCAACAGAAGTTTTTTTATCGGTGAGGGCTCTTTGTCAATGGCTAAGTTCAGGAGCCTGCGCGCTTCAGGCGACTTTTCCCGCGTATACAACCCTGCAAGAACCACGCGCTTCAGTCTGATGTATTTAAGCCATCGGTTATCGCCGCTGCCGCTGACAACCGCTTCGCAGCGGTCAAGCGATTTTTCCAAGTGCTCATGTCGGGAGGAGTAATCGCAGCCGGTTATGGACTCTGTCGACTGCCTGACAGTGACAGTGCATTTCCCACACAGGCGCTTTATTTTCGGAGCGAGCATAATCAGCCTCATGCCGAGTTCGTAGTCGTTCCATGCCGGCAAGGTATCGTCCCATCCTCCGGCCTTTCGTATAAGGTCTGTTTTTAAGGCATATCGCGCGGTAGACAGTACTGCGTTGAAAGTATGGCGGTAACGCATGTCACGGTCGGCAAACGGCAGCCTTGTCCTGTGGCCGTCAAGGCCGATATTGCATATGTCCCAGCCGACAATGTCAAGCGATGGGTCGTCTGTGAATGTCTGCATGGCACGCTTTATATGTCCCGGTTCCATAATGTCGTCGGAGTCAAAAAACATGACGTATGGCGCGGTGGCCGCCTCAAGTCCTTTGTTGCGTGCGGCAGCGGCTCCCGATTGTGGTTCGCTCAATACCGACACATTGAAGCCGGCACAACTGTGTCGCCTGGCCCAGTCGGTGAGAACCTCAAGCGAGTTGTCGGTCGAGTTGTTGTCAACCGCCAGTAACTCGATGGGGCGATAGTCCTGACTATACACCGAGTCAAGCGTAGCTGTTACTATGGCGGCCCGGTTATGGACCGGTATTATGACTGACAGCAGTGGGCTCATTTGTCAAGAAGTTTGAGCGACAGACGCCATAACGCATTGTTTGACGACAAAAGCCGTTTTATCCATGACTTCAATGACAGTCTGACATCTGTCTGCTTGAAGGTGTCGATAGCGTTTTTGCGCAATTCAATGTCACCGCTTCTGAATGCTTGTGCAAAAAGATAGTTGAGCCTGTGGTAATAGCAATTGTAGACCACACTTTGCGGCACGTCATACTTACATTGAATATATCGAAGCAGTTTTATTGAACCGTAATATTGGCGATACAGCGACTTGTAGTCGCCGGGATTGGTTATCGATATGCCGTTGACGGTATAGCAGCATGTCACACAATCTAAATAAGCTATTGAGCCTATGCGTGACAGCTCGACGATAATCTGGAAGTCCTCACAAGTGAACTCTTTGTTACGGAATAGTGCCGGATCGCTGTCGTAACAGTACATGAAAGCCGATTTACGGTATAGCGACGTATTTAATGTTATGCCTGTTTTCCGGCTCTGAGCAAGCAGAGGGTGGAATAGTGTTCCGGGCGGCGATAGAGGCTGTCGAAATATATTGGCCTCTTCCTTGGACAACACAGGTGGATAAGTACGTTCAGTAATACAGTCAAAGTACATCCAGCCGGTATGTACGAGAACGACGTCGCGGTTCTGTTCAAGAATTTCCACCTGTTTCTGCAACTTGTGGTCATCGGTCCAGAAGTCATCGCCCGCACAGTCCGCTATATACTCTCCGCGTGCATCGAGCACACTGTCAAAGTAGTTGTCAAGCATGCCTTTGTTGACACTGTTGGCTATATACCTTATCTTATCGGGATATTTCCGTGCGTAGTGCCGACATATGTCGGGTGTAGAATCGGTTGAGCAGTCATCGGCGAGAACAATTTCGTAGGAGTATTCACATTTTTGTCCAAGAACAGAATCGAGAGCGCGCGCTATTGTCTGTCCCTGATTGTACGTCAATACGATTACCGATACTTTCATTATATAATGGATATATGTGTGATAAAGTTACATATAATTGGCCTGCCATGCAAATTGCGGGTCGCGTTATTATCCCTTATACAGATATTCTTTGTACATTTGCCGGACTTGACATGACGTTTTTATGACTCTTGATGTTCTGATTGCAACAATGGGCACTGCCGGTATAGGGCGTGTCGCGGCGATGAGGCTGCCCGAAGTGGAGGGCGTACGCTATATCGTGTCGTGGCAGATGCCTGACGATATACGGATGGATGTGCCCGACGCGTTGGTACGTGATGATGTCGTCATATATCGTCATGACGATGCCGGGGTGAGCCGTAACCGCAATTACGCTATGTCGAAAGCCACTGCCGATGTATGTCTTACTGCCGATGATGACCTTTTATACGATGCTGAAGGACTCCGGTCAGTCATGGATGTGTTCAGGTCAGATGATGCGCTTGATGTGGCTCTTTTCAAATATGCCGGGGGAAGCGCCAAGCGATACCCTGACAGGGAGTATGACGTGGTAAGACTGCGTAAGGGGCATTTTGTATCGGAAGTGGAGATTGCATTTCGACGGTCATCGGTGTCAGGAGCGAATGTCCGCTTTAACCCGCTTATCGGTACGGGCTCTCCGACAATACCTACGGGAGAGGGAGAGATGTTCGTGTATACAGCTCTCCGGCATGGGCTTCGTTGCCGTTTCTTTCCTACAGTAGTAGCGCTGCATCCGGGTGTCAGCTCCGGATTTCGCACGGCCGACAGACCGGGCTCACTGACCGGTCCGGGAGCCATGATATATATGTATCATAAGCATACATGGCCGCTGCGCATTGTTGTCAATGCTTGGCGTGCTAAACATAGATGCGGCGGCGGATTCTTGCAGGCGTTGCAGGATATGAAAAACGGCGCATTGTACGCGCGCCGTTTCTTCAATCCCGACGGGACTGAAAAATCGTTATAAATATGATGCTACGGCAGAATTGAGTTTTGACAGATCGTTTACACGTTCTGCAAGTTCGCCGTTGGCTATTATATAAGTGGTGGGCAATGTCCTTACGTTGTAGCACTGGAGGGTCGAGGCATTAGCTGTGGGCGGATTGTATACCGTTATCCACGGGAGATTTTTAGCCGACTGTTTCCACTGAAACTCGTCATTGTCGAGAGCTACCTGATATATCTCAAGCCCGCGGTCATGATATTTGCTGTAAGCATCTGCCAAAGCCACATTGTAAGGTGTCGACCCTTCGGCCTGATATACCGTAAAGCTCAGTACGACAACTTTGTTGCCGTTGACGGCATCGGAGAGCTTGTGTGATGTGCCTTTGTGGTCCATAAGGTCAATGTCGAAGTATGTTATCTCCGTGGCATGGATAGTGTCGCCTGAAGCTATGCTTGTGCTTAACGGGCGGTTGGCGAGGAACAAAGCGCGAAGGTACTTCGCACGGGGGTCATCGGGGCGGAACTGCGTATAGGCATTGGCTACGGCTCCAATTATGCGGTTATCGGCGCGATTGGCCGGATTGAAAAGCCGGTTGCCGTTAACCTGCTTGTTTATTATATAGTATGACACTATACCGGCCGGATCGCCGATAATCATGCCACCGAGTTCGCGTTTTAGCAGTGAATCGCCTGCAACGGCATCAACTCCTTTTTCTTTGGCCACCTGCCGTATGCGTCGGTCAACCGCCATGAGCATGTCGGCTGCGGTAGAACCGCTTATATCATAAGTGGCGTCGACATCGTCGGCATTGAAGTTGACCGTCACCGTCTCTGTGCTGTCGATGGGGAAGTATACGCTTTTATCATCGACGGTTATGCGGTATATGTCGGGGTAAAGGGCCTTGTCGCGGCTGTAGCGGAAGTTGCCTTTCGAGTCGGTCTTGACGGAGTCAAGCGTAAACCAGCGTCCGTTGTCTGACGCCTGAACGAGTAAGGTGGTCTCGGGGGCGTTTTCGATGCGCCCTTTTACACTCCAGCTGTCGCTGTCTTTACAAGACGTAAGCAGACTTGCTGCAATCAAAGCGGTAAATAAAATATTATTTTTCATATATAATTCAATCGATTATTTGAGAGAACAAATTTACAATAAAATAACGATACACAACGCCCGGGCGCGGTTAAAAAAGCCGTTTATGCTTTTTGCGACTCATCCAGACGGCATATGACGGCATATGCTTCCTGTACCAGACTCGCGTAATGGTTGTGTACGGCTATCATCTGGTCGTTTTTCTCCGGAAAGCCGCGCACTTCGTTGAAATCGATCTGTCGGCTTTGCGGGTCAAGGTCTATGCCAAAGCTTATCATACTGTTTTCGTTAAAGTCTTTGTGGGCGTCGGCGTTGCGTTCTCGGTCAAAGGAATCTACCGATTCGGTCCACCGGTGCAGTATGGATATGGCTGCGTCCTTTGTCAGCGAGTCAAGCGTTATGCCGTAGCATGACTTGAAGTTGTCGGCCACATACTCCCATTTATACTCCGAATACCGTTCGTGAATAGCAAGCAAGGCTTTAGCCAATGCTTCGGGTGTCGATATATCGCCTGCTGCCACCGAGGAGCATAATTCGTTTATCACTGTCGCCGGAGCTATGAGTCCGGCTGCGTCGACCCAGCGTCCGACTCCATCATTGCCCTCGGGTTTAAGCATGCTGCCAAACGAGCCGGGACAATCGAAATTTGTCGCTGACAACTTTTTCATGACCTCCTCGCCCATAAAAAAGTCAACTCCGAGAGCATAAAGCTCGCGTCCGCGCCTTATCGAATTCTGTTCGATGACAAAATTGTGGCTCGACGGATAATCGGCATTCATCTCGCACCGGTTAAGGAAGTGTATGCCCTGATACATCTTGCGTGTTGTGAGCGGGGTAAGCGGGTCATAATTTATTATGTCAAGACGTGGCAGGTCGTTGCTGCGGTGGTCGCGCTTTTTCCACTTCAGAATATCGCGGATTGTGCCGAATTTCTTTATGTTCGCTCCCGGCAGTACGACAGTCTGTCCGTTTTTTTCGACGATGTATGAATAGGGCAGTTCCGATGTGTCGGGATGTTTGTAATGCTTTCCGGTGAGGAGTGAGAACGAGCCTATTCTTGCAGGCCACATTATATAAGCTCCGCTGCCGGTCTTGCATCCGCGCTCCATTATGCCTTGATGTACAGGGCCTATGCGGTAAAGGTGATTGCTCTGGTTGGTACCTGAACCTGCGTTGAAAAAGGAGAACATGCCGCCTATAAGCAGGGTGGAGCGGTGCATCGATACTGAATGTGGGCCGGCAAAAACCGACACCGCCTCTCCGGCTTCCATTATACAATTGGCAAAAAAGAGCGAGTTGTTGGCCAAGAAGCCGTTGATCAACTCCGCCTTTTGGCCTACAAATACGTTTTTGACGATAGAGCCCTTGTCGACACATGCTTCTGACGCAAAGATAAAATGCTCGGCAACAACGTTGGGCCCGACAAATGCGCGTTTGCCAACTGTGCCGTCCCACAGCAGCGAACAGCTGTTGGTGTATGACTCGTCGTCAAACACCACGTCGGTAGCTGAACCGAGATTGGTTATTTTTGCCATTCTGCCGATTTTGCCGACCGCCGATTTTTTCTTCGCTACATAATTGCACACCATTTTCTCCATACCGGCTATGAACTCCTTGTCATGACGGTAAAATGTCATGAGATACGCCATCTGGGCGGTTAGCTCTTCAAATATGAGTACGCTGCGGCCTCCATGTTCGTTCAGTACGTTTACCTCCGTTCCGTTGCCGAAAGCGCGCGATCCGGTACATATTATGGAGCCGATATTTGTTATGTAGGCTCCGTCAAGTATCTCATAGTTTATAATGCGTTCCCATACTTTGGCTATGTACACGTTATCGCCTACGGTGCAGTTATGGAGCGATGCGTCGAATATGCCCGACTGCACTATTATGCCGGCGGTGCCTATGACTGTCTCATCGGTAAGGCCGAGACGTATCTCACCCGAGAAATTAACCCGTACGTAATTGCTGCAGTCAAAGCCCTCTTTTACTCTTATGTCATTCCAGTCAGTCGAGTTACACCCGTTTTGTTTCATGACTGAAATCTCATTTGGTGTCAATGCTCTGTAATTCATAATGAATGGCCGTTATTGTTTTTTATAGGATTATTCGGTTGTCGTTATATCGGGATTGTCATCGTCGTCATACTTTTGAAAGAGGAAGTCATTGTAGGGGAAGCGTGTCAGGTGTACTTCCTTGGCTTTTTCATAAAGTTTTTCTTTCAGTTCGTCGATGTTGATTTGCTTTTTGGCGGAGATGAACACGCAGTTATCGTGCATTTTGGCCATCCAAGTGGCTTTAAGCTCGTCAAGCGATACATTCTCACGGGTCGAGGGTGTCAGGTCATCGTCATCCTTTGGTTTGTAAGTGAATGCGTCAATTTTGTTGAAGACCATGATCATCTTCTTGTCATTGTCCTTGCCGCATATCTCAGCCAAAGTATTGTTGACGATTTCGATCTGTTCTTCAAATTGCGGATGGCTTATGTCGACCACATGCACGAGTATGTCTGCGTCTCTGACTTCATCGAGCGTCGACTTGAATGAGTTGACGAGATGGGTGGGCAACTTGCGGATGAAGCCTACCGTATCGGTGAGAAGAAAGGGCAGATTGTCAATGATAACCTTGCGTACCGTAGTGTCAAGTGTGGCGAAAAGCTTGTTCTCGGCAAATACCTCGCTTTTGCTGAGCAGGTTCATGAGGGTCGACTTTCCCACATTGGTATATCCTACAAGCGCCACTCGTGTGAGCTTGCCTCGATTTTTACGCTGTATGGATTTTTGTTTGTCAATGCTTTCGAGTTCGGCTTTCAGTCGCGATATCTTGTCGAGGATTATGCGTCGGTCGGTCTCTATCTGGGTCTCGCCGGGACCGCGCATGCCGATACCACCGCGTTGGCGTTCGAGGTGAGTCCACATACGGGTCAGTCGCGGCAGCAGATACTGGTACTGTGCCAATTCAACCTGCGTCTTGGCATTGGCGGTCTGCGCTCTTTTTGCAAATATGTCGAGTATGAGGCTTGTGCGGTCAAGTATCTTCACCTGCAGTTCACGCTCAAGGTTGGCCACTTGTTTTGTCGACAGGTCATCGTCGAATATTACCAGACCTATGTCGTTGTTCTCCACATATTCCTTTATTTCGTCGAGTTTGCCTTTGCCGACAAAGGTACGCGGATTTGGATAGTCTACACGCTGCAAGAATCGCTTTTCAGTCACGGCTCCGGCTGTGTCGGCAAGAAACGCGAGCTCGTCGAGGTATTCGTTGGCTTTCGCCTCGTTTTGCTGCGGCGTTATAAGACCCACGAGTACGGTCTTTTCCGAAGTTTCTTTACTTATTATATTTTCTTTCATCGGTTAAGCAGTTTATTGTACTCCTTACTGTCATTTATCAGCTTCAGCCCTTCGGTATATGACGGGTTCAGGCTGTTGGCAATCTTATAGTACGAACCGTCGTCGTACAAGTCTCGGGCGAGAAGGGCTTTCAGTACCGTGCGCAGATAGCTCTCGCTTTGTCGGAACTGGCTTTCATCATATTTGGTGCCGTCTTTCTCTGCCTTTTCGATAAGTCCCTGCATGAATTCTTCGCCGGGCTCGAAGTTAAGTGCGAAAGCGTCTTCGTCGGGGTACATCGTCTTCAGACTTTCACGGTTCTGGTCAACGTACCCGAGTACGTATTGATACAGTGTGCCTTTGGCAAGAAGGTCGCGGTAATAGGGTGTATACCATGTGGTGTCCATCGGTATGAACCGGTCGGGCATTATGCCTCCGCCGCCATATACGGTACGTCCGGCATGGAGTGTCTTGTACTGGAGCGAGTCAGGAAAATGTATGGAGTCGGAGTGCATGAACTCTCCGGCATCGAAGCGGTGTTTCATGTCATCGATGTAGTCATCGAGGTCGCCTTTGACATATGGCTTCTGTATACAGCGTCCTGACGGAGTGAAATACTTCGACACCGTAAGGCGTATCATTGAGCCGTCGGGGAATGGGAACGGGCGTTGTACGAGCCCCTTGCCGAATGTGCGTCGTCCTACTATGACTCCGCGGTCGTGGTCCTGAATGGCTCCGGCAAGTATCTCGCTGGCCGATGCCGAGAATTGGTTTACAAGCACCACTATACGGCCGTCGCGGAAGTCTCCGTCCTTGTCGGCTAAAAATGTATAGCCCGGTGTGCGCGGCGAGTCGGTATATACGATTAAATCGCCTTTTTTCAGAAAATGTCCGGCGAGTTCCTGTGCGGCGTTGAGGTATCCTCCTCCGTTGTCCTGAAGGTCGATTATAAGCTGTTTCATGCCCTGTTTGCGCAACTTGCCCATGGCCTCGGCAAATTCCTGCGGAGTCTGTTCGGCAAAGCGGCTTATGCGTATATATCCTGTGACGGGGTCGGCCATGTATGCGGCGTCGACACTGTAAATAGGTATATCGTCGCGTGTTATGCTGAAGTCTATCAGCTCCGGCACGCCGTTGCGTTTTACTTTCACGTTTACAACCGTGCCTTTAGGACCGCGCAATCGCTTCATGACATCGGTATTCTTCATCTTGACTCCGGCTATGACGGTGTCATTTACCATTATTATGCGGTCGCCGGGAAGTAAGCCTACTTTTTCCGACGGTCCTCCGGCCACGGTCTGGATTACGTATAGAGTATCGGTGGCCATGTTGAACTGTATGCCCACGCCGCTGAAGTTGCCGTTAAGCGGTTCGTTGAGTTCACGTGTCTCCTCCGGGGTCGAGTAGGCCGAGTGGGGGTCAAGAGTCTTGAGCATGGCTCTGATGGCCTCGTCCACTATAGTGTCGCGGTCTACCGAGTCGACATAAAATTTAGATATTATACCTTCGGCATACTGCAGCTTGCGCTCGGGCGTGAGCACGAAGTTTTGCGATACGGCAGCCGACGCCGAAATGATTATTGATAGTGCAACAAATAGTAAAGTCCTCATAAGCGGTTGTTTAGTTAAATGTTTCGGCATTAGGCACAAACTGGCTTATGTCGTAGCCGTATCGGTCAAGATCGCGTACCATTGTCGAACTGATGTATTGCAACTCGGGCAGGGTATAGAGAAGTACCGTCTCGATGCCCGATATCTTACGGTTGGCGTAAGCGAGGTCGCGTTCATATTCATAGTCAGCCACCGTGCGCACTCCGCGCAGTATGAACCGTGCGCCGTAGGCTTTGGCTATGTCTACGGTCAGCCCGTTGTAGCTTGTGACTTCCACCCTCGGTTCATCGGCCATGACCGCCCGTATGTGGTTTACGCGTACATCGGTAGGTTTGTAGCAGCGCTTGGCATCATTTATGCCCACGGCTATTATGATTTTGTCAAACAGTTCCAGCCCTCGCTCGACAATGGATTTATGGCCTATCGTGAACGGGTCAAACGTGCCCGGATATATGGCTATACGTTCAGGAGATTTCGGAGTCATCTTCAATTACGAGATTGTCAATAATAAAGTTCTGGCGCTCGGGAGTGTTTTTGCCCATATAAAATTCAAGCAATTCACTCACGGCATCTTCTTTTCGCAATGACACTCGGTCAAGCCTCATGTCAGGGCCGATAAAACCGCGGAATTCTTCGGGGTCTATCTCGCCGAGGCCTTTGAATCGGGTTATCTCGGCATTTGTCCCGAATTTTTTAATGGCGGTTATACGCTCCTCGTCATTATAACAATAATATACGTCATCGGTTGTTACGCCCGTATTCTTTTTTTTCGCACCCGACCGGCGTGTCGTAGCCTTGTTTCTTACACGGAACAGCGGCGTCTGAAGGACGTATACATGGCCTTTTTTTACAAGGTCGGGGAAGAATTGCAGGAAGTATGTGAGCAGCAGAAGACGTATGTGCATGCCGTCGACATCGGCATCGGTGGCTATCACCACATTGTTGTAGCGCAGGTCATCGATGCTGTCCTCTATGTTGAGGGCTGCCCGCAGAAGTGCGAACTCATCGTTTTTGTATACGTCGACGAGCGGCATTCCGTATGTGTTCAGCGGTTTTCCACGCAGTGAGAATACCGCCTGAGTGTCGACATTGCGTATTTTTGTTATCGAACCGGCTGCGGAGTCACCCTCGGTTATGAATATTGTCGAGGCGTTTTTCTTGTCTTCATCGCCTTTTACATCATTGAGGTGGGTGCGGCAGTCGAGTAGTTTTTTGTTATGTATGGCCGCTTTTTTCGCTTTTTCCCTTACCGCTTTGGTCACACCGGCCATGGCTTTACGCTCTTTTTCATTCTCTTGGACTTTCTTCAGGAGTATGTCGGCTGTGGTAAGGTCAATGTGCAGGTAGTTGTCGAGCTCCTTTTTGATGAAGTCGCCGATGAATTTTGCCACTGTAGGACCTTCGGGGCCCATGTCGCGTGAGCCGAGCTTTGTTTTGGTCTGTGACTCGAATACCGGCTCCTCGACTTTTATGGAAATAGCGGCTACCATGCCTCCGCGTATGTCGGAGTACTCGAAGTTCTTTCCGTAGTACTCCTTGATCGTGCGTGACACTGACTCGCGGAACGCGGTGAGATGTGTTCCGCCCTGAGTGGTGTGCTGGCCGTTGACAAAGGAGTAATACTCTTCGCCAAACTGCTTGGTGTGGGTGATTACGGCTTCGATGTCGTCGCCTTTCAGGTGTATTATGGGGTACAGCGGCTCGTTGGTGAGGTTCTCTTTCAGAAGGTCGAGCAGACCGTTGCGCGAGAAGTAGCGTTTGCCGTTGAAGTATATTGACAGGCCCGTGTTGAGAAACGTATAGTTTTTTACGAGCTGTACTATATACTCTTCATGATAACTGTAGTCACGGAATATCGAGTTGTCGGGGATGAACCGCACGGCTGTGCCGTTGGCTTCGTCACATTCCACCACGCCGCTGTCGGAAGTCATCTCGCCGCAGCTGTATTCGATGATGCGGCATTGGCCGTCGCGCACACTCTTTATGTAGAAGTATGTCGACAAGGCGTTGACGGCTTTTATGCCTACACCGTTCAGGCCTACCGACTTCTTGAATGCTTTTGAATCATACTTTGCGCCGGTATTCATTTTTGACGATACATCGACAACCTTGTCCAACGGTATGCCGCGTCCGAAATCGCGTACGCTTACTTCCGTATCGGTAACCTGAATGTCAATCTGCTTGCCGAAGCCCATCATATACTCGTCGATGGAGTTGTCAAGCACCTCTTTCAGCAATACATATACACCGTCGTCGTTTTGCGATCCGTCGCCGAGCTTGCCGATATACATACCCGGACGCAGACGTATATGTTCTTTCCAATCAAGAGTTTTTATGTCGTCGCCGGAATAGTTTGACGGCATGTCGGGCTTTTCCTGTTCCGGCGTGATAATTTGTTCGTCAGTCATGTGATTCTTTGGCCGATTTATCTATATGTTAACTTGCAAATGTACAAAAAAATACTGAATAATCAGCTACGGCCACTCGAAACTTTTTTATTTGTCAATCCGGAGGCCATCGAGCGCTTTTATATAGAGGGCGATGGCTTGGCGTATTTCGTCGAGGGTTATGAATTCGTCGGCCGTGTGGGAACGGGCGGAGTCACCGGGGCCTATCTTGACCGAGGGCCACGGCATCAGAGCTTGGTCACTTAACGTCGGTGAGCCGTAGGGAGTGCCTCCGGCCATGATAAAGCGCTGTACCATAGGATGGGAGATATCTATCCCCGAAGGATTAAGACGGGTGGACCGCGGTGTGAGCGTGCATCCCGGCACGGCCTGTCGGATAAGGGCCAAAGTCTCTTCGTTGGTGTAACTGTCAGTAGACCTTACGTCGACTACAAAACGGCATGAGTCAGGCACTACGTTGTGTTGGGTTCCGGCATCTATCTGGGTGACGCTGATCTTTACCGGCCCGAGTGTTGATGACACTTCAGGCAACTGCAGTGTGCGCAGGGTTTCTATTATCGGCAGAGCCTTATATATGGCGTTGACCCCCTCGCTACGGGCTGCGTGTCCCGACACGCCTGTGACCATACCGTCAAGTACCATCAGTCCCTTTTCGGCGACGGCAGGATTCATGCCGGTTGGTTCGCCTACCAGTGCGAGTGTGACAGGAGGGAGCATCGGTATTATTGATTCGATACCGTCGCGTCCGCTGACTTCCTCTTCCGCCGATACAGCAATAATAAGATTATAGTCGCGTGGCCGGGTATTCATGTATATGAATGTGGCTATAAGCGATACGAGCGATGCTCCGGCATCATTGCTCCCGAGCCCGTATAACCGTCCGTCTTCCTCATACGTGGTAAACGGGTCGCGAGTCCATCCGGCGACAGGCTTTACGGTATCTATGTGGGAATTAAGTAAAAGTGTGGGTCGTGAATAATCATAACCTTCGGCTATAGCCCATAGGTTATTGCCGTGGCGTTGTACGTTTACTCCTTTAGAGTTCAGATATGCCTCGACTTTGTCTGACGCGGCTTTCTCGTCGCGGCTTACAGAGGGGGTCGATATCAGTTCGCGCAACAGGTCGACCGCTTGATAAAATAATTCATCCATGAGGCAAAATTAGTATTTATTTCCCATCGGCGCAAATCGGCTGATTCTCACCTTGCCTCTACCGACGTATATATGAATCTTATCCTCTCGTTCATTAAATAAAATCAGTCGTTTTGCGTCTCCGGCAGGTACTCGGCAAAAAGATGCAGTCCGTAGTAAACGTCGCGTGGCACCTCTTCCCAGCCGACCTCGTCGACCGACGGTTTTCTCTCTGTCAGCCATTTCCATGCCGAGACCATTGTGTCAAGAGCTCTATCCCATTCATCATGGTTGTACCATTCGCGAATCGGGTAAACATACATCCTTTGGAAATAGCGTGGATAGAATACACTTAGATTGGCAAAGATGGAGAGAGTCGGATATATGGCCTTTGCAAGAGTGCGGTCGAGATTGCATAGCTCCCTGAAACTTGACGCTTTATATTTTAAACCGTCATGCCGTTCTTTTGACAGGGAGTAGTGCCGGTCGTTAAGGTAGGGGAGAATGTTGACAAACAGATGCAGTGCGTCGGTCAGGCCTTTTATTGTGTCACCATGTTCAAAATTTATTTTTCGCCCGCGATATTTCAGTCCTCCGTTTTTATAATAATTTATAAGCATGCCGAAAGCCTTGTCGATTTTATCAAAATATTTCCGGCCTACCGACTGATGCGGAGGGTTATGGAAGTATGACATAAGATTGCCGCATGAGCCGGGCTTTATTTCAGCCACATCCATGAAGTCGGAGAGCAGAGACTTCGCTATCTCGGCGAAATAGGCGTAGAAGAACCAGATGTCGGCTCTGTCAAAGGTTTCGCAATCATTGCTTTCGCCGGGCTCTTCATCAAATTCTGTCAGATCGATCTTTTCCGGTTTCATTCGGTTATATTTCATCTTCATATCTTGTACTCTCGTAAGGTTCACCGACAATTTCTCCCCTGTTACGCTCGATGATGCGGCGGATAGCTTCGAGGCATGAGGGATGCAGGTTGTGACCGTCTATCTCGATATATCTTAGTGGCGCGTCGTTGGCAATGGTTATTTTCCGTAAATGGGGCCCCATATAACTACGGCTGGAAAACGATTCCAACTTATGACAGCCCGACAAGTCAAGAGAATGGCAGTCGCAGTCGCATTGAAACGTCAGAAAACGAAGGTTAGGACAGCGGAACAGATCATAACTGTCGGCGAGATTTATGGTCAGTGAAAGCTTTTCAAGATTCGAATTATCAAGTATGACTGTCTGACACCTCTGGGCTTCTATCTCACGGATTGACGGAGCCTTACTGAAATCAATAAGTTCATAATCGCACTCGCCGCCCGCTGGATCTACATAATCTATCAAGCCGGACAGCACGGTCGCCGTAATAATAAACGAAAGCGACTCGTCTTTTGGATATATATGATATTCATTGATTGTATTTCCATAGTATGTTTTTACCATACCGTCTCCCCAGTCAATACGCACTGACGGATTATTTCCCGATAATTTCATATATATCGCATGGACATCGCCTTGGGTCCAGTTTACCGGACGCATGTGTACTGTAATCTTTTCCATGATGCAAAATTACACATGCAGTATGCCATTTCGCGGCAGAATAAAAATGTATTTTAATATGTCGCGAAATGACATATCGCTATGATATCTTTGCCCGAAAAACAGGACTATGTTTATCAATCTTCAACAAAGAAAATGTATGCGATGCGGGCGACGGTTCACCTATATGCTCGGCGATTTCATAATCACGTTTCCAAAATGTCCCGTATGTGGCTCGCACTTTACGATAAAACAGAATAAAATTTTTTGGCGAGGATATTAAGAAACAGTTGCCGGGAAACCGGACTTTATTCACTGATATTATATTGGCATTTGAAAAAAGACTTTTCGACCTGTCGGTCGCGCTTTAAACAGAGGTAGAGCGAGTCTCATTCACGCCAAAGGTTCCGTATATCGAAATCGCCAAATTCGCTATATGAGGGAACAGCCGGTGAAGAATGTCCGTTTCCGGCAGCGTTTTTTATTGGCGCAATGCGTCATTATCATATACGCACCGGAGGCGAGTTGGCGTATTCTTCATGTCCTTTCCGAAAGATGCTCTGTCAAGATTGATCCGTGAAAGCCTTTATGTCACGGCTGCGGAGTCCGGTGTCGGGATTGGTGATGATGCAGCGGGTTCTTTGTTCGGCGGTGAACGAATCTTCATCATCAATTATTATGTAGTCGGCCGTTTTGTTGTGGGAATGGAGATAGTCTGCAATCTCTTCACTGCGGTTGTCGCTCATTGAGTCTGTCGGAAGTACGGCGTGAAGTCGGCCGGGCATACCGCGCATTTTCCACATCTTACGTAGCTTGTCGAAGCTATGGATGTAGCGCCACGAAGAGGTTATGACAATCTTCAAGTCAGGATAGGAGTCGATGACCTCCTTAAGGGCTTCTACCGCTTTGGGGTCAAACAGAGGGCCGAATTGGTCGGATGCCGGCATTTTCGCCAATTTACGGTCAGTCTGGTAATTGCCGCTGTTGAGCACGCCGTCGAAATCAAGAAATAGATATTCCGGATGCCGTTTTTTAGAATAGCGTCGGGTTATCTCTTCGGCCAACCATTTGATTTCATCGCGAAGCCATTGCGGTGAGAGAATTTCAGCATCAGGACCAAGACGCAAAATTTCATGCTGGAATTCATATTCGGGACGGAGATTCAATTCATAGTCGGAGTATTCTTTAGTCTGGACAAGCAAGCGTTGCGACTTGTGGAGCGGCAGTGAATCCATATAGGCCTGTTGGCGGCCGTAAACGCGGAGCATCACTTTTTCACTATCATAGTCATTGTCTACGTTTACGCCAATCACTTCATCAAAATAGTCTTTGACCATAAGGTCGTTGTCGGGAGTAAATGAAGCGTCGGTTAGCTCCATTTCTTGGATGCGGTCGAGAGCGAATACACTTGGCGAGTCGAAATCTTGGTTTTTGGCAATCAGGTACCACCGCTGCTTGGATTGCTTGAGGCCGCAAGGTATTATTTCCCATTCAATGGCCTTGGATGAGTTGAAACTCCGGTAAGTCATTCTAAGAACTTTGCGTTTGGTCATCGCTTCGATGATGGGCGATATGAAACCGGTGCCTCCGGGAGTTTCCTCAAAAATAATGCGCTTGGCAATCTCTTCGTTGTCAATGAGCAGGTTGTCGATTAAGAGCCCGTTTAAGAGCCATGATGTGAATGACGGTTCGTCAAGCACCTCGTCGTTGTCAATGTAGTATGTGTTTCCGTTGTAGCGGTTGCATAAAATGTCGATGCCGAAAATATCGGCAATTGCCTGACGGTGACGGTGAAAAGTGCGATCAGGTATCTCTCCTTCGTGTTCCAGACGAAGCGTGCGCTCATTCATCCACTTCTTGTTGATCTCTTCAAGAGTAATGTGCCCGGCGCGGTGGATTGTGTCGATAAGCCAAGCATAACGTCTTATTAGTCTTACTGATGCAGCCATAGATAATTAGTTTTCCGCGAAGATAATGATTTACTATGACATTTCGTGGCAGAACGGGGCCTTTTTATGGCTTTTTGAGTGAGCGGTGGGGAATGGCGTGGAGTTGCAGGCTGTCGAGGTAGCGGTTGTGGCGCCGTGGATGCAGGTCGTTGCTGAGCAGTATCGAGTCGGGCGAAAATGTGCGTGCGATGTCAAGGATGTCGCCTTTGAACCCCCTGCATACGACGACATAATCGACATGCATGTTTGGCTCAAGTCGGTCATTGTGTACGAACTGATAAGTTTTGTCTTTATAACGAAGCATGTTGTCGATGCGCGTGATATTCCCCAAAGTCAATGAGTCCGGTGCGATTCGGAGAGAGTCGATGCCCCGGATTGAAAGGAAGTCGCCGAAACGCCGTTGGTGGGCATGGATGACTGACATGGCATTTTGAGGCGCGGCGGTTGTGATAAGAAAGGCTTCTTTCTTATGACGGTATATGGCAGATGTTTCGTATGTTGCGCGGGTGATAAAAAATTCTTCTTCCGGATAATGTGGAGCTGTGGCCATGAGTATTGTCGCCGTAATAATAACCGACACCGCTGAGAGGAGATACCATATGCGCCGTCGGTAAAATATGGATAAAGCGAGTGCGGTCATTGTGGCGAAGTAGGGTATCAATGTCCATCCGGAGAAATATATGCCTTTTATGGTAGCGCCCGGAAGCATGTTGACTGAAGTGGTTATGCTGTCGATTATGCGGTAAAGGAAGTCTACTGATTGACATACGGCACTGCATCCGATGCCTGCCGCCTCGGCGATAAGTATGACGATGCCGCCAGAAATAATAAACGGAAGAATTATGATGACCGGTATATTGGCGAGAATGAAGTAACTTGGAAATGTATGAAAATGATAAGCCGCTGTCATGGCCGTACCCAGTGTCGCTGCAATGGTTACGGTTATGAGTGATACAATATAATATAATGAGCGATTTTTAAGATTTATATTGTTCAGAGGCATTGAAAATATCAAAATGGATGCTACAGCGGAGAAGGATAGCTGAAAGCCGGGCTGAAACAGTGCGATGGGATCAAAAAGCAGTATGATAATCATAGCCAGCAAAAGTGCATTGAAACTTGAATACCTGCGTTTCAGCATGAAGCCGAGGCCTATGGTCGAGGCCATGATGACCGCGCGGGTTACAGATGGAGACAAGCCTGTCATTACGGCATAGCTCCATAATGCCACTATGATTATGGCAGTCGGCAGGTGGCGTTTGCCCGTCATCCTTAGCGGAAACAGCACGATTGACAATACGATGGCTATAATGCCGACGTGTAGGCCGCTTAAAGCAAGTACATGAGCTACGCCCGATGATGAGAAACGCGTGCGCGTCGCTTCGGGCAATATGGAACTGTCGCCTGTAAGTGTCGCTATGAGAAATTCACATGACGGAGTATCGAGGTCACTTTGTTTAAGCATATCGCCTATGAGCGGTTGTAATCTTCTTATGCGCCAATAAAGTGAATTGCTTCTATCGGTTATATCAAGGCTGTCAGGACGTACAAAAGCCGTATACTCTATGCCGCTTCGCCGTAATGTCGACGCATAATCGTTTTCGTACATGTCGGGGTGCGCCGGTAGATTTAATGTAGCCGAGAAACTGACTGAGTCGCCGGGCGATACCGGTATGCTTACCGTCGGATAAGTGAGCAGTACGGTGGCGCGTTGCCCTCCCGGCAGTGTCGTATTTACGGTAAGGTGCTGGCCGGTGTCATTGGTCTTGCTCCTTTTCACTATGCCGTGGTAGCGCTCTTTTCCCATTATTGCAGGCGGTTCCAGAGTAAATATATGTATTATCAGAATTACCGCAACCATTATTATGGCCGCGGGAAGTAGCGGAACATATGAAAACGGCGGCTTCACAGGCGATTTATATTGGTTAAGTTTGTAAATATTAAGGTTATTGACAAATATACATACTAAAATTAAAAGATATAAATTAATTGAGGTTAAAAATTAGCTTTGAATGAAATTTTAGATTTAAATTTGTGCCCGAAAAAAATAGGTGTAATAAAATTCAAGGTATTTATGTTCAGTGAGAAACGTAGCAGCATGTTGCACGGAATACTGTTGATCGGTTTGTTTTCCTGTGCCGCATTTTACATAGGCGATGCGCAATTCTTCAAAGAGATTTCATTCAGCCCGATGATTATAGGCATCATCTTGGGTATGCTTTATGCAAACAGTCTTAGAAATCATCTTCCCGAGACATGGGTGCCGGGTATTCAGTTCTGTTCGAAAAAGATACTTCGTCTCGGTATAATCCTGTATGGTTTCAGGCTTACATTTCAGGATGTGCTCAATGTCGGTACGGCAGGCATACTCGTAGATGTAATAATTGTGACAGTCACAATACTTGGAGGCGTATTTGTCGGACGTCTGCTTAAGATGGACAAAGACATAGCCCTGCTTACATCGATAGGTAGCGGAATATGCGGCGCCGCTGCCGTGCTTGGCGCCGAGTCGACTATCCGCACCAAACCTTACAAGACGGCTGTCGCTGTAGCTACTGTAGTTATATTCGGTACCATATCCATGTTTATCTATCCTATAGCTTACAGGACCGGTATGCTTCAGCTTACGCCTGACGAGATGGGTATATATGCAGGCTCTACTCTCCATGAAGTGGCGCATGCGGTAGGGGCCGGCAATGCCATGGGTACCGATATATCGAATGTGGCCATAATAGTGAAGATGATACGTGTGATGCTTCTTGTGCCCGTGCTGCTTATACTTGGTTACTGGGTAGCCATGAAAGCCAAGAAAGGCTCGGGGGAGGCACAGAAAGGGAAGGTGGCGATACCGTGGTTCGCTATCGGATTCCTTGCCGTAATAGGCTTTAACTCTTTTGACTTGCTGCCGCAGTCGCTTGTCGACGGCATCAATTATGTGGACACATTCTTGCTTACTATGGCTATGGCGGCTTTAGGTGCGGAGACGAGCATAGATAAATTCAAGAAAGCCGGAGCCAAGCCTTTTGTTTTGGCGTTCATACTTTATATATGGCTGCTTGGCGGCGGTTACCTTTTGTCCAAGTATCTGGCTCCGATGTGTCTCTAACTGACGGCGGAGCCGTTATTCATTCCATATGTTCCAAGATATGAACGCTTGGAGCAGAAGCATTTCCAGTCCGTTTTTGACTTCGGCTCCGTGTTCTGACGCACGTTTCATAAATAAAGTTACGTCAGGATTGTATATTAGGTCATAGCACAGGTGCTCGGGAGTCAGCAGTCCGTAGGGGATATCGGGGCATGTGTCTATTTTGGGATACATGCCGAGGGGAGTAGTGTTTACGATAATCTTATGCTCATTCATTACTTCAGGGTCGAGATCATCGTAGCCGAGTTCACCTTCCTCAGGCGTGCGCGATACATATGTCGGTTCAATGCCGAGGTTTATCAATCCTTGCCGTACGGCTTTGGCCGCGCCTCCGGTGCCGAGTATCAATGCTTTGTTGCGCGCAGGCGTTATTAAGGGCCGCAATGAATCGGAAAAGCCGATCATGTCGGAGTTGTATCCTTTAAACTTCAGACTGTTCTTCTTGCGGATGAATTTTATGACATTGACGGCGCCTATCTTTGCCGCATCCTCGTCTATTTCATCAAGATAAGGCAGTACCTGTTCTTTGTACGGTATAGTGACGTTGAGCCCGCTCAAGGTCGGATACTGTGCCACTACCTCCATCAGGTCGCCGATGTCGGGTAGCTCGAAGTTAAGATAGCGTGCGTCGATATGCTCCGCTTCAAACTTCTGATTAAAATAATTTTTGGAAAACGAGTGGGTCAACGGAAACCCGATTAATCCGAATATACGTTCGCCTTTTCCTGCCATAGTCAATTTTAATATTTTTCGCAAAAATACAAAAATGGCTTAAAAATATGGCTTAAAGTGTCGTGAAAATACCTTTTAGTGGTAAAAATATCGAAACAAGGGGTCTTTTTTTATAATTTATTGTGGAAATAGAACAATTCTTCATAACTTTGCCTTATGCTGTAAAACATTATTGCACGGCATTTGGAAAGATGATCAAAAAAAGCACTTTAGAAAAAGTCATTCAAAATGATTTAGCCGATATATGGTCTATTCTTGACGGTAACGAGAAGCGTCGTATTGTCGAGAATTTTACTACGCATACATTTAAAAAGAATCAGATTATATATGCCGAGAAGGAGGAGCCGGAGTTTCTGTGGTGTCTGCTTAAGGGTAAAGTGAAGCTGTATAAAGACGGTATAGGCGGACGTCAACAGATATTGCGCCTCATACGTCCGGTGCAGTACTTCGGTTACCGTGCCTACTTTGCCGAGGAGCCTTATGTGTCGACGGCAGCGGCGTTTGAAGCATCGGTGCTCGGATCCATTCCCATGTCGGTTGTAAAGGATCTTATCCAGAACAACATAAAGCTCGCTTGGTTTTTCATACATGAACTTTCAAGAAATCTCGGCGGATCGGATACAAAAATAGTCAACCTCACACAAAAACATATTCGCGGACGTCTGGCTGAAGCTCTTATCGCTTTGAGGGAGAGTTACGGCTATGAAGACGATAACTCCACAATAAAAATATATATGGCGCGCGAAGACCTCGCGAACCTGTCAAATATGACGACATCCAACGCCATACGCACACTGTCGGGTTTTGTCAATGAAAAAATACTTATCGTTGACGGTCGGCGTATAAAGATAATCAACGAACCCGCTCTAAGGAAGATAAGCAAGTTCGGTTAAAACAATCTGCGTATAATCTTGTCGGAGGAGGTCCGGTCAAATTCCGGAATGAAATAAACCGCTTTGGGCACGCTGTATCGGTCGAGAATACGGCGTGCTTCGTTTATTATGACGTCGGCATCTTCTTGCCTTCCGCTGCCTTCTATGTACATGACCGCTTCCTGACCCCACTCGTGGCTTTGACGTCCGATGACATAAAACGGGCGCTTGATGAGCGAGGAAAGTTTGCGTTCCACCTCTTCGGGGTGAATCTTTATGCCTCCGGAGTTTATTACATTATCGTATCTGCCGAGCCACCGAAACCTGAGTGGAGATTCAGTTTCGACAATGTCGTTGGTGACAAGACGGCCGAATGAAAATCCCGGTGCGTTTATGACGAGACACCCTCTTTTGTCCGTGTCAAATGTTATGCCCGGAAGAGCTTCGAATGATGTCGCTTCTGACGATATTTTGCGTATGGCCACATGGCTGCACGTTTCCGTCATGCCGTATGAGAGCCATGCATTTATGCCGCTTTTTGCTATGGCGGTTTCCTGTTCGGGTGACAGGGCGCCTCCGCCTATGAGAAGATTGCGTACTATGCTCCTTTTGTCGGCTGACAGGATGTGTTCAAGCTGTGCGGGCACTATGGGCAGTAGATCTATAGACCCGCATCGGTCAAGCGATATTGCCCGTGCCGGTTTTTCTATGTACAGTGTCGCTCCGGACTCGATTGCCCTTACAATCATCATTTTGCCGGCTATATAGTCGGTCGACAACGGCAGCAGCAGCACTGACTTCGGGTTTATGCCGAAAAAACGGCATGTGGCCCGGGCCGACAGAAGCATGTCGGATTTCAGTAATCTTATCTCTTTTGGTTTGCCTGTCGAACCTGAGGTGTGGGCTATGACGTAATCTTTTTCATTGTGCCATTCGTCGAGAAACTTCTCGGCAAGCCCGTGCGGATCTACTACCATAGGTGTAATATGTCTTCCGGCAACCGCCATTCTCCGTCAGGATCGTATCGTATTATATCGCGCTCCTGTATGATAGGTGACGGTATGTTGTCGGTGTATAACGCTCCCGTGCCAAGTCCTTGAGGCATTGTCGTATTGTATGTCGACACCCATTGGGCTATGGCGTTAAGCCCTATGTTGGATTCAAGAGCCGATGTGGCCCACCATCCGATACTTCTTTCTTCGGCAAGTACTATCCACTCGTCCGCACTCCGGAAGCCTCCGCATAGCGATGGTTTAAGTATTATGTAACGCGGGCGTATGCTGTCAAGCATCTCTGTCTTCTCACTAACGGAGTGTAGCCCTATAAGCTCTTCGTCAAGAGCTATGGCTATCGGACTTTGGTCGCACAATCGTCGCATGGTGTCGTACTGTCGCGGTTTTATCGGCTGCTCTATGGAGTGTATGCCGTAATGTGACAGCTTTTCAAGCCGTGACAACGCATTGTCCGGTGTAAAAGAACCGTTGGCATCGAGGCGGAGTTCAAGGCGGTCGGGTGAATACCTGCGGCGTATGTAACGCAACAGGTCGAGCTCCTCATCGAAATTTATACCACCTATTTTCAGCTTCATGCAGCGAAAGCCGGCGTTCAATTTTTCGTCAATTCGCGATAGCATGGTCCGGGCATCGCCCATCCATATGAGGCCGTTTATCGGTATTTCCTTCAGACCCTGACTCCAGCCGCTACGGTATATGATGCGTTTGCCGCCGTTTCGCAAGTCATTGAGCGCGGTTTCAAGTCCGAACCGAAGAGATGTGTATTCAGGCCATGCGATATTGTCGATCGACCGGCTTCGGTTTATGTCGTCGCACAGGTCGGCCAATCGCTTTTCGTAGTCAGGCTTGTCGTCATCTCCAAGTCCGCGAAATAGGGCGCACTCGCCTATACCGAAGCAACCGGGCGCTTCTTCATGCCATATTTTTATATAATATGTGTCGCGTCGGGTGAGAGTGTCGCGCGACGTTACGGCCGGTTGCTTGAAGTGCAGGGTGTAGGAAATGTATTTTGCCTTTAGCATCAACCGGGGAATTTGGGGAACTGGTCGAAATCGGGATCGCGCTTTTCCAGAAATGCGTTTTTGCCTTCCTGCGCTTCTGCCATGAGGTAATACATGAGTGTGGCGTCGCCCGCAAATTCCATCATGCCCCGTTGTCCGTCAAGCTCTGCGTTAAGCGCGCGTTTGATCATCCTGATAGCCATAGGGCTTCGTTTGAGTATCGTTTCGCACCATTCTACGGTCTCGTCCTCAAGCCGTTCAAGCGGCACTACTTTGTTGACCATGCCCATCTCTTCAGCTTCTTTGGCGGTGTATTGACGGCATAGAAACCAGATTTCGCGGGCTTTTTTCTGTCCGACACAGCGAGCGAGATATGAAGAGCCGAAACCTGCGTCGAAGCTGCCTACTTTCGGGCCGGTCTGTCCGAAACGTGCATTTTCCGATGCTATGGTAAGGTCACAAACTACCTGAAGCACATTACCTCCGCCTATGGCATATCCATTGACCATCGCTATTACCGGTTTTGGAATAGAACGGATGGCTTTGTGCAGATCGAGTACATTAAGACGAGGCACTCCGTTTTGGTCGATATAGCCTCCAACGCCTTTTACTTTCTGGTCGCCCCCCGAGCAAAACGCTTTGTCGCCGGTGCCTGTGAGCACGATGACGCCTATGTCGGGTCGCTCGCGGCATATGGCCATGGCATCGAGCATTTCGAAGTTGGTCTGAGGTCTAAATGCATTGTATACCTGAGGACGGTTTATCGTTATTTTGGCTATGCCGCCATATTGTTGGAAAAGAATATCCTCATACTCTTTGATTGTGCTCCATTCTCTCATATGTAAGAATTATTATATTAATGATGTATTGTGATATCTGTAGAAATTAAGTTAACAGAGTCTGTAATGCAAAATTACTATATTTCTTGTAAACCGTGCAAAATGCGGCATTTAAATACTTAAATTAACTAATGTAGGGCCGTTGTGACAGGATATGTGAAGTTATGTAATATAAATGAAATATTTGCTCACGTTTGTAAATAATTGTAAATAAGAATGTTGGCTATTAACTATGGTTAAATGATATAGTTTTACTAAATTTTTTATTAAAAAAGGTATTGCATATTAAAAATATTATGTATCTT
>LUJO01000016.1 GCA_001689405.1 Candidatus Homeothermus arabinoxylanisolvens | reverse complement strand
GGGTCCCTTTTCAAATGTTAGATGCACTCGTCCTCATACAGCGTGAACTCCGCGTCGGCGCCGGGATAGATGCGTATCGTCATGTCGTCCCACTTCTTTTCGGCGGCGTACTGCACGTCGGGGCCTACAGGCAGTATGCTGCCCGCCTTTATATAAAGAGGTATAATGTCCGTCGGAGCGTCGGCGACTATGCGGTGTCCTCCCTCATAGCGGCGTCCGGTCCAGAAGTCAAACCAAGAGTTGCCCTCGGGCAGATATACCTTGCGGCCGTTGTCGGGAGTCACCACCGGTGCCACGAGTACCGAGCGACCGAAGAGGAACTGATCGTCGACTATGACGGCATGGCGGTCGGCGGCATAGTCGGCATACAGCGGGCGCATGAGGCTCGCGCCGGCCGAAGTCACGTCCCAAGCCGTGCTATATATATAAGGTATAAAGCGGTAACGCATTTTTATGGCTTTGACCTGCGCGTCGAAGATTTCATCGCCGGGAGCCCCGAAGTTGAAAATCTCGCGCGGACAGTTGGTGCCATGGGAGCGCATCATGCCGGTAAAAGCGGCAAACTGCATCCAGCGCGTGTACAGCTTGCGGTAATCGGAATTGGCGAGCGGATTGTCGGGATAGTCGCCGCGCGTGTAGAAGCCGCCTATGTCGGAGTTCCAGTAGGGTATGCCGCACAACGAGAAGTTCAGCGCCGCCGGTATCTGACGGCGCAGAGTGGTCCAAGAGGCTTCGATGTCGCCCGACCATGACTGCGCTCCGTAGCGCTGCTGGCCCGCAAAAGCCGACCGCGTAAGTATAAACACGCGCTTGTCTTTGTAGTCGCGGCGGTGGCTGTCATAGACTCCGCCCACGCTTACAAGCGGAAAGGCGTTGCACAGCCGGCGGAATGTGCCGCTACCCGTCTCGTAGTCATAGTCCTCCTCCTTTATGGGGCCGTGCTCCGGCTCCGTGGCGTCGAGCCACCAGCCGTCCATGCCTATCTTGACCATATTGTCTTTAATATAGCTCCAGTATATGTCGCGTGCGCGGCTGTCAAAAGGATTGTAGACCCGTGTGCCGAAGTCCTGCGGGAAAGTCATGTGTCCCATGAGTTTACCCTCGGCGGCAAGCTTCTTGAATATGGAGGTATTGGGTCCGAACGACGGCCATATCGATATCACGGCATGGGCATTGAGCGAGTGTATCTCGTCCATCATGCACTGCGGGTCGGGAAACTGCGGATTGAGAAATTCCACCGCATTCCAGTAGTGATGGTCCTCACCCCAGTACTGCCAGTCCTGAACTATGCCGTCGAGCGGCACTCCGAGTTCGCGATAGCGCTTCACCACTCCGACAATCTCGTCCTGACTGCGGTAACGCTCGCGCGACTGGCTGAAACCGAAGCTCCATAACGGATACATGGGCGCCTGTCCGGTAAGGTCGCGCCACTGTGCCACGACACCGTCCGACGTGCCCCCGTATATAAAGTAGTAGTCTATCATATCGCCCGCGCGGGAGTCAAACGTCATGCCGCCGGCATTGTCAGTGAAGTCGGTAGGCGAGTAATTGTCCCAGAACAGGGCGTAGCCTTTGGGCGACTGCACCATCGGTATGGCTATCTCCATGTTTTCCTGACGCAGGTGCTGGCTGCTGTTTCGCTGGTTCCAGAGACCGTGACGGTGCTGTCCGAGTCCGAATATCGGTTCGTCGGCATCAAGCACAAATGTCTGCGCCACACGGTAGGCCTTCCTGCCGTGGTCATCGATGGCGACAAAGCGCGAACCGCCGCTCTTCTCCTCAATGAGCCGGCTGCCGTCGGGACGTTGGAGAACCACACGGTCGGCCGCAGGCTCATAACGGAGCGTAAGCGCATCTGACGACAGGGTCAGCGCCTCGTCGTCTGACTTAACTTTAAAATCGACTTTTTCGGGAGCGGCGATTACAGAAAGTGACTGCTTGTCGGGATGTGTCGAGGCGGGATAACGCTGTACACGCACAACCGACGGCGTATACCATTCGACCGACACATCCGTGTTACTCGACTTGATGAGCGCACCATGCTCATTAAGCGTATAATCGACTCCGGCCATTACCGGAGAAATGCCTGTTGCGGCAATAATCAATGATGATAGTAATCTTTTCATAATGTGATGATAGGAAAGTCAATAGGACCCGGTCAGCCCGTTTTGAAACAAAATTATCGGTTTTACATTAAAAATAAATTAACCCTGACTTAATACGAATTTTTCGGCATGAAATACGTGCTTTTTATTGTGTAAATTTTTCCCGATTTCATAAAAAGCATTAACTTTGCCCGTACATCAAGGGGCGTTTTTATGCCATGAATGGTTTATCCCCTCTCAACCGGGAAAACAGTTCCGAGCCAAAATAAAGCTGACACTTAAATCAACTATATATATTACCCAACATCGAAAATGATACGACACCTCAGAAATATAATTCTGTCGATTATGCTCATCGCGCCGCTCGCCGCCATGTGTATTGATGTCGACACACCGCGCTACGGTGTACGCATACGCACTTATCCTTCGGCAGCAACGGAATTCACTTCGATACTGCTCGACGACGGCAAGCCCATCGACACCCGCAACGATGACATAACACTCGAGATGGACGTATGGGCGCTCCCCGAAAACGCCCTCGGCTCTATATGCCGCATCATAACCGACACAGGCAAGAACGTGGACCTGCTCTACGGCGTGGGCGAGGAGAATGTCCGCTACCCCGTATTTGTCACCGGCGACAACGATGTCATGCTGAAAACCCCGATCGTATATCAGCAGTGGACTCGCACGAGCATAAAGATGTCGCCCGCCACGGGAAAGATAACATTTGACTACGGCGGCGATGTACGCGAAATAGAATACCCAGAGTTCAAGGGCACCAAAAGCATACGCGTGGCCGTAGGACTCTGTACACTGTCTGACTATCTGCTGTTCGATGTCGCTTCGGTGGCGGTAAAGGATGTGTACATATACCGCGACAACAAGAAGATACGCTACTGGAAGATGGAGCGTCATAACGGCGACATATGCTATGACGAGATTGACAAAGCACCGGCAAGAGTGGAGAATCCCGGCTGGATAATAGACGAAGCACTGTCGTGGGACAACATATACACCGCCGACTTCCCCTACTTCCCGTCCGTGGCTTTCGACCCTATAGTGGCCACATTTTACATGGCCTACAAGGATGACCGCAAGCTGTATGTGTACCACTCGCCCGAAGGTGCCACCGATACGATAAACACTCCCGGAGGCGAATATGCGGCCAACTTCCCCAATCAGATGATATTCATAAGTCCTCTGCACAAGTTGCTGTCATACAATCTTAACGAAGACCTGTTTTCATCGTTCAACTCGGGCCGGCAGTGCTGGAGCAATGACCGCAAAAGCACCGTGGAGCACGACTACTGGAACAATACCACCGTGTACAATCCGGCCGACTCATCCCTTATAAGCTTCGGTGGATACGGACACTACCACTATAAAAACGTACTTCTGCGCAGCTACCCGTTCAGCGACCGTGAACAGAACGCCGTGACACTTGACGAGATACATCCGCGCTATTCGTGCAGTTCGGTACTTGTCGACAGCCTGCTTTACATATTCGGTGGCCGAGGATGCCCAACCGGACGTCAGGAGCTGGCGCCGCGCAACTACTATGACCTGTATACGGTAAATATAAACACCAACAAAGTCACAAAACTCTGGGGCGACAATACCTCACCCGTGGGAGGCGACTTTGTGCCGAGCGAGAACATGGTCTATGACCCCGAGCGCCATTGTCTATACATCTGGGCCACCCTCAACGGAGGCACACTCCTGAGGGCCGACATAGCCACAGGCAAGTTTGAGCACATGTCGCTTCCGGCCCATGCCAACATCGACTCCCAGACCCTCTACACCAACCTCTACTATTCGCCCGAGCAGAAAAGCCTCTACTCGGTCATTGTAAATTCGGAGATAAGCGGCGAGTCTACTGTCAACATATTCCGTATCGACTACCCGCCCATACCGGTATCGTCGCTCGCGCAATATGACATAACGGCCGACAGCGGCTCCAAGTACGGCTGGCTGCCGTGGGTCATGGGATGCGTCATTATAGCGGCCATAGCTGCCGGCTTCTTTATAGTACGCAGACGCCGTAGCGTACATGCCGTCCCGGCTCCGGAACCAGAGATAGCCGCCCCGGCCGAAGCCGCTCCGGCAGCCGACACTGCGGAGCCGAAACCCATCAAGCTCAAGTCGGTCAAAACCGCACCCGATTCAGAGCTACATTATGACCTGTCACGCGGGTCGGTGCGTTTCTTCGGCGGCTTCCGCGTGTTTGACAAAAACGGCGAGGACATTACCCCGCAATTCACACCCACCCTCAAGCAATTGCTCATACTCCTCGTGCTGTATACCGGTAAGAATCCGATGGGCATACCCAACAACAAGCTGCTGAGCCTGTTGTGGAGCGACAAAGAGGAGGAAGCGGCAAAAAACAACCGCAACGTATACATGAGCCGTCTGCGCAATCTGCTCACCCTCATAGGCGATGTCACGATACAGACCCACAACGGCTTCCGCAACATATGCTTCGGCGAGGGCACCGTATGCGACTATCTTGAGTCGCTGAAACTCTTTGACGAAAGCGACGGCGAAAACCTCGACCGCCTGCTTGAGCTGCTGTTTAACGGCATGATGCTCCCCAACGTCGAGCTTGATTATGTAGACTCGTTCAAGAGCGATTTCTCCAACAAGACCCTCGATCTTCTCAGCTCTCTGCTAAAGCAGGAGGAGCTGCCCGACAGTCTTAAGATGAAGATAGCCGACACTCTGTTTCAGCACGACTTCATCAATGAGGACGCTCTGCGCATAAAGTGCCGTCTGCTCCACAAGCAGGGGCGCACGGGTGTGGCACAGTCGGTTTACGCATCATTCTGCAAGGAGTACAGGTCGCTTATGGACACCGACTATCCCCACTCGCTCATAGACATAATCGAGTCACGGACATAGCACTACGATAACCGAAATATAATCATGCCAACAAAAAGACTTTTGTTTTCGGCGCTGCTGTTCATAGCGGCGTCAGTGACGGCATTTGCCGAAAAACCCGCATTTGAAAGAGAAAAAAGCCTGTGGCGGGGATGTGACCTGTACAAATTTTCACTCGAAGGACGCGAAGCGTGCGTGGCCGTGCCCGAAAAGCCGCTGGAAGGTAATCCGTGGGTATGGCGTCCGGCATTTTTCGATGCGTTTCCCGCCATTGATGAGGCGCTCATAAAGGAGGGCTTCCACATTGCATACTTCAACACCACCGACGAATGGGCCAGACCTGAAGCCATTGAAGCCGGTCAGAAATTTTACGACCTCATGATAAACCGTTACGGACTCATGCCCCAAGTCATAATGGAAGGTCTAAGCCGTGGCGGATACTACTCCCTGCGTCGTGCGCAGCTTTATCCCGAGACAGTGGCGTGTCTGCTGCTCGACAATCCGCTCTGCGACATATTTGAACTTGCTCAGAACGATGACTGGTGGAGCGACGTGGCCCGTAAATGGCACCGCACCGACAACCCTCCGCACAGAGGCGAGTTTCCCGAAAACGCCATATACAACATCGATGTCATAGCACGTGCCGGCGTACCGGTGCTTCTGCTTAGCGGCGGCGCCGACCCGGTGGTGCCTTATGAAAGAAACGGCCGCATAATAAAAGAAGTATACGACCGCTACGGCGCTCCTGTAAGATCGATAGTACGCCCCGGCGGAGCGCACCACCCTCACGGCCTCGACAGGCCCGAAGCAGTGGTGGATTATCTGAAAAAAGCCGTATACGGCGGTCTTAAGCAACAGAACGGGCCTAAAAAAGTGGCATGTATAGGCAACAGCATCACCGAGGGTGTCGGCACAACCGATCCGGCGACAAAGTCATACCCCGCGGTATTGCAGCGCATGCTCGGCGACAGTTACGAAGTGGGCAACTTCGGCGTAAGCTGCTCTACGGCGTTGAAAAAGGGCACCGATGCCGGACGTCCGTTCGCGTACATCGACACCGACGCATGCCGCAAAGCCGTAGAATTCAATCCCGACATCGTTGTCATCAAACTTGGCGGCAACGACAGCAAGGCATGCAACTGGCAGTACAAAGATGAATTTGCATCAGATTACCAAGCGGTAATCGACATGTTCAAGTACCTGCCCTCATTGCCCGAAATATACATATGCCTTCCCGCAAAGGCCAAAGTCGATGATCCGGCCGCCATTTGGGGCATTGACGAAAACGTAATCGTCAACGACATAACCCCGGCCATAAAGAAGATAGCGTTTGACAACCGCCTCACGACAATAGATCTGCATGACGCCTACGAAGGCGAAGAAAACGCCTCATACGCTGACAACATACATCCGACCGACCGCGGCGCCGAACTCATCGCAGCCAAAATCCACAAAGCCATAACCCGATAAAACCGTCCGTTAAACGACAATAAGGCTGGTAGGGATGCCGGTACCACGGCGTCCGGCTGCGACCCGCATGGCCGTCCGGATATGCGGGCGCCGTACTACCGGCGCCCCTACCAATCTTTTGCATTTTAACAGCTCAGCCGGGTTTGCAGGTGAGCCTGTAAAGGCTCTCGCTGGTTGTAAGCCGGGTACGAAGTGCCCGGACAGGAGATTACATCAAACCATACCGAGTCTGACAAGACTCGTGCTTACTGCTATCGGCTACATGATTTAGGCATGAGTCTTTACAGACTCATCAATGATGGGTATAACACGATATACCGGAGACTGCGCCATCCTGCGGATGCCTTGTCCCCGGCTTACGATTGGCAGGAGCCTTTGCAGGCTCTACCGCTCTTTTACATTTTAATCTCAACCGGGTTTTACCGACTGCCTGTAAAAAATCGGGACCTGATAATTTCAACAATCATCAGGCCCCGGCTTTTAGTGCCAATCCCGGCTATTTGTGGATTGGAATCTAACCCTAAAACAACTTAAAAACAAATTCTATAATTAACCTTAAATACCTAATCTATTATGATCATCTCGTACTCATTTATCACGTCGCGGCTGCTTCTGCTGCAACGGTATCTCTTTTCGCAGCATGCGTCCGGCCTGTCCTACAAGCCACAGGTAGTGGTCGCTCTGTATGTCATCGTCGACAGGCACAAAACGGCTTTTGCCGACCGGCACACGCTTGGCACACTTGAAAATGGCCGTACCCTCGTCGATTTCGTCAAACATGGCTATGTACAGCATCTCCGCGCCTGAGGAAAGCCACTGCGACAGCTGCATCCACAGGAAGTCGCCGCTCGCACGCTTAATCTGCGTACTGTTCTCATTGCCCGGCATGTTTCGCCATGAAAATCCCGGGAAAGCCAGCGGAGCATAGTCCACATTATTGGCCTTGGCCCAAGCTATGTCTTCGGGCACGATACCCGAATAACGCGGGCTGAATGACTTCTCGTTATATCGGCCGACAAACCACGGCATAACGACATCGCACTTCTTTATCAACGCATGCAGCCGCGGATCGCTTTCGGTGTCGCCGTTAAGGGTGCGCCAATGCGTGGGCACACCTATCATGACGCTGAAGCCCATCTCGCGAAGGCCGTCTATTATACGTTCAGCCTCGTCAAGGCCATAGCGGCGGCGGTCATTAAAGCCCACGCCCCATACAGTCACAAGGGGCTTGCCGTTATGGTAAAGATAAGAGGGATTCTTATCATGGTCTTTAAGCGAGAACTCCTTGCTCACCTTCTTTATATCGTCAAGAAGCAGTTTCTCCTCGCCCGACCTCATGCCGCTCAGGTCATACATGACGGCTATGGCGCGTTCATATTTGTTGGCGGCCTTCATGGCAGAGCCGAGCACCTTGTTAAAGTGTTTGCGTCCGCTTTTACTGCGTATCTCCGCAACAAAACGCTGCATGAACACCCCGTCAAGACCGTACTCCTTCATCCAGCGGAAGTGGGTGTCTACAGTCGACTCGTCATATGACGAAAACACATGGGCCCTCGTACCGTCCTCATATGTGAAATCGGTAGGATAAGTCACTTCATATTCACTCATCTCGGGCCACAGATCTATAGTGCATGAACCCGGAGTGAATCCGTTGCGGCTCTCATAATGACGCCATGCGCGTCCGGCTCCGTCACCCGGAGTGTTGAACCACCCCTGATAGCCGGCCATGACAAGACCTTTATAAGAATTGTATTGTTTCCCTTTACCCGCCGAGGTCATCGGCGCAATGGCGGCAAAAGAGAGAACAACCGCGAGCATCACATTTATACTTTTTCTCATTGCTTTTGTTTTTTCTGCAAAGAAAGCACTCAATTCTTAAAATTTGCATTATAATAATATTAAACTTGAATTAATTTTGTAAATTATGGCATTTTAATGCAAAATACAATGTTTTTAAGGCTAAATTAAACTACATGTTAATAAGGACGGTTTAAATTTGTCGAAAAATAAAATAATACCGATCATTTCTCATAACCAGATTAAATCTCATGAAGTGCATATATCTTTCACTGCGATCCATAGCCGTCATGCTGATTGCAATGACCCTGACCGCTACGGCGGCAAAAAAGCAACTGCCCGACGACATTGCCCGTATGCTTACATCCTACAACGTGAAATGGGATACCCCGTCGCGCTCCGGCTCGATGGAGTCACCCGAGTACCGCGCAAAGGATGTGACAATACCCGATCAGAATAATCTCAGACCTCGCAAAAAACTCGGCCTTTCAAACCCAAAGTCCGAATTCTTCAAAAAAATCACTAATTTTGCACTTGCCAGTTGAACCTGCCCGATCAGAATAATCAATAACCAATAAATTCAATCATGAAAATTATAAACAGACTCACTTCAGCCGTGGCTCTCGCCGCAATGGTGCTGTATTCATGCGGAACACAGGAGACCAAGACTCCGGTGGACTACGTGAATCCGTATATCGGCAACATAAGCCACCTGCTGGTACCCACGTTCCCCAACGTGCATCTGCCCAACAGCATGCTGCGATTTGTACCAGAACGTCACGACTACACCTCCGACAAAGTAAACGGACTTCCCGTAACCGTAACCAACCACCGCGAAAAGTCGGCGTTTAACCTTACGCCGTACCGCGGCCCGGTCGAGGCCATAAAACCGGTCATGGCTTACGGCTTCGACAACGAGCAGCTGAAGCCGTACTTCTACTCGGTATACCTTGAAGAGCCCGAGACCGAGGTACGTTTTGCCCCGTCGCACCAGTCGGCCGTATACGAACTGAAAGCGACAGGCGGCCAACCGTCATATCTGCTTCTCAACACCAACCGCGGTAAAGTGACCGTAGATAAAAACACAGTAAAAGGCTATCAGGAACTTGACAATAATGTCAAAGTATATCTGTATATGGAGAGCCTCCAGACACCGGTCGAGACCATGACCGTAGGCGACGGTTCGGTAGACACCGGCGCAAAAGAGGCCTCGGGACGCAACGCCTGCGTAGGCATGCGCTTTGCCGACAGCGACTCGATAATCAATGTACGTTACGGCATATCGTTCATCAGCACGGAGCAGGCTGAAAAAAATCTGCGTCGCGAGATGTCATGCTACGACGTTGACTCCGTGGCTGCGGCCGCCAAAAATATATGGAACGAAACACTTGGCAAAATAGAGGTCGAAGGCATGGACGAGAATGACAAGGCCATATTTTACACGTCGCTCTACCGCACCCATGAACGTCCGGTATGCCTGAGCGAGGACGGACGTTACTTCAGCGCGTCGGACGGACAGATACATGAAGACGGCGGAAAGGCTTTCTACACCGACGACTGGATATGGGACACATACCGCGCCGCCCACCCGCTGCGCATTCTCATAGCCCCCGATGTAGAGACCGACATAATAAACTCATACCTGAGAATGGCACAGCAGACCGACAGCCTGTGGATGCCCACATTCCCGGAGATAACCGGCGACACCCGACGCATGAACTCCAACCACGGAGTAGCCACAATAGCCGACGCCTGCGCCAAGGGACTGACCGACTTCGATGTGGCCCTTGCATTTGAAGCATGCCGCCGGGGCATAGAGGACAAGACTCTCGCACCGTGGTCGGGAGCGCCGGCCGGCACTCTTGACGACTTCTACAAGAAAAACGGCTACATACCCGCACTTGCGGCGGGCGAGAAAGAGACCGTGCCCGAAGTAAACGCATTTGAGAAGCGCCAGCCTGTTGCGGTAACGCTCGGCACCTCTTACGACCAGTGGTGTCTGTCGCGCATAGCCGACCATCTCGGCGACAAGGACAAGGCCGAGTACTATCGCACAAAGGCTTTGAACTATCGCAATCTGTTTAATCACGACACCCGCTTCTTCCATCCGAAAGACAAGAACGGCAAGTTTATAGAACCGTTTGACTACCGCTTCTCCGGAGGCATGGGCGCACGCGAATATTACGGCGAGAACAATGCTTGGGTATACCGTTGGGACGTGCCTCACAACATAGCCGACCTCATCACGCTCATGGGCGGCCGCGATGCGTTCAACAACGAACTTGACCGCATGTTCACCGAGCCGCTCGGCAAGAGCAAATTCGAATTCTTCGCCCAGCTGCCCGACCATACAGGCAATGTAGGTCAATTCTCGATGGCCAACGAACCGAGCCTGCATGTGCCATACCTGTACAACTACTCCGGCCAGCCGTGGAAGACCCAGAAGCGCATACGCCGGCTGCTACGCCAGTGGTTCCGCAACGACCTTATGGGCTTGCCGGGTGACGAAGACGGCGGAGGCATGACCTCGTTTGTAGTATTCTCGATGATGGGTCTGTATCCCGTCACCCCCGGAACCGCCGCATACAACATAGGCAGCCCGCTGTTCGGCAACACCAAAATACACCTCGCCGACGGCAAGACATTTGAAATCGTGGCCCGCAACTGCTCCGACGACAACAAATACATCCAATCGGCCACCCTCAACGGCAAGCCCTACGACAAGCCGTGGATAGCACATGAAGACATAATGAACGGGGGCAAGCTTGAACTCGTCATGGGCACCAAGCCCAACAAGTCATGGGGTGCCGACCCGGCTTCGGTGCCTCCCTCGATGTCAGACAATTCGATTTAATCATAATAATAAAACAATCATCGTGAACTACCGTTTTTTCATTTACGCCACTATGCTGGCAGGTGCCGCCACCCTATGCTCGTGTCGGTCAGAGAAAAAAGAGGTCGTACTCGGTCCCAACCCGTTTATAACCCATATGTACACTGCCGACCCCTCGGCCCATGTATGGGATGACGGACGCCTGTACATCTACGCATCGCACGATGTGGATCCTCCCCGCGGCTGCGACCTGATGGACCGCTATCATGTATTTTCAACCGATGACATGGTCAACTGGACCGACCACGGCGAAATCCTCAGCTCCGAGCAGGTAGCTTGGGGACGTCCCGAAGGCGGCTTCATGTGGGCACCCGACTGCGCCTACAAGGACGGCACCTATTACTTCTACTTCCCCCATCCCAGCGGAAGCGACTGGAACCAGACATGGAAAGTGGGTGTGGCTACAAGCAAATACCCCGACCGCGAATTCACCCCTATGGATAAACCGATGGAAGGTGTGGGCGGCTTCGCGCTCATAGATCCGGCCGTGTTTGTGGACGATGACGGCAAAGCCTACTTCTACTACGGTGGCGGAGGCAAATGTTACGGTGCTCCGTTGAAAGACAACATGGTCGAACTGGCCGACTCACTTCAGGAGATGACAGGTCTTCAAGACTTCCACGAAGCTACATGGGTACACAAATACAACGGCAAGTACTACCTGTCGTATGCCGACAACCATGTAGAGGATGGCCGCGGCGCCAACCGCCTGTGCTATGCCATGAGCGACTCCCCGCTCGGTCCGTGGGAATACAAAGGCGTGTACCTCGAGCCCACCGGATGCGACACCAGCCACGGCTCTATCGTGGAATACAACGGCGACTGGTACGCCTTCTACCACAATCAGGATCTGTCGGGACAGGGCAACCTGCGCTCCATCTGCGTCGACAAACTGGAGTACAACCCCGACGGTACTATCAAGGTAGTTAAGCAGACAAAAGGAAACAGCGACAAATAATCGAGCTGTAAAGTGTATAAAGGGAAACGGTGCCGGGCTACTCGTCCGGCATCGTTTTTTATTTGACAACCGTTTTTTCCTATATGCAGAGTATTCACGAAGATGTCGGCAAGCCGACCGCCTCCGGAGAGGCTCACAGTTTGTAGGTGAGCATCAGACGGGCGGCTATCGAGGAGGAGGTCACGTGCGGATAGTCGCGGTAGTGTGTCGAGCGGAGGTAGTGGGAAAAGGAGAAGGTCATGTAGAGCTTGCGCCAAAGCTTCATGTCGGCGCGCAGTTCGGTGACATTGAACGAAGCGGCGCTGTGGTCGCCCTGTACATCGAGAGTACGCGGGTCGCTGTCGGCAAGATCGGTACTCTTATGATAGCCCTTCCATGTAAAGAGGCGGTAGTACTCATGAGTGATGCCGACGGAGAACCGACTTTTGTCAAACACCATGTTGGCGCCCCCTTTTATTGAAAATCCGCTCGCAAGATTGTAATTACGACAGTCGACAGCGTAATAATCGGACAGTACCGAACCGAGAATGACCGCATTGGCATGGGCAAAGGCATCAAACACCCACCGCCGGCGCTCTATGTCGCGGAACATGACGCCGCAACCGAGACTCGCCGGTATGCCGAGTTTGTAAGGCACTTTGGCCGAGCGCGCCGATATGGTGTCGGAGTCATAGAAATCGAAATGCTGGTACAGTCCCACGCTAAGACGGTACTTGCGGTGTTCAAGAAGCTCACGCGCTATAAGGCGCCCCTTTATCTCCAGCTGGCTTAAAAACGGCTGCCCCTTCATGACGTTAAGACATCCGCGGAAGGTAAAGTAGTCATAGGGCACCGTACTCTTTATCTCGAAGCGGTCGCCATACTCAATATTGATCTCGGCTGTGGCTCCGGCACTTATGTCATGTATCTCGTGGCGATATTGAAGCATACGCGCGCCGAGCGAAAACTCCACGGCAAGATTCGGGATGCCGAACACACGTCCTGAAGTAGGACGCACACGCCACGCATCGCCGGTAAGTATGCGCGTAAGGCCCCTCATCGGCGAAATGATAAACGCCGCAGCCTCGCGGCCGAAGCGTTCGCTGCCATGCGTGCGGTCATCAAGCACGAGGTCGGAAGCGCGGTAACAGACCTCGCCGATGCCCATACCGCCTATGGGGGTGGCTATGATGTCGTTGGTCGACGGATACTCGCACTCCATAAACAGTTCCCACATGGCGCTTCCGGCAATGGCAAAAAGCCCCGACTGCCAGTAGTTGTAGCCGTTGGAGCGCGCCGCGTTATGGTAAAGGCTCCCGTTGTAAGGGTGCAGAAACATGTTGGTGCCGAGCTTGTCGTTGTCCCACTTGAAGCCCTTGCGGAAGTTTTCCTTTATCGAGTGGAGCGATATGTAAGCGAAATCGCCGCGCTGTATGTAGCGGTCAAAGGCCCAAAGGCCGATATTGAAGCCGAACACCTCGCCGGCCGCACGCCAGAAACGGGTGCGCCCGTAATAAGCCACGTCAGCGGAATCGGGAGCCACCTCCGGCACAACCGAAAGTTTTATCGGCATCTGCCCGTGCAGAGACACGGCCGACACCATAACCAACATACCAAAAGCCACGCGGCCCAACCATCCTCTCATAATCCACATAAACTATGCAATGCCATAAAAACACTTGCGGGGGCTGATGTGTTCTTATTTCGAGTATTAAAACAGGATGGATGCACTTATAGACATACTGAGGCAATATCCGGCGGTAGCGTTGTTTCTTACCGTGGGAACAGGATTTTTTATCGGGAAAATAAAATACCGATCTTTCTCGATAGGAAGCGTGACCGCGGTGTTGCTTACGGGAGTACTTGTGGGGCAATTGAGAATACCTATGTCGGGACCGTTGAAGACCGTGTTTTTCATGATGTTTCTGTTCTCGATAGGCTACAGCGTGGGGCCGCAGTTCTTCAGGTCGCTGCGCGGTTCGGGTCTCAAACAGGTGCTCTTTGCCGTGCTGATGAGTTCGAGTTGCTTCGGAGTCACCCTGCTGATAGCCCTGCTGTTCTCTTATTCCTCAGGCGAGACCGTAGGCCTGTTTTCGGGCTCGCAGACCTGCTCGGCACTCATGGGGGTGGGCGGTGACGCGATAAGCCGGATGCCCATACCGGATGCGTTGAAAGAGAGAGAACTGTCCATAATACCGGTGTGCTACGCCGTAACCTACATATACGGCACCCTCGGAACGGTCATAATACTCGGAACCTTCGGGCCAAAACTGCTCGGAGGCCTTGAAAAGGTAAAGCACCAGACCGCCGAACTTGAGGCACAGCTTGATGAAAACTCTTGGGAGAATGACCCGGCATGTGTAAATGCCCTGCGCGTGGCCGCATACCGCGCCTACAAAGTTGAGAACGACTTTTTCGCCGGAGGAAAGACAGTAAAGGCTACCGAAGCCCACTTCAAGGAGCAGGGACTGCCGCTATACATAGACCGCATAAAATCGGGCAAACGCATATACGCAGCCACCCCCGACCGCATAATACATCAAGGCGACACTCTGGTACTCTGCGGACGCCGCGAGTACATAGTGCAGGACTACGGCATGATAGGTCAGGAAGTCTCGGACGAGAAGCTGCTGTCGTATCCTATTGAAAGAATACCGGTACTTGTGACCAAACGCACCGCCACAGGCAAAACCGCCACAGCATTAGGAGCACAAAAATTCATGCAGGGCGTAATCATAAACTCCATAACCCGTCACGGCAACCGCATAGATGTATCGGATAACATACCCATAGAAAAGGGCGACACACTTCTTCTGACCGGCCACCACACCCGACTTAAATCGGCGGCATCGCGGATAGGCCACATGGACCGCCCCACGACGAGCAGCGACCTGATGTTTGTCGGTCTGGCCATTTTCGTGGGAGGAGTCATAGGAGCGATAACCATCATGTTCGGCGATATACCTGTAAGTTTCGGCACCAGCGGAGGCGCGCTCATAGCCGGTCTTGTATTCGGCTGGCTACGGTCAAAACGTCCGACATTCGGTCATATTCCCGACTCGGCGCTATGGCTCATGAACAACCTCGGCCTAAACGTATTTGTAGCGGTGATAGGCATCGAGGCCGCGCCGTCATTCATAGCCGGGATAAAAGAGGTAGGCCCCATGCTGCTTCTGGTGGGAGCCGTGGGCACTTCGCTGCCGCTACTGTTCGGACTGTGGCTCGGACACAAAGTATTTAAATTTCACCCGGCCATAACACTGGGCTGCTGCGCCGGCACGCGTACCTGCACGGCATCGCTCGGAGCCGTACAGGAGACACTCGGCAGCACACTTCCGGCCATGGGCTATACCGTAACCTACGCCGTAAGCAACATACTGCTGGTCATATGGGGAATGATAACCGTACTGATAGTGTCGTGAGCACGGCAATCAGAGCGCGCGCAGCGTGAGCACGGCGGGCTTGAGCCCGGGAGAGACAGCCTTGACGGTTATGGGGCCGGCGGTGCCGTCATTGCGCACTATCAGCAGAGCCTTGCCTGCCATAGCCTTGCGGTGGTCAGACTTGAAACGCTCAAGCGATATGGGACTGCCGTTGTCGACACCCTCATTGCGTCCGGCTCCGGTTACCTCAAAAGTAACTTCATTGTCGGCTTCGGGACATATATTGCCGTCCTTGTCAAGAATCTCCACAGTCACGAAACTCAGGTCGCGTCCGTCGGCCTTTATGTCGGTACGGTCGGGCACAAGGCGTATACGTGCCGGCACTCCGGCTGTATTTATGGTCTGTTCAGCCACCACCTTGCCGTTCTTACGACTAACGGCTTTTACCGTTCCCGGCTCGAAAGGCACGCGCCACATGACATGGAAGTCATCGGGACCCTTGCTCCGCACACCTTTTGACTTACCGTTGACAAACAGCTCCACTTCATCGGCATTGTTGTAGTATGCCCACATATCGACATCCTGTCCCGGCTTCCAATTCCAGTGCGGGAAGAGGTGCAACACGGTCTTGTCAGGACGCCATTCGCTCTGATACATATAATATACGTCTTTCGGGAACCCGGCAAGATCTACGATACCGAAAAAGGAACTGCGCGCCGGCCACCCGTAGGGCGTAGGCTCACCGATATAGTCGAAGCCGGTCCATATGAACTGCCCCATCACATAATCGCGGTCGCGTACCTGACGAAGCGAGTTTTCATGTGTAGTACCCCACGGCACATGATGATTGTCATAAGAAGAGCATGCAAATGACGGATCGCTCCACGGGATATCCCACCGTAACGGAGATATTGTAACGGAGTCGCTCGGCATCTTGTAATGTCCGCGTGTCATAAGTCCCGACACGGTCTCGGTGCCGAGGAACGGCTTTCCGGGGAAGTTCTGCGGCACACCGTCGTACCATGCGTCATGATAGTTGAACCCGATTATGTCGAGGGCGCCCGACTTAAACAGGTGGTTGCCCGGATCAGGCTCATTGTTGCCGGTAGTTATAGGCCGTGTAGGATCAAGGTTACGTACAATCTCGGCAAGACGCCGTGTAAGCAGGGAATTGACCGACAGCGAGTCGCTCTCCTGTGCAAGCTGCTCCTTGCCGTGTCCGAAATTCAGTATCAGGTTGGCCTCTTCAAGGCTCAGAGTGTCGGCGGCGGCATCGCTCCACTGCTCAAGCACCTCGTTGCCTATGCTCCACATTATTATCGAGGGATGATTGCGGTCACGCACCACAAGATCGGTAAGGTCGCGCTCATACCACTCATCGAAGAAGCGCGCGTAGTCACGCTCGGTCTTGCGCCGGCGCCACATGTCGAAAGCCTCATCCATGACAAGTATGCCCATGCTGTCGCACAACGCAAGCACTTCGGGTGCGGGCGGATTGTGTGAGGCGCGATAGGCGTTGACGCCCATGTTTTTAAGAATCTCAAGCTGACGTTCAACAGCACGTGTGTTTACAGCCGCGCCCAGAGCCCCGAGGTCATGATGCATGCACACACCGTTGATTTTTATATTCTCGCCGTTCAGGAAAAAACCTTTATCGGCGTCAAACGCTATCGAGCGAAGGCCGGTCACAGTCTCGTAGCTGTCCACTACCTTTCCATTCTCGACGACGTCGGTCACCACCTTGTACAGGGCAGGATCGGTCAAAGTCCATAACCGGGGATTGTCAATATGAAGTTGCTGAGTCAGCACAGCCGAGGAATCGGCATCAACCGAAAGCGGGGCGGACGAAGATGCCACCACCCCACCGTTGCCGTCAACGACGCGGGTATCGAGTATGACCGACACCGCCTTGCCGGAAGTGTTGTCGACAGTAGTGCTCACAGAAAGGTCGGAGGACTCCGAAGTGACATTACGCGGCACCACATAGCTGCCCCACTGCGCCACATGTACGGGCCCGAGCTTGCGAAGCCATATATTGCGGTATATGCCACAGCCCGAGTACCAGCGGGAATTAGGCTGGTCGGAATTGTCGACCCTGACGGCTATGACGTTCTCACCGTCCTTGTTCAGATAAGGAGTAAGGTCATAGCTGAACGATGCATATCCGTAGGGGCGCGTGCCCAGTTCATGACCGTTTATGTACACCGTAGTGTTCATATATGCTCCGTCAAAATCGATATATACGCGCGAGTCGCTGTCGAGCCCGGGTACGGTAAATGACTTGCGGTACCATCCTATGCCGCCGGGAAGCGCACCGCCCCCGGTGCCTGACGGATTGTTCTCGCTGAAATCGCCTTCAATGGCCCAGTCATGGGGCAAATCAAGATGACGCCAAGAGGAGTCATCAAATCCGGGCAATGACATGGCTTCAGAGTCGCCAAGCATAAACCGCCATCCGTCATTGAAACTCACCGCACGGCTGTCGGCCGCGTTAAGTGTAAGCGACAGCACGGCGGCAAAAACCGCCATTAGCAAGAATTTTTTCATATCTGTGTTTAAAGTCAATTTTAGTTGGTTATAAGAATCGGTATTTTAGGTTATACAAATTTAGCAAGTATTTTTTTAACAGGCTGTATACATGGTCATAGCAATGTTGTCAATGTGGGTACGATATGTTAATCAATTTGTAAACAATTGAAGCACGGCAAAGCGCAGCGAAAGACTAAATGCTCTATATTTTTAAAATTTAGCGTCATTTTGTCGCAAAATTATTGCATATATAAAATATTTGATTTACATTTGCAGTATTAAACAACATAATGACATAAGAAATGAGTCTTATTATTCCAGCCAAATACAAGCAGAAGCTGCTTCCCGAGACCACAGAGATAGCCATCAAGACCATCAAGGAGGGCTTCCAGACCGAACTCGCGTCGGCGCTCAACCTGCGCCGTGTCACCGCCCCTCTTTTCGTACTTTCGGGCACGGGTCTTAACGATGACCTCAACGGAGTGGAGCATGCAGTGAGTTTCACAATCGACGCCATGGGCGGTGCCAAAGCCGAGGTAGTACACTCACTTGCCAAGTGGAAACGCGCCAAGCTCGGAGCCTACGACATAGCGCCGGGATTCGGCCTATACACCGACATGAACGCCATACGCACCTTCGAGGAGCTCGACAACCTGCACTCGCTCTATGTAGACCAATGGGACTGGGAAAAGACCATAACCGAAGCCGACCGCAATCTCGACTACCTCAAGGCCACGGCCGAGAAGATATACAATGTAGTGCGCGAAATCGAAAAGCGCATATACCGTCAGTTTCCCCACATCACCCCCGTACTGCCGGAGAAACTCACGTTCATACACAGCGAGGAGCTGCTTAAACGCTATCCCGACCTCACGCCACGCGAGCGCGAAGCCAAAGCTGCCAAGGAGTACGGAGCGATATTTCTCATAGGCATCGGCGCTCCGCTAAGCAACGGAGAGCCCCACGACGGACGCGCACCCGACTACGATGACTGGATCACCCCCAACTCCGACGGCTACACGGGTCTTAACGGCGACCTCATATTTTGGGATCCGGTACTTGAAACCCCGTTTGAACTATCGTCAATGGGCATAAGGGTAAGCCCCGAGTCGCTGCAAAAGCAGCTTGAACAGCGAGGATGCACCGAACGCCGCAATCTAAAATTTCACCGTGCGCTACTCGAAAACCGGCTTCCGCTATCGATAGGCGGCGGCATCGGGCAAAGCCGCTTGTGCATGTTCATACTTCAAAAGGCCCACATAGGCGAGGTACAGGCCTCGATATGGCCCGAGGAGCAGATAGAGGCATGTAAGGCCGCCGGCATCAATCTGTTGTAATAATAATGACTATTTAGACCATAGCTTGTTGAATGTCAGTTTAGAGTCCGGGATTTAAGGTTAATCGGATGTAGCAGTAATACATCCGCCGCCTTAAACCCCAACTTTAAACTTTTTTTATTTTACTCGATTAAAGCTGATTCACTGACGGGCAGAGGCATCGGTTAACAGCTGTGTTTATAGGGTCAGCAGCAAAAGCCGGTTGAACTGTTAAAATATAACGGATTGGTAGGGGCGCCAGTAGTACGGCGCCCGCATATCCGGATGACCATACAAGATGCCATGCGGGTCGCAGCCGGACGCCGTGGTACTACCGCATTATCGCCGTTTAACAACCATGTTTTTACATTGACTGTGTTTTTACAGCGGACGGAGTCAGGCGCAGGGGCCGCGGCGATTGCGCCACAGAAAGACAACGAGGGGCAACAGCAACAGGCAGGTCACAGGCAGAAGATAACGCGGGAAATACCGGGTAATGCCGTTATTCTGTTCGCGCACCATGACTATTGTGTCGCCCCGTTCGATATAGAGGGTGTCGCGCGAAGCGATATCACGAAGTATGACACGAGTGCGATTTTCGCGCACCGTATCGCCGGTCAAGTCCACACTTACACTGTCGAGCACATAAAAGAGCATTTCGCGGTCACTCACCCGATAGACGGAGTCGCGGCTCACCGAGTCGACGGGCCGATAGACGGTACGGGCACACGATAGCGCCAGCACCGTCACAATCAATATCATAACGCTTCGCATAGCAATCGGTCGCGTCGGGCGACAAACGAGTCAAACGTATCAAATATGTCACTCATCACGGCCCGCGCACTTTCGCGACGGCTCTCGTAAAGCGATGCCGAAGCCACACCGCCGGGTGAGTCACCCCGCATGACGTCATTCACGCCGCTTGCACGCTCCATCATAAGCATCACACGGTCGACTACACGGTCTATGCCGAAATCGCCGCAGTTGCTCATAACCTGCTGAGGCCCCGGAAGCCCCGCGACAGCCTCATAAAGTATCACTCCGTCGGGCGAGGCCCACTGGTCGGCCGCCTCCTTTGCCGACATGCCCTTGGCAAGCTGATTTTCGGGAAACAGCAACGCTCCCTTCGCCGCAGTCGACAGCACGCGGTCATTAAGCGAAAGAAGACGGTTTACCGTACGCTGACGCTCTATAAGCTCCTCGACAAAAGAGTGTATCTCACCGTCAATAAACGGATAAAAGCAGAATACAAACGGGTGTCGCGGCGCCTTGCGGCTTCCGAGCAGATGTCCGTCAGGAGAAAAGAAGCGGCATACCCACTCCGCCGTCATCTCCCACTTCGACTTCACAAGCAGACGCTTCATCTTCTTACGCGCAAGATTATTGCGTTCAATACCCGGCTTGGCACCTGACGGCATGTAATAGAACCGGCCCATCTCAAGGTCGTGGCAACGCATGCGGTCTTTCAGCTCAAGGGTCCACACTTCGATAACCCTGCATAAACCAGCATCGGCACGCCCAAACTCGATATTGTCGTTGCACGAGGCGCCAAGCAGTCTTGACGGTCGAGAAAGCAGATTCATGGCCGGATTTTCATATATATCACGGAGCTTCGCGGCCCTTCCGCGATCGCCTTGGGCAAACCGCATCAGCAACCGCTGAAGTGACATGTCATGCAGACACCCCACCATCTCTATGTCCTCACCGCACGGGTCGCTGAAAGGACCCGTGAAAAAACGTGCCGGATTGACCATATCGGCCCACGGCCCCATGTCGCCACCCCGATTCTCGCGTTTTATATAATGTACGGCACAACCCGACACAAGAAACTCCTCAAACGTACGCGCATCGACGGCTATGGCCGGCGCCGCACTCTCATAGCTTCCGGCCGCCGCCGACTTCCGCGCCGTGCGGTAATAGCCCACCGTAGTCTTGACCAGCTGACGTATGACATTATCGGTCACAGGCACATAATTGCTGTCCTCCATACATTTGCGTTCGGAGAGCCAGACGCCGTCGCAGTCCTTCACCATATCGCCCCACTGGTCGCCAAATGTATAGCGCTTGCAACGCAGACGACGCTCCCTGAAAGCGGCCGCATTGTTCCACGCCTGCAAAGCCGCTTCAATAAAGTTATCCATCTTCATTCATTTTATATGATTCACAATGCATGACGTATGAAATCATGCGTTTATAAAGCTCTCTACGGCACCAAGCGCCGCGGCGTCAAGGCTGAATGTCACACCGTCGTCGACCACGGCCTGAAGCACAACCTCACGGCAATCGCGGCTGACGACAAAAATGTCGATACGCCGGCCGTCAAGCACCGCCACGGGATTTGACGCCGCAGCCCGCGTATAGGGCGACTGCTGAAGCCGGGCCTTGCGCGACCGCGAATCAGTGACAAGCTCCGCCCGACAACCGCCTACGGCCACCTCCGCCACCCTTACCACACTGTCGGGCAACGCAGCACGGCCCACTCCGTCACGGTCGACCGTCAGTGACAGTGTCAGCGTCACCGGCGCCAGCATGTCGAAAGGAGCCTCGTGAAGCAACCTCCGGTACCAGTCAAGCATACGTGCCCGCAGCAGGGCATCAAGATCCACGCCGTCATCGCGGGTTATGACACAACCGGAATTGACCGGTTCGGGAAAAGCGCGCAATTGCCACTCATGCAGCAATTGCGCTTCCGTAAGATGTAGCTTCATCGTCATTCACCAAAAGGATTGTCATCGCCGCCGTCGCCGGGAACCTCGGGCACATCCGCGCCGCCTTCAGCGTCAGGCACCGCCATGATGCGCATGTGGGCCTTAGGATAGCGTAGCACCAAGCACGACGCCTCGGTCAGCACCACAGCCTCCGTATTGCGCTGTCCGCTCCGGCAGAGGTCGATAGGCATGGCCCTGAACGGTATGTGCACATACTTCTGCAGGTACTCGGGATCGATGACCATAGCGTCGTCGGCATGCCCGCACATGTCAAACACCTCGCTGAGCACAACGTAGAGACGTCCGAAGTTGGTGCTTATCTCCTTGAAGTCGATACCCCAGCGGGTCACCGTCTCCACAGCACCCAGACTCTTCACGATACTGAGGCGGCCAAGTTCCTCTATGAAGCCGGAGCCGGCCACAAGTATCTTGCGTGCGGAGCCGGCGTTGCCGGTAAAGGCCTTTCGCGTAAGAGCCACGAGCGTCAAGGCGTCGAGGCGCCCTTTGGTGTAGGTAAAGTCATTGCCGGTCTGGTTCCATATGCCTGCGGTCATGAATACCTCGCCATATTCAAGTCCTTTGTCAAAACGGTGCTTTACCCCGAACAGGAAATTCTTCTCCATGCCCATGCGCATATCCATCAGCGCCACCTCCTCCTGATCGGAGAGTGTCCAGCCTACCTCCTTGGCCGACATGCGCTGTATCATCGATTGCTCGACCTGCGCTTTGAAAATCTGGCAGTAGTTGGTCAGTTTTACAGGTATGGCCTGAGCATTTGCAGTCTGCACGTCGAGCTCCGCGGCGGCACGGCCCATTCTCACAAGCTTGGTGCCGGAAAGAAGCTGCGGGAAGAGCACGCCCGAAGGCACACCCACGGCACGCACCTTCATGGAATTGTCCTTGCTCTCCATGACATACATCATAACGCTTACCTTACTGCCGTTGACCAGCGCATCGGGAGCGAGCACGGTATCGGACACACAGAACACATTGCTTTCATTAAGCGTCAGAAGCGCCGTGTCGGTCGACGCGCTCTGCTCCACCGCGGCGGCAAGCGTATTGGTTTCGGGAGGAGTATCGACAGAGTAGTACTCAAGCTTCATGCTTTTGCACTTTCGGGCCGGCGCGAGGCGCGATATCTGGTCGACCGGGGTGGCCATAGGCCTGATCTTCACAATGCGGCTGTCGATATCGCCGAGCAGAAGGTCGGGTGCCACTTCTTCAGTGACGGGGGTTGTCAACGGTGTTTCAATCACATGGGGTGAGCCGGCGGCTCCGGTAAGGATTCTTGCTTCCATAGCTAAAAAAGATAAGTAATCGGTTAGAAAAAAATATGTCAGTCCCACACGCTTTTACGTGAACGGGAAAGGAATGTCGACTGAGGCTGCGGCGCGGCGTCAAGATGTGCGTCGGGCGACTCGTACATGGCCGGCTCCTCCATTCTGGCTTGGGCCGCCTCGTTGAGTCCCCGCAGATAACCGCGCTTCTCGGCCTCGCATATGGCCTCGTCGCCGGCGAAGGCATCGGTACGCGGAAAGTGACGGCCTACGGCATCATCGGCCGATACTCCGGAAAGGATGTCCACAATAAAATGGGCGGCTCTCGGGTCATGCTCTATAAGACTCCTGAACTCGACCTGCATGCTTACGTCGGGCACATCGCCGACAGGGGTTGATTGTGTGTTGTCCATAACAATTACAGATTTTACAGTGTGTTTGAAAATGACCGGTCGTCAACCGGTGATGATGCAAAGTTACAACAGCAAAACGCGAGATTTATGCACAATCGGGCATTAACATATTTTTCAGCACCTAAACGACAGCACGCAAGCACGTTAGCACGTGTTTTAGTGTCTGTTAACGTAAAAACAAGAGGCGCCTGATTCACATCACGCGCCTCCTTAGGTCAATTTTTGTAGTATGAATTTATGTTGTTACTTGAGAGTAACCGAAGTAATGCTTACTTGTTATTATCGCCCGCAGGTATGTCGGGATTATTTTCCATCTCCACGGTGGGCAGCTGGTAAATCATACGATAATCGCGGGCGGAGTAAGTAACGGCGTCCATGGCAGCCAGCGAGGGGTCATAGTTCACGCTCTTCGCACGGTCGATGGTCTCGTTGCGACGCTTAGCGTCGAAGTAACGGCAACCTTCGCCCCAAGTGTCGATGCGCTTCTGCCAGCATATCTCCTCATACAGGGCATCGCCTGACAGAGAGCAGGCATAACCGGGTTTGCGCGACGACATGATAGCCTCAAGCTTATCCTTGGCCTTGTCAGGCTTATTGTCAAGATAGTAGGCCTCGGCTGCAACGTAGTACATCTCGGCTGCGGTAAGGTAGATGACGTCAGAGGTGAACGGATCCGCAGTGCCGCCCGAGGTGACGTAGACATCGCGGTACTTGTCGGGCAGATAGACGGTAAAATCGCGTCCGCCCACATTTTTAAGCAGCGTGAAGTCTATGCCGCTGACTTCATTATAGTCCTCGACATAACCGAACCAGCCCTTGCGCACATCGCCGTCGGCTATACGGTCGACAAGATCCGACGCGCCGAGTACGGTGAAGCCGCCACCGGCATATCCGTCGCTGTAACAGTCGATAACCGACATCCAAGAACCGTAGAAGCAGGTAGTCTCGACGTTCACGCGATAGCCCCACAGGACTTCGGGCAGGTCAAGGGAGTTGTATCCGCCGAGCATGTCGGCGGTAGTGTTGAATGAAGCTCCGGCAATGGCTTTCTCGGCATAGGCGGCAGCCTCACCGTAATTGCCTGTAAACATAAGTATGTTGGCATAGATGGCCGCTGCCGAATACTCCGACAGACTGCCCTTGCCCGAATGGAAGCCCTTGCCCTCAAGGAGCTTGTAGCCGTTGTCGATATCGGAGAGTATCTGGGTGTAGACCTCGCCCACGGGCACACGCTCGGGACGATACTCGACTTCGGTCTTCAACGGTATGCCCGGCTGGTCGGCACCTGCGCTAAGAGGCTGCTGGTATAAGTTGATAAGCCAGTAATAGCAGAATGCCCTCAGAGTGTAGGCCTCGCCGAGCATGGCTTCGGCTTTGGCCGAGGCGAGCGACTCGCCTTCGGCGGGCTTGAGCATGGTTATTATGGTGTTGGCGTTGTCGATGACATTATAAAGCTGACGCCAAGTAGCCAACGTACGGCGATAATTGCTCTGACGGAAGTCAAGCTGATAGTCGAAGTAGCCTATGTTAAGGCCGTAATAATTGGCAAGGTCCTCACACATGAGTTCGGTGGCGAAACGCAGACTCGCATAGCCCATGTTGTCCTGCGAAGTGGCATAGTCGCCGCCACAGTACAGATTAAAATAGGCACCCGTGACATAAGCCTGCACCTTTGACGGATCCTTCTGCATGGCACCCGACACGGCATCCTCGTCAAGGTACTCGTTGGGCGACGTATTCAGATAACCGTCGGAGCAGGAGGCTGTCAGGAGCACCGCACCGGCGGCGAGTCCTTTTAACAGTATGTTATTGTATATTTTCATATCGGTTGATGAATTAGAATGTTAACGAAAGTCCTAAAGACACGGTGCGGATAGCCGAATAGTTGGCCTGTGACTGACCGTATACATACTGACGCGGGTCGAGACCCTTGCGGCGCGAGAAGAGAGCCACGTTGTCGGCGGCCACGTATACGCGCGCTTTCTCAAGATATGCCTTGCGCAGCCAAGCCGAAGGCAACGAGTAGCCGAGAGTTATGTTGCGTATATTGAAGTAGTCGGCACCGATAAGATATTTGTCGGAGAAAGTGTTGGCGTTCTGCGACCCGTCAAGCACAGGCACGTCGGTGTCGGTGTTTTGCGGAGTCCATGCGTTGAGTATGTCTTTATGCCAGTTGTAGCCCTGCATACTGCCGGCATGCATCATGGTGGCATACATGGCATCGTAGATGTCGCCGCCTATCTGATAGTTAGCGGCTATGGAGAAGTCTATGCCTTTCCATGCGAAGTTGGTGGTTATACCGCCTTGGAAGTCAGGTATAGCTGTACCTATATAATACTTGGTAGCCTTGGTATAATCGGCTACGGGCACCATCTCGACATTTCCGTCGGCATCGGTCTCGTCGCGATACCATGTAGCATGGCCGGAGTCGTCAAGACCGGCAAAACGGTAGTAATAGAAGTCCCATACGCTGCGGCCCTCGCGTATATTGTAGTAAGCGTCATGGGTAATGCCCTCGACCTGCTTGTCGGCGGGTATGTCGGTGACTTTGTTCTTATAGTGTGTGCCTGTGAATGTCCAGCTCCACAAGAAGTCTTTGGGAAGGGGCACATTGACGGTGAGCGTGAATTCGACACCGCGGTTGACCATGGTGAGAGCGTTGCGCGATATGTAGCTTACGCCCGACGACGGCGGCTGAGGCACGTTGTAGAGCATGTCTTTGGTTCGCTTGTTGAAGTACTCGATGTCGACGTTGAGCAGGTTATCAAACAGCAGGGCGCTCACGCCGGCGTTGAAGTTGTAGGAGGTCTCCCAAGTTATGTCGGGGTTGCCTTCATAGTACTTTGACACGGCAAACTGACCGTCGGAGTTGGACACACCGTACTGTGTCTTGGCGGGATAGTAGTTGCTTGTAGAGGTCATCGGATAGTATATGTCATCGTTGCCGACACTACCGTAGCTTGCGCGCACCGACATATTGTCGACCCAAGTGACACCCGTGAAGAACTCTTCCTGCGACAGACGCCAAGAACCGCCTACCGACCAGAAAGTGCCCCACTTGTTGCCTTTGGCGAAGCGCGACGAACCGTCACCGCGAACCGAGGCCGAGAAGTAGTAGCGGTTGTCATAGTCATAATTCAGTCGTCCCAGCCACGATTCAACGGTGTAAGTATCGGTATACGACGATATGTCATCCATGTTTATGGCATTGTCGAATTCGGGGATCAGCGGATCGAAGAAGTTGGTCTTCGAGGCTCTGAGGTAGTTGTACTTCATCTTGTAGTTCTCGTGACCGGCGAGTACATCGACATTGTGCTTACCGGCGAAAGTGTTGGTGTAGGTAAGCAACTCGTTGATGGTGTAGGTCTCAAGACGGGTGCGGTACTTGTAGCCGCGTCCGTTGACATTCTGCGCATCGCCGAATGTCGGGGTCATGAAGCGGTCCTGCTGGGTGTTGGTCACATCATAACCGCCGTTGGCTTGAAATTTCAGTCCGTTCCATATGTCGAGCGTGGCGCCGAAGCGGCTTGCGAAGTTGTCTGACAGGACTTTGTTCTGATTGGCCTTGTCGCTGGCCACGGCATTGGAGTTGGGGGCATACTTGCGGGTGCCGTACTGTCCGCTGCCGAAGTCGAATACAGGCGACCCGTCCTCGGCATAAATGCGCTTGCCGTCGGCATCATAGGCATAGACGGGATATACAGGCGCCACCTGCTGGATGAAGGCGAATGTATTGGAGTAGTTGCTGAGCGACGATATGCTGAGGCTGTTCTGCACTCCGCGTGAATAAGACACATTGCCGTTGATCTTAAAGAACTTGGTCACGAGATAGTCGCCGCTGGCGCGCATGGACAGACGCGAGAAGTCGGAATTCTTTATGATACCCTCGTCCTCGAGCCAGCCGAGCGACAGGAAGTGTGTGCCGCGCTCGTTGCCGCCCTGAACCGCTACGTTGTACTCCTGACGCAGTCCGTTGTTGATGGCCTCGCCGCTCCAGTCGTCATTCCAGAGCAGCGGAGCGTCTGTGAGCTTGCCGTTGGCGTCCACGATGGCGCTATTGTCGCATCGGAAAGGATTGTATCCTACGTTGCCGTACAGAGTGGCCGATGCCTGAGCTCCGGCCTCGGCTTCGGAAGCGCCGCCGGCCATGGCACGGTTACGGAGCACGGTCCATTGTGTCGTCATCCACATACCGGGATCGGTCATGATGTCGTAGTTGGGAATGCCGCGCGAGTTGCTGCCTATACGGGCTTCGAAAGTAACCTTGTTTTTCTGTTCACGGCCCTTTTTGGTCGAAATCATGATGACACCGTTGGCGGCACGGCTACCGTAGAGAGCGGTGGAAGCGGCGTCTTTCAGTACGTTGATCTGCTCGATGTCGTTGGGGTTGATGGCCGAGATGTTGCCCTCGTAAGGCATGCCGTCGACCACGTAAAGAGGATTGGAGCTTGAGTTTATCGATCCGATACCGCGTATGCGGACGGTAGCGCTCGTGCCGGGCTGTCCCGACTGCATGGCCACCTGAACACCGGGAGCCGCACCCTCAAGAGCCTTGCTGACGTTTGACACCTGAAGCTTCTCGATTGCAGACGACGAGATGGTGGAGGCGGCGCCTGTGAACGATGACTTTTTGGCCGTGCCGTAAGCCACCACCATAACCTCGTCGAGGCTGTTGTCGGTGCTGCGGAGCGCGATGGTCATATGACCGGGCTTTATCTCGGCCCTCACGGTCTCCATACCCACGTAAGATACTTGTAGAATTTTTACATTATCGGGTACGGAAAGACGGAACTCGCCCGACATATCGGTCGATGTACCGTGTCCACCCCCTATCGGCATTACCGTGGCGCCTATGAGCGCCTCGCCGTCGGCGGCACTGACCACCTGTCCGGTCACGGTGCGCATCGTCTGCGCCGAGACCGTCAGGACAGCCATAACTGCCACAAAGAATAAAAACAGCTTTTTCATACTTTGAAAATGTGAATAATTAAGTTATTTAATTGGCAAATTGCCATAATTAGTACTCAATCTATTGCATAAATTCAGTTTCCTCGGACAAAGATAGCGCTATTTCTTTTAAACATCATTAACATACCCCCCCCATTTTAAGCATTATTAACTATATTAACATTTACAACTTAATTATTCGGGCGTTTTAAGAACATTCACAGCCTCTGCCCCCCTTTTCGACACTGTGCCACAAACCTATGTATTCATGTATATGTTATATAACCGATGAGAAGGATCAGCTACATATTGACGGGGCTCGCCGCCACTGCGGTATCATGCGCGCCGTGCGACAGACACTGTACGTGTACACCTGACGTACCTATGCGCGACATCGAGGTCATTTATGACTGGAGCCAAGCTCCCGGCGCCTCACCCGAAGGCATGGCCGTACTCATTTATGACGTTGAGGCCGAGGGCATGCCGTGGCGATATGATTTGCGTCCCGCAGGAGGCCACATCGACGTGCCGCAGGGAACCGCGCGGGCCATAACATACAACAACGACACCGAGAACCTGAACTTCGACAACACCGACGACTTCTATTCATGCAAAGCCGTAACGCATGAAGGCAATCTGTTTGACGGACTTTCGGAAGCGTGGTACGGTCCCGAACCGGAGGCACGCGCCGACGCCGGACAGCGCGTACTCGTACAACCCGACCTGCTGTGGCTCTACTCCGCCGAAACCCTTGCCGTCGATGGCGCGACGACGCTTTTCAGCCCCGTCGCGGTAGTGGCCCGATACAGTTATTCGATTACAGACATAAAGGGTCTTGAGGGTGTAGACCGCATGTGCGCCGCCGTTACCGGACTGGCCGGCGAGATATATCTTGCCGGAGCCGTAAAGGGCGACGAGGCGGTGACAGTGCCCGGAGCGCTGGCAAAGACAGGTACGGCCTCGGCCGCCGGAGCCATACGGACTTGGGGCTGTGTGGACAACCCGGGGTCGACATGCCGGCTGCAACTGTTTTTCTGGCTCACCGACGGAAAAAAGTATTGCTACGACTTTGACGTGACACGGCAGGTGCGCGAAGCGCCTGACCCGCTTGAGGTCAAGATTACGGCCGGCGGCATAGACCTTCCGGAGCCGGAGATGCCCGAGCCCGGAGGCGATGGTGGCATAGGCGTGGATGTCGATAACTGGGAGACCGTCGAAATCGAACTTAGCAATTGACTTGTACGTTATAAACTGACAGAATACAATTAAAATTTTTCACAAAAAAAAACGCATAACTATGAAATGGGAAGTATCAATACTGGCTGCAGCCATGGCGGCATCAGCCATATCTTGTTCCGACAGCCATGACGAGGGCAATGTGCCTGTTACAGATCAGGCCATAACGTTTACCGCCACAGTGCCGAAGGCACGACGTGCGGTAACGACCACCAACACCATAAACAACTTCAAGGTGTGGGCGTTTGCCAACGGCGAACACTACATGGGCGAGAATGGTGTCGAAGTTGAGAAAATAGGCGAAAAATGGTCATCCAATCCGGTCATATACTGGCCTGTGGAAGGCTCGCTGAACTTCTTCTCGATAAGCCCGACCATCAAAACCGCAACTCCCAACAGCCCCGACAACCCCAACATACCCGACTTCATCAATACCGGCAAAACCGACCTGCTCTACGCCGTGAACATGAACGAAAGCCGCAAGAGCTCCAATGTACGCAACAATCAGCTCGTCGTCAACTTCCACCATGCGCTCTCGCAGGTCAACTTCAAATGCACGCGCAAGCGCGATGACATAAAGGTAGTCATACACGGACTGTCGCTCGACGGCATAAAATCGATCGGCTCATTTGATTTCCCGAAAGAGACCACCGGAGCCAACATAACCTCTGACGAGACCCGAGGCACTTGGAGCGACCTGAAGTATATGGAGAACATACCGGTATACGACGACCCCGCATCGGTAACTCTGACAGACGCCGCACCCGAAGCCACGCCCAACAACACCGGCTATATTTTCGCGATACCACAGCCGCTTGAGGAGGCTGTCAAGACAACCGACGGTTACACCGGAAGTTGTGTGAAGCTGCTCTGCGAGATATATGACGAAAGTTCCGACACAAAGATATGGCCGGCCAAGACCGACACGAACTATGATGCAGCGACAGGAGCGGCCTACATAGTATTCCCGCTCAAGACCGCCGTCACCACATCGTGGGACACCGGCCGACGCTATATCTACACGCTGAAAATCGATGTGCCCGAGGACGGCTCAGGCAAAATCGACTTCGACATCACAGTCGATGATTATCAGAACTATGATGACGCGCCCGACATGCTCTGACAGCCATGACTGCTCACTTAACGGCATCGGTTGCCGCGGTCCTCGCCGTGCTGGCTACGACCGCATGTAAGAGCGATCAGGCCGACGAGCCGTCGCCCTACATAACTTTCTATGCCGAAAGCGAACGCGGTATAATAACGACAGAAAACATAAGCGAATTTTCCGTCTCGGCATACACAGGACATACACCTATAATGGACCACGTGACCGTCGTGAGAACAGGCAGCAACAGCTGGCACTATTCTCCGGCGGTCATGTGGCCTGAAACACCCGTCAACTTCTATGCGGTAAGCCCCGCCGACACTCCGCTGGAGATAAATACAAGCTGGGAAAACACAATCAGGATAGTGCGACTCGACGGCAAGCGCGACATACTCGTATCGACCTGTCTTGACGCCATACAGACCTCGACGAGACTGCGCCTGAACTTCCGCCATATACTCAGTTGCGTTTCGGTCAGAATACGTTCGGGCAACCCTGACAGCCGCATAATATTAAAAAAAGTGTCGGTCAAAGGCTTTCCGACAAACGGGCATTACTATCTGCCTAAAACGACTACCCGGCCCGACAACGACGCCGCCGGCACATGGTCGGCTTGGGGTGCCGACGCCGATTATACACTTTTCGAGGCCTCGCCCGAACACCTTTCTCTCACCGGCAGCTACACCGACATAGGAGGCGTAAACTTTTTTATTCCTTCGGAATTGGGACCCATCGAAGGCAACTGGGGAGGAGCGAGGATAGAAGTGGCTTACCGTGTCGTCGACCCCGCTACCGGAGCCGTCATATGGCCCGACGCAACTACCCCTTACGACCAGTTGTTTACCGGCGACCGATCCTATGCCGCCGCTCTTTACTGGCTCGGCGAGGGCATTGCCGACCACCGCTGGCTACCGGGCCGCAAATACCTTTACTCACTGACTCTCCGGCACGGGGGGGGTAGTTAGTCGTTAGGCATTAGGTCGTTAGGCATTAGACTAATTAGACTAATTGGGCTAATAAGAAAAGCGGCCGTGAATCCAGAGGTTTCACGGCCGCTTTTATAGGGTCAGTTATGATTGTTACTTGGGCTGTACGGTGCAGCTGTAGGGGAACTGTCCGAGCGACAGAGTGATGACATAGTCGCCTTCGGCTCCGTCAAACACGCAGTTGCCCGCGCCGAAACGGAGGTCATTGACAGAGCCTCCCAAGTTGGGTTTGCCCCAGTCATGTTCGGTCATGAACTTGAACTCGCCCGCTTTGAGATGGGTTGTCAGTGTCCATGTCTCGAAGTCGGCGCTCGGGGTCATCTCAACGGCAGCCGCGGGATCCCATTCGGCGTCAGTGGCATTGCCGATCAGAGCCACACTGCTTATGGCCTCGTAAGTGTAGGTCAATTCCTCGGTATTAGCGGTCAGGTAATACAGGCCTGTGGGTCCCATATCGGCACCGCCGAGATTGCCTGCGCCACCGTCGGTGCTAAGAGTACCGGCCTCAGCACCGGCTCCGTACCACACGCCGGCCTCGGTCTTGAATTTGAAGCCGCCGTCGCCGGGATTGATACCGGCCAGTCCCTGATAATTGGTGTAGTCATCGCTGTACACGATACCGGCATCGGTCCAGCCGTTGATCTTGTTAGGCACATAGAGCACGGCGGGCACCTTCTCGAAGCGGTAGGTCATCTCCTCCATGTTGATATAGAGGTTCCAGCGTCCGGCCTCCATCATGGCTCCGGCGTTTTCAGTCTTGATGAGTTTGCCTTCAAGAGCGCCGTCACCGTTGGTGGCAGGACCGTAACGGTCGCTGTTCACCACCGCCCAGTCGCCCTGAGCCGAGCTGATGCCCCACCACCAGCCGTTATTGGTAGTAATTGTAGCCTCGTCGATGTCGATGTTCTTAAGCACGAATACCGGATCGTCGTAAACGTCGGCGTCGCTGTGTTCCATCTGCACGCCTGTAGCGGGGTCCCAGTTGCATATCGTGCCTATGACATAGTAGGCGGGCTGAATGGTAAGACGGTCAAGCGGCAGTATCTTCACCTGCAGCGGACCGTAGAAGAAGTCCGGACCACCGATGCGCACACGGTTGAGGTTGGGATTCTCCTCATTGACAATATAAGCGGCATAGCGTACTGCTACGGCACGTTCTTTGGGGCTGTGGGTAATCTTCTCCCAATAACCGTTCTCGACGTCAGCAGGCAAAACAAACACCTTGCCGTCGGCATACACGGCCGGTATATCGGCAGGGTCGGCAAATGTCTCGTCCTTAGCCATCTGCATGGCAAATGCCAGAGTGTAGCCCTCGGGGAGGTCCTTGACCTCGACTGCGGCTATCTCGATAGGAGTCTGGTCGACAGCCGCCGGATCAGCACCGGGGGTGTCGGGAGTATCGGGGTCGGGTATTTCAGTCATGTATGCCGACAGATCAATGACGGCATCGGCAACAGTCGAATTGGTCACCGTGATATTGGCGGCATCAAACAGTGTCTCCTGCGGGTTCACTTCGGCAACACCCGTTGCATCCTCCACTTCGTCACACGAAGCAAAGACCAGCCCTAACGCCGTCAATGAATATAATGCTAATTTCTTCATATTGATTTAAAGCAATTTTTTTGTTAAAATCATCATATCCGCTATGCCGGAGCGTTCTCCGACATAGCGAAAAGAATATTAATCGGCGTACTCGAACTTAATCGTTGCGGGTTCGACGGTCGTATCAAGAGTAATTGTCACTTTATGGCCGGCGGCATTCTCCATCATGAAGCATCCTTCGCCTTCTGCAGTAGCCACGGCGGTACCTGAGGTAACAGGATAATTTTCACCGGTAGTAGAAGCCCACTGTGCGGCGACACAGCCTGACAGCTCCTTATAGAAGCGGCAATAAAGCGTGGCCCCGTCATTGCCCCAGCCATCGGCGGGGAAGTCAAAAGTAGCCGTATATATGCCTGACTCGGTGAGGTCGGCAAGACGCCACGGCTCATAATCAGCCTCGTTGGCAGCCGACGGCTCTTTCCATCCGGCCTGATTGCCTACCATGTAGACATAACGCGGCGTGTATATCTGCTGGGCACCTTTGGTAAACTGCACGGTCTTCTCGACGGTATTGACAATGATGGTAAGCTTACCGTCCTCGGTCCAGTCAGGTATCTGCCAGTTGCCTTTACCTAATACATAGTTGCCCTGATAGGAGCCGTCGGTGAGAGTGATGTCTTCATTATCATCATTTGCTTCGCGGGCGCCGAGACTGGCAGTCTTGTTGTCCCAGCCCTCTTTGGTAAGCTCGGTATAGAAACGGAACTGTGCCTGACCGGCAGGAATGTCGAATACGGCGGAATAGATACCGGATCCGATGGCATTCTCGCTCTCCCAGAGTCGCCAGTCGGCGAGAGCAGCGGCATTTTCAGGCGCAGGAGCCTTCCATCCGCTGGCAGCACCGATAAAGTAGATGAAGCCGGGCGAAGGTATGGCAAAGAAGCCCTGCACCTGCGGAAGTTCCACCCAGTTCGATACGACACGGCTCGACTCCACGCCGGAGAGCTGTGCCACCGCACGTACATAGAGTTTCTGCACACCCTGTGCCACGGTATTGGCATCCCAGCCGTCACGGTCGGTGATACCGGCGAGGTTGCACATGCCCACGGCTATATCGTTCTCCTTAAGTTTCATGACAGTATTGGTACGCTGATCGGGAGTCACAGGGTACACGCTTGTCTTGTCGAGAGATATTTCAGCACTATAAAGCACCGATGCCACAAAACCGTAGTCGGGCTGGGTCTCGACGGTAAGAGTCATCAGGCCGTCGGGCGAGAGCTGATAGAACTGATTGGCAAATGCCGGAGTGTTCAATTTAAATTCCGTAGCGTCGGTCGGTTCCTGATATACAGGATCGTCATCGTCCTTACAGCCTGTAAAGCCGAGAGCTACCGCAGCGACAGCGAAAAATATCGATAGTTTTTTAATCATTTCTCGTAAATTTTAGACTTTAACAATCCTAATTAATAATTGGGGTTCTGACCCACTGTTGCCACATACTGGTAAGGTATGGCAAATACCGAGCGGTAAGGATCAATCGAAGCGCCTTCGTAAACGCCACCCTTCCATGACCAGTTGTAGACAGAGCCGGTGTATTTACCGAAGCGGATAAGGTCGCTGCGGCGGTGTCCTTCCCAGTAAAGCTCACGCTGGCGCTCCTTGAGCAGATTGTCGGCGGTAAGGGCTACCGGCGGCAGACCGGCACGGTCACGCACCTTGTCGAAGTACTGCTTGCCGCCACACTCCACACCGTTGAGCTGACACTCAGCCAGCATCAGGTAGGTATCGGCGAGACGGAACACCGGGAAATCGGCATTGCATATCTGTGTGCCCTGCTTCACGCCGGCGGTATTGAGATAGTCTTCCTCGGTAGTGTAAGTGTACTTGATACACATGTAGCCGTCGGAGGTCACGTCATAATCATCAAGATTTTCGACACCGACATTAAACTGCCCTTCATAGATAAGACGACGCTTGTCGACGGGGTCAAATGCCAGTGAAAGTTCGGGACGCATGCGGTAGCCCGACCACACGGTCTGGCCGTCCACAACGGCGCCGAGGCTCATGAGCACCTCCTTAGGCACAGTCTCGATGTAGGCGCCTGCGGTGAGGCCGGTAGTACCGCCCCAAGTCTCCATCTCACCGATCTGTTGCGGAACGGCCCAGAGGATCTCTCCGTTACCTACATAACGGTCATTGGACGCACAGAAGAGATATTTATAAGTAGGAGCAAGACTGTTGATAGTCTCAAGTATCTTGTTGCATGCGGCGGCACACTCGCTCCACATGGGAGTGCCGGTATAGACGCCGGCGTTAAGATACAGCTTGGCAAGAAGCATGTAGGCGGCTTCACGCGACACGCGGCCGTAGGTCTGTGTGGCGGCGGGGCGTACATGGCCTTCGTTGATGACATTGGTCAAATCCTCGACAGTAGCGTCAAACAACTGCTTGCGGTCGTAGGTAGGAGGTGTCGCGCCTGTGGCGGTACCGGGCACCCACGGGCCGCGTCCGAAAAGGTCAATCATGCAGTAGTAGGCATAGGCGCGCAGCACCCGGGCCTCGGCTTTCATGGCCTCGACCTCTTCCTCGGGAAGCACGCCTTTGGCTTCATCGGCCTTGTCAAGAAACTCGGTGCACTGGCGCGCGGTGTAGAACTCGCGCGAGAAGGCCGCATACACCCACTCGTTGTCGTTAAGCCATGTGTTGAAGTTAAGAGCCACATAGCCGGGGTCGTTCCACTTGTTGGAAATAATGGCTTCGTCGGCGGTTATCTCCTGAAGATTCCAGTGGCAGCGGATGAATGTACCTGCACCACCGTCGGATGTAGACAGATTGCCTACATACAGAAAGCTGCCATACAGGCTGCCGAAATAACCGTTCCACTCATCGGCGGTGGTAAGTTCGGTCTTTGTATTGGGGTCGGTAGGAGTAAGGTTTAGATCATCCACACAGGATGTAAATCCCAACATGGAGAGTGCCACCGCACCTACAGTCATATATTTATATAATTTCATAATGATAAATCTGAATCTGTTAATGACTTTCGTATTATTTCATCTTAGAACGACGCTACAACACCAACCGAGAATGTCACAGGACGCGGATAAATGTTGTTGTCTATACCATTGAATACCTCGGGGTCAAGTCCTTTGTACTTGGTGATGACAAAAGGATTCTGTACGGCGCCATATAGACGCAGGCGCATCTGATTGTTGAGCAGTTCGGGCCAAGTATAGCCGATGGTTATGTTGTCACAACGCAGGAAGCTGGCATTACGCACAAAGTAATCGCTTGTGATAAGCTCAGTAGTACGTGTACTCTTCCATAGATATACGTTATTAAGCAGATTGCTCAGAGGAGCGGTGGCGGTAGCGGATATGAACGCATTGTTTGACTCATTGCGGTTATATACCCAGTTGCCGAAGCTTGCACGAAGCGAGAAGCCGAAGTCCCAGTTCTTGTAATTGAATGTATTCTGCCAGTTAAGGGTCACTGCCGGATCCTTGCTGTGATACAGATACTTGTCATCGGGTGTTATCTCGCCGTCGCCGTTACGGTCTACAAATACACCTTCGAGCGGTGTGCCGTCGGGGTTGTAAACCTGCTCATATACCCAGAAGCTGTAGGCGGGGAAGCCCTCCTGATGTTTCTGGACGTTTACACCGTTACCGATGCCGCCGGTAGTAGAGTCGGCTCCGTCGGCAAGACGTGTGATCTTGTTTTTGTTCCATGCCACGTTTATATTGCTTGACCAAGTGAAGTCACGCGTAACAACCGGGCGGGTAAGCAAATTGAATTCAAGACCTGTATTCTGAAGGTCACCGAGGTTGAGGTCACCGGCGTTTGACAGGTTGGAGCCGGCAGGATAGTTGGCGTAGGTCAACAGGTCCTTGGTCTTGCGGAGATACCAGTCGACGCTACCGCTGATGCGGTTGTTCAGGAACGCGAAGTCAAGACCAATATTCCATGTAGTTGTCTCCTCCCACTTAAGGTCGGCGTTGAACGCTGCGGGTGTAACGAGGAACTGGTTGTTGCCTCCTATCGGGTAACGCTCGTTAAGATTGTCGCTCACACCGTATATAGGCATATAGGGGAAGTAGATGTCGGGCAGATCCTGCTGACCGGTAACACCATAACCCAGACGGAGTTTAAGATCGTTCATCGTATTGCGTACACCCGACATGAAGTCTTCGTCGATAATACGCCAGCCGAGAGCCACGGAGGGGAAAGTACCCCAACGGTTATCCTTTGAGAAACGTGAAGTACCGTCGGCACGTACGGTTACGGTCAACAGATAACGTTCCATAAAACTGTAGTTGACACGTCCGAAGAACGACACGAGCTGATAGGGAGCGCTGAAATACTTGACGGGATTACGCATGTAGCCGGCATCGGCGGCGCCATCCTGCACACGTGAGAAGTTATGACCGCTCTTGCGGAATTTCTGCCAAGAATAACCTGCGGTGACATCAAGATTGGACTTGATGGCATCAAACTCCTTATTATAATTAAGGTAGAAGTCAAGAAGAAGGTTGTAACGCTTTTCATTGCGCTTGTTCCAAGTACCGTAACCGTCTTTCACCGGATCATTGGAGCCCGGCACATAATGGCCTGCACGGTAAGCGGCGGGTGAGAAAGGAGTATTGTAGTCTATCTCCTCACCGTGGCTGTAATCGTAACCGAGGTTAAGATTGGCGCGGAGTTCGGGGAGGAACGGCATCTTGAGGTCAAACTGAAGATTTCCTACCGACTGATACACTTTGGCGCTCTTGTGGTACTCGTTTATCATCGAGGCCGGGTTGAGCGAGGCAAGACCGTTGAGCGAAAGTCCGGTATCGGGACCGGCAAGACCGCCCGCGTTGGTGTAGGATGTGTAGTTGAGGAACGCATTGCCGTCAGGGTTGTAGACGGGCAGCGTGGGGTTGAAGCTGACGGCGCTGCCGAGAGCACCGCCCTCGTTGTAGCCGTTGTTGATATAGGCGCCCTTCACGTTGGCGCTTACCTGAAGCAGACCGTCAAAGAACTTCGGAGTAAGATTGATACCCATTGTAGCACGGTCCATTCGTGAAGTCTTGATTATACCGTTGTTGTTGGTATAGCTGACAGCCACACGATAAGGCAGGAAGCCTACGGTTCCGCCCACACTCAGGTTATAATCGCTCGACACTGTGGTACGCAATACCTCTTTCTGCCAGTCGGTGTTGTAGATGACGCCGTTCTGACCGAGAGCGGCCGCCTGATCGGAGTCAGCGCCGTAATAAGAGCGGATGAAGTCGGCATACTCATTACCGCTCATCATACTCATGGTCTTACGGGGAGTGTTTATATACATGTTGGCCGAGAAGTTTACCTGCGGTTTTCCGCTCTTACCCTTCTTGGTAGTTATGATGATGACACCGTTTGACGCACGGCTACCGTAAATGGCGGTAGCGGAGGCATCCTTAAGGATTGTCATTGACTCCACGTTCTCAGGAGCCACAAGACCGATAGGGTTGGAGCCTCCGGCCACATTGCCGCGCTCCATAGGCACGCCGTCGATCACGATAAGAGGTTCATTGGAAGCTTTCAGTGATGCACCACCACGTATCATGATGTTGGCGCTACCTTGAGGACTACCGCCATCGGTCGTTACGACAACGCCCGGCGATGCGCCCACAAGCATATCCTGAGCCGAGGTAGCAAGACCGGCCTCGATTTCATCGGGCTTGATGACCGCTACCGAACCGGTGGCATCGCTCTTTTTCACAACGCCGTAGCCGATAGCCACGACTTCGTTAAGCACCACTGTGTTTTCTTTAAGCACGACATCGACGGTAGTGCGTCCGTCGACCGGTACTTCCTGTGTTTCGTAGCCTACATAGGAAAAGACAAGGACAGCGTCGGGCGCAACCGAAAGGGAGTAGTTACCGTCAATGTCAGTGGCGGTACCCGCGGTAGTGCCTTTGGCCATTACACTCGCTCCGATAAGGGGCTCTCCCGTGTTGTCAGCCACAGTACCTGTTACGGTAATATTCTGCGCGAGTGCCGGGAAGGAAAGACATAGAAGCATTACTGCCACAAGCCATGTCTTCCGGGTCATTTGAAAACAAATGTTCTTCATGCAAGAGTAGTTTAGTTTTACATTAATTATTTATCACTTTTTTCTATATTAAATCACAGTAGACAAAGAGGGCTGACACGAAAGAAGACATATAGGTCGGAATCAGTTGCCACGCGCACGTGGGAACTGAAAGTGAAGTACTGCACTTTTTACCTTCACAATCCTGATTTCTAAATTCTTATCTAACTATCTTTATCAATCACAACTTCATATCATGCCTGAAAACTAAACATCATAGAAGTAAGCACTTGCAAATATAAGTCTTTTTAACTTCTATAACCATATATATTCCAAAAATATAAACGCGACAAGCAACTTTTAACAAATTTAACAAATTTCCATTAACAATAGTTATAGCAAATTAGTCCAATTGGACCAATTAGACTAATATGACCAATATCAATTAAACCGACGCTGTCAGAAAGGATAGCCTATGGCGAGGTGGAAGGCAAGGGAGTCCTTGAAGGAGCGCATGTTGTAGTAGCCGCTCTTGCCGGTGTCGTAGGGAGCGTGGATGCCGACACCGAGGTCGGCACGGAGCACAAGCATGCTTATGTCGAAACGCAATCCCACTCCTGTGCCGACAGCCAGATCCTTGAAGAATGTGCTGCCTTCGAGTTTTGAACCGGGACGCTCGGGGTCGTTCTTCAATAGCCATACGTTGCCGGAGTCAAGGAAGAGCGCTCCGTGAAGCGGACCCACTATCGGGAAGCGGTACTCGACATTGAATTCAAACTTAAAAGTACCGGTCTCGTCGAAGTTATTGTCGCGGTCGCCGGCAGGATGATAGCTGCCCGGACCGATACTGCGCACGGCAAACGCCCTGACCGAATTGGCGCCTCCCACATAGAACTGCTCGCTGTAGGGGACCTCGGCAGAGTTGCCGTAGGCATGGGCTATACCGCCGAACACACGTGTGACAAGCCAGCTGTCGCCGTGCAGACGCCTTGAGTACACGAGTTGCGCGGTGCCTTTGACAAACTGCGAGAACGGCATACCGAACAGACGCTTCTCGCCACGCACACCGCATGCGCGCCACAGAGTCCACATAAGATTGCCGGCCTCGGCCACTGAGGCCTGTACATTTATAATATTGTCGCGGTTCATGGCGCGGTCATAGATCATGGACCACCCTATCTGCGGTATAAACTGGTTGCGGAAGCTAAGTCCCACAGCCGGATTGGCTCCGATTATGGAGTCAAACAGTTCAGTGGTGCGTATCATCTTTATAAATGTCAGCTTCAGCGGAGTGAACGTATAGGTGAAGTATTTGCGCATCTGCCAGTCATAGTTCATCGAAGCGCTGAACTGGGCCATGTTGAAATAATGAGGTCGGTTGAGCAGGTCGGCATTGAGCGTGAAGCGCGTCCAGTTAAGATTGCGTCGCGACAGGCCTATGAAGCGCGGCAGAAGCAGACGCGGGAAAGCAAGCGAACTGTTGATACCGATCTCGTAGCTGTTGAATACAGAGCCGGCACTGCCGTGACCGGTCTGCCACTCATAGGCACCGGTAAGTCCTACCCTCAGTTGCTCGCCGCCGCCAAACAGGTTGCGGTTTGTCACCGACACAGTGACGCCCGGGCCTATGTAACTGTTTGACTTGGACGACACATTGGCCTCGATGCTTGCCTCATAGGGAGCATCGAACGTACACTCTATGGCCACATCGAGCGTAGGAGTGGACGAGGTCGTATCGGGTATGGCCTCGATGTTTATGTAGTTGAATATGCCGAGGCGCGACAGATAGGTCTGCGTGCGGTTCATATCGCGCACGGAGAAAGTCTTGCCCTCGCGGAAAGTGACACATCCGGGAATAAGTCCGGTGCGAAGTTTAGACGGCATCATCCTTATTATAGTGCCGCGACGCGTCACGGTTGTATCGGGAGTGCCGCCGCCTTGGTTGCGGTTTATGTATACGGTTATGTCGCCGGTACGGAAACGCCTTTGTGCGAATTTTGGAGTATTGCGCGCTATGGTCATACGCAGGGCTATGCGCTCTGGCGTAATCGTACTGTCGGCAAGGTACTCTATGTATTCGGGGCGGAAGAAGTAATAACCGAGGTTGCGCAGTGAATTGGTAATCTTCGTACGCGCCACACTCAGCGAGTCGGTAGAGTATCTGTTGCCCGGCTTAAGATAGGTCGAAGCGTGCGCCAAAGAGTCAATCTTATGATACAGATGGCACGTGTCGGGCAGAAACTCGATGGAGTCGAGCAGATAAGCCGGCCCGGTCTCTATCCGATAAGATATCTTGGCTTTCTTGGCGTTCTTCTTATTATATATGAGTTCATACGAAGCCGTGTTACGGAAATAACCGGAGTTGTCAAGCTCATCCTCGATCATTTTGGTGCGCAGCTGAGGACGCACCTCGCTTATCAGCACGGGATCCTCGGCAAGTTTCTCGTATATCCAATGTTTGAAGCCCTTCTCGGGATTGGGCCAGTTATTGTACACCCAAAGTCCGAGAGGAAACGGATAGCGCCACTTCAGGGCCTTTATATAATTGTTGGGCGCCACGTCGACAGCCGTCTCGACCTTTGTCTTGACACTTCCCGGCACTTTCTCGTTATCGGCACCGACAATCTCGAGTTTCTTCACTCCAGTGTAGAGCACATCGTCGGGGCCGAGACGCTTTGTCGTCGAACATGACGACACAAGCGACACGACCATGACAGCTGCAAACAGCCTGAAAAAACGGCGGAGAGTCATATTACTTCTTCGTGTCATCATCTTTATCTTTTACGTTAGCGGCACCGTCCTCGGGCGGTAGCGTCACAACAGGTTCCTCGGGCCGGCGCCCGAAGCGGAACAAATCACGGAGCGAGGCAAGCTTGCGTTTGTACACGAAGCCGACACCGGTCTGTATGACCTCGCCTTCAAGTATGCTTTCATAACCGACATGACGGAACAGCCTTATATACATGGAGCCGCTGCGATTGAGCATGTACTCAAACGATATGTCGTTTATGAGATTCTGCGAGAAGTTCTCGTCCATATTGGAGTCGGTGGAGTAGTTGCCGCCCACCACAATCTTGAAGCGGTCATTGAACAGCGACTTGCTAACCCTGTAGCTGTAGCTCGTAGTGGTCGAGGTGGCTCCTTCATAGGTGCGGTCGTACTGGTCGATACCGAACGATATGTCGACACCCTTTATCGTATTGGCCGCCCACGAATTAAGACGCGCCGTCAGGAACGAGAACAGCGGATTGCCGCTCAGATTGGCCGATGCCTTTGTGCCCGGTCCCGTATAGACGTTGTACAACAACAGGTTCATGGCCTGATTGGCTCTCTGCTCGGGACTCATGGTCTCGAGTTCGTTCTGTATGGTTATGTCGTCGTTGGTCGACAGGTCAAACGACACATCCATGTTGCTTAACGTATTGGTGACGTTGAGCGACACTATGAAGTTGATAAGCCGCGAGTTCTGACCACTTTCGGTGACGTTGGCTTTCATTGTGTCATGAGCGTGCAGATTGAGAATGGGGTTCAGCATGTCGCCGTTGAAGGCTATGTAGCTGCCGCTCTCGAAATCGAAGTTTTTCTGCGACATCAACGGCGGAGTGTAGCGTACGAAGCCCTTGTCGATGTTATATCGTCCGGTCAGGCTCATGTCGCTGAATGGCGACATATGGAAAGTAAGGTTGCCCGAGCCTTGTATAGACGCCTTGTCCTGTCCGTTGGCGCTTAAGTCGACATTTATCGTGGTACCCTGCGACACTATAAGACGCGCGTCGAGCATAAGAGCGAGCTCACCCGTAGGCACAGTGTCGGCATCGAGCACCGCCGCCGTGTCGGAGAACTGTACGAAGTGCACCATATCGTCATCGGTCACGCCGGCCGACAACGTGTTGGCCACCGTATTGACCACATAGGTGACATTGCTGCCTTCAAGGAGGTTGAGCGTGGCGTCGACACGCATGAAGCTCATGTTGCCTTTCACGTCTGCGTCAAGATCGATATATCCGCGGCCGTAAATGTCGTTGCCCTTGCCTCGCTTCGACCCGATAACCTGCATGTTGCGGGCTTTCATGTCGAGCGCTATCTTGGGCGATGTCAGATTATTTATATCGACCGTACCGTCAATATACAACGGATTATCGTTAAGACCAGATATCGTATAGCGGTCAAACTTCACTATATTGCTGTCAACCGGTATCTTCTCTTCCGAGAAACGGAATGCCGACCCTATCATGTCGACCGACACCGCAGTAGAATCGAAGTCGAGGTAACCGTTGAACAGAGGCGAAGTCATAGTACCGGTTATGTCCATGCGCCCGTTGAGCATGCCGCTCAGCTTGGCCACACCCGGCGGCAGGAACGGGTTCACGATACGCAGCGGGAAGTGTATCATCGAGAAGTCGAGCATGAACGGATTGCTTGCCGTGCTGTCGTTGAGCGCACCCACTGCCGTAATGACCTTAATACTGTCGATCATCAGCGACGTCGAGGCCTTGACTACTCCCGAAGTATTGGTTGTAAGACCGACATCGAGAAGGAACGAGCCGACACGGTCGCGGCCGTAGGTAAGGTCGTCGAGCGACACGGCGCCACTGCCTTCTATCGACTTGGACTCGGCATCCCATCCGAGACGAATGTCGGCTCCGGCAACACCCTTGACCGGAGGAGCGAAAGGCGACAACGCGAGCCAGTCGGCAAGCTGAATGCCGGAAGCGTTGACAATAATGTCTTCCTGCGAGGATGAACCGTGTCCGTCATGCTCGGTATAGACCTTGAAGTGGCTGTCGCCGTTGGTCAGGGCGAGATTGGCGTCAATATGACGGGTAAGCAAGTTGTATGATATGAAATTCTCGTTGTTAAGCGACCAGTTTTTATAACCGATTATGGGGTCGAGCGGAGTCATGCGCAAAGTGAGCAACGAGTCGATGGAGGTGATGTTGAAACCGAGTTTGAAGCCGGTATCGCCCTTTATGTTGGACTGATTGAGAAACAATGCGAGGTTCTGGTCGGCAAGAAAGCCGGTGACATCAACATGGGCGAAACTGTCGAACGTGCCGGGCCGATTATTCATCATGGCACGATAAAGCAAGAACTTGCCGTGCTGCATGGCGCTGATGCCCACAGAATCTATACGTGTATCGCCGGCTTTTATACCTGTCACGGCACCGTTCAGATGAAAGAGCGAATCATTGTTTACGTTAAGCGACAATTGCCGGAACGAGGTCTTGGACGGAGCAAGGAAATCGCTTATTATGCTGTTGGCGCCCGAGTTGACCGACAAGACAAAATGCGGCAGCTCACGCTGTACGGAGTCTACGAATATACGGCGTCCAGCAATCTCCCGGTCAAGAACAGCCATGCCGGAGGCAAAACGGGCCGCCAGTGTGTCAACAGAACATCCGGCTATAAACTCGGCATGAAGCGACTCATTGTCAACCGACACGACAGTAAATGAGTCGGTGGCATCGACCGACGCTTTTATCGACGGGGTGGCCACGGTGAGGTCGGGCATGCGCCACTCAAGATCGCCTATCGTCATGTCAGCGTCGTAATATCCTGCACCGGGGCGTAAATGTCCGCGGCCTTCGAGCGAGAACGAGCCGCGCGACTCGGTCGGCGACAGATTAAGGGCCTTCAGATCAAGATTGCGTACATCGCCTTCGAAATTCATTATATAATCATCGTCGGCTATATTTCCGGTCAACGACAGGTCAAAGTTGGCATCATGGTTCATTGACAGAAGCCCCGCATCGACATAACCGGTGTCGAGGCTCGCCCAAAGCCTTATGTCAGAGTACTTGATTTTCTGATACTCGGCCGAAGTGATGTCGATGACAGCGTCAATGGAGGTCTTGCGTAAAAACGGCGAGTAACCTCGTCCGGTGACCTTTGCATCGGCCGTTATATCACCGATTCCCATCTCGGGCAGAAATGAGCTTACAGGGAACTCACGCATGGCCATGTCCACGTCATAGCTCTCCACCCGGCCGTTCCAGTCGGCATCGAGCAGAATGCTTCCGGCTCCGGTAACAGCTTTCAGATTGCCCTTTATGGCTCCCCGGTTCATGTCGACATACCCGTCAAGCTTCACCGGAGGCAGATTGACCTGCTTGGCCAGTTTCGCCTCAAGAAGAGTGGGCTTGACAAAGTTGACGTTTTTAAGATTGCCGTCTATGTTCACGTGGCCGCCAAGATTGTCAGGCGACATCATATTGCGCACATCGCCATTGACCGACACATTCATATAACCGGGCAACGCCGCCTCAAGACGTTCGATGGAGAGGTCGCCGACGGTGCCTTCTATATCGGCGTCCACGGTCATGTCATTATACCGGGGCACACCCTTCAGCACAGGGGCCATGGAGGGCAGCATCAGTTCGAGGTCGGGTATGCCTATACGGGCCAGAGCGCGCAGCTGCAAAGGCAGCCGGGGATTTGACGCAAGATCGCCCATGCCCATAAGCGCATTGAATTTTATAGTGGAGAACAAAGTCGATATGTCGAACCGCTCGACCCGCATAGCGGTCGTATCCATCGAGAACCGGCCCGATGCCTCCAGCTTGACGCCACAACGTTCTACAGCGGCAAGACGACGGAGCGGCACCACGATATTCACACCTTTATTATAAAAAGAATCGACCTGTATGTCTATGTCATCGGCCTGCAGATAGTTCATGTCAAGACCCGGCTGAGGGACGGCCCCGCGCACGGCATAGAGGGCGCTCCGTGCCGTAAGGCTTACGGTATCGCCGGTTATGGTCCACATAAGACTGTCGGGAGAGGGTGCGGCATCAGCTGCCGGAGCTAAAGAATCGGCCGGATGAGCGGCAAGGTACTCGGGCGACGGAGTAAGATAAGCGGCTGTCACGCTATCGACAGTCAGCGCACCGGCATGAATACGGCGGGTAGCCATGTCGACCAGTCCGTCACGAAGCACAGCCAAAGGCACATTCGCACCGAGCGAATCTATCGTCGGCAGCATAGCCATACGGTAATTGATGTCGCGCAGCTCTATGTATGCGGCTTTTATTGTCAGTGGAGCCGACGATGCGGAATCGGACGGAGTGGCGGTTGTGTCATTGCCGTTAAATACCAGCGACACGTCACCTCCGTCAAGTATGGCGCGGCTCACATCGATTCTTGAATGTTTCAGGTCATATGACGAAGGGCAGAGGTCGAACCGCTTCACATCGGCGGTAAGATACATGGTCGAGTCAGGAGTACCGAGCCGATAAGCCACATCCTCGAAGTGCCCGTCAACTCTTATGTCAAGCGACAAGAGCGGAAGCATCTCGACATTAAGCGACGCACTGCGGGCATTGACCATAGTATCGCCCGGAGCCGGTATGACACGGACACCGCCGAGCTCGATCCTTAGCGGCCACCTCAGCCTGAAACGGTCGACGTCAATGACCATGCCCGATGACTTGGCGACCTCCTTCAGCGCTATATCCTTAGCAAAATCCTGAACAAAAGGAACATACAGCAACGCAGGCACCGACAGCAATACTATCAGCGTCCACATAAGTACCTTCAGCACTCGTCTTATAACGGTATTTTTTATAAGATGTCCCACAAAAAATAAATAGTCGTTTCGAAAAATATAACATAAAGTTACGTATTTTGGTTTTAACATTTGCTAAACTTGGACATATAATTTTTTTAATCTCATGTCATGTAGTATCTTTGTGCAAAATTTTTATCAGAAAAAGGCCAATCCAAGTTGAGACACTCTCATCTATATATTGTAACCATCGTACTGCTATGCGCCATATCAGCCTTAGCATCGGGGTCGCCCAGCCGTCAGCATGCCGATAGCGTGCCGGCCGCACACGACCTTATAACCGGCGACACAGACAGCCTCAATATCGACTCGACCGTTGCCCTTGACGCGGCCGACCTGCATCGGCGCACTCTTGTGAGCGATATGGACTCCGACTCCGTAGCCGAAGTGTTTAACCGTGACGAAGTGCCGCAAGGCCCGCGTAAATCGCGGATCGTACGCCAGAAAGTAGACCTTGACAACGTGGTCAACTTCGCATCCAAAGACTCCATGATACTGATAGGCCGCAACAGCGCCTACATGTACGGCGACGCCGAGCTGACCTACGGCGACATGAAACTTACGGCAGCCGAGGTGTCAATGGATATGGCGACCAACAACGTGCATGCCATAGGACGTCCCGACTCGGTGGGTGAATTGACCGGAACCCCGGTGTTTACCGACAAAAGCGGCGAATACGAGTCGCAGACAATGAACTACAACTTCAAGTCGCAGCGCGGTTTTATAACCGACGTCATCACCGAGCAGGGCGAAGGTTATCTGACCGGCGGACAGACCAAGAAGATGGAGAACGGCGAGTATTACCTGCGCAACGGACGCTACTCCACCTGCTCCGATCATGAGCATCCCCACTTCTATTTCCAGCTTACCAAAGCGAAGGTAAAACCCAAAAGCAACATAGTGACCGGGCCGGCCTACATGGTGCTCGCCGGGCTTCCGCTTCCGCTCGCGGTGCCCTTCGGTTACTTCCCCTTCTCCGAAAAATACTCTTCGGGTATAATATTCCCTACATTCGGCGATGATTATAACCGAGGTTTTTACCTAAGCAACGGCGGTTACTACTTCGCCATAAACGACAACATAGACCTTGCGCTTACCGGCGAACTTTACACCAAAGGGTCATGGGGTCTGTCGGCCCAGTCGAGCTACGTGAAACGCTACAAATACTCGGGCAGTTTCCATGTAAGCTACCTTAATACCATATATGGCGAAAAAGGCAGCCCCGACTACTCCAAGCAGACCAACTTCCAGATACTTTGGAATCACTCGCAGGATACGAAGGCCAACCCCAACATGAGCCTATCGGCAAGTGTGAACTTCACGACGAGCGGTTATACGCGCAATGACCTCAACAGCTACTACAGCAACTCGTTTACCGAGAACACCAAGAGCTCTACCGTCAACATGACCTACCGCATACCCAATTCAAAATGGTCATTCTCGACGACAGCCAACATAGCACAGCGTACACAGGACTCAACGTTGGCCGTATCGTTCCCCAACCTTACAGTGACGCTGTCGCAGGTTTACCCGTTCAAGCGCAAACGTGCAGTAGGCAAAGAGCGCTGGTATGAAAAGATAAAGCTATCCTACTCCGGAATTTTCCAGAACTCGCTCACGGCCAATCAGGATGAGTTTTTCCAGAAAAGCCTCATAAAGGACTGGCGTAACGGTATGAAACACTCAATACCCATTTCGGCCACGTTCAATATGTTCAAGTACATAAACGTCACTCCCTCACTCCGTATCGACGACCGCATGTACACCTCAAAAGTAAGGCGGCAGTGGGACCCCAACGCGTCGGCCGAGGTCATGGATACGACCTATGGCTTCTACAATGTGTGGGACTTTCAGGCATCGGTGTCGCTCGACACCAAGCTGTACGGCTTCTACCAGCCCATGAAGTTTCTCGGCGACAAAGTAAAGATGATACGCCACGTGCTCACCCCGTCCATATCATTTTCGGGTGCGCCCGACTTCGCGTCGCCGTTCTTCGGCTACTATGACCAGTATCAGTATCAGAACAGCGCGGGCGAAACCGTGACAAAAAAATATTCGATGTTTCCCAACGCGCTCTTCGGCGTACCCGGACAGGGGCGCTCGGGCATACTGAGTGTGTCGTTGGCCAACAACCTCGAGATGAAGGTCAAGTCCAACGACAGTATCGGCGAAAAGAAGATATCGCTTATCGAGAACCTATCCATATCGCAAAGCTACAACTTCGCCGCCGACTCCATGAACTGGAGCAATATCAACACATCGTTGCTGCTGCGTCTCGTCAAGAACTTCAACCTGAACCTGTCGGCGACATGGGATGTGTATACATACCAGCTCAATTCGGCGGGCAATCCGGTACGTGTCAACGTACCACGCTGGAAAGCCGGCAAAGGCATAGGACGTCTGTCAAGCACGGGTACTTCATTCTCCTACACGTTCAACAACAACACCTTCAAGAAGAAAGACAAAAAAGACCGTGACAAAAATTCCGGCAACCGCGACAGCGAAAGAGAGGAAGACGACTATGATGACGAAGGCGACAACTTCTCGGGCCGCAACACGGCGCGGCGTCGCGATGAAGAGGACCGCCAGATGGAGGTGGGCGACGGTGGATATATGAAATGGGAGGTGCCGTGGAGCCTTACATTCAATTACTCGATAAACTACGGCTACGGCGAATTCAACAAAAAGAAGATGGAGTATGACCCGCGCATAACACAGAACCTGAGTTTCTCGGGCAACATACAGCCGACCAAGAACTGGAACTTCGGCTTCAGCGCCAGCTACAACTTCGACACCCACAAGATAGCCTATATGAACTGTAACATATCGCGCGACCTGCACTGCTTCACCATGACGGCGAGCTTCGTACCGGTAGGTCCGTACAAGAGTTACAACTTCCACATATCGGTCAAGTCATCGCTGCTTCAGGATCTGAAGTATGACAAGCGTTCATCGCAGTCCAACGGCGTCAACTGGTATTAATCAACAAGCAACATGATAGAACGCATCATAATAATAGACAACGTCGACCCGGTCAGCTTCTACGGCATAAACAACTGCAACATGCAACTGATAAGGAATCTTTTCCCAAAGCTGCGCATGGCTGCACGGGGCCAGATAATAAAAGTGATCGGCGATCCGGAAGAGACCGCAAACTTTGAAAAGAAGATAAAGGAACTCGAAGCCTATTGTGCACAATACAATAAACTTACCGAGGATGTAATACTTGACATAGTCAAAGGCACCGGTGCAAAAGAGGTAAAGACCGACAATGTCATAATATTCGGCATCAACGGCAAGCCAATATCGGCACGCTCCGCCAACCAGCAGCTGCTCGTAAACTCCGTCATAAACAACGACCTTACATTTGCCCTCGGGCCCGCAGGCACAGGCAAGACATACGTAGCCATAGCGCTGGCCGTACGTGCGCTTAAAAACCGCGAAGTGCGCAAGATAATACTCTCGCGTCCCGCTGTAGAGGCCGGCGAGAAGCTCGGCTTTCTTCCCGGCGATATGAAAGACAAGATAGACCCCTATCTTCAGCCCCTGTACGATGCACTTGAGGACATGATACCCGCCGCGAAGTTAAAGGAGTATCTTGAAAGCAATGTCATACAGATAGCTCCGCTCGCCTTTATGCGCGGACGCACCCTTAACGACGCCGTGATAGTGCTCGACGAAGCACAGAACACCACCACCCACCAGATAAAGATGTTTCTTACCCGACTGGGCATGAACGCCAAAATGATAATAACCGGCGACATCACACAGATTGACCTGCCGCGTACGGTAAGTTCCGGTCTTGTACAGGCGCTTAAGGTACTGAAAGGGGTGCCCGGCATAGGCATGGTGGAGTTCGGCAAAAAAGACATAGTGCGCCATCAGCTCGTACAGCGTATAGTCGAAGCCTACCAGAAGTGGGATGACATGAAGAAAGAAGAGGGTGCCGGCGAACGGCACGATAACGGAAACCAATAATTCAAATCAAATATATCGCAATGGCCAAGACTCTAACTCAGACCGATTTCAACTTTCCGGGGCAGGACAGTGTATACCACGGCAAAGTACGTGATGTCTACGACATCGACAACGACCTCATGGTAATGGTGGCAACCGACCGTATATCGGCATTTGACGTGATACTTCCCAAAGGCATCCCCTACAAGGGACAGGTGCTCAACCAGATCGCGGCAAAATTTCTCGACGCTACCGCCGATATAGTACCCAACTGGAAACTCGCCACTCCCGACCCCATGGTCACCGTGGGACTGAAATGCGAGGGTTTCCGTGTTGAGATGATTATCCGCGGCTACCTGACCGGCAGCGCGTGGCGTGAATACAGCGCCGGCATGCGCGAATTGTGCGGAGTGAAACTGCCCGACGGCATGAAAGAAAACGAACGCTTCCCCGAGCCCATCATAACCCCGACCACCAAAGCCGAGGCCGGACATGACGAGAACATATCGCGCGAAGAAATAATAGCACAGGGCATAGTCAGCAAAGAAGACTACGAGACGATGGAGCGCTATACACGCGCACTGTTTAAGCGCGGAACCGAGATAGCGGCTGAAAAGGGGCTCATACTTGTCGACACAAAGTATGAATTCGGCAAACGCGACGGCAAAGTATACCTCATCGACGAGATACACACTCCCGACTCATCACGCTACTTCTATGCCGACGGTTACGAGGAGCGTTTTGCCAAAGGCGAACCGCAGCGCCAGCTCTCCAAGGAATTTGTACGTCAGTGGCTTATCGAACACGGCTTCATGGGCAAGCCCGGACAGCAGGTTCCCGAAATGACCGATGCCTACTGCGACTCCGTGAGCGAACGCTACATCGAACTGTACGAGCACATAACCGGCGAGCCGTTTGTAAAGACCGACGAGACCGACCTTGCCGAGCGCATCAGAAAGAATGTGGAGAACTACCTCGCTTCACGCAAATAACACGACAGTAACCAATGGAAGTAAAAGCCGAAAAAATCAACCCCTACGGCGATGACCGTTGCAAGACCGAGCAGGTTAGAGAGATGTTTGACTCTATCGCCCCGGCCTACGACTTCATGAACCGTATGATGACTTTCGGCATTGACAAATTGTGGCGGCGGCGCGCAGTCAACATGCTGCGCCGCCGGGCGCCGCAACACATACTCGATGTGGCCACCGGCACCGGCGACCTCGCCCTGCTCATGCACCGTCGGCTTCACCCCGACAGAATAACCGGCATCGACCTGAGTGAGGGCATGATAGGCATAGCCCGAAAAAAAGCTGAAAACGCGGGCGCGGAAGCGCACATACGTTTCATGACCGGCGACTGCCTCGACCTGCCTTTCGCACAGGAAGTATTTGACTGCATAACCGTGGCATACGGAGTACGCAACTTCGAACACCTCGACCGCGGCTACCGCGAGATGTACCGCGTGCTTTCACGCGGCGGCATGCTTTGCGTCATAGAACTGTCCACTCCCGTCTCTCCCCTCGTAAAACCCTTTTACAACTTCTACACCAACCACATAATCCCCGCCGTCGGACGTCTTGTGTCGCACGATGTGCGGGCCTACAGCTACCTGCCCGAAAGCATAGCCGCCGTACCGCAAGGCAATGACATGCTACGGCTCATGCGCGATGCCGGCTTCACCGACTGCCGCTTCTGCCGCTTGACTTTCGGCACCTGCACCATCTACACCGCCGTGAAATAACGCTTCAGCCCTGACAACGCCTGACTTATTTACAACCTCATTATCATTCCTCCCCCATGACTACCCGAACCCCGTCAGTCAGAGTATTCATATCCTCTACGTTCCGCGACATGAATGCCGAACGCGATTACCTCAACTCCTTTGTTTTTCCCCGCATAAAAGAATACTGCTCCCGACGATACCTCGACTTCACGCATATCGACCTGCGCTGGGGTATCCCCGAAGAGGACAGCCGCAACGGTCTCGTGTTGACCACATGCATGGAGGAAATCGACAATTCCCGACCGTTTTTCATAGGAATACTCGGAGAGCGTTACGGTTGGACGCCATCGCTCGGCGAACTTGACGCTTTGCGCCCTGCTGTAGAAAGCCAGCGCCAATGGCTTACCGACAAAATCAATCAAAGAGCAAGCATTACCGAGATGGAGCTTGAGTACGGTGTGCTCCGCGACATGAACATGCCTCATGCATGCTTCTTCATAAAGCGTCCCGACGACGATATACCCAAAGAGTTCAAAGAGGCTGAAGGCTCCGACGCATCACAACGGCTGAAGTCGCTCAAGACCAAGATAAAAGGTCAGACAAAATATCCTGTACATGACTACTCCAAGCCCGATGAACTCGGCGCAACATTATATGACGAATTAATAGCCATGATTGAGGCGGAATATCCGTCCTCCGACAACGACCGTGAGACAGCTGTCATCTCCCGACATGAATATGCTCTCGCCACCAAGTCACAGACACTTTTTGACCTGTCAAACACACGGGGCTTCTTTGACCGATGGATAAAGGAAGGGAAGCGAGTCCTTCTGCTACAGGGACCGTCCGGGTCAGGCACTTCATGGGCACTCGCCTACTGCACGGCCGACCTGCGCAAAGTCTACAGCGACAACAAGATATTATACTACGACTTCGAGTGTGCAAATCCGTCACTCGCCCCGATGGATGACTTCCTCGAGTTCATGTCGTTTAATCAATGTCGGTTGCCCGCCGACGAATGGAACATGGTAGCTATTGACAACTGCTCAATGTTGACCGAAGATGAGGTGACACGTATGATACATTGGATTGACTCTGCAGGAGCCGACACCCATATAGTAATCGCAGCCGCCAATCAATCACCACTTGCTCTTTCACTTACATTTAATCTCAAAGGACCCAATATCAACTTTAATCCATTACCGGTCAAACTGCGCCGGCAGTTTATCGACAACTATACCCGAAAATACAGCAAACGTCTTACCTCGGAACAGATTGACGCACTTGCCAACGGCAAAAGCGGCAATTACCCTACCGCATTGAAAATGAGTCTCAATGCAGTAGTAAATTACGGGCTAATGGAAGGGCTTGACGATTTTATAAAGGGAATTGCCAAAAACGAACAAGATTTTTTATTCTATGACCTTATACGCAAAGGCGACAGGCTCTTCTCGTCGGTAAACCTGCGAAAAGAGTATTTCCAAGTCACCTCGGCCCTGTCACTGGCTCCCTGCGGGCTATCGGAGCAAGACCTGCTCGGCATCTTCGACATACCGCAGTCCAAATGGGCTGTGATAAAACCCTATGTCCTGCAGTTCTGCAAGGGTAACTCCCGACGCCTGCAGTTTATAAACAGCCAGTGGTATCATCAGATGGACATGTACTGGAGTACCAATATCAGAGCCGCGCTTGGATTAAAAATGGTTTGTGCCATTCTTAATGACCGCGATATGTTAATAAGAAATGCCGATACAGTCGTAGCCACATTGTATAATATATGGCATCTGCCATTCGATGACATGGATTCGCCGGCGCGCGTAAAAGAGATAATATACAAATGCGCTACCTCTCCTGATATCGTACTGCAAATTAGCAATAACCAATTAGATAACCTCTGGCTTTTAGCAAAGATATTGAAATTTCAGTTCAATGGACAACCCGAAGAATCTTTCGGCAAAAGCTATTACAAACTTCCCCATGCAGAGGCAGAAAAGTATTGCAAAAAACAGGCTATTGTCAATATAAGTAACAATCGATGCGATAAGGCCGCCTATTTTTTACGTCTTGCAGCAAAAACCGTTGGAAACATATCACCTGATGATGCCGTACTTCTTAATGCTGAGGCTCTTCTCGAAGAAGGCAAGGCAAAATCAGCCATAGGCCTTTTGGAACAATCGGGAGTACTACCGGCAAGACATGGACTTATAGGACTCTTTTCCCGAAAGAGCAATAAATATTCGCCACTCACCGCTATGCGCGCCTACCTGCTGATGATTAAAGCCTACACTCTTCGTCAAGAGCTCAGCAAGGCGATATCAACATTCCGAAAATACCTTGATTTAGCAGAAGCAGAAACCGTATCCACTGATGAGATGAAATCAGTCCACATGGCACTACTGTGTGAATACATCGGCATACTTAGCCAATACGGTGACTCTGACTGCATCAACGAAGCAATAGAAATGAGTAACGATATTGCCAATTATATCGCAAATCTGGGCATAGACAATCAACTCGTTTACAAATTTATGTGGGCCAAAGCTGTTAGATCATGGCGCAAATCGGATTGGAAAGCACTTTATAAAGACATCTACTGGTGCCAGATTGCAGCGAGATTATGCTTCGGAATGAGATCATATCAGTACGGACGCGCATATACGCTTGCCACATACACTCATTACAAGATACATGGCGAACTGCCCGACGATCCTAACGGATCCGCTATGCAAAACACCTATAGAATACGAGATTATTTACGAACAATCAGCATAGCAGACTCTGACGGAATTGACAAAAGAGTAAATCAGTCATTGTTGGAAGACAATAAAGTCTATGATAACTTATTGGTCGAATTAAAGCATTCTATACCGGGTCTTAAGTTTGGATAACAGGAGTATATCACGGATCGCGACACTACGAATTAAAGTTAGGACATTTCTATTGCATTTTTTGCATAAAGCGGTTATTATTGTTAACTTTGCGTAACACTAATTTCATTAATCGGAGCAATATGTCACTATCCAAGTTCAAGTTTATCCCGTTTCTATTAGTATTTGCATTATATCCGGCTTTTGCAAGCTCACAGCAACAGGAACCGGTGGATCCACGATTGCTCGACTTGCTGGAAATTGAAGAATCGGAGGAAGAGCCCGACTCGGTCATAATCATCGAGGAGGAATACAATCCTTTTGCCGACTTCCTTACCGACACGATTGACGAAATGCCGATTATAAAGGAGTTACCACTCATACCGGAGTCGGATCTGCCGCTTATCACTTACATGCCGGTAGTGTTTGACTATGCCGAGTATATCGACACAATAGCGGTGACCGACCCGTCGCCCATCCTCGCGTCAGAAAACAGCTCCCTCGACTGGCTCACCATCGAGGCCGACCGTCACCGCCGCTTCCGCGACATAAAGCGGCACTACATGATAAACCATCCGCAGTATGTCAAGTACAATATCATGACCCTGCCGGCTCCGCCAAAGCAGTACAAAGCCACCGTCGATCCGTCGCAGTCGACAATCATCATATCGGAAGTAATAACACTTGACAACAAACTCAAAGAGCCCGACACTCAGATTGAGATCGAACGCCGCCACTGGCTGCACAACTTCTCGGCAGGTCTGCAGTTCTCACAGGCCTACATAAGTCCCAACTGGTATCAGGGCGGCAACAACAACGTTAACATGATAGGCAACGTAAGGTGGAACGTGAAACTTAACAATAAATTTCACCCCAACCTTATTGCCGAAGCCACGACACAATACAAGCTCGCCATATCAAGCGCTCCCAACGACTCCGTACACAACTACCTCATCAGCGAGGATCTGTTTCAATTCAACGGCACCTTTGGCGTAAGAGCTATAAACAACTGGTACTACTCGGCCAACGCCATGTTCAAGACCCAGTTCTTCAACAGCTACAAGAGCAACTCGCGCGACCTGAAATCGGCATTCCTCTCGCCCGGAGAGCTGAACGTTGGTCTCGGTATGACCTACAGCAAGGAAAACAAGCCGAAGCGCTTCCGCATAGAAGTGTCTATCTCGCCGTTGTCATACAACATGAAGATGTCGACCAACAGCAGGATAAATGTCACCAATTTCGGTATAAAAGAAGGCCACCGCACCATAAGCGAGGTCGGTAGTAACGCCGAGATGAAGATGACATGGAACATCATGTGGAATATAACCTACAACTCGCGCATATTCCTCTTCACCGACTACGACTATGCTCAGGGCGACTGGGAAAACACCCTCAACTTCTCGATAAACCGCTATCTGTCGACGCAGCTCTACGTACACCTCCGTTACGACTCAAGCCGCGACAAGGTAGATGACTCCCGCTGGAACAAATGGCAGCTGAAAGAGATACTCAGCTTCGGCCTACAATATCAGTTCAAAACCATCTAAAAGGCGTCAGCCTCCCCAATCATGCGCATCCTCTCCATCCTCATCATTCTCGCCATTGGCATAGGCAACGCACATGCCGCCCGTCCGATACACGGCGGCTACTATGACCGCGACAGTGTGGAAGCTCGTCTACGCACCTTGCCGCTACATATAATAGAAGGCATATGGCAATTCCCAAGCGACGGGGCGACTGTAGTAATCGAACGCAGCCGGCATGACGGCCCGATGACCGACGAAGCCGTGACATACAGCATGACGCTTCTCAAATCGCCCATGCGCTCGCTTCTTCCGGGCACGGAAATGGGCACACTTAAACCGACGGCCAAACGCGGGGTATACTCCGCAGTACTGTACACCGACACCGACGGCGGCCAACGCCTGCTGAAGCCCAAAAACTTCACACTGACCCTTAACGATGACGGGCATCTCAGCTTCCATAAACACGGCTCAAGCATAAAAGTAAGCATATGGAGGCTCCTGCCCTACGTATCGCGTCTCGGCATAAGAGTCCACAACGACAAGCCTCGCGACCTTGACGGCTGCGTCCGCGTATTCCCCATGTCAAAAGACGGGCCTGTCGAACCGCGTTATCTTTAAACATATCATCCATACCATGAAATCAATACTGTCACTTCTCATAATAATATTGTCCGTGACGGCATACGCCGACAACCGCACACGTACGACCCGGCGCCACCTTAAACCGATCATAGCGGAAGAGACAACCGACACCTTGCGACAGGCCGAACTGATGACGGCGGGAAGCCCCGACAGCCTTTCGATAAGCGGTTATGACAAACCTCTGCGCTCTACGCGCGAGACATTTTTCCTGACCAACCGCCACGGCAGTCCGCTGCACGCCATAAAACTGCACATAACGTACTACACGATGGGCGGCGAGATGCTGCACAGCCGCGACATAACCATAGACACACCGATACCTCCGGGAGAGACGCGGCAAATAAGCACATCGTCATGGGACCGGCAGAAAGCATATTATTATATAGGTACGCGCGTGACCCCGCGCTCGGCAAAAGCCATCCCCTACTATCCGAAAATCGACATTGGCTCCGTATTGTTACTACCCCGAAAATAATATTGTAAATCATACAATAACGTTATCATACCTCATACAATAACGCCGATTTTCTTATTGTACGCATAAAGATAACTATCTTACGTCAAAACAATGTTTTATAACATGTATTAAAAATTTGTTTTATTAAAATCCAATTACTAAATTTGCAGCACTTAACTAACAATACCACATAACAGTGCTCGACCCTCACTCAACGGCGCCATTGGCCAACAATCACATATCCGTCGACTGCGTTGTCGTCGGATTTGACGGCGAACAGCTTAAAGTGCTGCTCGTAAACCGCCACGGCGAAGAAGACGGGAAAGAGTACCATGACATGAAATTGCCCGGAAGCCTGATATATCAGGATGAGGACCTTGATGAAGCAGCCCGCAGGGTATTGTTTGAACTGACAGGGCTTAAAAACGTAAGTCTGCTCCAATTCAAGGCGTTCGGCTCAAAAGACCGCACAAGCGACATTCGCGACGTACATTGGCTCGAACGGGCACAAAACGCCAAAGTAGAACGCATAGTGACCATCGGATATATGGCGCTGGTAAAAATCGACCGCACCCTCGACTCGTCGCTTGACGAGCATCAGGCATCATGGGTGGCGCTTTCCGACATAAAAGAGCTTGCCTTTGACCATAATCTCATCGTTAACGAAGCCACACGCTACATACGTCAGGTAGCCGACGCTCAGCCGTCGATACTCTTCGAGCTGCTGCCGCGTAAATTTACAGCCGCACAGCTGCGAAGTCTGTACGAGGTCATCCACGACCGCAGCATCGACGTGAGAAACTTCCACAAAAAGATAAGCATGATGGACTATGTGGTACCCCTCGAAGAACGCCAGCAGGGAGTGGCTCACCGCGCGGCACGCTATTACAAATTTGACAAAAAAATTTACAATAAAAACAGACGATAACCAATCATCAAAACTTAAACCATTATGTATTTATTAGGTTACGACATAGGTAGCTCTTCAGTAAAAGCGAGTCTGGTAGACGCGACTACGGGCAAGTGCGTATCATCGGCATTCTTCCCGAAAGTCGAAGCCGAAATCATCGCTATAAAACAAGGCTGGGCCGAGCAACATCCCGACCAGTGGTGGAAGCATCTCAAACAATCGACTCAGGCCATACTGGCGGAGTCGGGCATTGACCCCAAAGACATAAAAGCCATAGGCATATCCTATCAGATGCACGGATTGGTGTGCATCGACAAGGACCGCAATGTACTGCGTCCCGCCATCATATGGTGCGACTCCCGCGGCGTACCTTATGGCGAAAAAGCATTCAATGAACTCGGTGCCGAGAAGTGCCTGAGCCACATACTCAACTCACCGGGCAACTTTACCGCTACGAAGCTCGCATGGGTCAAGGAAAACGAGCCGGAACTTTTTGAGAAGATCGACAAGATATTGCTGCCGGGCGACTATATCGCCATGCGGCTAACCGACAGGGTATGCACTACCGTATCAGGACTCTCGGAAGCCATGCTCTGGGACTTCAAGACCGGCGCAGTGGCCGACTTCCTGCTCGAATACTTCGGCTTCAGCTCATCAATAATACCGGAAATCGTGCCTACATTCGCCATACAGGGCTACGTAACAGCCGAAGCCGCCGCCGACCTCGGCTTGGCCGAAGGCATACCGGTAGCATACCGCGCCGGCGACCAGCCCAACAATGCGCTGTCGCTTAACGTGTTCAATCCCGGAGAGATAGCATCGACCGCCGGCACGTCGGGAGTGGTATACGGTGTAAACGGCGAAGTCAACTATGACACAAAATCGCGCGTAAACACCTTTGCCCACGTCAATCATACAAACGACAACACGCGTCTTGGCATTATGGCATGCATAAGCGGCACGGGCATACTCAACTCATGGATGAAACGCAATGTCGCTCCCGAAGGGATAAGCTATCCTGAAATGAACGACCTCGCGGCACAAGTGCCCATAGGCAGCGAAGGCGTAACCATACTTCCTTTCGGAAACGGCGCCGAACGTGTGCTTCAGAACCGAGAGATAGGCAGCTCCATTCATGGCGTAAACTTCCTTCGCCATAACAAGGCCCACCTTGTCAGAGCCGCTCAGGAAGGCATTGTATTCTCTTTCCAGTACGGTATAGAAATCATGGAAGCGCTCGGCATGGATGTGAAGAAGATACACGCCGGACACGCCAACATGTTCCTCAGCCCTCTCTTCCGCGACACACTTGCGGGAGTAAGCGGAGCCACAATCGAGTTATTTGACACCGACGGTTCGGTAGGTGCGGCTAAAGGCGCAGGCATGGGCGCAGGCATATACGCTGACAACAACGAAGCCTTCGCCACTCTCGACCGCATCGAGATTATCGAGCCCGACAACGCCAACCGTCAGGCTTATCAGGACGCCTACGGCCGCTGGAAAGAGCGCCTCGAAATGTATCTACACCAATAAACAATAAACAACATTAATAAACATCTAAAACATTAAAATTATGGCAACAAAAGAGTATTTTCCCGGGATAGGTAAAATCAAGTTTGAAGGCAAAGACAGCAAAAATCCGTTGGCTTACCGCTACTACGACGCAGAAAAGGTAATCCTCGGCAAGAAGATGAAAGACTGGCTGAAATTTGCCATGGCATGGTGGCACACTCTTTGCGCTGAAGGCGGCGACCAGTTCGGCGGCGGCACAAAGAAATTTCCGTGGAACGAAGGCACCGACGCAGTTGAGATAGCAAAGCAGAAAGCCGACGCAGGCTTCGAATTCATGCAGAAGATGGGTATCGAATACTTCTGCTTCCATGACATAGACCTCGTAAGCGAAGGCAACTCTGTAGAAGAATACGAGAGCAACCTCAAGGCCGTCGTTGCATATATTAAAGAAAAAATGGCCGAAACCGGCATAAAGAACCTTTGGGGCACAGCCAACGTGTTCGGCAACGGCCGCTACATGAACGGTGCAGCCACCAACCCCGACTTTGACGTCGTAGCACGCGCTGCCGTTCAGATCAAGAACGCCATTGACGCCACTATCGAGCTCGGCGGTACAAACTATGTATTCTGGGGTGGCCGCGAAGGCTACATGTCACTGCTGAACACCGACCAGAAGCGTGAGAAAGAGCACTTGGCCATGATGCTTACCATAGCCCGCGACTACGCCCGTTCAAAAGGCTTCACCGGCACATTCCTCATCGAGCCCAAGCCCATGGAACCCTCCAAGCACCAGTATGACGTAGACAGCGAAACCGTAATCGGCTTCCTCAAGGCTCACGGTCTTGACAAGGACTTCAAGCTCAACATCGAGGTTAACCACGCCACTCTCGCCGGCCACACATTCGAGCACGAACTCGCAGTAGCCGTTGACAACAATATGCTCGGCTCTATCGACGCAAACCGCGGCGACTACCAGAACGGCTGGGATACCGACCAGTTCCCCATCGACAACTACGAGCTCACTCAGGCCATGATGCAGATCATCCGCAACGGCGGTCTCGGCAACGGCGGTACAAACTTCGATGCAAAAACCCGTCGTAACTCTACCGACCTCGAAGACATATTCATCGCCCACATCGCCGGTATGGACGCCATGGCACGCGCACTCGAAAGCGCAGCCGCTCTTCTCGAAGAGTCGCCCTACAAGAAGATGCTTGCCGACCGCTACGCTTCATTTGACAGCGGCAAGGGTAAGGAATTTGAGGAAGGCAAGCTCACCCTCGAGGAGGTAGCCGCTTACGGTAAAGAGGTCAACGAACCCAAGCAGACCAGCGGCAAGCAGGAACTTTACGAGGCTATCGTAGCCATGTACTGCTAATATATCATCTGATTAATAAACCTGAATACCCGCTATGGCGGAGCTCTCCGGGGCTCTGCCATAGTGTCGTATTTACCATAAAAACATTTCAACCATGGAATATCCTGAAAAAGGGAGTAAACTGTATTTGTTTTCAATAGTGCTTGTGGCCGTGCTCGGCGGATTGCTGTTCGGTTATGATACCGCGGTAATATCCGGTGCCGAAAAGGGGTTGCAGGCATTTTTCTTAGGCGCCAAGGACTTTGTATACACCGACGTCATTCACGGCATCACTTCATCAAGCGCGCTACTGGGCTGTATAATCGGCAGTGCATTGTCGGGCTTCTTCGCACAGAGACTCGGACGCAAAAAGTCGCTTGCCGTGGCCGGTGTGTTCTTCTTCCTGTCGGCGCTCGGATCATATTATCCCGAATTTCTGTTCTTCGAATACGGCAAGCCCAACTACAGCCTGCTGTGGATGTTTAACTTCTACCGTATACTCGGCGGCGTAGGCGTAGGACTCGCCTCGGCCATATGCCCGATGTATATAGCCGAAGTAGCACCGTCCAACATACGCGGAACACTCGTGTCATGGAACCAGTTTGCCATCATATTCGGACAGCTCGTCGTGTACTTCGTCAACTTCATGATACTTGGCGAGCACACCAACCCCATCATCGAAAAGACAGCCCACAACCTGTACATCGTTCTTCCCGAGTCTGATGCGTGGACCATCATGACCGGCTGGCGCTACATGTTCGGCAGCGAGGCGTTTGTGGCCGGAGTATTCACCATACTTGTATGTCTTGTACCCGAGTCGCCACGCTACCTCGCCCTCATCGGCAAGGACAACAAGGCACTCGCCGTACTCGCACGCATCAACGGCATAAGCAAAGCCCGCGAAATCCTTTCAGACATAAAGGCCACCGTCGAGGTAAAGAGCGAACGCCTCTTCTCTTTCGGTATAATGGTCATCTTCGTCGGCATCATGCTGTCAGTATTCCAGCAGGCGGTAGGTATAAACGCGGTACTCTATTATGCACCGCGCATATTTGACTCAATGAACATGGGCAATCCTATGGTACAGACCGTCATAATGGGTATTGTAAACATAGCCTTCACTCTCGTGGCCGTGTTCACGGTCGAGAAACTCGGACGCAAGCCGCTGCTCATATGGGGCTCTCTCGGCATGGCGCTCGGAGCGCTCGGCGTAGCCGTATCCAACCTCGTGACCGTACCGCCGATTATTCCGGTCATAAGCATCATGGTATACTCCGCCTCGTTCATGTTCTCTTGGGGACCGATATGCTGGGTACTTATCTCCGAAATATTCCCCAACACCATCCGTGGTGCTGCAGTGGCCATAGCAGTGGCATTCCAGTGGATATTCAACTTCATCGTGTCGAGTACATTCGTTCCGATGTACAATATGCGACTCGGAGAAATGGGCGACCGCTTCGGCCACATGTTTGCCTACGCCCTATACGGCGTCATCTGTATCGTGGCTGCGGTCTTCGTATACAAACTCGTGCCCGAGACCAAGGGCAAGACGCTTGAGGACATGACCGCACTCTGGCGCAACCGCAACAAAAAATAATCATAGACCATAACATTTTTTATACGGCCGGGACCGATAGGTTTCGGCCGTATGTTGTTATACTCTATACAATAGTATTGTGCCGGGGGAATTTCCTATTTCCGCAAAAAGTCATTACCTTTGTAATATTAATTATTGTAAATTGAAGCGATTGAACTTATGACCGATATTCAACAATCGATGCGTCAGATCCTTCAGGATGAGAGCCGGGCCATAGCCAATATTCCGGTAAGCGACGCCTATGACCGCGCCGTAGAGCTTATCGTAGAGCACGTACACAACCGCAAGGGCAAACTCGTGACCTCGGGCATGGGCAAAGCCGGCCAGATAGCCATGAACATCGCCACGACATTCTCCTCCACAGGCACTCCCGCAGTCAACCTTCATCCGTCGGAAGCACAACACGGCGACCTCGGAGTCATACAGCCCGACGATGTAATGTTGCTGATATCCAATTCAGGTAAAACACGCGAAATAATAGATCTCGTACACTTGGCCCACAACCTGTATGCCGACATACCGCTGATTGTCATCACAGGCAATCCCGACAGCGAGCTTGCCCGCATAGCCAACGTCACCCTATCTACCGGCGGCGCGCCGGAAGTGTGCCCGCTCGGTCTTACGCCCACCACGTCGACCACCATGATGACAGTCATAGGCGATGTGCTTGTGGTCAACGTCATGAAACTATGCGGCTTCACACGCGAGCAGTATGCCCTGCGCCATCACGGAGGCTACTTGGGTTCCAAGTCGAGAGGACAGGAATAATACCGAAGATTTTTAACTATGAGAAAGATTATCTTAATCGGAGAATGCGAGTTGAACGTACTGTTCCGCAACGACCGCCCGTGGAGAGCGCTTCCGGGAGGCATATTGCTCAATTCGGCGGCGGCACTCGGCAACCGCAAGTACGACGCGACATTCGTATCGGAAGCAGCCACCGACCACGTGGGCGACATAATCGTGGACTTCCTTACCGTACACGGAGTAGCCACACACTCAATCGACCGTTTTACCGAAGGACACACTTCATCGGTGCTGACGTTCACGTCCGACCACGGCGACGTGCGCCATTGCGTGCGCTACAAGCAGTACCCGCAGCAGAGCTTCGGAGTGGTATGGCCGCGCATAGACCCCGATGACATAGTTATATTCGGCGAGCCCTATTCTATCGACGAAAGAGTACGAGCGCGACTGTTCGACATAGTGAAATACGCGTCGGAACGACGTGCTGTCATCATATATGTCCCCGCGATAGACAATTCCCGGGTAACAAGGATAACACGCGTCATGCCGGCTATTCTGGAAAATCTCGAGATTTCCGACATAGTTGTCACTGACCGCAAAAGTTTGTCCACGATATTCAACAAAGACGACGACAAGGCCGCTTACAACGACCACATAAGCTTCTACAGCTTCAACCATGTCAACATAGATTTCGAGACCTCGTCAATAAACATGCATTGCCGTAAATCTTCACGAAGCGTCAACATACCGGGTCAGCCCGATCCTGATGTATCGATTTCCGGCATCATAGCGGGTATAGCCTCGGCAATCATTGACAACGGACTGCTCCGCGAAAACATGGAGCATCTCACCTCCGACGACATGGAGCTGCTGCTCGCCAACGCGGTAAAATGGAGCGACAGTGCGGTAGCTTCGCCCGACAATATCGTAGAGCCCCTAAACTGACAAAATTTGAGAATGGCATGAAAACCACTTCACTTGAGAACGGCTTCATAACACTTCCTCCCCACTCGCAACGCGATACAGACGACCATCTTCTGTCGGCATATGCGTCTTTACGCAATTCAGCATCAGAAAGCCTCAAAAATCAGGCCGACGCCTTAGCTGTAGCCGACAAACTGCTTGCCACGGCGCAAGCGACAGACATGGCTGAAGAAAACGCCATACTCAGAAAAGCGGCCCCGATGCAGATAGCCGTAGCCGCCCTTATCGAAGCCGGTGATTACGACAAAGCCCTCGATACCGCAGCCGACACACTCACCATTCTATCGCAGGAAGCCCGCCGCAAAGACGAAGAGTTTTTACTGATACTCGGATGCCTGCTGCACGACCTCGCATTCATACACAACATGCGCAAAGAGTACAAAGCGGCCGAACGCACTCTCACCAAATCGATAAAAATCTTTGAACGGCTCGCAAAGCTTGACACCGAACGATACGGGTCGGGCCACATCAATACACTCAACGCATCGACATCGGTCTACCGTTCGCGCATAAAACAAGTCAACCTGCTGGCCCACTATCAGGTAGCCACTACCACATATCTAAACATGGTCAACAGCGGCATCAAGAACGCTATGGACCGACTCATCAACTCTCTTCAGGACGAAGGCCTCACGCTCATGCAGCTTGGCAAATATAAAGATGCCATACGATACTTCTCACGGGCAATAAAATATCTTACCAAGCTACAACCCGACTTCTCAAGGCGCCACATGGACCTTTCTGTCATGCTCGGCGAGGCTCTGCTGCACAATACGGCTACCCGCCAGAAAGGTGTCCACCTGCTCAATACCCTTCTGCAAAAAGCCATAAAAAACGGAGATGACAACACGGCTGAAAAAATCAACGGCCTGCTTGAAAAGCAGTCGGGACGGCTCGACATCATAGGCATGTGGCACAAAATATTTCCAAGATAAAAAAACAATAATACAATATGTCAACAGCATTATCGACAGGAGCACCGCACGGTGCATTGCCCAAAATACCCGATGGAGCAAAAATAGCGTTAGTCACAGCCGAATGGAACAGCCACATAACAGAAGCCCTCGCTTCGGGAGCGGCCGCACTGCTTACAGCCGAAGGTGTGGCATTTGACACCTACCACGTACCCGGCGCCGTAGAGCTCACCTATGCCGCCTCTGCGCTTGTCGGCAGTTACGACGCAGTTATCGTATTCGGGTGCGTCATACGCGGCGGCACGCCCCACTTCGACTATGTATGTCAGAGTGTGACACAAGGTATCACCGGACTGAACGCGCAAGGACGCTGTCCGGTCATATTCGGCGTACTTACGGTAGACACCGAACAGGACGCCATCGACCGTGCAGGGGGTGTCCTCGGCAACAAAGGCACAGAAGCTGCCGAAGCTGCCATAAAAATGATTGATTTTACTTGCAAAGTAAAAAAGATATAACTACCTTTGTAGTCCCAAACAAAAAGGGTCAGGGCGAATACCAGAGTGGCCAAATGGGGCAGACTGTAAATCTGCTGGCTTATGCCTTCGGTGGTTCGAATCCATCTTCGCCCACTTCATCTTACTTAATGCGGAAGTAGCTCAGTTGATAGAGCATCAGCCTTCCAAGCTGAGGGTCGCGAGTTTGAGCCTCGTCTTCCGCTCATCGCCATTGAGGTCGACCGTCGGTCGGCCTTCTTTATTCTAACACTTTCTCAAAAATCCATGAACTGAATTTTCGGCTTGTGCCATTTAAGCGTTAAAATATAACGGATTGGTAGGGGCGCCTGTAGTACGGCGCCCGCGAATCCGGACGGCCATGCAAGATGCCCCATACGGGTCGCAGCCGGACGCCGTAGTACTGGCGTCCCTTCTACCAACATTTGCAGTTTAACAACCGAGTTTTTACATTGACCCGTCTTGTCAGACTCGACACTGTTTTAACGTAATTTCCCCATATCGGACACTTCGTGCCCGGCTAACTGACAGCACGAGCCTTTACAGGCTCGCATATTGTCAAACAGCGTCCGGCCACGGATTGGTTCGCATTTTAACAGCATCAATCCCGGGGAGTCAGGACAGCGGTAAAGCCGCCGCTGCGGGCAAGCCGGATATTGAGGTCAGTATCAGAGGTGACGACACTGTGCTTGCGGCGATAATCCATAGCCTGACGATCGGCATTCACACCATCTTCAAACGCTTCCATAACGTATTCCTTACCGCCGTCAAGGAAGTCGAGGCTTACAGTCATGTCGCGGGCACCGTCCTTAGTATTGGTTATGGCCCCTATATACCACTTATCACCTTTTCTACGTGCCACAACAACATATTCACCCGGTTTAGCCTCAATTGCGCGGGTTTCATCCCATGTCACCGGCAGTGAAGTGATGTATTTTGTACAATCATCGTTACGGTAATAAAGAGTGGGATTATCGGCGAGCATCTGTATACCGCTTTCAAATACGACAAACAAAGCCATCTGGTAGGCGCGTGTACCTATCGATGCCGAATTAGGACGCTCGGCACGATAACACTCGGGCTGCATGCTTATCATAGCCCCGGGCGTATAGTCCATCGGCCCAACGGCATTACGCATAAACGGCAGGTATAGCGAGTTGTCGGGATAACACCCTCCCATCTGCTCCATTCCGCGCACACCTTCATACGATACAAGATTAGGATATTTGTACTCAAGTCCGGCAGGCTTGAATGACCCGTGGAAATCTATCATCAATCCGTTTTTAGCGGCTTCGGCACATACACGTTCATAAAAATTGACCATCCACTGGTCGGAACGGTCCATGAAGTCAATCTTGACTCCCGCAATACCCCAATCTTTAAAGGTCTTGAACAGGTCAAAATTATTTTCCACGGCAAGCCAAGTAAGCCACAGAAATATATCTACCCCTTTCTCCTTGCCATAGCGTACCAGTTCATGCAGGTCCACATCGGGATTAGGCGTATACGGGTCAAGAGTACTTTTGGCCCATCCCTCATCCATAAGAATATAAGGTATACCGTAATGCGCGGCAAAGTCTATAAAATATTTATATGTGTCAAGGTTGCATCCGGCCACAAAGTCGACATCCTCACCGTAAGGAGTGGCTCCGTTCCACCATTCCCAACTTACAAAACCCGGACGCACCCAACCGGCGTCACCGATTGCCGAAGGCGAGGCCAACCGGCATGTAAATGTCTGCTCAATAATATCACCGGGAGTTCCTATAGCCATGTAACGCCACGGAAACGCACGGTCGGCGGCCGTACAAGCCATGTAATCGGCCTCTTTCAGAATCTCCACGCTACGGTCACCGTCATCGCCGAATTCAAGCGGCTGACGGGGAAAAACAGAAAAGACACCGCCGGCACCGTCGCCACGCAAGAACATACATGGATAATCGGAGAGGTCACTCTCGGAAATCAGCACACATATGCCGTCGGGCTCCTCCACAAGTACAGGCAATGTAGACATACGGTCGGCGGATGACCACTCCGACAATATTTTACGAGTATAAGGATCTTCATATGAGGTCTTGAACCGTTCAGGCATCTGTAAATTGGCAATTGAACGGTCGGGGAACACCACGGCAAACTTCTCGTCAATCACTTCTATATTCGGCTTTTTAAGAGATGTCATGAACCGGTGAGCCACACCATCGTCAAACACTCGCAACTCCAAAGCATAACCGCCGGCAAAGTCAACAAGCATCGAGTTGTAACTGTTATCAATCACTGAATGTTTAAACGCCACGACCGGATTTATCTTATCGCGCACCTTGCCGCGTTTCACCGATTTTATCTTTACGTCACGTCCGAGCGTACGGTCAGAAAGAGTCATGCCCACAGTAGCCGATTCAATAACCGTACGGTTGTCACGCGATACGGAGAACCGTATTGAATCGCCGGCAGTCAATGTCAGGACAATATTGCCTGACGGCGAGGACATCGTCAATACTTTACGCGCCGCCTGCGTCTGAAATAACAAAAATGAAGCGAGCAGCATACCCGCAAACGTAATCAGTCTATCATACATAATTGTCGCACTTGTTTTCATTCGGTTATTAAATTTGTGTTACTCCGGCAAAAGTAATCCATAATGGCTCTGCGACATGTATGTTTTTATGCCAAAAATATATACTGAATGGCTTTCCGCCGGACTAATTGCGAAGCCACGGCAAAAACAGGGCGGCATATACAAAAGGAGGCCGCAACTCGGTTGCAGCCTCTCGACAGGTGAAAACCTGTATATGGTGGGGCGGACTAAGGTCATCGCGACCATTTCTAATCCTTGCTCCGTCCGAGATTTCGGAATTCTCTCTTTATCGGAAAGAAATAGAGCCCACTCTGTCTAATTACTTTTATACGTTTGCAATAATGTTCTAATGGTAATGATTGTGATATTTTTAATTCATTAGAAATTATTGCGCTATACACATCTAAATCTAATGACAGTACAAAGATAACTTCCACTTGTTGCAATCGCGTTACATCAGAGTGTCATCTTAATTAAATTTAAACACTGTTGCAAATTTTAAAGGAAATAGCCGGTGACAGCCCGGAAAAACGACAAAACATGGCTGTCTTCAGATTTTTTTCGGAACTTTGCAGTGATAAACCAAATAAGCCATCGATGATAGTACTTATAGGTATAATGCTTCTCGGAGTAGCTGCGGGACTGCTGCTGCGCAACCGGCGAATGCCGTGGATCGGCACCACGGTTACGGTCCTTGTATGGCTGCTGCTTTTTCTTCTCGGACTTGAAGCCGGAGCCAACGATGCGGTGGTACGCGGTGCACTGAGCTTAGGATGGCAGGCAATAGCCATATCCTTGGCCGCTACTATAGGCAGCGCAGCCGCAGCGTACATATTATGGAAATACATCAAGGCTAAAAAGAGCAAACGATGAAAGTCAGCATTATAATAATACTATTTTTTATAGCGGGAGCCATATGCGGCATCACCGGCCTGATAAAATTGCCCGACATAGGCGATGACATAAGCTTCTACGCACTGGGCGCACTCATGTTTTTTGTAGGTATGAATGTCGGACACGATGTCGACACCCTCAAAAGGGTCAGGAGCGCCGACCCACGCCTGCTACTGCTTCCGCTCATGACAATAGGCGGCACTCTGGCCGGTTGTGCGCTGATAAGCCTGTTCATGCCACGCACGGCCGCCGAATGTCTTGCCGTAGGGTCAGGCTTCGGATATTATTCACTGTCAAGCATATTCGTATCGAAATATTGCGGAGCCGAGCTTGGGACAATAGCTCTGTTGTCAAACATATTCCGCGAAATCATCACGTTGCTTGGCGCTCCGGTACTCGCCGCGGTCTTCGGGCGTCTCGCGCCAATATCGGCCGGAGGCGCCACCTCAATGGACACCACGCTTCCCATAATATCGCAAGTATCGGGACGCGATATGGTCATAGTATCGGTATTTCACGGATTTGTCGTTGACTTCTCCGTGCCGTTCTTGGTGACACTTTTCTGTACGATATGACCGAGAAAGGAATGTTAAAACACACATAAAGCCCTACATATTTCGAAATAAAGTATTAACTTTGCGCCGAAAACATACAGGGCATATGCCCGGGTGGAGAAATTTGGCTGCTTGCAACCACTATAAAAAATGCTAAAACCGCAAGATTCATTTGCAATCGGCAAGTTTTGGTCAGATTACGCTCCGCACGGCACAAGCCCGATGTGGAGATTTTTTATTTTTAACCGAAACAAAACTCAGTCAAATAAAATGAACAACTACCTTTTCACATCGGAATCGGTCTCGGAAGGCCATCCCGACAAAGTCGCCGACCAGATATCGGACGCAATACTTGACGAATTTCTCGCCCATGACCCGCAGTCCAAAGTCGCATGCGAGACACTTGTCACCACCGGACAAGTAGTGATAGCAGGCGAGGTCAAGAGCAATGCCTATATCGATCTTATGGATGTGACACGACGTGTAATCAACGAGATAGGCTACAACCGCAGCGAACTTAAATTTGACGGCAACGCGTGTGGAGTCTTTTCAGCATTGCACGAGCAGAGCGCCGACATAAACCGCGGCGTGGAACGTGCTGTAGAAGAGGAGCAGGGAGCCGGCGACCAAGGCATGATGTTTGGCTACGCCTGCAACGAGACCCCCAACTACATGCCTCTGCCGCTCGACCTGAGCCACATGCTTCTGCGGGAGCTGTCGGCCATACGTCGCGAAGGCGTCGACATGACCTATCTGCGCCCCGATGCAAAGAGTCAGGTCACAGTCGAATATTCTCCGGAAGGCAAGCCCGTAAGAATACATACAATCGTCATATCGACACAACACGACGAGTTCATACCCGCCGATGACGCGGCGTCACAGGACGAAGCCGACATGATGATGCTCGAAAAGATACGCGATGACGTAAAAAACATACTGCTTCCACGGGTCATATCAAAACTTCCCGAGTCGGTTCAACGGCTGTTTGACGACAAGCTGATACTGCACGTAAACCCCACCGGAAAGTTTGTCATAGGCGGACCTCACGGCGACACGGGACTTACCGGACGCAAAATCATCGTCGACACCTACGGCGGACGCGGAGCCCACGGCGGCGGCGCATTCTCCGGCAAAGACCCCTCGAAGGTCGACCGGTCGGCAGCCTACGCGGCCCGTCACATAGCCAAGAACCTCGTGGCCGCAGGCGTAGCCGACGAAGCTCTCGTACAAGTGGCCTATGCCATAGGCGTGGCCCAGCCCGTAAGTCTGTACGTAAACACCCGGGGCACAGCCAAAGTAGACATGACCGACGCCGAAATATCACAACATGTAAAAGAACTGTTTGACATGAGGCCCAACGCTATCGAAAAGCGACTCAAACTCCGCAACCCCATATATCAGGAGACTGCCGCTTTCGGACACGTCGGCCGTGAACCCATGACAGTAAAAAAGACCTTCACGTCAAAGTACGAGCCGGAAAAGACACTCGAAGTCGAGCTGTTCACATGGGAAAAGCTTGACAAAATCGACGACATAAAACGTGCTTTCGGACTTTAAGCCCGCACCGCTCGCCGGATGCATCATGACACTTAACTGCGTAATTATTACGGTTTATGATAAATTTGCGATTTGAGGTTGTGATTTACGGCTTAAAATTAGTATCTTTGTGCGATTTTGTCTCTATGCGTCTTGCTTAGAGATGTAAACCGCTCATTATCAGTGAAAAATTAAATTCAAAGCAATAAATGGCAACACTTGAAAAAATCCGCAAGAGATCTACTCTGCTCCTCATCGTGGTAGGTGCCGCGTTATTGGCATTTATCATCGGTGACTTCTTTACTTCAGGCCGCACACTTTTCGGCAACGGTACAACCATAGCCAAAGTCGGCAGTCACAAAATCGACATCCAAGAATTTCAGCGCCGCTATGAAGAGGCCAACCAGCAGTATCAGCAGCAAAACGCCAAGATTGACCCGGCCGCCCTTCACCAGCGCGTCCTTTATGGCATGATACAGGAGCAGCTTCTGAATCAGGAGATCGAGGATCTCGGCATACAGGTTACCGATGACGAGCTTTCAAAATCGATGCTCGGCTCAAACGCCCACTACGCCATGATACAGTTTGCACAACAGATGGGCTTCGAGTCGCCCCAGCAGCTTTATGACGTGGCATTCAACCCCGGCAAGTACGGAGTACCCGCCGAGCAGGCTCAGCAGGTGCAGGCCCTGTGGCTTCGTCAGGAGCAGCAGATGGAGCAGCTTCTCAAACAGCAGAAATTTCAGGCATTGCTCGCCGGAGCCCTTGTAGCCAATGAACTTGACGCCAAAGCATATTATGACGGAAACGCCTCGACAAGCCACATAGCTTATGTCAAGAAAAGCTATATGGACCTGCCCAACGACAAGTATCCCGTAAGTAAAGAGGAGCTCAAGGCACAGTACAACAAAGACAAAAACATGTATAAAGTTGACGACGAAATACGCAAAGTCAACTATATAGCAGTCAATATCGAGCCTTCGCAGGCTGATATAGCCGAAGGCCGCGCACTTGTCGACACCACGGTAGTCAAGCTCGCCGCCACAAAAGACCTTGACGCTGTAAACGGCGACAGCAACTTCGGAGTTGACCGTCGTTCAACCACCGCATCGGCCATAACCAACCCGCAGCTTAAGTCGTTTGTCACCGACAGCGTGGTAGGCGCCGTGAAAATGCTTTCGTTCATCAACGACGAATACACCATAGCCAAGTTACTCGGCAAGAAAATGGCCGTAGACTCGGTAAACATCGACTTCATAGCTTATCAGGGCGATGCCGCCGGACGCGACTCCCTGCTTGCAGCTCTGAACTCAGGCGTGGCATTCGACGAAGCCCTCAAGATGCCCGGTGTGGCCGGCGGTCAGGCTAACGTATGGAACTCATTTGCCTCCGCCCCCGACAACGAACTGAAAGAGCGCATACTTAACGCAGGCACAGGCTACTTCATATCTGACAGCACCGCCACCGATGCCCGCATAGTACGTGTAAACAGCAAGAAAGCGCCCGTATCGGTATATGACTACGCTACCGTGACATACAAGGTATATCCCTCTGACGCAACCATAGCCAAACTCAACGAGGACCTCGCTTCGTTCATGAGCGGCATCAGCAATGCCGACTCGCTCACCGTAGTGAAAGCCCTCAACGCCGGATACTCGCTGCAGCCCGCGGTAGTAACCGCCAACAGCGCCGCTCTCGGCAATGTGCCCTACAGCCGCAACGCCGTAAAATGGGCTATGGATGCCAAGAAAGGACAGGTATCGCCCATCATGGAGGACGGACAGAATGACCGCCTCATCGTAGTAGCTCTTGACGAAGTGATAAAACCGGGCTACATGCCGCTCTCTGACGATGACGTACTCATGGCTGTAACAGAAAAGGTACGCAACTCCAAGAAAGCCGCCGACCTCATCGCCCAGTACAAAGGCAAAGCCACAGACCTCGCCGGATACGCTCAGGTAATGCAGGCTGCAGTAGATTCAACCGATGTGACCTTCGGACAGATGTTCATACCCGGCGTAGGCGCCATGGAGTCAGTGCTCCTCGGTCAGGTACCCGTATCGGAAAAGGGAGCTTTGGTAGGCCCGATAGAAGGCACCAACGGAGTATACGTTTATCAGGTATATGACGTGGACAACCAGTCACGTCCCTACGACTACAAGGAGAATGCCGCCCGTTACGACCAGCAGTACGGAAATCAGGCAGTACTCCAGAACTTCTTCGACATAATGATGAAGAAGAACAAAGTTGTCAACAACACCCTCCAGTTCTACAACGACTGATTTCCAATCAAGTCATCATACAAAACGGGAATTGCGCAAGCGATTCCCGTTTTTTTGCAATATTTTTCGTAAGTTTGCCTTATGATAAAAAATCTGCTGTTTGATCTTGGCGGCGTCATCATGGATATACGCCGCGAAAACTGCGAGAAGGCATTCCGCGCTCTCGGCATGTCCGACATAGGTGAATTTCTCGGCGATTACGGGCAAAAGGGTCCTTTTGCCGCTCTGGAAGCCGGGCAAATCGGCGAAAAGGAATTTCGCGATGAAGTACGGCTCCATATACCCGGTCAGGTCACAGACGAGGATATCGACTGCGCGCTCAACGCATTTCTCACAGGTATACCGCGCCCACGGCTTGAGAAGCTGCGTGAGTTGCGCCGCAAGTACCGCATATACATGTTGTCCAATACAAACTCCATCATGTGGGACCGCGACATAGTCAAGGCTTTTAAGCAGGAAGGCCTCACCGTCAACGACTACTTCGACGGCATCGTAACGTCATATGAAGCCGGATGCTGCAAACCGGACCCGCGCATATTCCGGATCGTGACCGAGCGCTTCGGCATAGCTCCGGAAGAGACAATATTTCTTGACGACTCGCAGTCCAATATAGAAGCGGCCTCACGGCTCGGATTCGGCACGTTGCATGTACCGTCCGGAACCGAATACTACAATCTCATAGAACAAACTCTGTAAATCTGAAAACAACGATATCATGGACGTTATAAACTTTGACGAGCACCGCTCGATTATCAACCAATATATGATGGAGCTGCGAAATGTCGACATACAGCACGACATGCTGCGCTTCCGCCGCAACCTCGAACGCATAGGCGAACTCATGGCCTACGAGATAAGCCGCACATTTGACTACAAAAAAGTAGAGATAATGACACCTCTGGCTCCGGCAGAATGTGAAGTCGTAGCCGACGGCATTGTGCTCGGCACTATATTCCGCGCCGGCATACCGTTTCATCTCGGATTTCTCAACACCCTCGACAAAAGCGAGAACGCATTCGTGTCGGCTTACCGCAAGTACAAGGAGAAAGAAAGTTTCGACGTGTTCATAGAATACATAGCCTCGCCGCGTCTTGACGGAAAAACACTTATACTCGTCGACCCGATGCTCGCCACCGGTGCGTCAATGGAGCTGAGCTACCGCGCCCTGCTGACCAAAGGCACCCCTGCCAAAATACACATAGCATCGGTAATAGCGTCACAGACCGCCATCGACTATATCAAAGCCACGTTCCCCGATGACAAGACAACAATATGGGTAGGAGCCATAGATCCGGAAATAAACTCACACAGCTACATAGTGCCCGGACTTGGCGATGCAGGCGACCTTGCATATGGAATAAAAGACTGATGTCGGCTTGTCAGGACTTAGCCACCCACTTGGGCAGAGAGAACACAAACTCAAGGCCGTGGGGCTGACGGTTGCGCACCTTTATGGTACCGCCCATGACAAGCACCGTATTTTTTACAATAGGCAAGCCCAGTCCGGTACCGCCCACCTTACGTGAACGACCCTTGTCAATACGATAGAACCGGTCAAACAGGTGGGGTATATGCTCCTCGCCCACTCCCGTGCCGTCGTCATAGAACGAGAATCTGTATTCACGCGAATTGCCGTCAATCAACTTTATGGCACACATAGTGCCTTTGGAGTGGAAGTCGGCGTTTCTGATAAGATTGACCACCATACCGTACAGCAGATTGTAGTTACCGAGCACATAACAGTCCATAGGCACATCAAACTCAAACTTGACACCGTTATTGAGCTTTATGCTCTCAATCTCGGCCGACACATTCGACAGCAGGTCATAGAAGTCCACACGCTCCTTCATGACTCCCGCTCCGCCCTCTTCAAGGCGGGTTATGGAAGAGAGATCGTTGAGCATGTTGCACAGGCGGCTCATGTGGCCCTGAGCCTTCTCGATAAAACGCTCACGCGAAGCATCGTCCATCTCGGGATGATCGGCCAGTGTGTCAAGATATCCTTTTATCACGCCTACCGGAGTTTTCAGCTCGTGGTTGATATTATTGGCGAGCTGCTTTGTGATACGCATCTTCTCTTCGTTTGCCTTCAGGGCTATACGGTGCTCGCGCTCCGAACGCTCGATAGCCTCGGTCTTGTCTTTATACAAAGACACAATCTTGCGCGATATATCGCCCAGTTCATCGTGGGGAAACGACTGCTCGTCATCGGTAAGGTCGACCCCTGCCGCCGCCTTTGACGCAAAGGAGTGAAGGAGGGCCACATTCTTACCCAGATAACGTGTTGACAGATATGCGAACAGAGTCACTATAAGCGCAACCGGTATAAACACAAGCCATATGCCCTTGTCGACAGCCATGGCCTTGGCAAGAGTCTCGGTATAAGGCATCGCCGTAAGGACAAATATCTTGTCATCGGCACTTTTACGCACTCCGAAAAAGTAATACGGATTATTGTCTTCGACACTGCTTCGGCGAAATGAGGTTCCGTAACCTTTGTCAAGCATTTTGGCAAACTCCGGAGTGTACTCGCCGTCAATCTGAGTCGGTATAGGAGTACCTATGCAATAGAGCAGCGTGCCGTCCTCCTGATAGACCGACATCCTTATGCCGTTGAACTCCGATTTCTCATAATACTGCGATATGAAGTTCATGAACGGCTTCAGCTCCATGTCATTTTCGTATGCGTTTATGACGCGGGAGTTGATCAGACGCAGGTCCTCGTTAAGATGCTTGGTACGAAACTCTTTCTCGCTGTTGTATGTATATATGGCAAGAGTGGCTATAAGCGTCCACAAGAGTATGACCAATGGCAGAAACAACCGCCACTGATACTTAATTGGTCTCCTTAAATCCATATCCGAAGCCCAATCGAGTGATAATATTGTTGCCGTACGGATCTATTTTCTTGCGTAGACGCGTGATATTGGTATCGATAGTACGATTGGACACGATGACATCCTCGGGCCATACTTCACGTATTATCTCCTCACGCGAGTATATGCGGTTGCGGTGAGTCAGGAAAAACAGCAGTATCTCGAACTCGGTCTTGGTAAGTGTAACCGGCTCGCCGTTAAGATAACAGGCTTTCTCGTTACGGTCTATCCTGAGAGTCTTGAAGTTTATATCCGGCTCCTGTATGCCTTTCGATATGTTGTAGGCATATTGCTGCGACACATGGCTGCGGCGCAACACGGCACGCACCCTCGCAAGCACCTCGCTTATCACAAACGGTTTGGTTATGTAGTCGTCGCCGCCGAGATTAAGTCCCATGACGGTATCGTCGGCATCATCGAGCGCCGAACAGAATATGACAGGCGTATTTTCCGTGGATATGTTGTTTTTCAATCGTTTAGCGAAATCAAATCCGCTTATCTTGTCCATCATTATATCGAGGATGAACAGAGAGTAGCTTGACAGGTCCATGGTAAGGGCCTCTTCGCCCGACAGGGCGTAGTCCACTTCATAACCGTCAAGTTCAAGATTGTACTTTAGGATGTCGCAAATCGACTCTTCGTCGTCAACGACCAGAATTTTAATTCTCATGATAACCGGTTTTAATTTTCATATTGCTAAGTTACTTAGAAAACGCGTACACAATAGTTAATGAAAGTTAAAACTTAAGTATCGCCGAACCATTTAACAGGCAAAATGTTCTAAAGGTATAATTACTATATTTGCACTGTGTTTTTCATGGTATTAGATTTAAGGTTAATTATAAAGGGTGAGTCGTGAGACCCGCCCTTTGTAATTTTTATGTCATGCGACATTTTCGGCCCGATTTTTGTTATAACCATAAATATAACCATTAACCAAAAATTCAAGCAGATGAACGAAAACCATAAATCGGGATTTGTCAACATAGTAGGCAACCCCAACGTAGGAAAGTCAACACTCATGAATGATCTCGTGGGCGAACGCATAAGCATCATAACATCAAAGGCTCAGACGACACGTCACCGCATAACGGGCATAGTGAATACAGACGACTACCAGATAGTGTTCTCCGACACCCCGGGAGTCCTGAAGCCCAACTACAAGATGCAGGAAGCCATGAGGGAATTCTCGGAAGGCGCGCTCACCGATGCCGACGTACTGTTATATGTGACCGACGTGGTGGAGGATCCGACCAAAAACGCCGATTTCCTTGCCAAAGTAGCCAAGGAGACCGTGCCCGTACTGCTCGTCATCAATAAGATAGACCTGCTCAAAGGCAATGAGGAGCTTGAGGCGATAGTGGCACGATGGAAAGAGCTTCTGCCCAATGCCGAAGTATACCCCACGTCGGCAAAACTCGGCTTCAATGTCGACACACTTATGCACCGCATAGTGGAGCTGCTTCCCGTAGCACCGCCTTATTTCGGCAAAGACGCCCTGACCGACAAGCCGGCACGCTTCTTCGTCACCGAGATAATAAGAGAAAAACTGCTGCTGAACCTCGACAAGGAGGTGCCATACTCGGTAGAGGTTGTCGTAGAGAAGTTTGACGAAAAAGAGGACAGCATACATATAATGACAGTCATATATGTCGAACGCGACTCTCAGAAGGGCATCATCATAGGCAAAGGCGGCTCGATGCTCAAGAAAATCGGCACCGAAGCACGCAAGGACATCGAGAAATTCTTTGACAAAAGAGTATACCTCGAACTTTTTGTCAAGGTCGAGAAAGACTGGCGCAACCGCGAAAACAAGTTGCGTTCATTCGGCTACATAGAATAAATGCCGTTAACGCCGGGCCATATCGATAAAACGGTATGTCACACCTTTACGTGGGTCGGTCATCGGATCGGAAGTTTCGATGACGGCCCATTCTTTCATGTCTATATCAGGCATAAACGTATCGGCATCAGGCACATCGGCATCTATTTCGGTAAGATACAACCGGTCGGCCAAGGGCATTGCCTGACGGTATATTTCGCCTCCGCCTATCACAAAAGCATCCTCGGCACCGCCGCACATGGACAGCGCCGCATCAAGCGACGGCGCAGTCTCTATACCCGGAGCCGCATACGACTTCTGTCGTGTTATGACAATATTGCGTCTGCCGGGCAGGGCGCCGTTAGGAGAGGATTCAAAAGTCTTACGGCCCATTATCACCGGCTTGCCCATAGTCAGACGTTTGAAGCGCTTCAAGTCATCGCTGATGTGAAACAGCAGGTCGCCGCGTCGCCCTATGGCGCCGCCGGCCGCACAGGCCACAATTATCGATATAATATCGGGACGTCCTGTCATCATACGGCTACCGTGGCTTTAATGTGAGGATGCGGGTCATACCCTTCAAGCGTGAAGTCTTCATACTTGAAGTCAAATATCGACTTGACATCGGGATTGATCTTCATCACAGGCAGTGGGCGCGGCTCACGCGCAAGCTGGGTGTCGACCTGCTCGAAGTGATTGCTGTATATGTGGGCATCGCCGAGAGTATGCACGAAGTCACCGGCTTTCAGACCGGTCACCTGCGCCATCATCATCAACAACAAGGCATAGGACGCTATGTTGAACGGCACACCGAGAAATATGTCGGCCGAGCGCTGGTACAACTGAAGACTGAGACGTCCGTCGGCCACATAAAACTGAAAGAACGCATGACATGGCGGCAGATTCATGTTGGGCAGATCGGCCACATTCCATGCATTTACTATTATGCGCCGTGAGTCGGGGTTGTTCTTTATCGTATCGACCGCTTCAGCTATCTGGTCTATATGACCTCCGTTATAATCGGGCCATGAACGCCATTGGTAGCCGTATATGTGACCGAGCGAGCCGTCGGGGTCGGCCCATTCGTTCCATATCCTTACTCCGTGCTCCTGCAGGTAATGGACATTGGTGTCGCCCTTCAGAAACCACAACAGCTCGTATATTATGGATTTAAGATGGAGTTTCTTGGTCGTCAGCAGCGGGAAACCCTCTTCAAGATTAAACCGCATCTGGTAGCCGAACACGCTTCTCGTGCCGGTGCCCGTACGGTCGCCTTTGTCAACTCCATGTTCACGCACATGGCGCAACAGTTCAAGATATTGCTTCATTATCTTCTTGTTTTATTGTTTTCACTTGATTGTCGACACCGCCCACCGTCGGCGCGGCGGCTCCCCCGGCATCGGCCCTCGACAGCCGCTGCATCAACGGCCACGACAGCCGCTTGCGCGATGTCCGGTAAAATATGGCATCGTCCTTACATACCGACAGGCAATTAAAGCAGTTGACGCACCGCGACCCGTCAACCACATGGTCATTGAGGTCTATGCACGATGCCTTGCATACCTCCTCACACCGCCGGCAGTTGGTACAACGGTCAGTATCTATGTCTATACGACACAGGGCGTATCGGCTGACATAGCCGAGCATCGTGCCCACCGGGCACAATGTGTTGCAGAACGTGCGGCCGAAAAACCATGCCGGGATACTCACCGCCAGCATGGTCACCACCGATATGATTATACCGAATACAGATGCCCTTACAATGCCTACGTAGTATACATCCCACCATCCGGTCACGGCTCCGGTATAGGCTATGAGGTTGTTCACCGCCCCCCACGCGGGTTTGAGCACCGATACAACAAACTTGCTGTACATACAATGTGGTTCTATGACAACCGGTATTATGGCTATTCCGGCGGCAATGCATGAAAGAGTCACCAGCAGAAAAAACGACCGGAGATCAAAAGGACGCGAATAGCGGTATGGCTTTCTCCTTAAAGCCATACCCGCATGCGCCACTCCGTCAAGCCAAGTGCCGAGCGGGCACACCGAAGAACAATAGACCCGCCCAAACAGAAAAGAGACAGCCAGCCAGAACAAAAGGGAAGCCATAGAAAGCACCATAGCCGCCGGAAACACCTGTATGCGACTGATCCACCCGAGCGGACGCAGAAATATGTCGCTGTAAGCAATCCACAGCAAAGTCGCCGCCACGAAAATCGCGGACGACACTACAATGCGTATTATTTTCAGCCGGTTTCTGCCCATATGGTATTGTCACGATATGCCAATGTATCGTCAAAGATAGACAGAATTTGCGAGATTACTGCACTCCACAATAAATAAATCACACCGGCATATAAGCGCATCCTGAATTATTGCACATAAAGCATCTGTCAGTCAACTCATTTCCCCGCACTCAGCATGGTTTCAGTCATAGGTCGACATAAACCTATTGACATAGATGCCGGCTATAAAACTACAGACGCCTCCATATTTTTACATCAGTCCGATTTTTAAGGTCGAAAAGATTGTTTATCGCATATTATTCGTATCTTTGGCTTCGTCTTAGATACTTACGGTTCAATGCACAAAAGGGCATCGAGGTCTATATCGAAGACATTGCAACAATAATAAACCACATAAAAAAATCTCAACCAGAACATATGAAAAAGAGCTCACTGTTTATAATTATGATATGGGCAGTATGCCTCCTGTCATCGTGCACCACTTCAAAGTCGGTCGTATCAAGCAATGTAAACTTGAACAAGTACGAGTATGCCGCCATAATAAACAATGACACATATCACATACCGGCAGAGCTGATGCAGTATGAAATACAGTTGTATGACGCAGTAGAAGGTTCCGGACTGAAACTTATCAGCGACTGGCGAATAAATGGGTTGTCGCCGCAACAGCAGGAGAGGCTGCTGATAGTAAAATACGGAGTAACCGTAACCGATGAGGAGACAATAATAACAGTCAATTTCATCGATTATCTGTCTGGACGCCCCATAGCATCATGCCGCGGAGCTTCATCAAGTCTCGGAATAAGTCATGAAGCCGATATGAGGGGCGCTCTGAAAAATGTAGCGAAACAGATAGCCGAAACCTTCAAGACCCATTAATTTATGAAGGCCACACCATTTATAAAACTGATATGCATCATTATCCTGTCGGCATCATTAGCAAGCTGCGACAAGGAAGAAGATGATTTCATCAAGGAGCCGACCGCTACCAGCACCATCATAACCGGCCGAATATGCACGCCCGAAGGCACACCTTTTGCCGACATACCGGTCAGCGTGGATTACGAATGGCGAGATATCACCGGCTCGTTGTTAAAACATAAAGCGAAAGGCACAACCGATAAAGACGGTAAATACCGCATATTCTTTGAGATTGGCGAAGACATCGGAGACGCAAGGGGGCTCCACTACCTCAGAGTGGATTTGAGTAGCATATCGCCGGACAAACACATCATGCCATTCCCCGACCGGAAACTCGAGTTCTTTATATCAGACTGGAATAAGGAGGGCAAGACCCTGAAACTCAACATAACAATACCACGTAAAAAGCTGACCGAAATAACCATTGTCAATGACGGTTTCAACATTACAGAAGGTGAATATGCCGTGGCCAATACATTTTCGTATGGCGACAACTGGCAGTCAATATCCTACGAAGGGGCAAAGGACAACAGCAGTGTCACGACATACGAGCCGATAACGATTGACAAATCCGGAAACCACTGCATAACAGTCCCGCTTGCCGTGGGCGTTAAAAACTCACTCCAAATCGTATACCGCAATAACGAGCCTCTTATGGGCTACACCCCGGTCAGCGATATAAAAGAGATTAATGTTACCGACACTTATTCAGATGAAGCGACAATTGACATAAACAACCTGTCGCAATCATACCGGTTCAAAATCAAACCGACAAGCCGCCCCACGACACTCATGGGCGAGGATTATACGATAGCGGCCCCGCTCGATCTTGTGTCGTTTCGCATAACCGACGGCTACGCCAATGACAAAGTAGGGCTGGATATGCCGTCATTTATAGAGCCATACGATTCGATAGTGTGGAGCGCAAAGGAGTTGCCCGACACATACAAAGTGTACAGCAAGTATACCGACAGTGACGGAGAAGGCAAAAAACTGACCCGGCAGTTCAGTACCTATTTCTATCATGAAGGACAGATAACCAACTACCTCAAAGGGTATAAAAACGACAAGGTCATCCACGTCGATTCAACAAAAATCATGGTTTATAACCGCGATTTTCTGTGTTTTGACTGGACGAAAGGCAATGTGTCGTTGACCGGAGGAAGTTCATGCGTATATAATCGTCTTGACCGCATGTATGAATACGCAGTGACACATACATTACAGAAAGACAATACCCGGTGGCTTTCAATTTCAGTAATTCCGGCCGACAACTCCCACCCGGTTTCAGCAGAGAAGGCCAAAGCGGGATTACAACATCTGCTCTCACAAAACGGCATAGAGAAAGGTCACCTGAATTTATCGACGGCAGATGAGATATTCACATGCCTGCCCTCCGGAGCAAAGCCCGTAGAGTTTTACGAAAATGCATCAACCCGCATACTACTTGTACACATGCCGGCGACAGAGTACACGGATGATACGTATTCGCTACACGTAGAATCAAAATAATCGCATATTAATCACGAATGTCATATTTCATAAATATTACATTTGTAAGGCGGCTTATGGCTCTCTTAACGAATTTTCATTAACTTTGCGTCATGAACGACTTTTTCAAGATTATCAGACGCTTTGTGCCTCCTTACAAGAAGTATCTGGCGCTTAATATAATATTCAACATACTGGCGGCGTTTCTGACGCTGTTCTCGTTTGCGTTTATCGTGCCGATACTCAATATGCTTTTCGGCATAGATGAGATGGCCTACACCCTGATGCACACCGGCGATGGCAATTCGCTGAAAGATGTGGCCATAAACAACTTCTACTATTATAACCAGCTCATGATTTCGGACTGGGGACCGTCAGGCGCACTTGCCGGGCTTGCGGTCATGCTTGTTATCATGACCGCCCTTAAAACAGGCGCCACATACCTCAGCTCCTACTTCATAATACCGATGCGTTCGGGCATAGTGCGTGACATACGCAACTATATGTACGACAAGATAGTAAGCCTGCCCATATCATTCTTTACCGATGCACGCAAAGGCGATGTCATGGCCCGCATGACCGGCGACGTGGCCGAGATAGAAAACTCGATCATGTCATCGCTCGACATGTTTTTCAAGAATCCGATAATGATTATCGTATGTCTTGCGATGATGATTGCAATATCGTGGCAACTGACCGTATTTGTGCTGATACTTCTGCCTTTGGCCGGCCTCATCATGGGGCGTGTGGGCAAGCGGCTCAAACGCCAGTCACTTGACGCACAGAACCAATGGGGACTGCTCATGTCAAACATAGAGGAGACTCTCGGAGGTCTGCGCATAATCAAGGCTTTCAACGCAGAAAGCAAAGTACGCAGCCGCTTCAAGCGCGAAAACCAGAAATTCTACCGGATAAGCAACCGCATAGCCCGCCGTCAATCGCTCGCCCACCCCATGAGCGAGTTTCTCGGCACTTTCACCATAGCTATCGTACTTTGGTTCGGAGGCACACTTATTCTTGTAGGCAACTACTCGCTCGACGCAAGTTTCTTCATCTACTACATGGTCATTTTCTACAGCATCATCAATCCAGCCAAAGAGCTGTCCAAAGCCGTGTACTCCATACAGAAAGGTCTTGCATCGATGGAGCGTGTCGACCGTATACTTGACGCACAGAACCCCATCAAAGACCCCGAGCAGCCGAAACAGATCGACAAGCTCGACGGCACCATCGACTACAAGGACGTGACATTCTCCTACGGCACCATGCCGGTTCTGAAAGACGTGTCACTGCACATACCCGCCGGTGCGACAGTAGCAATCGTGGGACAGAGCGGCTCGGGCAAATCGACACTCGCCGACCTGCTGCCGCGCTTCTACGACATTGACAAAGGAAGCATATCCATCGACGGAATAAACGTCAAGGACATGAAGGTCAAGGACCTGCGCAGCTTCATGGGCAACGTCAATCAAGAGGCGATACTGTTTAACGACACATTCTACAACAACATCACCTTCGGAGTCGAAGAGGCGCCGATGGAAAAAGTCATAGAAGCTGCCAAGATAGCCAACGCCCATGACTTCATAATGGCGTCGGAAAACGGCTACGACACCAACATAGGCGACCGCGGATGCCGCCTGTCGGGAGGCCAGCGTCAACGCATATCCATAGCCCGCGCCATACTCAAGAATCCGCCCATACTCATACTCGACGAAGCCACGTCGGCTCTTGACAGCGAAAACGAGAAACTCGTACAGAGCGCTCTTGACCGTCTGATGAAAGACCGTACGACTATAGTCATAGCCCACCGCCTGTCGACAATCAAAAATGCCGACATAATATGCGTGATGCACGACGGACGCATAGTGGAAGCCGGAGGCCATGACGAGCTGATAGCCAAAAACGGATACTACAAGCGCCTCGTCGACATGCAGAAATTTTAAAAACATTCATCAATAATTCTATATTTATCATGTCTATCCTGCAACCCGGTAAAAAGATCGCCATATGCAGCGACCATGCCGGATATGAACTCAAAAGCGTTATAGAAGGCTATCTGCTTTCGCAAGGTATCGAGTGTGAGGACTTCGGCACTTACAGCGCCGAGAGCTGCGACTATGCCGACTTCGCACACCCGTGTGCAAATGCGGTCGAAGAGGGACGCGACTACCCCGGCATCGGCATATGCGGCAGCGGCAACGGCATCGGCATGACTCTCAACAAACATCAGGGCATACGCGCCGCACTATGCTGGAACGTAGAACTGGCACGACTTGCCCGAGCCCACAACGACGCCAACGTACTCGTACTGCCGGCACGCTTCATAGAGCCCACCCTTGCCCTCGCCATAGTCGACGAGTTTCTCAAGACTCCGTTTGACGGCGGACGCCACGAGAAGCGCATAGCAAAAATGCCTGTAAAATAGCGGCATCGCTACCGATTATAACGGCAATATTTGTTCATTTGAGGCAAATGGATTAATTTTGCGGTGACTATGTCACGTCATCGCAAAGGATGACATATTGTTTAACTAATATTTCTACAATTGGATATAGACCCGTTACCGTCTACATCCCCTCTGTCGGGGATGATAATATTGGCAGCTGAAAACATGGTGGAGGTGGCGACACCCACTGCCGGAAGCATAATAGCGCTTATACTTGCAGCAGTAGCGCTTATAATGTCAGGCTTCGTATCAGGAAGTGAAATAGCATACTTCTCTCTTACACCCTCACAGCTCGAGAGTCTTGAGGAGTCGCCTAAAAGCGATACCATCAACCGGCTTCTCGATGCGCCTGAAAGACTGCTGGCCACAATACTGATAGCCAACAATCTTGTCAACGTCACTATAGTAATACTCTGTAACTTCGCGTTCAATCAGATATTCATATTCCATAGCGGAGTGCTTAATTTCATATTTCAGAGTGTGGTGCTCACGTTCCTCATTCTGTTGTTTGGCGAGATATTGCCGAAGCTGTATGCCAATACATATACCGTGAAATGGGCCAAGATGGCCACAGGCGGCATAAGCGCGGCCGTGAAACTGCTATTTCCCATATCATCGATGCTCGTGAAAAGCTCCGGCATCGTCAACCGTATAGTCACCAAAAAGGCCGAAAACATATCGGTCAACGACCTCTCGCAGGCCCTTGAGATAACCGATGTAAAAGCCGTCGAGGAAAAGGAGATGCTCGAAGGCATACTTGAATTCGGCGATACTACGGCGTCGGAAATCATGACCCCGCGTGTAGACATGACCGACATAGAGATCACCTCGACGTTTGACGAAGTGATGGATGTAGTACTTACAAGCGGCTTCTCGCGTCTGCCGGTATATGACGGCACCGACGACAACATAAAAGGAGTGCTTTACAGCCGCGACCTGTTGCCATACATAGGCAAAGACACCGAAGGCTTCGAATGGCAGAAACTCGTCCGCGAACCGTACTTCGTACCGGAGTCGCGCATGATCGACGACCTGCTTGAGGACTTCCGCCGCCGACGCATACACATGGCCATCGTGGTCGATGAATTTGGCGGCACGCAGGGTCTTGTCACCCTTGAGGATGTTCTTGAAGAGATAGTAGGCGACATCAACGACGAGTACGACGAGGAGGAAGTGACCTACAAGCGGCTCCCCGACGACACATACATATTTGACGGAAAAACACTGCTGACCGATTTCTTCAGAGTGACACGCCTCAACGAAGAGGATTATGCCGGAGTGACCGAAGACTGCGACACCCTTGCCGGCATGCTGCTCGCCATCAAAGGCGACTTTCCCAAGAGCAAAGAGTCGATTGTATACGGACGTTGCCGTTTTCTCGTACTTACCATAGAGCGCCACCGCATAGCGGAAGTCCGCGTAAAAGTGATGCCTGAAGACGAAGAAAACCGATGATTCGCAACGCAGTCCTAACCATACTGTTACTCCCGGTCATGACATTGTGCATGTGCACGGAAAAAACCGGTCACACCACACCACGCCCCCATGCATACCACCGCATAACCCCTTACGACTCCCTGTACCGTCAGGCAGAACATTTGCCGGTAAAACTTTTACTGAACGCGCAGGCCGATGTGTCGACAAAATACTCCGGCGGCAATACATGGATTGACGCCACTTACCTGCGCTATGGCGCGGTTCTGCACTACACACTCGTGCAAGGCTCAAGACATGATACGGAAAAAGCGTTGGCCAACCGCATAGAACGCGCCTCAATGAACACGGGCGGCCGCGAATCAGAGATAACTGAACTTACCTCGCCCGGAGGTTTCACGTCGACCGTCATTGTCACCCCGGGCGCCACCGTAACGCCCGTACAGCACATAGCCTCCGACGGCAACGGCACTCTCCTGTACGGCAGCCTTGAAATACTGCACGAGATTACCGACCCGGAAGAAACACGCCCGATAGTCGAGGCCGTAACACGCGATGTGATGGAGGCGGCAAAACACCTTTCGACAAAACAATGATAGACCAGTTTACCATAGATAAGGCGACGATTTACGTGACGCGGTTCACACCTGACGAGGAAGCCACAGGGCAGATCAGTGCGCAAGGTCTTGCCGTGACGCGACTGCTGCGCCATGCGCTCGGCAGCGACACCACGGTCATGCACCGCCCCGACGGGTCACCGTTTATCGACGGGCTCGACAGCGAACTGTCGGTATCGCACTGCAACGGCTACGCCGCCATAGGACTGCACGACGGACCACGATTCGGCATCGACATCGAACGTCCGCGCGCCACCCTGCAGCGTGTGGCACACAAGTTTCTGTCAGCCGACGAGATGTTGCGCTACGTCACCCCCGATGATCTGCTGCGCGCATGGACCGTCAAAGAAGCTCTGTACAAAGCCGCCGGCCTTCCGGGAGTGTCATTGGCCGATGGACTTATGCTGCCCACGACACCGTCATCGGACACCGCATATGTAAAAAAGGACGGCATAGCCGTCCCCTATAAAATATCATCGTTTACTTACGATGACTGCATTATTTCCGTCGCGCTGCCGGTCAATGGCCAATAATCACAGTGCAGTGTCGTTGTGTCAGTCTTCAAACAGGCCGAGCATCTCGGTCATCGAATCATCTTCGGAGCACGGGTTCAACATCAGCAACCCCAGCCCCAGCGCGATCAACACTTTACAAATAAATCGCTTCCCCATCTTTAATTATATTTGAATCGTTACAATATAAGTTGATAACCGCGCAGACGGCCCGATGGTTCACCGACGCGGCCGAAACCGCATGCTAAAAACAGGTCAGCAGCAGATTGGCAATTTAACAGCCGTATTTTTACTTTAATCAAAAAAGCTCCCCGGCCCATAGTCATATCGGACCGGGGGATTGCCGTCGACCGGAAGCAGGGTCGGTACGGCTCAACTCTGCTCCATGCCGCGAAACCAGTCATCGACAGTCGGAGTATCCTCGGCCAAGCCGGTACCGGCCTCGTAACCGTACTCCTCGCCATGCTGCGACTTGTCAAGGCCTATCTCCTCGCTGCGGCGCGACACACGCAGAGGTATAATCTTGTTGGTCAGCCAATACAGTCCGTAGCTCATGGCAAATGTGTAGGCAAACACCATCAGCAGCACAAGTATGTGGTTCCAGAAAAACATGCTGTGCGATATCATGTCGGGATTGCTTTCGGCAAAAAAGTCGTAGGCAAACACTCCGGTCAGCACCGTACCGAGTATACCGCCCAGACCGTGAGTGGGAAACACGTCGAGAGCATCGTCAAGCATCTGTCCGTAACCCTTCCACGACACGGCCATGTTGCAGCATATGGTGATGACAAACGACATGAATATGCTTTGTCCGACCGTAACCCAGCCCGCGCACGGAGTGATGGCTACAAGACCGACTACCGCTCCTATGGCGGCACCCATGGCCGACGGCTTGCGGCCGCGCAGGGCATCAAACACCACCCACGTTATCATGGCCGTGGCGGCGGCGGTGTTAGTGTTGAGAAACGCGGCTACGGCTATACCGTCGGCAGCGAGCGAGCTACCCCCGTTAAAGCCGAACCACCCGAGCCACAACAGCGCGGCGCCGAGTAATACAAACGGCACATTGGCCGGCTTGGCAGCCTCCTGCGAAGGTGTACGCCGACCGAGAAACAAGGCTCCCGCGAGCGCGGCGATACCCGACGCGGCATGTACCACTATGCCTCCGGCGAAGTCATGCACATCCATCATGCCGAACAGCCCCTCGGGGTGCCATGTACAATGGGCGAGCGGGCAATATACCACAACGACCCACAGCACCATAAACAGCAGATAGCCGGCAAAATGCACACGCTCCGCAAACGACCCCGTGATAAGCGACGGAGTTATGATGGCAAACTTCATCTGAAACAGAGCAAACAACGCCAAAGGTATCGTAGTCGTGGCAATGCCTATCTGCGACAGGTCACCGGCACCGGTCACGTTACCGACCCCCACATTTTTGAACAGGAAGAAGTCGGCGGGATTACCTATCACGTGACCTATGTCATTGCCGAAAGCAAGACCGAAACCAAACACCACCCATATCACACTCACAAAGCCCATCACTATAAAGCTCTGCAACATGGTGGAAATCACATTCTTGACGCGCACCATTCCGCCATAGAAAAACGACAGACCCGGCGTCATCATCAATACAAAAATCGTGGCCGTAATCATCCACGCAACGTTAGCAAACAAGTGATCGTTAGGCATATCAAAGATGCCTTCGTCCGGAGTCACAAACAAACCCAAAACACTGACGGCCAGCATAACAATAAATGTAAACAGCCATCCGTAACTGATCCTTCTCCCTCGAATAGTCATACAACAAACAAATTAAGTTAACAAAACCTTATGACACCCGCCCACGGGGTGCCGACATAATAGCAAACAGCCGTCAACACGCAAGCATATCAAGCAAAAAGCAATCATATCAGCCGCAAAATAAGAAATAAGCAATCAAGCATACAAATTATTTAGCAATTTTCTTTAAAATATTTTTAATTATTCCTTCGGTAGCCCAATTACGTTCCTCCGTCCGGATACGAGGCGCCGAAAATGCTTATTATATCCGGACCAACAGATATTGCAACTTTCGCCCCGTAATCCATATCGCTTTTTGACAATAAATGACAGTATGAGCCGCGGAGAGCAATTTCACTTCCTTTAATTTGGGCCGATAGTGGAAAAAATCGTAACTTTGCACAACTTACGACTCTTGGAAACAGATGAAAAAAGTATTGCTTCTCGGCTCCGGCGCTCTTAAGATAGGGCAGGCGGGCGAATTTGACTACTCGGGATCGCAAGCGCTGAAGGCCTTGCGCGAAGAGGGCATTTCAACAGTGTTAATCAACCCCAACATCGCCACTATCCAGACTTCGGAAGGCGTGGCCGATCAAGTTTATTTCCTCCCCATCACCCCGTACTTCGTCGAAGAGGTCATCAAGAAAGAACGGCCCGACGGCATACTGCTCGCTTTCGGCGGACAGACGGCCCTGAACTGCGGTACGGAGCTTTACCTGAGCGGCGTGCTTGACAAGTACGACGTCAAGGTGCTCGGCACCTCGGTAGAGGCCATCATGATAACGGAGGACCGCGATCTGTTCGTGAAAAAGCTCAACGAGATTGACGTCAAGACCCCGGTGTCGCAGGCGGTGGAGAGCCTTGACGCAGCCGTAGAGGTGGCCCACCGTATCGGCTACCCCGTCATGGTACGCTCGGGCTATGCGCTCGGCGGCCTCGGCTCGGGCATATGCAACAACGACGAGGAGTTTACCAAACACTGCGAGAGCGCTCTCGCCTACTCCAAGCAGATACTTGTCGAGGAGTCGCTGAAAGGATGGAAAGAGATAGAGTTTGAAGTCATACGCGACGCCAACGACCACTGCTTCACCGTAGTGCCGATGGAGAACTTCGACCCGCTGGGCATACATACCGGCGAGTCAATCGTCGTGGCTCCAATCGTGTCGCTCTCCAAAGAGCAGATAAAGATGCTTGAAGACATAGCCATAAAGGTCGTGCGCCACATTGGTATCGTGGGCGAGTGCAACATCCAGTATGCATTCAACGCCGAGACCAACGACTACCGCATCATCGAGATCAACGCGCGCCTCAGCCGCTCGTCGGCCCTCGCATCGAAGGCGTCGGGCTACCCGCTGGCTTTCGTGGCAGCCAAGCTCGCTATCGGCTACACCCTCGACCAGATCGGCGAGATGGGCACCCCCAACTCGGCTTACGTGGCTCCGTCGGTCGACTACATGATTGTAAAGATACCCCGCTGGGACCTCACCAAGTTTGTCGGCGTTGACCGCGAGATAGGCTCGTCGATGAAGTCGGTAGGCGAAATCATGTCGATAGGCAAGTCATTTGAAGAGATCATACAGAAAGGTCTGCGCATGATAGGTCAGGGCATGCACGGATTTGTCGGCAACAACGACATTCGCTTCGACGACCTTGACAAGGCGCTGTCACACCCCACCGACATGCGCATATTCGCTATAGCACAGGCTCTTGAGGAGGGCTATACGGTAGAACGCATCGAAGAGCTCACCAAGATTGACCGCTGGTTTATCGAGCGCCTCAACAACATAGTACGCTACGCCGCCGTGCTCAAAGGCTACAACAAGATCGAGGACCTTCCGAAAGATATTCTGAAAGAGGCCAAACGCCTCGGCTTCTCCGACTTCCAGATAGCACGCTTCGTCGAAAATCCGTCGGGCAATATGGAGCCGGAAATACTCCGCGTGCGCAATCACCGCAAGTCTCTTGAAGTGACTCCCCGCGTGCGCCGCATCAACACCGTGGCCTCGGAATACCCCGACCTCACCAACTACCTCTATGTCACTTACGGCGCCGACGAGAACTCGATACCCTACGACATGAACGCCGGCAACAACATAGTCGTACTCGGCTCCGGCGCATACCGCATAGGCAGCTCCGTTGAGTTTGACTGGTGCTCGGTCAACGCTGCAAGCACATGCCGCAAGCTCGGCTACAAGTCGATTATGATCAACTACAACCCCGAGACAGTGTCGACCGACTATGACATGTGCGACCGCCTGTACTTCGACGAGCTGAGCTTCGAGCGCGTCATGGACATCATAGACCTTGAGGCTCCCCGAGGCGTCATAGTGAGTGTCGGCGGACAGATACCCAACAACCTCGCCATGAAGCTCCACCGTCGCCACGTGCCCATACTCGGCACATCGCCCGTGTCGATCGACCGTGCCGAAAACCGCCACAAGTTCTCGGCCATGCTCGACCAGCTTGGCATCGACCAGCCCCGCTGGAAGGAGCTTACCACTCTTGATGAAATCGAGTCGTTTGTAGAAGAAGTAGGCTTCCCGGTACTCATCCGTCCGAGCTACGTGCTCTCCGGCGCAGCCATGAACGTATGCTACGACTACGAGCAGATGACCCGCTTCCTCGATCAGGCCGCCAAGGTGTCAAAAGAGTACCCCGTCGTAGTGTCGGAGTTCCTGCAGAACGCCAAGGAGATAGAGTTTGACGCCGTAGCCCGCAACGGCGAAATCGTCGAATATGCCATATCGGAGCACATCGAGTTTGCCGGTGTACACTCCGGCGACGCCACCCTCGTGTTCCCCGCCCAGAAGATTTACCTCGCCACCGCGCGCCGCATCAAGCGCATCAGCGCCAAGATAGCCCGCGAGCTCAACATATCGGGTCCGTTCAACATCCAGTACCTCGCCAAAGACAACGACGTGAAAGTCATCGAGTGCAACCTGCGCGCCTCACGCTCCTTCCCCTTTGTCAGCAAGGTATTGAAAAAGAACTTCATCGAGACCGCCACACGCATCATGCTCGGCGAAAAGATCGAAAAAGTCGACACCTCGACATTTGACATCGACTACATCGGCATCAAGGCCTCGCAGTTCTCGTTTGCACGTCTGCACAAGGCCGACCCGGTACTCGGTGTCGACATGTCATCGACCGGCGAAGTAGGATGCCTCGGCAAAGACTTCGACGAAGCGCTCCTGAACGCCATGATATCGGTCGGACACCATGTGCCCCAGACCGGCGTGCTTGTAAGCTCCGGCGATGTGCGCGGCAAAGTCGACATGCTCGACGCCTGCCGTCAGCTCAATGAACACGGCTACAAGATATACGCCACCGAAGGCACGGCCAAGTTCCTCAACAACAACGGCATCGAGGCACACGCCGTATGCTGGCCCGACGAAGAGGGCGAGAACGTGCTCGACATCATAGCCGGCCACAAGGTCGACCTCGTGATAAACATACCCAAAAATCACACCAAGCGCGAGCTCACCAACGGCTACCGCATACGCCGCTGGGCCATAGACCACAACATACCGTTGCTGACCAACGCCCGTCTTGCAGGAGCCTACGTAAAGGCATTCCTCAACAAGCCCGTCGAGTCCATCGGCATCACCCCGTGGCAAGACTACAAGTAAAGTACCGACCCAACCTATAGACACCCCCTGCCGCGATGATGCGCGACAGGGGGTGTTTTTATTGGAGTCATGAGGGGCGCTGCCGGACGCCGTGGTACTGGCGTCTACCATTTTGGTGGCATAGAGTTTTGGAGACGGGGCGTAAAAGCCAGAGGGTGCGCCTTCACAGGTACACCCTCCGTTCTGTAGTATAAAGCTGTTTTTGTAGCCGGGTATCAGCGCACTATGCGTGCGGTTGTGGCGTCAACACGCACCACTCTTTCTGCATTACGGATTTCAAGCTCCTTGCCCATATGGATAGGAGACACCATGCTGCGGGCCGGAACTGATATAGCCGGTGAAGTTGCCACTGAAGCAGCTTCCGGAGTATCATGAACCTTAAGGATATAAGGCTGTATACATGTAAAGTAAGAGCCTTTACGATCAGTACTGCTAAGTGTCTTGGATGTAAATTTCTCAAGACGTAATGCTGTGGCCGTATAGCTGCCCCACATACCGTCATCTTCAAAGAGTCCGACAGTAACGGGAGTGCCGTCAGGGAGAGTCATATAGGTCAGTTCAGCAGCAAGACCGGCCGATGCGTTCCATGTAAGATAACCTGCTTTGGTATCCCACAATACCGTATGCAGATGATATGTTGTGCTGCCGGATGTATAACTGCGTATAAACTGACCTCCTTTTATAGACAAGGTACCGGTAGTGGCATTGAATGTCAAGGGTACTTTATCGCCGTCACCCAAATCAAGATAATATTTTGAGCCGCTCTTCACTACATCGGCATAAAAGCCCTTAAGCTGACCGTTATCATTGTAGTAGTAATATTCCCACTGGCCGGCGATGTCCTTGGCGAAGTCGCACTGTGCAACCGGTATTTTATCCTCGATAGTACCGATTTTGTAGAATACGTTGCAGCGGCGCACATGGCCGGTGGTGTTCTCGTCAAAAGCCACCACGAGAGCACCATCCTCAACAGAAGCCTTGCACCAGTCGGCATCGGTAGTTACCGTTACGGGGGCATTGGCTTTCAAAGGATAGGTAAGCGTAGTGGCGGCGTCGCCCGAGCCGATGTTGAGCACACCGCCCGTGTCAAATATAAGTCCGGCCTGCATTACGCTTATTTCAGTCTTCTTGTCGCCGGCTTTTATAGTCAGTGTAGACACGCGGCTCTCAAGCGAAGGGTTTTCCGTAACATTTACCGATATGGTATTACCGCTCACCGCAGTAGTCACCCATCCCTGATCGGAGGAGGTGACAGTTACGGGGTCGGTTGTGTCAACCACGATAGTACCCTGCGAAGCAGCGGCGGGGAAAGAGGTCTCGCGGCTAAGCACCTGCAATGTAGAGGTACCGTCGCCTACCCACTTGTCATCATCGTCGCTGCACGCAGTCAAAGTGACTGCGGCAACGAAAGCGATTGTCAATATATTGAATATCTTTTTCATATATGCGTTATTTTACTTTTTAACTATATGTGACAGATAAGCCATCTGAGCCGTACCGCCTGTAAAAGTCCACGGAGCCTTTGCCTGATCTCCCTTGTTGATAGTAGATGTAGTAGCCCACAGGATAAACGAGTCGGTAACGACATCAGTATAGCTGTTAGGCTCGAAATTGTAGGTTCCGGGAGTTTCCTCATCCTTTACAAGATAAACACCGGCTTCTTCCGCTCCGGTCAGATCACCTCCGCCGGCAAGATCCCAACAGCACAGATAGATTATCGTAGAACCGGAAGTGGCTACAATCTGCGAGTTGATTTCCAATGAACCGCGCGACTTGCTGTACTTGGCCACAACGTCAAAATTGGGATTCATACCTTTAATCAGGTAACGGTTGTTGTCCTTGTCGGGAACAAGAGTCACATCCATTGAGCGCAATCCGTTGTAGTAATACCACTTATACTCGCCTTCAAACTCTTCGAACTTGGAATAAGTAGCCGGCAGGGTACCTGCAAGGGCCACGGCATTGCCTTTGGAGTCAGTACCGCTGTAAGACATGTTCTCCATGTCATAGGCAAGCTCCTCTATGGTGGCATCGCCTACCTTCACCGGAGCCATAAAGCGGATACCGGAGGGAGTCGGCAGGAAATAATTTCCATCATACTGGTCATCACCCTCGCCCCAAGCAATCTCCATGTAGCGCACGTCGAGGTCTATGCCCGCTTCAACGGCGGCAGAACCGACTGTACCGGAGGCCGAAGTCAGGAACATGTTGTCTGACATAGTAGCCACAGCATCGATATACTGCGCGGCATCGCTGTCGAGACGACGCATATACATGATGTTGCCGGTACGCTTTCCGCGAAGTTTTATCACATCGTCGGTAACGTCCATTATGGCAAACTCAAAGTCACCGTCATAAGCCTGATAGTTACCCGACGAAGGTGTCGAGAAGAAGTGCATGAGAGTGTTGTAAGAGTCAAAAGTCAGTGTAGGACCATTGTCGGAAGTCATCTTGTAAAGGCTCGATTCAAAGACGCCCGGAGCGAGCTCGCAACCTACCGTGGCCTCTGCCTCGTCAAACTTCACCGTATATACATAACCTCCATAACTTATATTACGGTCGGGATAGTACTCAAAGAGCCACCCGTTGTCGGCGCTTGTAAGCACTTTCTTGGTATTGTCAAGAACTTCCTGAACACGAAGCGACGTCGGCTCATCGAATATGTCATCCTGATCCTTAAGGCAGGACTGTAGCAAAGTAGCCGATGCGACTACAAGCAAAGCCGGTAATATTTTGTAAAATTTCATAATTTCGTTAATTTAATCGGTTAATCCACTGTTAAATCGGAAAGATCGACCTTGCCGGTGACCACGTCGTTCTGACGGCGCTGGAGAGCGGCGCGAAGCTCATCCATGTCTATATTGAACTGCTCCTGCATGTAGGTGCGCACTATGTCGAGTTTCTGCAGTATCAGCGCACGACTCGATGACGGAGCCTCGGCCAGCATGTCGTTCCATGCCTCCGTGCTGTTGGTCACGTATATCGACATCATCTCGGCGAAGTCCTCCTGATAGGAGTGCTGTGAATAAGCCGATATAAATCCGTTCTCAAGATAGTCGGTGTCAAACGGCTCCTCACTCCACATATCGGCCACATAGCCCGAACCTGTCACCAACTGGAAGTCGGCCGGGATAGACTTGGTCTGATTGAGGATGTGGGTGAACTCGTGGTGGATGGTCTTGAAGTAATAGTGGTTGAGCTGAGCGGCATTGCCGAGATATTTCGACAGATAGTTCAGACCGGCAAGGAATATCTTGCGGCCGCCTTCGGCTGTACCGAGAATAAATGTACCGTTATTGCGGTACTCCCATTCACCTACAGTATAGAACATCTTGGGGAAGTAACGGCAAGTGAAATCGGTGCCGGCCACCTCGTTATAGGTCTCGACACAAAGATACTTCACAAGATGAGCCATAACCACCGCATCTTCGTAGCGGGCCGGCACAAGATAGTAGTCGAAGTCGCCCTCTATATCCTCGTAGCGATACTTGAAGTCGATATTGTAGGGCTTGTTGAAGTTGGCGAGCAGCCAAGTGTCAAGCTCTGTAGGATCGGTATTGTCGGGCGTGATGACGCTGACGCTTGTATCGGGGTCATCAGACGAGCATCCGGTAAAAACCGCAGCCGACACCGCCAACAGCGCTACGCTTAATATTTTACTTGTTTTCATTATAATATTTCTTTAATACTTTGTCAAAAACTTAGTGTATCGATTAACGGGGATTGGCCTCAAAACCTGCGTCGCGCACCTTCTGCGGTATCTGGTGAGCACGGCGGGGATCATCCTTGCTTAGGAAGTCGGTACGGGTCTCGGGCTGGCCGGCAGCATTAAGAGTGCGGCGCACAATCTCGATGCCATAGCGCTTGATGTCAAACCAACGTATACCGGCATGCATTGTCTCAAGACGGCGGAAGCCTAGCATACACTGGAGCATGCACTCCTGAACCGAACCCTCTGCATCGATGGCAAAAGCGGGGTTGAGGTGCTTCTTGATAGTCGACTGAAGACCGGTCTCATCGTCGTAGCAGTACTTGATATCCTTATAGAACTCCTGAATATTGTCGGGAGTCAAGACTTTGGTGCTCTTGGTGAAGTTCTGCATCCAAGTGGTAAGATCGGCTGCAGCCTCATCGTAGCGCTTAAGCATTATGTAAGCCTCGGCACGGTTAAGCAGAGCCTCATCGGAAGTAAAGGCCGGATACACGGCACGACGAAAACCGGTTTGGGCCACGGGGTCAGTGTACTCAAAGAGGTTGTCATACTTCCAGAATATCGTACGGTCCAAGCCCGAACCCTGATAAACCTTGGGCTGGTGCCACAGTTGACTGTAGGTGCCATATATATTTCTTGCCCTCATGTCTTCATTATCGGCAATATATTTGCAGTGGCTGTAACGCTTGCATCCACCCGAACGAAGTGACCAGCTCGACCATATCACACCCATCGAAGAGTAGGCTGTAAGCATGAGCAGGTTTGCGTTGGATGACGCATTGATGTACTCGTTTGAGACTGCGCTGAGACTCTGGGTCATGGCAGCTATCGACTTCCAGTCGCGGAGCATGGTCGAAGGCTGCGAGCCGAGACACTTGGTAGCGTAGGTAACAGCTTTCTCCCACTGTTCGGTATAGAGATAATAACGAGCGGCAAAAGCGTATGCGGCCTTGACATTGAAGTGATACTTGGGCACACTGTAGTGAGAGTCGCCTATATACTTGAGGCCTTCCTCGATGTCGGCCTCAATCTTCTTGTAGAAGTCGGCAAGATTGCCGCGCTCATACTTAGGCATAAGCTCGGTCTCGGCAGCCTCCATATACGGGAGTCCGAGATCGGCGGCCGCATTCTGAGTCCACGGCTTGCAGAACATGCAGGCAAGCATGAAGTGATTGTAGGCACGGCTTATAAGGGCTTCGCCGCGGCACTCGTCGATAATTGCAGACGGAGTGGCTTTGTCGATAGCCGCCAACGCTTCATTGGCCGAGGCTATAGCTATATAGGCGCCTGACCAGAAGTTTTCAAGCGATTCATTGTCTTTTTCGGTCTCGTCGATCCAGCCATAGCACTGGTCATAGAAACGTGTGGAGTAAGGATTGTTCGCACCGATGTCGTCGGTATTGTCCGATGACAGCTCTGCGACAACAATGTAGTCATTTTCATTATAAGATGACGTAAGCATCGCCTTGATCTTCTCTTCACTATCAAGAGTGGCCCTGTTGTCGGGCATAGTGTCAAGGAAGTCATCGCAACCAGTCAGAATCACCGTAGCCAAAGCAAGCACGGAAGCATATTTCATATATCTTTTCATATCAATAATCTCTTTCTTGTTTTAGAAACCTAAGTTAATCGTAAGTGTGAACTGCTTGGGAGTAGGAGCGGCCACACCACCGGTGTTGAAGAACTCGGGATCCTGTCCGTTGAGCTTCTTGTCGGCGTAAATCAGGAACATATTGGTAGCCTGAAGTTTAGCACTAAGGCGAGAAAGGCGTAAAGCTGACAATACCTTCTGGGGGAAGTCATAGTTTACGGATATCTCTTTCATACGTATGAAGTCGCCCTTGGCTATGCGCTCGGTAGAGTAGTTGTAGGCGTTGTAGGCGTAGGTGAGCTTGGAGTCGTTCTTGTTCTGACGCTTAGACGCTATAGTCGGAATAGTGGTGCGGTTCTCATCGCCTGCCACACCCCAGCGGTTTTTGAATTCCTTTGGAGTAGCCACAAGGTCATCATACTCGTTTCTGAATACCGGATCGAGGCGAATGACATTGCCGAACGAGTAAGTGATGTACACGTTGAGTGTAAGACCCTTGTAACGGAATATGTTGCCGAACGAACCGATGTCGGTGGGATCCACGCTACCCGAGTATTCGAGGAACTTCAGTTTCTCGGGATCGGAAGTCTGGAAGTAGATGCCGGTAGTGGATATGTTGCCGTCCTGATCGAGGAATGTAGGGATACCTTCCTCATTGAGGCCCTTGAACGGAATGGAGAAGAGCGAGCGTACAGGATAGCCCTCCTGTGCGAAACCGTTGCCCGATATAAGGTCAAACATGCGCTTGGATGTCTCCAGCTTGGTCACTTCGTTCTTGTTGTAGGAGTAGATAAAGTTGGTGGTCCAAGAGAAGTCACGGGTAACGATGTTGCGGGTGGTAAGCGAGAGTTCGACACCGTGTGACTTCATCTCCGCGATGTTTCCGAGCTTGGTTATCTGACCGCCGATACCCTGTGTGGTAGCCACACCGATAAGGTCGAAGTTGTTACGCTTGTACCAGTCAAACTCAAGGTTGATGCGGTTGTCGAGCACACCGGTAGAAAGTCCGAGGTTAAGCTCATGCTTCTTCTCATAGGTAAGAGAGCCGTTGGCAAGGTCTGCGATGTAGAGCGAGCTTTCACCCACGCCGGCAAACGGACGCCACGGATTGGTCGCCATGATGATGGAGTAAGCGTTGCTGACCGAGGGACGGTCGCCGGTAAGCGAATAAGAGGCGCGGAGTGTCATGTGGCTCCATGTAGGCACGAAGCGCTCAAACCAAGACTCATTGTGCATGTTCCAAGATCCCGATACGTTCCAAGTGGGCAGCCAGCGCGAAGAGCGGCTCTTGCCGAGCTGGTTGGTGCCTTCGTAACGGAGTGTGCCGTTGAATGTATAGCGGCTCTTGTAAGAATAGGTGACATTGCCGAAGAAAGCCACGCTGCGCTGGTGGGCGTTGGTCAGCGAATAATAGGGGGAGTTCTCCTCCTGACCGCGTTTGAATGCCTGATAAGCGTAGTTGGGTACCTCGCCCATGCTGTACTGCATGCCCCATCCGCGGAACCAAGTCGAATGACGGTCAACGGAGTTGGTCTCCATACCTGCGTAGAGGTTTACGATGTGGTCCTCGTTGAACACGTCGTTATAACGGGCGGCGGCGCGGATGTCCCACTTGAACATGTCGCGGTCGGCACGCTCGTAGATACCTCCGTTGGGCAGAATGGTTATAGGCAGAGCGTAAATATTGTCGGGGTCGGTGTAGAGCAGCGGGTTCTTGTCACGTATGGCCGATGTGGGCATAGCGCGATAGGCCTGTGCCTGATTGGAGTCATCGGTGATGAAGTGCTCCTGCTGGGTGGCGGTCTTCTGAACGCCTCCGAGGAGTGAAAGCTCCACTTTACGTATGGGCTTGTAAGTCAATAAACCGGTAAGACGGAAGTCATTGACGCCAAGCTGCATGTAGTTGTTTTTCAACTCATGGAGTATGTTGAACGGAGCGTAGTTGCGGGTGTAGAACTCGCGTGCGTCAAGAGTACGCGAAGTGTTCATCGAGTAGGAGTAAGGGTTGATGTCGAAGTCGCGCTTCACCTCGCCCGACACCATGTCGATGTCGCTTCCGAGTGTACCGGGGGCACGCTGCTTACGGAACGATGCGTTGCTGATGAGGTTGACCGACACCTTGTCGGATATGTTGAACGTAGAGTTCAGGTTGGCGGTGTAGCGCTGTATGCGGCTCTGCTTGTACCATCCCGGATCGTACATGGCACTGGCCGATACATAGTGCTGGGCCTTATCTGTACCGGAGGAGATGCTGACAGAGTGAGTCTGCATGACAGAGGTAGAGAAGAGTTCGTCAAACCAGTCGGTGTTGCGGTACTCGGCGGCGCGCAGGTAAGCGGCGCGGGCCTCGGGAGTGTTGGGGAGTCCGAATTGGCCGGTGGTTGCGTCATATTCAGAAAGCAACTGATACATCTTGCCATAGACACCGCTCGACGAAGCGTTGGCGATTTCGGCATAGTTCAGATAACCCTTCTTGGCAAGTTCCTGATAGAGGTCCATCTGGTCCTGCGAGTTCATGATGTTGAATGTGCTGTAGCTAGGCTTCAGACGCATGGTGAACTCACCGGTGTAGTTGATTGAGTTGCGTCCGGCAGTACCCTTCTTGGTGGTAACGACAATCACACCCGCCATGGCGCGCGCACCATATATAGATGTTGCCGAACCGTCCTTAAGGATGTCGAAGCTCTCGATGTCGTCGGCGTTAAGACCGGCGATGGCCGATGATATAAGGGTCTCGGCGTTACCTGACGAAAGTTCGTCGGCCGACACCTCAAGCACATCCTCCATTATGACACCGTCGACAACCCACAGCGGCTTGGAGCTACCGTAGATAGAGGTGGCACCGCGCACACGGATCTTGGGAGCCGTACCGAAAGTACCCGATACGTTCTGCACCGACACACCGGCCGCACGACCTTCGAGCGAACGTGATATATCGGCCATACCGCTTATGCGGGCCTGCTGCGCGTCGACCTTCGTGGCCGCACCGGTGAAGAGGCGTTTGTCCATCTTCTGCATACCGGTCACAACCACTTCGTCGAGTTCCTGAGTACTCGACTCCATGACTATGCGCATGGGTGTGCCTTGTACTTTAACTGTGACTGTCTTCATTCCCACATACTTCACTTCCAGCTGGGAGTTGGTGGAAGGAGCAGTGATAGTAAACTTTCCATCGAGGTCTGTGGCAACCGCGGTCTTCGTACCCTTGACCGATACGGTCGCGCCGATCAGCGGCTCGTCATCGGAGGCTGAAAGGACCACTCCGGTAACCTTGACCTGAGCGAAAAGTCCTATGCCGATGATCAGACCTGATAATAACAGCAATAATCTTTTTTCCATAAATTAGTTAATATGATTGATTAAACTCTAAATTGCAAAATGAAACAAAAACAGCTTTTCAAAACCAAAAACGCTATCAATCAAGAGAAACAATAGCAAAATTTCAAAACAACAGCACTTTTTGCATCAAAATTCAACTTTGATATGCCCAAAGATATAATAATTGATTTAATCTTTATTAACCACCCCCCCCATTTTAATATATTTTAACCAAATTAATAGAGATAGCGTTAACGAATTCCCGATTTTAACAATATTACAATCACATTACAACACAATAATCATACATATGGTAACAATTTGATAGCATAACAACGCCAACAGCCCTTAATTTTATATAATTTTAGTGGAATTGGGAGCCATGCGGGGTGCAGCGGGGAGGCCTCGGCGGCAGGAGCGCCGGTAGTACGGCGCCAGCATAGCCGAAGGGCCATACGGGTGCGGGACGGGCAGGAGTCTTGTCAGACTCCACACAGGGGAGAACCTCTTTTCCGGAGACTGCGCCGCTATAGGCGGCTTGTCCCCGGCTACCTTTTGGCATGAGTCCTACCGGACTCTACCTAAGGCCATGCGGAGCGGGGTTGGCGCCATACGGGTGCAGTGGGGATGCCTCGGCGGTAGGGCGCCGGTAGTACGGCGCCCGCATAGCCGAAGGGCCATACGAAGGTGCGGACTAAACGTTCGAGGCGTCGTCAGTCGGAGCGGCGGGTACGGTATCGACATCCTTGAACAACTTGCCGAGAACCTTCTCTTGGAAATTCTGCATGAGTTCCCAGAAATTAGGCACGAAGAGTGTGCCGAGCACGGCGTTCATCAACATACCGAACACAACGGCCGAACCGAGCGACACACGGCTTTCGGCACCGGCTCCGTGGGCGAACATCATGGGCATTACACCGAATATGAAGGCGATAGCCGTCATCATGATAGGGCGGAAACGTATGACACCGGCATCGAGCGCCGACTGCCTTACCGGAAGGCCCGACTTGCGGAAATATGTGGCGTACTCGACGATAAGTATGGCGTTTTTGGCCGACAGACCGAGCAGAAGAATAAGTCCTATCTGGGTGTATATGCTTATACTCTGACTCATGAACATACACCCCAGCACGGTGCCCAATATGGCGACAGGCATCGACAGGACGACCGCCACCGGATCGGTCCAGCTCTCATACTGCGCGGCAAGCACAAGCAGAGTAAGGATAATGGCAAAGATAAACACGGCGGTCACCGTAGTGCCCGACTGGGTCTCCTGATAAGCCTGTCCGGTCCACGAGTATGCGTAATTGCCGCCCAGCGTATCGTGAACAAGACGCTCCATAGCCTTTATGCCGTCGCTCGAACTTACACCCTTGGCCACATTGGCGGTAATCGACGCCGTAGGATACATATTGTAGCGCGAAGCGGTAGGCTCGCCCATGGACTGCGCTATAGTGGTAAACGAAGCAAAGGGCACCATATCGCCCGAGGCGTTGCGCACGCTCAGTTTCAGCACGTCGTCGATATTTCCGCGGGCGCTGTCGTCGCCTTTCAGTGTCACCTGATAGACACGGCCGAACTCGGTGAAATCATTGACATAGCTACCGCCCATGTAAGCGCTCAAAGTGCTGAATATGTCGCTCATGGAGAGTCCCTGCAACTTCACCTTGTCGCGGTCTATGTCAAGACGGTACTGCGGCACGACACCCTGATACAGACTTGTTATAGACTCAATGGCCGGCTCTGTCTTCACCGCCTCCTCAAGGCTCTCCACGGCCTTCATCATCTCCGTGGCACCGAGGTTGTTTATGTCAAGCAGCTGCATCTCAAGGCCCGACGACATGCCGAGGCCCTGTATGGTAGGCGGATTTACCGAAAATATGATAGCCTCCTGATAGCTCTGCGACATGCGGTTGACACTGTCGATTATCGCATACACGCTCTGCGAGGCCTTCTTACGCTCGCCCCACGGCTTGAGCACCACAAACAGCGATCCCATATTGGACGATGCCCCGCCCCCCATAAAGGAGAAGCCAGATATAGCCATGACGTCGGCCACTTCGGGAAGCTCGCGCTTTATGCGTGCCGACAGGTCGTTGACCACCTTCTCGGTGCGTTCGAGCGAAGCTCCCTCCGGAAGCTGTATGGATGACATGAAATAGCCCTGATCCTCCTCGGGCACATAACTCGTGGGCCACATCAGAAACGCAGCCACTCCGGCTGCGGCAAGCAGGAAGAAAACGGCAAGCGACACCCCGGCCTTGTCAAGCATGTGGCCGATGGTAACCTTGTAGAAATTCTCGACAGCCGCATAACCCTTGTTGAACACACGATAGATGACATTCTTCGTGTTTTTTTTGCGCGGAGTCAGGAAGAGAGCGCACATGGCGGGAGTAAACGTAAGCGCATTAAAGCCCGAAAAGGCCGTCGACACTGCGATAGTAAGCGCAAACTGCTTGTAAAGCTGCCCCGTGATGCCGCTGACAAAAGCCGTAGGTATGAACACCGACAGCAATACAAGTACCTCGCCGATGACAGGGCCGGTAAGCTCGGTCATGGCCTTCTCGGCGGCCTGACGGCGCGACAGCTTGCCCTCGTCGACAAGTCGCGAACAGTCCTCCACCACCACAATGGCGTCATCGACCACAATGGCTATGGCAAGCACAAGACCGAAAAGCGTAAGTGTGTTTATGGTGAATCCCATGAGCTTCATGACGGCAAACGTGGCTATAAGCGACACCGGTATGGTAAGCATGGGTATGATGACCGCCCGCCAGTTCTGAAGGAATATGAGAATCACTATCATGACTATGAGCGAAGTCTCGACAAAAGTGACCAACACCTCATCGATCGATGCGTTGACAAAGTCTGACGTGTCAAGGACCACATTGTACTTGACTCCCGGCGGAAAGTACTGGCTCAGCCGGTCAAGCTCGGCACGCGCGGCTTTCGACACCTTCAGGGCGTTGGCCCCGGGCAACTGCTTTATGCCGAGCAGAGCGGCCTCTTTGCCCGACACCAGAGTCGTGGCCGCGTATGATATACTGCCCAAGTCGATTTTGGCGACATCGCGCAGGCGCAACAGGCCGTTGCCGTCGGAACGTATGACTATATTGCCGAACTCCTCGGCCGTGCGCAGTTCGCCCTGCGAGGTGAGGGTAAACTGAAAGGCGTCATTGTCGGGATTGGGCGCTCCGCCCACCTCACCGGCCGACACGGTCATGTTCTGCGACTGTATTGCAGCGTACACGTCGGAAGGAGTAAGCCCGCGCGCCCTCATGAGTTCCGGGTCAAGCCAAACCCTCATGCTGTAGTCGCCACCGCCGAATGCCTGAACGCCCCCCACTCCCTTCACGCGGGTAAGCGCGTTGACAAGATTGATGTTGGCGTAGTTGGTAAGATACAGCGCGTCGTAGCGGCCCGTGCTGTCGCCCTCAAGCGAGCAGAAGAGCACTATGTTGGTCGACTCCTTGTTGACCGATATACCTTGTTGTTTTACGGGAGTCGGCAGGGTCGGCTCCGCAAGATTAAGACGGTTCTGCACATTTATGGCCGCCTGATCGATATCGGTACCGAGCTCAAAGGTGACGGTAAGCATATAACTGCCGTCGCTACCCGAATTAGAGCTCATATAGAGCATATTTTCCACACCGTTGATCTGCTCCTCGATAGGCACACCCACCGTGCGGGCCACAGTCTGCGCGTTGGCACCCGGATAGGTGGCCATTACGCTCACCGTAGGCGGCGTTATGTCGGGAAACTGGGCTACGGGCAGTGATTTTATGGTAAGCAGACCGGCAAATACCATTATTATCGCCAGCACCGTGGCGAAAATAGGTCGGTCGATAAAGAACTTCGAAAACATCGGCTCTACTTTTTTTACATTGTCATTGATTTATTTAACCGTCACGGGCTTCACGGGCATGCCGTCGCGCACCTTCAGAAGCGCCGAGGTCACGTAACGTGTGTCAGGGGCGATGCCCTTGGTTATCACACGCAGCGAGTCGCGATACAGACCGCCAATCTCCACGGGAGTATACACTACCTTGTCGGAGTCGTTGACCGTATACAGGTACTTGCCTAACTGGTCGGTGCCTATCGATGCGTCCTTCACAAGGAGCGCGTGCGGTTCCGTGCCGTAAGGCAGGCTTACGGTGGCATACATGCCGGGGCGCAACTCTCCGTAACTGTTGTCGACATGTACCTGAAGTTTAAGCGTTCCGGTCGACTTGTCGACGGCCGGAGATGTATAAGTAAGGTCGGCGGTATACTCGTGTGGCAACGGCTCGGAGAACTTCAGCGGCACCTTACGGTAAGCGGCCTCCTTCTCCGGATCGCCTTTGGCACCCATCATGCGTTCATACTGCGCGTCCTCGATAGAGAAGACTATGAATATCGACGAGTCGTCATACAGAGTGGCAAGCACAAACGGAGCACCCTCGCCGTTGATGTAGTTGCCTACGTCGGCCGTGCTCGATGTTATGTGGCCCGAGAAAGGCGCACGCACCGTGCAGTAACCGAGATTTGTCGTAGCGCTGCTCAACGCCGCTTGGGCATTTTTTATGGCGGCTTCAGCCTGCTCCATGCTGCTTTGGCCCTGTATGACCTCCATCTGCGACACGGCATCGCTCTCAAAAGCCTTTTTCAGAGCCTCATACTGGCGCGACGCATAGTCATACTCGCTACGGGCCGTAGCGAGAGCGGCCTGAGCCTGAGCCACAGCGTCGCGGTACTTGACCGACTCGATTGTAAAGAGCACCTGCCCTTTCTCCACGTAGGCTCCGGAGCTGAAGTTTTTTGTCAGCAGAGTGCCGTTGACTCGTCCCACCACGTTGGCGGTAAGATTGGCCACGGCATAGCCGGGATAGGTCTTATACAGCGTGACCGAGTCAGTCACCGGCAAAGCCACGTCTACCGCGAGCAAGCCTTCGCGGGCGTCACTCTCTTTCTTGCCTCCGCATGAAGCCATAAATACGGCGACAGCAAGCACACATACATATTTTAATAAGGTAAGGTGTCTCATATCATCATTATGTTATATTGTCATTCTTCAAGCCGGCTTACGTCCCATCCGCCTCCGAGCGCCTCGTAAAGAGCTATCAGAGCCACAAGAGCGTTGCCCTTCGATACTATAAGCGAATTTTGATTCTCCAGCACGTTAAGCTGGGCGATCACCACGTCGTTGAACGGATTGAGTCCGCGCTTGTACAGGTCAAGCGACAGGTTGAGCGACTGCTCGCTCTGCGTCACCACCTCACGCAGCACATCGATGTTTTTCAACGTGCTCACATAGGTCGATATGGCGTTGTCGACCTCCTGTACGGCGGTCATTACAGTGAGATTGTAGTTGTCGATACCAATCTCCATCTGTCTACGGGCCGACACGACATTGTACTTACGCGCCATACCGTCAAATATAGTCCACGACAGAGTCGGGGCCACGGCATAGGTCAGCGACTCGGACTTAAACAGGCTGCCGGCGTCATGGGCCGAAGTGCCTATGGAGCCGTTGATTGTAAGCGTCGGTAAAAACTCTTTCTTTGCGATACCGAGAGCGGCGGCATAACCGGCAAGCTCATATTCGGCCTGTACTATGTCGGGACGCCGGCGCAGAAGCTGGGCCGGTATGCCTACAGGCACTATCTGATTGTAATCGGGCATCGGCGCCACTGTCTCAAGACGTGAATATACTTCCTCGGGATACACCCCTATGAGCGTGGCAAGTCCGTTGACAGTGCGGTGTATGGCCGACTGAAGCCCGGGTACCGAAGCCTGAGTGGAGTAATAGACCACCTTCGCCTGTGCCACATCGAGCATCGAGGCAAGGCCGGCCTCATGACGCGCCTCGGTTATCTTTACAATCTTTTCCTGCGAGGCTATATGCTCGTTGGCCACAGCCAGCTCGGCCTGATACACGCGCAGGTTCACGTACGCCTTGGCTATGTTGCCGCACAAGGCGGTCATCACCGCGACATATTCCGCCCGTGTGGCGTTGAACGACGCTTTACGCTCTTTTGCCCGGGAGGTAATCTTGCCGAACACGTCGATTTCCCAGCTCATGTTGAGCCCGAGCGAAAAGTAGTCGACGGTAGCCGCATGTCCCTCATTGCCGGCCAACATACCCGACGAGCGGCTCTTGGTCCATCCGCCGGAGAACGCAAGAGTGGGAAAATATGCCGCCCGGGCGCTGTTGAGCGACTGCCGTGCCATATCTATACGTCGCGCCGCCATCAGCACATTGTAGTTGTTCTCGACACCTTCGGTTATAAGCGAGTCGAGCAAGGGATCGTCAAAATAGGTCCACCACAGGTCATCGGTAGGTACCGACTGATTGAAATGCTCGTCATAGACCCATCGCGACGGCAACGAGTCGTTGAGCACATCATCGGACACACTCGCGGCCTGCATACCCGACGGCAACGCCATAAGAAGCGTCAGTGACATATAAGCGATTGAACTAAATCTCATATTAAAACAGTGCTATTATCTTTACTTAAAACCGCAATCAAGCATCGCACGTTTAGCTATATAATCACATTTTAATCATTTTTAACCCGATGGAGTAATGAGTCTATACAGTAACATAATATTAAGCCGATATTAAGCGGCATGTTATAATTAATTTAACCGGGCGGCACTACTTTTGTAACGTAAACGATATAACCTAAAATCATCATGACACAGGCAGTCAGGTATATACTGGCCGGAGCCGCTCTATTGTCGGCTCTGACCGCACGCCCCGTAAATGGCGACAACAGCGCTTTAAGCTACAATTTTTCCGATTCGACGCAACCGCTCACTACAGTGGGGAGAGGCTCGTGCAGCATAACCGACGGAGTGTTTCGCTCACAAGGAGCATACGCACTGTTCGGCACTCCCGACATGAGAAATTACACATTCTCGTTCAAGGCACGTGCGCCGAAAGAGGCCGGGCAAGTGCAGATATGGGCCGGCTTCCGCAATCGCAACCGCTTTGACCGCTACATGGTGGGTATAAAAGGCGGACTTCAGGATGACTTGTATCTGATGCGTACCGGCTATATGGGCACAGACGAGTTCATGGGTGTACGGCCGCTGAATTTTCATCCGGTGCCGGGAGAATGGTATAAGCTGCGGGTAGAGGTATGCGGCAACCGCATACGAGTGTTCGTAGGCGACGAGCCACTGCCGTACATCGACGTGACCGACCCCAACGGGGAAGCGCTCGTGCCGACAGGCGAAGTGTCGCTCGGCGGCGCGTGGATAGAGACCGAGTTTGACGACCTCGTCATAACACCGATGGCCGACAATGCATTGGACGCGATAGCCGACACGGAGTATTGCCGGCGGCTCACACCCGCACAGAAAGAAGATATGCGCCGTGAGCAGCGCGCCGCCTACTCCCCGATAAAAGCCGACAGACTCAACGGCAGCCGTACTGACATATCGCTCGACGGCGACTGGCTCTTCATGCCCTCGTATGAGTGCGCCGACGGGCAATCGGCCGCATCTCCCGCCGCCGATGACATGCATCTAACATTTGAAAAGGGACCC
>LUJO01000015.1 GCA_001689405.1 Candidatus Homeothermus arabinoxylanisolvens | reverse complement strand
TATTTCAAGAACAAAAAGACTCTTTTCGCCAATATCCTCGACGAACTGTTTTTCCCGGTGTTCGCGCTCTCGGATGACGAACGCGAGAAACTATCCAAGGCTACGGTCTCCGATTTCTATAACAAATACAAGACCCCGTTTGAGCGAGTCCGCGATGATTTGCGGGACAACTACGGTGTCGAAAACCCGTCACAGGCAATCTTCAATCTATTCATTCAAGGCTCCAAACATTACGACCAATTCACATCAAACGTAGGTGAACTGATGCAGCTGGAGCAGGACTTCATGAGCCGCATAGTCGGAGGCCGAGTAAACAACATTCTCGACCTAAACCGGGTATATGTAGAAAATATCGGGAATATTTTTATCGAATCCATGAATTTTGATTCTAATTAGGTTTCAATAAATCAGTTGGTGATAAAAGACCCTGTTTGAACGGGTCCGCGATGATTTGCGGGACGACTACGGTGTCGAAAACCCGTCACAGGCAATCATCAATCTTTTTATCCAAGGCTCCAAGCATTACGACCAGTTCACATCAAACGTCAGCGAACTGACGCAGCTGGAGCAAGACTTTATGAGCCGCATAGTCGGAGGCCGAGTAAACAACATTCTCGACCTAAACCGGGTATATATCGAGAATATCGGAAATATCTTTATCGAATCAATGAACTCCAAATGATATGGGTTGGTGTATCATTTTAGGAAGTCAATTTGGACATAATAAAAAGTTACCCTATTTAATGGGGTAACTTTTTATTATAGAAGAATAACAATCAATAGCTGTGTATAGCTATGGGTCTGTTATTTGTTGGATCTAATCTATCATATTCGATTAAAATAGTATCTCCAATCGCTATTTCATCTGAATCTTGATTCCTTCTACCGCTGCCTTCATATTTTATCCCATTGGCTTCAAAGTTATACTTATAGTAGAACGAGAAGCTAATCGAATAAAATTCAGTTACTACAGCCTTGGTTTCATCACTGTTTTTGTTAAGTGAGTCTTCTCTCGAATGTTTCATTAAAAGACCAACAACAACATATGTGACTATCAAAAGCAGTAATATGAGATATGCTGGTTTAATCTTTTTTCGGGCCATTTGGTGGTATGAGAATTGGGGCCTGCACTTTTATAGCATCAGTTGGAGCTGTGTATCTCGGTACAGACAAGTTTGAATCAATACTTCGTTTTGGTGTAAGAGACAATTCATTTATCTCATTTTTGATTTGGCCTACGCTAATGCCTTTGGTATAGTCCGCAACTGCGCCAGCAGTTGTTTTGAAACCTTCGCTGTTTACTGTTTTCACGGCTTGTCTCAATTCTGCTTTAGTGCCTTTTGTAAGAGTTGCGGCAGATTTAGCTGTCAAATCAGATGCGACGGCATTAGTGAAAGATTTTGTAGCGGATTCCACGCCTTTTGCCGGTAAAACCGCAGTACCAGCGTCAATTAAAACATTACTAAATGCTTTCTCGTCACCGACAACGCCAAATGCAGTTTGAACTTTACCGTTTGTATTTATATCTACAGCAGCATCTGCTGCAATAACCGTACCAACTGCAACAGTGGCACCTGTTGACATTCCAGGTGATAAAGTTGCACTTAATACAGTGGCAGCACCCACACTTGTCCAATCAACATTATCAAATGCTTCAGAGAATGTCATGTCATTTGCCATACCTACGGAGATTTGGGCGCTAATATCAATAACACCACCGACAACACCTTTGACTAATGGAATTAGGAATGCCCAATTCCCATCTGGATCTGTCGCAATAATAGGTTTATTTGAGCAATATGCATAAGAAGTACACCCCGGAGTCTTTTCTTGCATTGGATCTGTGGAAATCCACAAGCTGAGGCGCGGCTCGTAGTAACGGGCTCCATAGTAGTACATACCAGTCTCCTCATCGAACTCTTTCGCATTGAAGAGGTAAGGCGTGTTCCAAACATTGTTACGCTCCTCGATGAAGACTTCGCCGAAGGGGACATACTCTATGTGCTGCACCACTTCACCGTCAAGGTTGGTGATGAAGCTGGAGCTGCCAAGGTGGTCGGGATGATAGAAGAACTGCAAGTTCTCGTAGTTGTCGGGGTCTTTGAACGACCGCGAAACCGCGCGGGTCTGAGCCTTCCGTGCCTCTGCCACCGCCGCCTCCATAGAGCCGTCGTTGCAGCAGAACCCTTCACCATCGGCATAGTTGTCATTGTCAGTGCCGTTGTAGGGAACATCGAAGAACTTGTAGTTGTCCTTGATAACCTGTTGCTGTGCGGCATACTTCGATTTGTAGTCAACCGAAAGACCGTCGGTGTTCGCACCGGCATACTCGATGCGACGCGGGTCTGAGCCGTAGGAGGCGAAATCGCCGACCTTGGACACGATGCGTTGGCTACCGGCGTAGATATGCTTGGTGTAGCGACCTCCCTGATTTGCCACGAGATACGGGCTTACATAGAGGGAGAATTTAGCGGTGTTGGTCGAGCCGCCGGAGAAAACTCCGTTGACATAGACCTGATCGCTTTCGCCCGAAGTCTTGACAGTGCGTTCACCATCGGCATCGTACCAGTAGTTGGACACGAAACCGTTGTCGTCCACAGCAAGCAGACGATTCTCCTCATCCCAGATGAGCTTGCGCTCACCGACACTGTTGTCCCTATGTCCGTCAGTCATAACCCGGTTGGTGTTTACATAGACTATGCCATTAGATTCCATTGAAACCTGTTAGGCTTAGGTCCTTTTTTATTCGGTATATATATATATACCCGGTTGGATGAGCATATTTTATAAAAACACATTTTTTATTGTATTTTATTGCTTTTGCATAACTTGGTGATTTATCGTCAAAAATAGTTGTTTTTAAACTATAATACATCTCCTTAATAGGGGCACCAAATACCATCACATAGGAATATCTTCTAAAGTCTATTTTATTGGACTCAATGAAATTCTTAACATCAACAGTATCGTTCACCGATTCAATACAAACCTCAAGATCTTCTTTAGTATTTATAAACCTATAGGCATCAGGATAGTACGGAGTCTTAAGTGTAGTGAGCTTATAGCAAGCACTATATTTGATATAGTGCTTGCTATAAGCGATAGAGAGTAGACTTAAGACTATTGTCGCAGTAAATACGACAATGAGAAAAAGTCTTTTTTTTGTCATTTGCCCTGCTTTCTTAATGAGTTATTGGAATTGTAGTAAATGCGCCATTTACCTCCATTTGCTGGATATGGTTGCAAATAATCTGATGAAGGCGAAAATAAATCCATTAAGCCGTAATGGTAATTTACAGATTCACTTGTGCCTTGCACTCCATAAAATTTGAAATATTGAGCAAATACATACGCTATTGGTCGTTGTGACCCAAGCAAAGCTCCTTGTTGATGATCTCCTTCTCCGTGTGGATGTGGATTTGTGTCTGCAGAATGGCAAGAATACATATATAACATCGCATTTTCAATATTGCCAGTCGGTTGAGGAAGATCTTGAATATTTGGAGCAGGAGACCTTGAAATATTAGTTTTCCCATCTCCTGTTGCCGTAAACTGCTGACCTTCACCAACAAGAATTGATTGATTCTTCCCGTGCGTCATAATTAATACTTCAGAAATCTCAGTTCCATTCATATTTTTCCAATCTTCTGAGAAAGCCTGAGTAGTACTTGTCTGACTCATGGCTACACTTCCAGCTCCATACTTTTTGATGCCGTCATTATATTGCACTTTTGCTTGTTTGCTGAAATCTTTTGAATAAAATATGAATTTCTTGATATTCTTAGTATCTGTTATGACCTGCCCATCTAAATCAGTCCATTCTTTTCCATTGTAATCTATGTATATTATAGGATTATTGCCTGAGAAACAGTAGGAAGAATGGCTATAATATTCTTCTTGTGCTGGGTCAGTTGACATCCACAGGCTGATACGTGGGTCATAGTAGCGGGCACCGTAGTAGTACATACCTGTCTCCTCATCGAACTCTTTAGCGTTGAAGAGATAAGGAGTGTTCCACACGTTGTTGCGCTCCTCGATGAAGACTTCGCCGAAGGGGACATACTCGATATGCTGCACCACTTCACCGTCAAGGTTGGTGATAAAGCTGGAGCTGCCAAGGTGGTCGGGATGATAGAAGAACTGCAAGTTCTCGTAGTTATCGGGGTCTTTGAACGACCGCGAAACCGCGCGGGTCTGAGCCTTCCGAGCCTGAGCAACTGCCGCCTCCATAGAGCCGTCGTTGCAGCAGAATCCTTCGCCATCCGCATAGTTGTCGTTGTCAGTGCCGTTGTAGGGAATATCGAAGAACTTATAGTTGTCCTTGATTACCTGCTGCTGGGCTGCATACTTCGACTTGTAATCTACCGAAAGACCGTCGGTGTTGGCACCTGCATACTCTATGCGGCGCGGGTCAGAGCCGTAGGAGGCGAAATCGCCGACCTTAGACACTATTCTCTGCGAACCGGCGTAGATATGCTTGGTGTAGCGACCGCCCTGATTTGCCACGAGGTACGGGCTGACATAGAGGGAGAATTTAGCAGTGTTGGTAGAACCACCGGAGAAAACTCCGTTAACATAGACCTGATCGCTTTCGCCCGAAGTCTTGACAGTACGCTCTCCGTCGGCATCATACCAGTAGTTGGACACGAAACCGTTGTCGTCAACTGCAAGCAGACGATTCTCCTCATCCCAGATGAGCTTGCGCTCACCGACACTGTTGTCCCTATGTCCATCAGTCATAACCCGGTTGGTGTTTACATAGACAAGGTTTCCGTTCTTGTCATAGGAGTAAACATGACCGTTTTCGATTTGTTGACCTTCGGGAGTCTCCTCAGTGCGATAATTAACATCCTTTACACTTTCGAGCTGGAATTTCTTTCCAGCTTCCGAGCCGTAGGTGTAAGTGAGGTCATAACCGACATTGAGAGT